>CAJUFI010000021.1 GCA_910585665.1 uncultured Acetatifactor sp. | reverse complement strand
TACAACGAAAACGGCTATAAACTCGCATCAGTTATTTGTAGACAATTCCTTATTCATACGCAGGAACTTCTTAGCTGTTTCTATCTTTTCATCATATCTTGCTTCGTGTCGCTTCGTATACTTCACTTTCAACATAAGACCTCATCACTTTCGTGCTGTTTTATATGAAAAATCAATATATTTATTGTACTCCCGGAAAAAATCTCTTATAATACTATTTGGAAAATATAGATTACAGGCAGTATTGTCATAATAGAACAGATACAGGACAGGAGGATTCGAATCATGAAATTAAAAGAATTGCTGAAGCCCGAATACGAAAATATCGTGATACAATGCCATAACGACCCGGACGCCGATGCCATTGCCAGCGGGTACGGCGTATACCTATACCTGAAGGAACATGGCCGGAATGTCCGCCTGATCTACGGCGGCAAGTTCGCCATCCAGAAGCCGAATCTGCTTCTGCTGCTGGAAAAACCTTTCCAGATACCCGTCGAATACGTGACATCCTTAGAGGAGCCGGACCTGCTGCTCACCATAGACTGCCAGCACGGAGAGCGGAACGTCCAGGATTTCCAGGCAAAGGCATATGCCGTCATCGACCACCACAAGGTCTCAAAGCCGGAAAACCTGCCGCCCCTCCGGGAAATCCGCGACAGCTACGGCGCCTGCTCCACCATCGTCTGGGACATGCTCACGGAGGCAGGCTTTGATTTCAGCGCCCACTGCGAGCTGTCCACCGCCCTCTACTACGGCCTGTACATGGACACCAACAAAATGGACGAAATCTATCACCCCATGGACAAGACCATGCGCGACCAGCTGGAATCCAACATCGATCAGAACACCATCATCCTGCTGAAGAATTCCAATCTGTCCTTCCAGGATCTGAAGATTGCCGTCCAGGCGCTGACAGCATATGACTACAGCACTGAATACCATTTTGCCATCGCCGAGGCCCAGCGCTGCGACCCCAATATCCTGGGCGTGATCAGCGACACCCTGATGGAAGTGGACAAAGTGGACATCTGCATCGCCTACTGCATGCTGAACGACGGCGCGAAATTCTCCGTCCGCAGCTGCACCGAAAAGACCCAGGCCATCGACATCGCCAAGTTCCTGGCGCCCAACTCCGGCGGCGGCCATGCCCGGAAAGCCGGCGGCTTCCTGCCCGTGGATTCCGGGAAGCCGGACGCGGTGGTCCGCAGATTCTTTTATACCAGGACGGAGGAATATTTCCTGAACACAGATGTAATCTACACCTATTCCGACAACGGCTCCGCCCCCTGCCAGATGCCGGACCTTTCCGACACCCCGCTCTACCGGAAGAAGCCTGTGGAAGTGGGATATATCGTCACATCGGATGCCTTTGGCCCAGGGAAGAATATCACTGTCCGCATGCTGGAGGGCGATGTCAATATCACCACCAATGACGACATTTACATCATGGTAGGCGTGAAATCGGAGATCTACCCCATTAAGGCGGCGAAATTCCAAAAGACCTACCGCCTCCTCCAGAAGCCCTATCAGTTCCAAAAGGGGAATTATCCGGAATACGCCCCCACTGTCCACGACAGCAGCATAGGAGAGTCCAGGACGCTGGAATCCCTGGCAGAGAAAGGGTACATCCGTTCCTGCTCCCCCTGCGACACTTCCCGGATACACGCGAAGAAGCTCCACAATCGCACCAAGGTATTTACCCAGTGGGAAAAAGGGACTTATATGCTGGGGCTGGAAGGAGACTACCTGGCGGCCAGAGAAGACGACCTGTCGGACATGTATATCATAAAAGAGGATATCTTCGAGCTGACATATGAAGAGGTGAAATAGGCCCTAGCATAGATGGCATGAAAAAGCAGCTGTGAAGCAAACATGAAATATATGCTTCACAGCTGTAAAACCGCTTTCCTGCCCGTCCTATGTTTGACGGTTTTTCTGCAGGCTGTTCTCATTTTGGCGCCACCGAGTCCCTCAGCACCAAATCTACCGGCAGCGTGATTTTCTCCGGCTTTGCCCTTCGGTTCTGAAGCCGCCACTGCAATGTCAGAACCGCTTTCATTCCCATATTCTTTTTCGCGATATGACAGGTAGTGAGATTGGGAATCACCATGGTACTGATCTCCATGTCGTCAAACCCTACGATGCCAATGTCCTCCGGCACTCTGTGTCCAAGCTCCCTCAGCACATTCATCAGAAAGATAGCCGCCCTGTCATTAGAGCACATGAAAACCTCCGGCAGCTCCTCCAGGTTCCTCACCCGCTCCGCGACAACCGCCACATTTTTTTTCAACACATACGCTTCCACATCCCGGAGCAGGGAATATTTCATTGTATTCAGCAGAGCTGTCTGCATGGCTCCGTCTTCCATCACTGTAGCCATAGCCTCCACATATCCCAGATAACGCTCCTTAATGCTGAGGGAATAGTCAAGATCCCCGAAAAAACCGATTTTCCTGTAACCGTTCCTGATCAGATGGCTGGCGGCCAGAAAAGCCCCGCCCCTGTTGTCTGCCAGGATGCTGTCCACCGGATAGCCGTAAGTAGTGCTGTCCACCACGATCACAGGAATCCCATAACCGCTGAGCGCTTGGATCCTGTCTTCCTCCACCGTCCCCACTATAATGATTCCCGCTACCTTCTTATTCTGGACACAGGGCGGGATCCTGTCCGCCTGATCCGTGAAATGGATGATGATATCATACCCAAGCCTGTCCGCCTGCCACTGGATTCCATATATGACCCTGGAATAAAAATGCATGTCCTGAAAATATATCTTGCGTATCAGGACACAGATATGTTTGCTGGAAAAGGTTTTATTGTACTTGTCGGATTGATCCAGATACCCTGTCTTATTAGCCAGCCGTAGAACACGCTTTCTTGTGCTTTCACTGACGCCCTGCTTATTGTTCAGCGCCAGGGACACGGCGTTAATGGAAATGCCAAGTTCATCCGCAATCTGCTTCATCGTTATTCTCTTTTCCATCCTGGTCCTCCATGTCCCCTGTAGTCCTTCCCCTCTACACTCCAAGCATCTCGTAGATATCCTGAAGCGCCACGTCCACCCTGCATATTTTATCATCTGCAGCGCCGTAATAGATCATAAGCGTCTCGTCCTCCAGGAGCGCCCCACAGGTAAAGACCACATTGCCAAAAAATCCCTCCTTCTCGTATACGGTCTCAGGCTCGATAAAAGGAACGTCCAGCTTTCCGATAACCTTCTTCGGTTCCTCCGGATCAAGCAGATAGATCCCCAGACAGTATCTGTCATTTTCATCGGCCGCATGATAGACCACAAGCCATCCCTTCTCTGTCTTTACAGGTACAGCTCCTCCCCCTATTCTTCCGGCATCCCATCCATCTTCCTTAGAGGCCGCCATGAACAGCTCCTGTTCTCCCCAGTGAAGCAAATCCGGGGATTTGGCAAGCCACATGGACGGATTTCCGATTCCAAAGGGCACCGGTCTGTTGAAAGCCACATACTGTCCTCCGATTTTTTCCGGAAATATCGTCACATCCTTGTTTTCCGGCCCGAAGATGATGCCCATTCTCTCAAAATATGTAAAATCCTCCGTCTTCATCAGGGAAACGCACACGCCGTTCTCCGTCACCGCGGAATAAGTGATGTAGTACACCTGACCAATCTGCGTGATCCTGGGATCCTCCATCCCCCAGGATTCCTGAGAGGCGATGGGCATAATGCTGGGCTTCTCGTCAATGGTAAAGTGGATACCGTCTTTTGAGCGGGCTACCCGCAGGTGGGAGAGGGATGTGAGATTCACTGCAATCCTGCCTCCATTGGGCCTTGTCCTGAAAATGGTTCTGTTGTCTGAATAATCGAACTGCGTCTGGACTCTTTTGTCATATGCCACCGTGGCAATCCGATCCCTTCCTTCTTCGTTCACCACGATTGGGATTTCAATCTTTCCTTCCTCATCCTGCTTCACCGACTCTGCCACACGGCACAGAAGAATGATCTCATCCCCATATCGGGCCACGCCGCAATTAAAGACACCGTCTACCTGAAAACGCGGATTGCTGGGCCTTACGTCTGCAGGCGTCAGAAGAGGATTTTGTGTGCATCTGTTAATTTTCATCAGTTGACCTCCCGGTATAATAATTCTTCCCCGTCTGCCCCACAGATAAAATGACCCGCAGTCTCAGGCGCTTCCTTCAAAACCGCAATGTATCCGCATTCCCCTGCCGCCAGCGTGACAGTGATTTCCCCATCGGATGTCCCTGTTTCTCTCATGGAAGACAATTCCCACACTTGAAACGTTTTTTCGAATAAATCCGGTCTTTTTTTCCTCCAGATATCCGCCACGGTAAAATGTATGGTGACCTCACGGTCAAGGGGATTCTGAAGCAGATATACCGGACAGGTCTTCCGGCTGATCCAATCGGTTATGGACAGATCCAGCGCAAATATCCACTCCTGCTCCGTATTCCTCACCAGTGCGTCCAGCCACATCAGATATCCCGCGCCGTAGACGGATCTCTCTCCGCAAAAATCCCCGCATGCTGTGGGATTTTCCTCCCCGTCTGTCCGCCGGAGTTTCTCATAGGGAACTGCCGGATTCAAATCCGGCCGGGTTTCTCTCAGCTTCGTCTTTCCCTGTCCGTAAAACAGCTGGAAGGAGGACATCACATGGCGCACCCAGCAGGCCACCGCTTCCGCCAGAGCCGGACAGAACCGTACGGCGGGCAGCAAAAGCTGCATGGGCATCAGGCTCTCCATACTGTAAGCGGAATCCATGGCATCCTTTCTGGTATCTCCCCGCCAGCCCATCATCAGACCGTTCACACATTCCTCTCCCCAGCTGCCCTTCTGCAGGGGACCGTTTTCATGGTCAAATACCCAGAAAGCCGTCTTCTCCACATCGTTCTTATAGCCGTGGCTCTGGAGCCATGCTGCAGTCAGCAGTCCCGCGCTTCCGTTGGGAATCTCATACCAGGGATTGCCCTCATGGGCCTGGTACAGCCTGATCGCCCTTATGCTTTCCTCCAGACAGTCGGACTGTCCCAGAACCTGGCTGGCAAAAAGCATCTGGTATGCATACCCTGCTGAGGAATCCGGCTGACGATAGATGTCTTTGTTTGTAAACGGGTGACCGGCGGCAAAATCAAATCCCTGGGCGTTGAAATCATATGCTATCCTATGCGCCATCGCTTTCATGGAACCGGCAGACTCAATCAGGCACCTTTCCGCCCTTTCGTCCCCCTGGTACAGGGTTCTGTATACGGCTCCTGCAAGCAGGTTCACATAAAAGAGATACCAGAATTCTGTCCCATTCCCATGGGGCGAATTCAGGAACACCTGATGGGATTGGCTGAAAAAATCAAAATAGGTGGGCGCGATCCATTCCGTATCCAGATTCATCAGCCACTCGCCCACTGCCAGGATCCCCCAGGTCACCATTTCATTGGAATCGCTGAGGGTGTACGCCCCGAAAATGGGATGCCCGTTCTCCGGATTCGTTCTGTATATTTTGTTGGCGGGCTCATGCACTGCCTCAAGAAACCTCCTGTTCAGCTCCCTGTAATCGGGAATAGAGAGCCCTGGAAGCTTCTTCATATCCTCCAGATCATGAAATTGGTAATAATTGTCCATATGTTTCTCCTCCTATTCCTATTCCAATTCCGTGTCTGCTCCGCCCAGCACTTTCGTATGGGCTGATGCCGTGGGGAGCAGAAGCTGTTCTCAATTAGCTATTGACCACTGTCTGTCGTCATATGATGTCTTCGCCTGCCAGAAATCCGGGATCTATGGTCCTGCGGATCCATCTGTTGATTTCATTTACGAACACATTCCACGCGAACACCTTATGTCCGCTGCATTTTTCCGGTTGGCCAAAAGCATGTAGATACTCCATGCTGACAGGATCCTCCTGGCAGATCTCGAATTCTGCCTTCAGCCGCTTCTTCATCAATTCATCCGCTGGCTTCCAACCGTGATACTTTCCCGCCGCAAGGGCAATATACTGAGGCCTCAGATAACTTCCCCCATTTGCGTAACGGCCGGCCTCCCAGAACTGCCCCCCGTTAAAGGGATTGCGCTCTTTCGTAAAAAAGGTTCCGTCCGCACAGGCGATGATCGGCATCATACATCCCTCAAAAACGGGAATCCGATCCAATGTGTCCGTCACGATTTCCTTTCCCAGCAGGCTCTCATCAAACAGATACAGGCTTAAGAACTCGGGTTCCAGATCCAGGCAGGAAAGAATGTCCAGATCCCCGCCTCCCTCTCCCAGCCTGTTTCCCGGAAAGGTCCGAAGATATTTCCTCCCCTCCCCGTCTTCCCCATAATAGCTCGCATATTCCCTTCTGGTGTCCTCCACATACGCCGCGTCCACACCGCCGATTCCAAGGGCCAGCGCCGTCTTCATCGTCAGACAGTAGTATCCCTGGCTCACTGCGAAATAACTGGGTTCTGCCTGCCACATCACATCCATAAGAGACTGGGGATTGTTGATCTTGATCCTGCCTTTCCTCTGGGGATCGTAACGGTTCAGGAGCAGCCGTACTATGCCTTCTAGCCGTTCCAGGTCAGGCGCGAGGCCGAATCTCTTCCAGTTCAGGTAATTCCAGATAATGAAAAGATAATTGATTTCATTATCGATTTTTTCCCTGCTGCCAAAATAGGGCGTAATGATATTGTCCACCCAGCTGTGGGAATCAATGGTATTTTTGATCATCCCCAGGATGGTCTCATTCAGCTCCTTATCCTCCACGCCATTGACGCTCCAGAATACGTCCCGGAAATACATTTCAAAATAGTCGATGCTGGGTACGCACAAAGGCACCCCAAGCCCCGGTTCTGCCTGCCAGTTCAGCATCCTGAAATCCGCATACAGTATTTTCTCCGCCGCTGTCCCTGAGAATCCCAAAGCCTCCGCCAGATGTATCTGTGCGTATTTCCTCAGATTTCTCAGATTGACTTCAAAATTATCCACAAAGAAAAAGTAACGGTACGATTTTTCCTCATTCTGCCGCAGACTGTGCCAGGGGCGCGCTTCCTTTTTCTGTTCATAGAGACGCAGCGGCTCTATCGCACCCTCTTCCCAGTACATCTCGATAAGGGCAGTCTCTGCCATGCCCAGAACAGGAATCACCTGCCTTCCGCACGTTTCGAAGGTCCGATCCAGAACCCTTTTCCCTGCCGCGCTGGCCGCCAGACGGCAGGGGACGCGTCTCACATTGCATTCCAGCAGATACCCATATCCTTTTCTTCCCCAGGCGGATGCTCCGTTTTTCCCCTCCGCTTCAAAGGGGATGTCATAGGTGGGATAATATTCCCCGGCATGAAGCCTGATTTCCTTGCCCTTTACCGATTCCTCCATTAAGACAGGGTCGTAGGCAGTCACTGCGGGGGCGTTTCCGTCCGCGGTTCTCCGGGAACGCCATCCTGACCATTCATTCGCGATTCCGGTATCCATCAGGACACCCAGCACATCCCCGCACTTTAATATCATACCTGCCGCCGGAAAAGGCTGTGTGCTCCGGCTGCCGTAAATACAGACTGCCTCGTTTTTCACTGCCCCGAATGACCATATCTGCTCCGTCTCCGGATGCCTTATCCGCTGTGACAGGGAGATATACAGATTCAGGATATGATTCTGACAGCATGTGATTTTTTTGATGACAATGGAATCCTGAACGGTATATGTGACCTGTAGGCGCAGCATCACATTCAGCTCGGGCAGCAGTTTTTCGGAAAACAGGCAGCACTGGTTTTCGCTGCAGACTTCTGTCTCCCATTGTCCAAATGTCACTTTTCCGAAGACACTTCTGTCACCGTTTTCATAGGCAATTTCAATTTCATCCTGCAATACCTGGAATAAGAACCTATGATTACAGAATAAATTGATTTGCCCGTGTTCCTTTTGTATCACCTGGCCATACCTGCCTCTCCTCCGGTTCCCGCCGGATCATGCCTTAAATGGGTCGTCAATCTCAATCACACAGGCTTCACAGTCGGAAACCCCCGTATACAGCTCCCATTTTCCATCTTCCCTCCTGACAAGGCCGCCGGAGAAGATCACATCCTCAAGATCCGGACGTTTTGCCCCTCCTGCGGGAATATCGCTTCTTCTTGCAATGATTTTGACAGGGGTGTGCCCCATGGTCTCCGGATCGAAGAGAAAGCTCATGGAATGATAATGTAAATGGTTCTCGTCCCTGTACGCAATATGTCCTAATACGCCCAGGCGTCCGTCCTCCAACAGATTGACCTGATTCGCCCCTCCCCATTCCTCCGGAAGAAAATGCGTGTCAAAAATCCTTGCGCCCAGGATGCTCTCTTCATTCACTTCTTCCAGAGCGTCCACGCTGGTAAACCCAATCTTTCCAAGGCCGCCCATTTTTCCCTGAGGCCGGGTAAAGATTGCTATTTTACCGTTTTCCATCTCTCCCAGGCGGATATCCTTCATGTGGGCAGGTCCTGCGGCAAATAGCTTTAACTCCCTGATTGTCTTTCCCCTGTAAAAAAGAGTCCTCCAGTTGATTACCCTCTCCGGATATAAAGGATCCGTCTCAATCTGCACGCCCCCAAGAACCAGTTCCTCTCCGATACGCGTCACAAAGGGATCCTGAAATCTCTCAAACACCATCTCAGGGAAATCTGCAGTATACCGGTGTTCCCCTGTCCTGCGGAAAATGCGGACACAGGAAATCTCATTGTCTCTTTTTTCCACGCGTCCGGCAAGGTAGAATTGGCCGCCCTCCTCAAATTCCTGGCTTATATTGTAGACATCGTATCCCTCCGCTCCCTCAAAAACCAGCCGATAAGCGGCATAATCATGCTTCCTGCCTTCATAATCCTTCAATAACTCTCTGCAGCCTACTGCTTTTGTCTGATACATACTTATCCTCCTTTTCTTCGTCCGATCCGCGTCCATGGCTTCAGACATGATATCTATCTCCCGGGGCACAGAATGGTGGGAATCTGTCTATCCCACAATTCCCGTCCGTTCAATACTTTCCGTAAATTGTTTCTGGGTAAAAAGATACACTATCAGCATAGGCCCAATCAACAACAGACAGGAAGCCATTTTCACCTGCATGATGTTGTAGTTGGATCCCGCCCAGTACGCAAAGTTGGAATCCTCTTTCACCGTGGAAATAATGGTGCTCATGGTATTTAAGCTGGGGTACAATACCCTTGTCAGATATGTCTCATTCCAATGCCATACCAGCGAGAACAGAAATACCGTAGTCCTTGCGGATTTTGCCAGAGGGAACATGACCTTGACGAACAATCTCAGATAACCCGCGCCGTCAATCAGCGCCGCCTCCTCCAGCTCGTTCGGTATCTTCCTGAAAAACTGCATATAGATAAGGATAAAAAGGCTGGATTTCAGCCCGTTTCCAAACAGGGCAGGAACGATGAACGCCAGCGGCGAATTCACCAATTTCAGGTTCCGGAACACCCAGGCCATGGGGATGAAAGTGGCCTGGGGCGGTACGATATAATTGAATACAAGCAGGACGATCAGCGCCTTTTTGCAGGGCACCTTCAGCTTTGCCAGCCCATATCCTGCCAAGGCGCAGGTGACAGTCTGTATGACTGCAGCCGGAACCGATGTCATCACCGATAGAAACATCGGCGAAGAGCTGATGGTCTCCCAGAAGGTCTTATCCCTGGTAAACTGAGGTATCACCTTCAGTTCCTCCAGGGCGTACATGAAATTGACCAATGTGCCCTCCTTGGGAATCCACTTTGCAGTAGGATCCACCAGATCGGCATAGTTCTTGAAAGATGTGCTGATAATGTATAAAACCGGCTCGATATAGATCAGGGAAAAAACGATCAGGATAAAGTACAGGATAAGCTTCGGAATGATCCTTACCTCTCCTCCGAACAGATTTCTTTTCAACCAGCGGAATGCCTTTCCTATTGCAGGATTTCGCATATCTTCCCTCCCTCGTATGACTCTTCTGTCATATTTTGTAAAAGATTCCATTTCTCATCTCTTTTTCTCTGTTACAGACCTGCGGAACATGAGAAATACAATCCCAATCATTCCCAGGATCAACAAAAAATACAGGAACGATATGGCACTGGCGTAGCCATAACCGGTTTTGACATTGTTCATATGGCCCATGATAAAATCCATAATCTTGTTAAAGGGCGCAGTAAACTGGTCTACAACGGTATAAATAGTTGCCAGCAATATGAAGGGCACCAGATTCGGCAGCGTTATCAGCCACAGGCTTTCCCACTTGCCCGCCCCGTCGATGGTGGCCGCCTCATACACGCTTGGATTGACGCTCTGCATTCCCGCTATGAGAATCAGCATCTGGACGCCTGAATACCACAGGATGATCAGGAAACTGTCGATCACCATCGTAAGGGTTTCCCCCAGCGAACCGCCGATATTCGCCAACAGGCTATTGATGGTATCGCTCTTCAAGAAAGAGACGGTCCCCTGGCCCTGGGCAGTCAGGCTTTCGATGAGATTTCCGCTTGTCAGAAGCACCGGCAAAAAGAAGACTGCCCTGATAAACGACCTTCCTTTGAATTCTTCATTCAGAAGCAATGCCATGATAATGGCAAAAACAACAATGATGGGGATAATGATGACTGTGTTCTGCAACACCTTGATCAGGTTATTCATTACCTCCGCATCCCGTAACAGAGCCTTATTGTAATTCTCCCAACCCATCCACTCCATCTTCAGGGCGCTTCCCGATACTTTCACTTTATTGAATGACATATACAGGGAATAGAGCAGAGGATAGGCCGAAAAAACTGCAAAGCCTAAAAGCCATGGACCTACGAAAGCGAAACCGATTATCTTTTGTTTTGACTCAATTTTTAGCTTTTTCATACGCCCCTACCTCACAATCACAAAGTCTTCTGCCGGAATCGTTGTCCCCTGATAGGTATCATCCTCATCTGAATAATTGATCAGGACAGCCACTCCGCCTTCATACACCACTTTGGTCACAGTTCCGGATAACAACTCATGATCCTCAATGAATCTTCCCGCCGTGGCCTTGCTGAACTCCTGATACCGTCCGTATACATCCACAATATCCTCTTTCCACTGATCGAATTCCGTGCTGTAACTGTAGAAGCTTTCCCCCAGCATCAGTTCGCTGGTGGGCGATGCCGTCACATGAAACGCGACGTTTCCTCCATACTCAATGGACCGAAGGAAATCTGTCTTCGGCTCATAGAACCCGTTATTATAGCTTCCGATGTTATAGGTGACCAGTCCATGCAGGGCAATGGCGTAAAAGGGAACCGTCTCATCGATGATATTATGGAAATTATCCCCCGGAAAAGCAGTAAAGTGAACGCCGTTCTGCACCAGGTAGGCATTGGGCTTCAGCAGCCGCACCGATCCATACTGCTCTATCAATTCTTTGGCCAAAGCTACCTGCGCCTGTTTTGTGCTGTCTCTGTCCATCAGGCTGTTTTTATTAAAGTCAGAATACAGATAAACTCCCAGTTCGCCGGCTTCTATTCCGTCAAGGGCAAAGCCTCTGTATTTTTTCCGGCATTTTTCCATCTGTTCCCTGCTGTAGGAATCATTGGCAAAACCACCGTTCAAGATAGAGTTATCCTGGATATTGTATACCGTATCCTTTCTGGTGCTGACTCCTTTCGAAGAATCCAGCATTACATATTCGTCATACAGGTAAAAACGGTATCCCTGTTCCTGCACATAATGGCTGAGCTCTTCGAGATCCGATTTGCCTCCCAGCTTTGAAGGTATGGGGAAACGATCCGGAACCGCTACGGAAAGCCCTCCCTTGGACCAGCCCGTATAGATGACATCCACCGCTTCCATTCCCTGTTCTTTCAGATACCGCACCATCTCTTTCGCCTGTTCGAAAGTCGTCCCCACAAGAAAGGTGCTTCCTATGGCATTCTCTTCGATATCTCCGCCGATGACATACAGCTGTAAGGGCTCTTCTGCCTCAAAAGATTTCTCAAGGTCGATGCCGTTCTTCTCAATCAGATAACTGCGGTACAGCTTAGCCATCTGTACGTAATCGGCCTTCTCACCGCTGTCAAAGTGATATAATATTTTCCTGGAATGCTCAATCTTAAAATCAGAATAGGTGAAATAACCGTCCCCCGTCGCCGTATTCGTAAGGATTTTATATTTCAGGCGGTGCCTGAACCTGGACTGAATCGAATGGAATCCTGTCTGGACTCCCTTTTTCGACGCCACGATATCTGCCTGGGTCTCGCCTTCCTCAATAATCGCCACAAAGGAATTCCCATCTCTCACCAGGCCATAGACGGGATACTCCACATGCAATGCGCTGCGCATCTCGGAATAAATGGTATTATCGTAATTGCTCAGCAATGCCAGATCCGAACCGTACACATTTCCCACGAACTGGGACGTGGCATTTCCGTCAATGGAAAAATCCATAATGCCGCCGATTCCATCCGGTACAAACAAATATCCTTCCGTGTCATTCTCTCCGAACACCGCCCCCAGATAAGGAAACACCGAAAACTCCGTCAGCAGGCATGTCTGGTTCTTGTCAATCACCTTCTGTCCCGATTCCGATTGCTTATAGACCAATCCCGTATCGGAGACAAGGTTCGCCGGTACGGAAATCTCCAGATAGTCCTCCACAAGCCTCAAATCATATCCCAGCGTAATATGGGTATCCAAAAAGGAAAAGAAGACGCGGACTCCTCCCTCCAGTTCATATACTGATATTTCCGTCTGACCGCTGTATACATTGCCGTAATTGGCATCCAGCTGGGCAGTATCGGTGACGTAATTATAGACGATGGGAGAGCGCAGGTTATTCTTCCACGTATCATTGCTGCCTTCCCTGTGGATTTCCTCCTGCAGGGGGGCGCTTCTCCAGACATATCCGCTCTCTTTGTCTGTGATAAGCACATTCCCGTCCGCGAAGTTCAGCTCCACGCTCAAAAACGAATTCTCCGCAACCTTCTGATAGCCGCTTCCCTCCAGCCGCTTTAAACTTTCATTGGAAATGAACTTTTCTGTCTCCTGGGTATACTGGACGGAATCCTTCTCCCGGCCGTTCAGAAACCGGATCAGAAAGACAGCGGCAATAAGCAGAAGTACAATGCCTGTGCGTTTCAATGCTTTTTTAAACAAAACCAAGTACCTCCCTTATCAATTCATTTGCCAGATTATACGCCTGTATGCTGATGCCGTAAATTGCCGCCGCCAGCACGATGGCGATGGCAATGGTAAAAAATACCAGGAACAATCTCTTTACCGCTTCTCCGAAATCGTATCCCTGTACTTCCTTCATCTGGAGAAACAGATAGATGCCTGTCCATGCCGCCGCCAATGCTACCAGGAAATAATAAATGAAAATTTCGTCCCTGGTCAGCAGATTGGAGAGAAGGGCAATGGGTACCGACCATACAATCTGAGGAATCAGGCAGTAGACCGCCGTGATGAAGACCGCCCTCAGAGAACCCTGCCCTTTGGTGATGGCTCCTACCAGATAGCTTCCAAGCACCCACAACATTGTCGGCGCGATAAAACTTAACGCCACATCCATAAGCGTCATCCCGGCCAGCCCGAACTTGTTGAAGGAAAAGCTGGTGCATGCGGCCGCCGCAAGCTTCACGGCAACATAGATTGCAAAAATGATGACTGCCGAACCCACGCTTGCCTTGCCCGCCCGGGAGGCGCCATAAAAGGTATCCGCAGGATGCTTCAGGATGCGGAAGGCATAAGCGGTCTCTTCCAGCTTTATCCGAACCCCCGGCGTATGGGAGCAAAGCGCCGCCGTCAGCTTATGGGAGAATTTTTTCCATTTATCCGCCACCCACCCTAAGGGGCTAAAATGAAATATCTTTCCGATCAGCTGGTATACCGCGATCACAGCCAGTATGAGGAGAAGGGCCCCTGTGCTGTTCTTCTGCAGCCAAGCGGAACGATGCTGCCAGTATGCTTCCGAGTAATTCTCCTGATCCAGGGCCACCTTCATCTCGCTCATGGCCGTCTCCCAGTCCCCGGATACATAGGCTGCCTTTCCAAGGCCTAAATGCGCCATATAGTAATTGGAATTCTCTTTTAATATTTCCTTCCACAGCGGAACCGCCTCCTGGTACAGGCCATCGTTGTACAGCACCACGGCCTCTAAGATTTTCTGAAACAGTTCCGTGGGATGAAATACGTGAATCCCGTTATACTGTTTATCCAATACATACAGGTTTCCGTTTTCTGCCACTGCAATGCCATTGGCCATGCCGAAGACGCCCACTCTCTGTTCCACGGAGCTCAGCTTTCTGCCGAAGATCGCCAGGGTCTGTTTTTGGTTGCCGTATACGATCACAGCGCCGTTGGTCTGGTCCACCGCATAGATATTGCTGCTTCTGTCTACCGTGACTGCCGCTATGGAAGAATCCCCTGCTTTTCCTTCCGTTGCCCAGGAAGGGATTTTGACCTTGAAGTCATTGTTGTCGAACAAATCCTCCCCGCTGGCATTGAACTTCTTGATCTGTCCCGATTTTATGTTTTGGGTACAAGTGTACAGATAACCGTCCTCTCCCTGGACTACGCCGCTGATGGTCACGGCTCTGCTGTTATTGTTGGTAGCAATCTGTTCTTTGGTGTAAAACAGCCTTTTTACTTTTTCCAGGACATTTAATTCTGTGGCGTTCCTGCCAAAGAATCCGTGGAATCTGCCGTCAGGGCTTAAAATCAGCAGTCCCTCATTTCCACCCCTGCTGATTACAAAGATATAGCCTCTGGCATCCACAGTCAGCTTTACCGGAGTGAACACCACATCCTTCAGACGAATGTCATCCGGTTTGGCAATGGTATTCACCACCTCCCCGTCCCGGTCAAAAATAACGACCTGCTGATTGCCGGTATCCGCTACATAGACCAGTCCAAGCTCGTCCACATATACGCCCTCGGGAGCGCGGATGAAAGAATTTCCGCTTTCGTCCGTCCCGAATATTTTCTGGATCACACCCTCCGGATTCATCTTCACGATACGGTTATTGTCCTTATCCGCAACATACAGGAACCCTTCCTTGTCCATACAGATATCTTCCGGTGTGGAAAGGCCTTTTACCACTTCATATTCATCCTCGCCCTTCTCGGCCATCAGGCTCTGTCCGATGATTTTCACTGGTACATAGGGAGAAGGCATCCAGATGGGACGTTCTTCCGAATCATATGTAAATGCGTTATATGGTATTTCCGCCAGAGCCGTAAGAGGCGTGAACAGGCACACCGCAAGAAATAAGCCTGCAAGAAAGACCCTTATCCTTTTTTTCATTCTCACCTTTCCCCCTGCCCTTTACTTAATCCCGGAAGTGACCATTGTCTTCAGCATGGATTTCTGCATGACTGCAAAAATGATGAAATTAGGCAGAAACAGAAGCAGTCCTGCCGCTGCCGAGGCTCCCTGTCTGGCAACTGTCGTACCGGTGCTGCTGGTCAGGGTCTGGATGTAATACGGCAATGTCTTCATGGAATCGTCCAGCATGTAATACTGAGATGTAGTCACATCGTTCCATACATTCTGGAAGCTGATGATCATGACTGTCCCTACTGCAGGCAGCACCGCAGGCATGACAATCTTCCAGAATACGGTAAATTCCGACGCGCCGTCCAGGCGGGCTGCCTCACTCAAAGAATCCGGAACCTGCTCCATGAACTGTTTCAGCAGAAAGACCCCCACCGGCAAAGCCAGCTGCGGAAGGATATGGCCCAAATAATTGTTGATCAGCCCCACCTTGTCCACAATCAGGTACTTGGTGATCATGACCGCGCTGGGAGTGAACATAAGTGACAGCACTATGATATTGAATATCCTGTCCCGTCCCGGAAAATCGATTTTCGCAAAGGCATAAGCGGCAGTGCAGCTGATCGCCACCACCAGAAAGACCGTTACCACTGTGACAAATATGCTGTTGAAAAGGTATCTGGAGAAGGGGACTGTCGTCTCTCCGGTCGCATAAAAGAATTCCTCAAAATTCTGCCAGGTGGGATTCCTGACAAAAAAGGTGGGCGGATATTTGAACAGTTCGCTTAATGGTTTAAACGCGTTATTGATGATAAAAATAACGGGCATGACAGATACCAGCGCAATGATGGTGACGATGGCCAAATTGGTGATGTCGAAAAACCTTATGGATTTCAGCTTCTTACTTATTTTTTTCACGATTCATCCTCCTTACTGCCCAGGAAACGGAAGCACAATTGGGAAATACCGAACACTACCAGCAGCAGCACGAAAGACAATGATGTGGAGTATCCCAGCTGCAGCCTGGAAAACGCATAGTCCTCGATATGGTTCTGTATCAGCTGGCCGCCATAGTCCGGCGTGGGATTGGTGCCCGAAAGCTGTACGCCCACAGCCCCCGCGTTCAAAGCGCCTGTGATCGCCATGATCGCGGAAAACAGCATCTGCGGTTTCATGGACGGAATGGTCAGATAGACCAGCTCGGTGAGAGGGCTTCTGATTCCGTCAATCCTTCCGGCCTCATAAATCTGGGCGTCCACATTCTGCATCCCGGAGAACAGGGAGAGGAAGCCCACGCCCATGTTCCCCCATAAAGTGACAATGATCATGACAAACATCAGATAATTGCCGTCCTGGGTCCATGCGATGGGGTTCCTGATAAAGCCCAGTTTCATCAGGAAATTGTTCAGATATCCCAGCCTGTCCGCGCTGAAGAACACGGACCACACCACGGATATCAGCACGCCTCCGGCAATAGAAGGCACATAAATCGCCATGACATATAGCAGCTGCACTCTTTCAGAAAGTTTATTCAGGAGCCATGCAAGCAGAAACTGCAGGGCATATCCCACCGGGCCTACTATCACCGCAAAAAGAAAGGTGTTGGGAATCACTTTCTTGATGAGCAGCATATCGTTGGTCAGCATATAGACAAAGTTCTTTAATCCCACAAATTTCGGCATATTGATGGAATCATACTGCGTAAAGGCAAGGAACGCAGCGGACACACAGGGTAAAATAATAAATATCAGGAAACTGATCATAAAAGGCGCGATAAACAGATATCCCATCCATATCTGCTTTTTGTTGTACACCTTTTTCACCTTTTTATTTTTCGTCACTTTGTATCAACCTCTTTTTCTTGTCTTACTTTAACAGATTGCCGTCTTCATCGATATATCCCAATTCCTCCTGCTTGCTCCTCATCTCCGGACGAATCAGCTCAATCGCCTCGTCTAACTGTTCCCGATAATTTTTCTTGTCAATGACTGTCCTGGTCCATGCGTTCCATATTTCCCTCTGGGTGATGTAGGAACCTCCGGGAACCATGGGAATCTGTCTGTACCAGGAAAGCTGTTCCAGGATTGCTTCCTTTACATCCTCGTTCCAGTTCTGCTTCGCCACCACCTCCGTGTTGGCAGAGAAGTACCGGAATTCTTCCCCGTAGATATTCTCCAGGTCGTCCGCGTACATGAATTGTACTTCATCGCTCAGCCACCACTTCAGAAAGTCCCATGCCCTGTCTTCCCTGGCCTCATTGGACTTGAAAATCATCGCTCCGTTCTGGGTGCCGGCCTGCCATCTGATATTTTCGCCCTCTTCATTGATAATGCCAGGCGAGACGGCGACGCTCCATTTTCCCGTAATATCCGGAGCTGCCATATCAAGGAGCATATACTGGTCGATTCCGGTGATGCCAAGAGGTACGTCGCCCAGCCGGAAATGCTGATAAAAACTGGACATCTTCGGATCGATTCCATATTTCAGATACAGGTCGGTCCAGTATTTGAAGGCTTCATATCCCTTCACGTTATCAAACGCGATGTCCATGCCGTTTTCCGTATAGACATCCACATCTCTCTGGAAAAAGAAAGTCAGGAAATCCCCATAAGGATAAAAAAAGTTATAATTGTTCTGCAGCAGCGTTGAGGCCGCCTTCGTTGTCTCCTCCCAGGTTTCCGGGATTTCCACGCCCAATTGTCCCAGAATATCTTTCCGGTAATATAGAATATTCGTCTTTACCTCTTCCGCTATGGCATACTCCCTGTCCCCAATCTGATACGGGATACGGCTTCCCGGAACCACGTCTGCAATGAGCTCTTCAAATTCAGGGTACTTGCTCAGATCCACCAGGGCGTCCCTGACCGCGAATTCAAAGGGAATCCCGATATCCACGCCTGTCACGATGTCCGGTTTTTTGTCCGAGGCATTGGCCAGCACCAGCAGGTTCATTCCCACAGGACAGTAATTGACCTCTACCCTGACGCCGGTTTCTTTGGTATAGTACTCATTGGCCATCTGCTGCATCAGGTCCACATAATCCCTGTTTCTCTGTACCCATACCTGAACGACTTCCGTATCCTCATTCCCTCTGGTTCCCTGCATGCTGGATGCCGCAAATGACTTCAAAAATCCCACAGCCGCGAACCTGGCCCGTTCCAGCGTCCCTGTCTCGATTTCAGGAAATTCGCTGTCGATGCTCTTAATGCACACGGTGTCGAGAAGCAGGGAGGGACTCGTCACCGTTGTCTCCCATTCGGATACCGCAGTATAAATATTGCTCAGGGTGTCCACATTGCTGGTAATAAGGGAGATATCTTCTATGGTCTTTTCCAGATCCTGGTATGCCGCGGAAAGGGTGTTGAAATCTGTCCTGCCCCTTCCGGTCAGCGCCTCCAGTCTGTCGAACACCTGATTCAGCTTTTCCTGATTCTCCTTTAATCTGTCGGTCAGGTCAGGTATATAGGACTCCAGATTCCACAGACGGTAAACATCCTGGCTGACGCCGACGATTTCCTTTACCTCCAGATCCAGCTCCGCCATGCCGGAGGATACGGAATGCAACAGATTGGAAATCTCCCGGTATGGAGCGTTGGTCACCTCCAGGCGGATCCTGTGTTCTCCCTCCGCCAGATAAATCTGATAGGGCGTATCACCGCCTAAAACCGCAAGCCCCCATTTCCGTTCATAGACAAAAGGAATATACTCTAACTCCCGGAACAGCCTTTCTCCGTCCACGGTAAGCCTCCGGAAAGATGTCAGAGAACTGTTGTAATTCTGTCTGTATTTAAACGCCAGATTATAATAACCGTCCTCCGGCACAGAAACGCTCCACTCTATAAAATCATGGGCATTGGAATAATTTTCACCGCCTATGGTATTCAAAGTCTTTTTGCCGATTCCCTCCGGTGATATCCCCGGTTCATTGGAAGCGATGTACTGAATGTTCTTGCCCGATTTCAGCTGTATATTTTCTGCTTCTATCTCACAGTAGTAGTCGTTTGCGTTATTTGGCCTCTGATTGGCATTATAGTCTGCATAATCCGGTATTTCAGCCACCGGAACCAGCTTCACCGCGGCAATTGCCATGGTGCCTTTCAATGCCTGGAAACAGAGGAGATTGTCTCCCTTTTTCAGCTCTATTTCCAAGGGTTCAAAATACATGGCATTTCTGTCCCAGAGGAGCTGTTCATACAGTCCTATCACTTTTTCCTGTCTCGGAATGATTTCATTTCCGTACTCATCCTGTTCAAAAGGATATGTCATATTCATAAAATTGTTGGAGAACAGTATATTGGACAGCTCGCTGTACTGTGTTTCCCCATTTACGGTCAAAGCTCTTTCAATCGCTCCATAAGAGTCTTCCAGAAGAGAATAGGTCACAATCACATGATATTTTGCATGCTCCGGGGCATTTACCGGAAACTCCAAAGTCCCGCCCGCATTCTTCCATGCCAGTGCCGGCGTCCCATCGATTTCTGTCTCTGCGATATCCGCTCCTTCAGACCTATACTGAAAAATGTCCACATTTATCTCTTCCGTACCGCTTTCTATATCGGAAGCAAGGAAACTTTCCGCCGGGAAATCATAGGCTGCCTCTTTCCTCTCGTCGGTGCGGAAGAACCGGAAAAACACTGCTGCCAGAACGATAATAAAAACTGCTGCCAGGTACGCTTTTTTTCGTTTTCGCATTTTCACCACCTATATTTATTTAGTAAATCCGTTCTCCGGTAGTCGGATTGAAAAACCAGAACAAGTTCATATTCAGCCTGATTTTTACCTTGTCGCCTGTCCCGTATTTTGCCCAGATCGGACAGCGGACAGTCACTGTATCTGTACCGCATTTCACATATACATATCTGTTTGCCCCAATCAGTTCCACAAGGTCTACTTCCCCCTTAAGCAAACTGCCGTCCTCTTCTTCATCCGTCTTCGCCATCTCCAGGAATTCCGGTCGAATCCCTCCCACCACATCGCCGTTGACATACTCCTTCAGATTCTCTGTCACTTTCTCTCCGGGAATCCTGATCAGGAAATAAGAATTGGAGAACCAATACTCCCCTGAATGATTCCGTATCAACCTGGCTCTGATAAAGTTGGCCTGAGGAGAGCCGATAAATCCCGCTGTAAACATATTCTTCGGATTTGTATAAATTTCTTCCGGTTCACCAATCTGTTGGATTTCACCCGCATTCATGACCACAATCCGATCGCCCATTGTCATGGCTTCCGTCTGGTCATGTGTCACATATACCGTTGTGGCTTTCAATTCCTTATGTAGCTTGATAATTTCTGTACGCATTTCCGTACGCATTTTCGCGTCCAGATTCGACAGAGGCTCATCCATCAGAAATACGGAAGGATCGCGCACGATTGCACGCCCCAGGGCGACTCTCTGCCTCTGCCCGCCGGAGATATCTTTTGGCTGGCGGTCCAGGAGATGGTCAATCTGCAGCTTCCTGGCTTTTTCCGACACCATTTCGTCTATTTTATATTTCTCCACTTTCCGCAGCCTTAATCCAAAGGCAATATTTTCAAATAGGTCGAAATTGGGGTACAGAGCGTAGTTCTGGAACACCATAGCGATATTTCTGTCCTTCGGCGATACATCATTTACTATCTTGCCGTCAATTTCCAGAGTTCCTTTGGTAATGCTCTCAAGTCCTGCAATCATTCGTAAGGTTGTAGTCTTTCCGCATCCTGACGGCCCCACAAATACAATGAATTCTCCCTCTTCTATTTCCAGATTGAAATCCTGTACCGCCGGAGAAACATTTTTGGCATTCGTATATATCTTCCACACATTCTTAAGGGCTACTTTTCTCATATGGCCTCCCCGTATTTTCATAATACCATTTATGAAAACAGTTGGAAAGCGGCAGCACCGCTTTCCAACCGGTAATCATATCGCTATTATCTGATATAGGCGTCCCAGTTGATCAGCTCGTTTGCGTTTACATATTCGTCATATTCTTTTAACGCGTCTACCAGCTGGGCTTCCCCGCTTGCAGCCTTCTTCAGCGCTTCCAGAAAACGTCCTGGATCCATGGGGATGTCTACCACATGATCCGTATTTGCCTTAAGGCCGTCATAAACAGGCTGAAGATCCTCGCTCAATTTGTAGTCTGTAGTAAACGGCGGAATGCCATAGTTGAACGTAGTCGTATTTTCGTCCATCCGCAGCGGATAAATGGTATTGCCTGCATTGTTGGGATCCGGCGCATATGCCGCCTGCTGTGCCGCTTCACTGGTCATAAAGCTTAAGTAGGCCCATGCCGCATCTTTGTTTTTGCTTGCGGAACACATGCTGTAAGAGATGGCGACCTGATTCGCGCCGCAATCGCCGTCAGGACCTTTGAAGGGAGCAAAGAACATCTGCCTGAATTTAGGCTTGTTCGTATCCGCGTCTACGGTGTAGGCCCATGCGGAAGCTCCGGGGAACATGGCTGCCGCGCCGCTCTGCCAGTCGATATCCCAGATGCTGGAATCCAGGCCCATGGCGTTCCTGTCGTCGGCGGAAAGCGTGCATGCATAATTATTCGCCTGAACCTGCAGAAATTTGTCAAGAGCTTCGATTGCTGCCGGATCGTCGCCGAAGTTGGACAGGTACTGTCCATTTTCTTCCTTATAACCCTTCACCCCGTACGCAGCCAGGAAAATCTGCGGGAATCGGATATAATCCATATCATCAATATTTCTGGCAATGGCCACGCGCATATTCTTGGAGTCGCTTTTGTCCGTCAGTTTTGCGCACATGTCCATGAACTCGTCGATTGTCATATCATTCGTGGGGTAGGGTACGTTTGCCTTGTCAAACGCATCCATATTTGCACAGATGGTCTGAGGCATGACCGTCAGGGGCAGGCCGTAAATCTGTCCGTCCACCGTCAGGTCGTTGATGACGCTTGGAATGAAGTTGTTGACGAAGTTCGGGTCATTGTCCATATAGGAATTCAAAGGCTCCATAAAATCATTGTTATAATAAGACAACAATGTAGAATAGTTGCCTTCCCAGAAGAAAAGGTCGGGAGCTTCGCCGGCCGCAATCGCGGCCTGCAGATTGTCCGTTCCCTCCTTGTTGGTTACGTAGTTGATCTTGAGGTTCGGGAAATATGTCTTAACGAATTCGTAATATGGATCGCCTTCCTGCTGCGCGACGATAGAGTTCGTTCCCTTATCGTTGTTCAGCCTGGCCCAAATCGTGATTTCTCCTTCTATCGGATTTACCACCAGTCCGTTTTCATCTTTTTCGGCAGTTCCTTCCTGAACATCGTTATCTGCTGTATCAGAATTTTCCGTACTGTCCTTTTCTCCGTCAGATACTGACGTTTCCCCCTGGCTTGTCCCGGATGATTCGGCCGAGCCTTCATTGCCGCATCCGCCAAGCATTGACATGGCAAGCGTGCCTGTAAGTAAGAGAGCCACAATTCTTTTCCTGTTTTTCATTTCTTCTCCTCCTTTTTTGTTAAACATGCTTTTTACAAATTCCCCTATTATTTATACTGATAATTGCTAAAACTTGCCAAACATCCCTGCTTGCCGTCTAAAAACCGTCACATATGAAAGTTTTCTTCCCATAAAATATCTTCCTGACTTCCTCCTTTTCATATTCATTTTCGTCACAGCATCCCAGCAGGCATCTGGAGAAAGTTCCGATATCCAGTTCCACGTCCCAGTCTGTCCCTTCTTCCAGGGCAATGCATCTGCCGTCTTCGAAAGTCACCTTGAAGACTCTGTTGTTTTCCCTGATGTATTCGTCATTCAGCTTCACGGAAACTGTGCCGCTGCCTCTGTATCTTGCCATGCGGAGCGCATTTTCCGCATGGATGACTCGGCCCATTCCGTGAAAGACAATCTTTCTGCCAAAAGCATTTCCGCTGACTTCCGGAAGAATCCTCTGCAGCGCCACTTGTTTCGGGACAGACAGCCTTACACTCTGGAAATGGCTCCTGTAAGCTCTGATATGATTGAACAGCCCTTTCAGGCCTTCCTCATCCGAAAAGTAAAAAGCTTCCATCTGCATAAGACCACCGGGATGCTTGTCCGAATACTCCTTATGATAACACAAAACACCCTTAGGTCTTCCTTCCTGATTCTTCCAGACATAGGTAAAGGCGTTTTCAACCGCAGGATCATCGTGAATGACTTTTATCCAGTCATATTCCTCCCTGACAAAAGACAGATTGTATTCTTTCATATAATCGGCATATACCTGCATGACTGCTTCCTTTTCGGAAGAGCGCTCGTTCAGACAGGCGGCGCCTTTTGCCTCCGGAAAATAAGGAACTGTCCGTATATCAAATTCCCAGTCCACAGTCTCACTGCACAGCTCATAGCCGAACTGTCGATAGAATACGGTGCTGAACGGGTAGAGATAAGAAAAGGCATATCCTTTCTGGTAACTGTCTTCCAAATGCTTCCTGAAACAGCCGGCGATGACGCCCTTTCCCCTGTACTGCGGCAGGCTGGATACCCCGCCGATACAGGTGCAGACCACCTCATTTCCGTCAAAGCGTATCGTGGCAGGGAAACCGATCAGAAATCCCATCATCCGACCGTCATCATCAAATGCCGCCCACCGTTCTTTATAATAGCGCTCCTGGCGGCTTTTCGGATTCTCTCTGATTTGTTTCCATTTTTCGTCCGAGAGCTGTTCTTTTGCTATCTGTATCTCAAACGCGATTCCGAATACCTCCTGGGTTCTTCTATATTCTTCTTCCCGGATTTTTCTGATTATCATGCTATCACTCCTCTGTCTGCCATACAGAAACAAGTTTAAAGTTATTTTTTTATCATAGAGAGGACAAAGTCATGTTCAAGTATCTTTTTCGATGAATAGAAATAGGCATCCCGTGATGTTTCAGATAAATGTCTCATACCGATAAATATCTTTCTTCTATAACATCATTAATATCACTTGAAAACAATAGTAATTTACTTGAATTTAAATAGAAAAATACATAAATTAACTCTTTCAGATAGATTTAACCATACCTGGTTCAAAATATAGGCTAACATGTTCATTTTCATATGAGGATAGGTTCGAAAAGCAGAATCCGGCAGATAAAAGAATGCTGATCATAGAAAAGGGCGGCTAATTCATCAAGCCGCCCTTTCTATGCTTATTTAGGAATTGTCGGAAAATAACTGATGCAACTTGTTTAGGAGAAAGCCCAGAAATACAACGAAAACGGCTATAAACTTGCATCAGTTATTTGTAGACAATTCCTTATGATGTTTGTTCAAAACTTAGGAAAGCTTGATTCCCTTCAGCAGATCCCCAAGGGAAGTGCCGATGGACTCTTTGGAGCTGTACTTGGCCGCCAGCTTGTCCTCCACAACGGTCTCGGCTTCCGCGGTGTCCGCCACTGCCTTGATGCTGAGGCTTATCTTGTTATTGTTGGTGTTCAGCACCTTCACCTTGACGGTGTCCCCTTCCTTCAGCACTTCCGAAGGCGTCTTGATCCTCTTCTGGCTGATCTGGGACACATGCACCAGTCCGCTCAGCCCGTCGCCCAGGTCTACGAAAGCGCCGTAAGGCATGATGCTTTCCACTTTCCCTTCCATGACGCTGCCGGGCACCACCATGGCTATCTTGTGGTTCAGTTTCTCCGCTTCCTTCTCTTTCAGGACTTCCCTGGCGGAGAGCACAAGCTTCTTCTTCTCTTTCTCCACCGTGATCACATGAACCTCCAGTTCCTTGCCCGTGAAGGTATTCAGATCCTCCACATAGCTCAGAGCCAGATGGGAAGCGGGTATGAAGCCCCTGATTCCCTCCAGGAAGGCCACCACGCCCTTGTTCACCACTTCCGCCACCTTGACGGTCAGGACGGTCTTCTCGTCGAGATATTTCTGCACCTTGTCCCAGCCCAGCACGTCCGCCGCCTCTACCCTGGAAAGCTGGATGTTGCCTGCGCCGTCATCCTTCTTCACCACCACGGCCTCGACCACATCACCCACATGCACATCCGCCAAAATGGAGAAAGACGGATCCTTGCTCATGTCGGCAGCCTTGATGACGCCGGAAGCATAATAATTCAAATCCAGCGTGACGCCTTCTTCATTCACGTCGATCACGGAACCGGAGAGCACATCCCCCTCCTTTATGGTGCGGAAGGACGCTTCCAGCTCCTTGCTGTAGTCCTCCATGGTCTCAGTGGTGCCAATCTCCGCCGCCGGCTTTTCCGCCGCTGCCTCTTTGATTTCTCCCTTTCCCTCTTCCGCCGCTTCGGCTTTCACTTCCGCGGCATCTTTCATGATTTCTTCCATACTTGAAATACCCTCCTTTTTATCCGACACAAGCCATCCAGGACAGTTTTCCTGCCCCGAATGGCTGTCATTCTTTTTCTGGCAAACAGCTCAGAATCTTTACACAAGGCCATTTTACCATGAAATCAATATAAATTCCACTCTATACAGAATTTTTTTCAGAAACCCATAAAAACTCCGGCGCTACTCCTCCGTATCCTCTCCGGGGATGCCTGACTCCTCCGGGGCTTCCGCCTCTTCCGGAATCTCCGTATCCGTCACGGCCTCTTCCCCGTTCTCGGATTCCTCGTCACCGTCTGCAATCTTTTCCCTGACTTTGGCGACTTTCGCTATCTTGACGCCCTCCTCCAGATCCATCAGCTTCACGCCGGAAGTGATTCGGCTCAGAGTGGACACATCCTGCATCCTCAGCTGGATAATGATTCCCTCCGTAGTGATCATCATGATCTCGTTCTCATCGCTGACAGCCTTGATGCCCACCACATTTCCGGTCTTCTCCGTGATCTTATAGCACTTCACGCCCTTGCCGCCCCGGTTCTGTACCGTAAATTCGTCTATGAATGTACGTTTTCCCATTCCGTTCTCGGACACGATCAAAAGGGAGTCCCCCTGGCTCTGCAGCTGCATGCCGACGACCTCATCCCCGTCGGAAAGGTTCATGCCGATCACGCCCATGGAGCTTCTGCCCGTGGCCCGCAGATCCGTCTCCCGGAACCGGATGCACATGCCCAGCTTCGTCACAAGGAAAATCTCGCTGTCCTTGTCCGTGCTCTTCACCTCTATCAGCTCGTCGTCGTCCTTCAAAAGAATCGCCGTCAGCCCCTTCTTTCGGATGTTGGAGAATTCCTCCATGGAAGTCTTCTTTACGATGCCCTTTTTGGTCACCATGAAAAGATTCCGCCCTCTCTCGGATTCCTCAATGGGAATCATGGCCGTTATCTTCTCCTCCGGCACCAGCTGTAAGAGGTTCACGATGGCAGTCCCTCTGGCCGTCCTGCCTGCCTCCGGAATTTCGTATGTCTTCAGACGGTACACCCTTCCCAGGCTGGTGAAGAAATACAGATAGTGATGGGTGGTGGTCATCAGCAGATCCTCGATATAGTCGTCCTCGATGGTCTGCATTCCCTTGATGCCCTTGCCGCCCCGGTTCTGGGCTTTGAAGTTGTCCACCGTCATGCGCTTGATGTACCCCATATCCGTCAGGGCGATTACTGTATTCTCCCGGGTGACCAGGTCCTCCATGGAGAAATCTGCCTCGTCATAGCCTATCTTGCTGCGCCTGTCATCGCCGTATTTGTCGGAAATTTCCATGATTTCCTTCTTGATGACCCCCAGCAGCAGTTTCTCGTCCGCCAGAATCTTTCTCAGCTCCTGAATCCTCTCCTGCAGCTCCTTATGTTCATTCTCAATCTTCTCCCGTTCCAATCCGGTGAGAGCGCGCAGCCGCATCTCCACAATGGCCTGGGCCTGGGCTTCCGAAAGCTCGAATCGCTCCATCAGCCTTTCTTTGGCCATCTGGGTGTTCTGGCTGCCGCGGATGATGGATATCACTTCGTCTATGAAATCCAGAGCCTTCAGAAGTCCCTGTACGATATGGTCCCTCTCCTCGGCCTTGTTCAAATCGTACTTCGTCCTTCTGGTGACCACTTCCTGCTGATGCTGTAGATAATAGGTCAGCATGTCCAGAAGATTCATGACCTTCGGCTGCTGGTTCACCAGCGCCAGCATAATCACGCCGAAGGTGTCCTGAAGCTGTGTATGCTTGTACAGCTGGTTCAGGATCACATTGGCATTGACATCCTTGCGCAGCTCAATCACCACCCTGACGCCCTCTCTGTTGGACTCGTCCCGGATATCCGTGATGCCGTCTATCTTCTTCAGCTTTACCAGCTCCGCTATCTTGATGATCAGATTGGCCTTGTTCACCATATAGGGCAGCTCTGTGGCGATGATCTGGCTCTTGCCGTTTGGCAGGGTCTCGATATCGGTGACCGCCCGCACCACGATTTTCCCGCGGCCCGTCCGGTAGGCCTCATTGCAGCCCCTGGTGCCCAATATCAGCCCTCCCGTGGGGAAATCCGGGGCTTTCACGATGGGAAGGATCTCATCGATGGACGTGTCCCTGTTCTCCTCCACCTTATTGTCGATGATCTTGACAATGGCGCTGACGACTTCCCGCAGATTATGTGGCGGTATATTGGTAGCCATGCCCACAGCGATTCCTGTGGTGCCGTTCACCAGAAGGTTGGGGTACCGGCTGGGCAGCACTGTGGGCTCTTTCTCCGTATCGTCGAAGTTTGGGTCGAAATCCACGGTATCTTTGTTGATGTCCGCCAGAAGCTCCATGGAAATCTTCGAAAGCCTGGCCTCCGTGTAACGCATGGCGGCAGCGCCGTCCCCGTCCATGGAGCCAAAATTCCCGTGTCCGTCCACCAAAGGATACCTGGTGGACCATTCCTGGGCCATGTTCACCAGCGCGCCATAGATGGAACTGTCCCCATGGGGATGGTATTTACCCATGGTATCACCTACGATACGGGCGCTCTTACGGTGGGGCTTATCGGGACCGTTGTTCAGTTCGATCATGGAATAGAGCACGCGGCGCTGAACCGGTTTGAGTCCGTCCCTTACGTCCGGCAGCGCCCGGGAAGCGATGACGCTCATGGCATAGTCAATAAAGAACGTCTCCATTCGCTCTTTCAGATCCACCTCATGAATCTTATCTATTTCCGGAACATTATCAAAAATATCGTCCTTCATGTTTCCTCTCCC
Source organism: uncultured Acetatifactor sp. (assembly GCA_910585665.1). Lineage (GTDB taxonomy): Bacteria > Bacillota > Clostridia > Lachnospirales > Lachnospiraceae > Acetatifactor. Next base: position 36,946 of record CAJUFI010000021.1, on the reverse strand, counting down.
TGCAATGGGTACTAAATTTTGTCAACTGCCTGTGTCTGTCATCCGATAGTATCCAGGTTCTGCACGTACTTCGCGTTTTCCTCGATGAATTCCTTTCTCGGTTCTACCTTGTCTCCCATCAGCGTGGTAAAGGTAAGGTCAAGCTCGGATTCCATCTCCTCGTCATATTTCACCCGCAGCAGGATACGGCGGGCGGGATCCATGGTGGTCTCCCAGAGCTGTTCCGCGTCCATCTCCCCCAGTCCCTTATAGCGCTGTATCTTGTTGTTCTGGTCCCTGCCCACTTCCTGCAGGATGCCGTCCAGCTCCTCATCGCTGTAGGCGTACCAAATCTTCTTGTTCTTTTCCAGCTTGTACAGAGGCGGCTTGGCCAGGTACACATGCCCCTCCTTGATCAGATCCGGCATGAACCGGTAGATGAAGGTCAGCAGCAAGGTGCTGATATGTGCCCCGTCCACGTCCGCATCCGTCATCAGGATGATTTTGTCATACCTGAGCTTGGTTATGTCGAAATCCTCGTGGATGCCCGTTCCGAAGGCCGTGATCATGGCCCTGATTTCCGCGTTGCCGTATATCCTGTCGAGCCTTGCCTTCTCCACATTCAATATCTTCCCGCGCAGGGGAAGGATGGCCTGGGTGGCCCGGGATCTTGCCGTCTTGGCGCTGCCCCCTGCGGAGTCCCCCTCCACGATATAGATTTCACAGTTCTTCGGATTCTTGTCGGAGCAGTCCGCCAGCTTTCCGGGCAGGGCCATGCCGTCCAGGGCAGTCTTCCTCCTGGTCAGATCCCTGGCCTTCCTGGCCGCCTCCCTGGCGCGCTGTGCCAAAATGGACTTTTCGCAGATGGACTTGGCCACCTGTGGGTTCAGCTCCAGGAAATAGGTCAGCTGCTCGCTGACGATGCTGTCCACGGCCCCTCTGGCCTCGCTGTTCCCCAGCTTCTGCTTGGTCTGGCCCTCGAACTGGGGATCCTCTATCTTCACGCTGATGATGGCGGTAAGCCCCTCCCGGATATCCTCTCCTGACAGGTTCGGCTCGCTGTCCTTCAACAGCTTGGCATTCCTGGCGTAATCATTGAAGGTCTTGGTGAGGGAATTGCGGAACCCCTGAAGATGGGTGCCGCCCTCCGGCGTATTGATATTGTTCACGAAGCTGAATACGCTCTCATTGAAGGAATCATTGTGCTGGAAGGACACCTCCACATACACATTGTTCTTCTGCCCCTCGAAATAAAGGATATTCTCATACAGCGACGTCTTGCTCTTGTTCAGATAGGCCACGAACTCCTTGATGCCGCCCTCGTAGCAGAATTCCGCGTATTTCGCCTTTTTCTTCTTCTCCTCCACAGGACGCAGGGCGGCCTCCCCGCCGGATGCCTCCTCTTCCCTGTCCGCCTGGGCCCGCTGCAGAAGCTCATTGATCTGGCCGATTTCATGGCTTCCGATCTCCTCCTGGTCTGCCCGCTCGTCCCGCAGGATGATCCGCAATCCTTTGGTCAGGAAAGCCATTTCCCGGAGCCTGATTTTCAGCGTCTCGAAGTCAAAGACCGTGGTCTCCGTGAAGATGGTCTTGTCCGGCTGGAAGGTGACCGTGCTCCCCGTCTTGTCCGGGTCGCAGGTGCCGATTTCCTTCAGGGGATAACAGACATGGCCGCGCTCATAGCGCTGCTGGTACACCTTCCCGTCCTGACAGATTTTCACCTCCAGCCATTCCGAAAGGGCATTCACCACCGAAGCGCCCACGCCGTGAAGGCCGCCGGAGACCTTGTATCCACCGCCGCCGAACTTCCCGCCCGCATGTAGGATCGTGAACACCACTTCCACCGCGGGGATGCCGGCCTTGTGATTGATTCCCACGGGAATGCCCCGGCCATTGTCCACCACCGTCACCGAATTGCCCTCATGGATGGTCACATCAATCATATCGCAGAATCCCGCCAATGCCTCGTCCACCGCATTGTCCACGATCTCATATACCAGATGGTGCAGGCCCCTGCTGGCCGTGGTGCCGATGTACATCCCCGGACGCTTCCTGACCGCCTCCAGCCCTTCCAGTATCTGGATCTGATCCGCCCCGTATTCATGTTCTACCGCCATGTTGCTGATTGTCTCTTCGCTCATACATGCCCTTTCTAATTTCAAACTTGATGCTTCAGACTTGATTCATGCAGCTGACCGTTCCCTCAGCCACCCGATATACCTTGTCTATCTCAAACCGGTGATTGACGAATTCCTCCAGACCCGTACAGGTGATGATCGTCTGGATGTCCCCAATGCTGTTCAATAAGTAATTCTGCCTGTTGGAATCCAGCTCGGAGAGCACATCGTCCAGCAAAAGCACCGGCGTATCTTTTGTTAATTTCTTCACAAGCTCTATCTCCGAAAGCTTCAGGGACAGGGCAGCCGTGCGCTGCTGCCCCTGGGAGCCGAACTTCCTGATGTCGATATCCCCCACCACAAAGGAGAAATCGTCCCTGTGAGGGCCAACGGAAGTCATCTTCGACTTGATGTCCCGCTCCTGATTGTATTTCAGTTTTTTCTCAAACTCCTCCGTCTTCACGTCAGGCTCATAATGGATCGTAAGCTCCTCCTTATCGCCGGACAGCTTCTTATGGATGCCATAAATGATTTCATTCAGCTGCTCCTCGAACAGCTTTCTGCGCTCGATGATCTTGTTGCCGAAAGATACCAGCTGCATGTCCCAGATGCTGAGAGTCTCCCTCAGATCCGGATTCAGATACATGTCCTTCAACAGCTTATTGCGCTGATTGACTATCTTATTGTAGTGGTTCAGATTGTAAAGATAGAAGCTGTCAAGCTGGCAGAGCTCCATGTCCACGAACCGCCGCCGCTCCGCAGGGCCGTTCTTGATGATCCCCAAATCCTCCGGCGAGAAAAAGACCACATTGCACAGACCCATCAAATCCGCCGCCTTCTTGATTTTCTGGCCGTCGATGGCGATGCCCTTGGACTTGCTCTTCCTCAGGTGCATGTCCACCCTGGTCTCCACGCCGTCCTTTTCCAGATAGGTCCTGATATGGGCCTCCTCTTTGTCGAAGCCTATGATTTCCCGATCCTTTGAGCCCCTGTGGGACTTGGTGGTGGCGGCCACGAAAATGGCCTCCAGGATATTGGTCTTCCCCTGGGCGTTGTCCCCGAAGAGGATATTGGTCCCCCTGTGGAACTCCATGGAAAGACTGTCGTAATTCCTGTAATCTGCCAGCTCTATCGATTTAATGATCATCGCTATATCCGTTTCTAGCTTTCTATTTTCACTGTATTGCCATTATATTCCAACTGATCCCCGGGAAAAAGCTTTTTCCCCCGCCTGGTCTCCACTTCCCCATTCACTCTCACCAGCCCGTCCTGGATCTCCAACTTCGCCTCCACCCCGGTACCTACCAGCCTGGCGGCTTTCATGGCCTGGCCCAGTTTGATATACTCGTCCTTTAAATGTATGACTTGCATCTTCCCGCTCCCTTCTTCCTTTCCTGTCAGGCCGATATTCCGGCCCCTTCTGCCATTCCTAACGGCTGTAATTCGCCACCAGGCTCACAGGCAGTATCAGATAGATATAGCTCTCCTCCTCGTTCTTGATGAAGCAGGGCGCTTTCGGGTTCACCATGTACAGGTCCACCACTTCGTCATCGATGACACGCAGGGCATCTATCAGGAACTTGGGATTGAAGCCGATCATCAGGTCTCTGCCCTGTTTCTCGATATCGATATCCTCTTTCATGCTTCCCAGGGCAGAATCTATCTTCAGCTCCATGCCGTCATCGGTGATATTGATGACGATGGGCTTGCGGTCCCCCTCTCTGGTCAGGAGCGTGGCCCTGTCGATACATTCCAGAAGTTCCCTCTTGTTCACCTTTATCTTCGTCTCGTAGTCGCCGGAAAGCATCCTGTCGATGCTGAAATACTCCCCCTCGATCAGCCTGGATACTACTACAGTATTGTCGAATTCGAACACGATATGCTTCGCCGTAAAATAAATGGTCAAATCGCTGTCCGCTCCTCCCGGAAGGATCTTGCTCACCTCGTTCAGCGTCTTCCCCGGGACAATCACTTTATTCTTCTCATAGACTTCCCGAAGCTGCATCTTCCGGATAGAGATGCGGTGCCCGTCCGAGGACACCACCTTCAGCTCGTCCCCGTTGATTTCGAACAGTTCGCCGGTCATGAGCTTGTTGTTGTCATTGTCCGAGATGGAAAAACAGGTCTGGCGTACCATTTCCTTCAGGGCGAACTGGCTGATGACGATGCTCTCCTCCTTTTCCACCGCAGGCAGATAGGAGAAATCCTCCCCGGACTTTCCGATGATGGTGAACTTCGCCTTCTCACATGTGATGAGTGTCTTGAAGGAAGCGTCCGACTCTATGGTGATATGGCTGTCGGGGAGCTTGCGCACGATCTCAAGGAAAATCTTCGCGTCCAGGGCGATGATGCCGCTTTCTACGATGTCGCCTTCAATGATGGTCTCAATCCCCATGTCCATGTCGTTGGCGGTCAGGGTGATGATGCCGCTGGAGGCATCTATGAGGATGCATTCCAGGATAGACATGGTAGTCTTGTTGGGAACGGCTCTGGATACGATCTGTACGCCGCTCAGCAGATTGGATTTGGTACATACTATTTTCATATGGATAACTCCCTTCCCGGCTTTTAGGATTTTTCTGATGCGCGAACCAATCTATATTTATAAAGAATTTCATAGTCTTAATAGTAATGGCTGTTGAAAAGTGTATAACCTCATATATTATACTATTTTTCAGGGAAAAAGGGAATGGATAACTTGCGAATATTTTCGGAATAAGTTAAGAAAAATTATTAAGTTATTCACATCCCCTGAATTCCCTTCAAAACCCTTCTGAAACTATCAACACCCTGTCAACATCATATTCACACACATAATGTGGATAGAGTGTTAGAAAAGGGGGATCTTCTAAGAAGGGTTTATCTTCTAAGAAGGGTTTATCTTCTAAGAAGGGTTTATCTTCTTTATTATAATATCCACTTTATTCCTGAGTTCTTCGTTCTTCTCCAGTTCCGCGGTGATTTTCTTCACGCCGTGCATGATGGTGGTATGATCCTTCTTTCCCAGAAGCTTCCCGATCTCCACATAGGGGGTGGCCGTCAGCTCCCGGCACAGGTACATGACGATCTGTCTGGGTAGGACGAACTCGGAATTGCGCTTCTTGGAAGTGATGTCCTCGGGCTTCACGCCGAAATGTTCCGACACGATGTTGATGATCAGCGTGGGCGTGATCTCCCTGGACTTGTCCGGGTAGATGATGTCCTTCAGGGCCTCCTCGGCCAGGTCCAGGGTCACATCCACCTTGTTCAGCTTGCCGGCGGCCACGATTTTGTTGAAGGCGCCCTCCAGCTCACGGATGTTGGACTTGATGTTGGTGGCGATGTACTTGATGATTTCCTCGTTGATCTTGCGGCTGCACCCTTCCGCGTTCTTCCGGAGAATCGCCATCCTGGTCTCATAGTCCGGCGGCTGGATGTCCGCAATCAGCCCCCATTCGAAACGGGAGCGGAAGCGGTCGTCCAGATTGTCAATCTCCTTGGGCGGCTTGTCCGAGGAGAGGATGATCTGCTTCCTGGCGGAGTGGAGCACGTTGAAGGTGTGGAAAAATTCCTCCTGCGTGCTCTCCTTGCCGATGATGAACTGCACATCGTCTACCATGAGCACGTCCACCGTCCTGTATTTCTCCCGGAGCTTCGTCATGGCGTTGGCGTTGGCATTGCCGCCACGGATGGACTCGATGACCTCGTTGGTGAATTCCTCGCTGGTCACGTAGAGCACTTTCTTGTCCGGATCCTGCTCCAGGATGAAATGGCCGATGGAATGCATCAGGTGGGTCTTGCCGAGCCCGGGGCCCCCGTAGAGATAGAGGGGATTGTAGATGTCCCCGGGGGATTCCGCCACCGCAAGGGAGGCGGAATGGGCGAATTTGTTGCTGCTGCCGACCACGAAAGTATCGAACTTGTATTTCGGGATCAGGTTGGCGGCGTCGTAGCCCGCGCTGTTATCCTGAAGCTCCTTCTCGGCCTCCGTCTTCAGGATGAACTTTACATTATAGTCATGTTCGAACATCTCCGTGATGGTCACCTGGAAGAAGCTGGTGTACCTGGAGGAGATGTAATTGATCATATGGGATTGTTCGGCAGGGATGACGATGCTTACCACATCATTTACCACGTTCAGGTATTCCAGGGGCTCCACCCATGTCTTATAAGAGATGTCAGTGAGTTCATATTCCCTTTTAATGCTTTCCTTGATGGCAGACCAACTGCCTTTGATATCGTCCATTGCTGTTCATCCTTTCTGAAGAAACCCCATTGTAATCTCTATCTCACGAGCGGCGAAAGCTGCCGCCGTAATTTTCCGTATACATTGTAATATAGATTCTTCCAGATTTCAAACGTTACTTTTGCACAGATTCTGGATAAAGTTATCCACATAATGTGAATAACTATGTTCATAAAAAACTTGTACAGAACGGTATGTGGATAGCAATGTGAATAAGTGGATAAGTCGGTGGAAAACTGGAAGCCTTGAATTTACTGGGTTTTTCAGAATTATGCACCGGGGATCTCACAGGAAATCCCAAACTTTTCCCATGTTTTCCACAAAAAATCCACAGAGTGTGTATAACTGATCGGGGGTATTTTCCTGTGGATATCTATGTGCATAACTTGTCCAAGAAATTTTTTCTGGTGAAAACTTTTGATTTTTGCTGAATTTTCCTTGACATTGTCCCGTTTTTTTTATACAATCAATATGCTATTTTCCTAGAAATGTTAGAGAAAAATCAGTTGCGAAGGAGGTGGCTTTCCATGAAGATGACATATCAGCCCAAAAAGCGTTCACGTGCCAAGGTTCACGGCTTCAGAGCGAGGATGAGCACTCGCGCCGGAAGAAAAGTTTTAGCGGCCAGACGTGCAAAAGGAAGAAAAAGATTGTCCGCTTAGGTCACAGAAATGTGGCCTTTTTCTTTAGGAGGATGGCGTTTCAATGATATTTTCCGAAAGCCTTAAGAAGAACCGCCAGTTCCAGTCCGTCTATAAAAACGGTAAATCGTATGCGAACAAATATCTGGTCATGTATATCTGGGAAAATGGCACCGACAGGAACCGGATTGGAATCAGCGTAAGCAAGAAAGTGGGCAACAGCGTCGTGAGACACCGGGTCACGAGGCTGGTGCGGGAAAGTTATCGATTACAGGAAGCGGTGTTCAATAGTGGTTTGGACATTGTGATCGTGGCAAGGCAGGGAGCGGCTTCGGTGGATTACTTCAAAATAGAGGAGGCGCTGCTCCAGCTTGGAAGACGTCATTGTCTGCTCCGCGGCCAGTGACAGGAAGGCTTCCGTGCAGTAGATGCATCATAAAGGTATAGTTTATCTATGAAAAAAATTTTGATTGCCGGCATTCGGTTTTACCAGAAATTCCTATCTCCCATGAAAAGGACGAGATGTCCCTATATCCCTACCTGTTCCCAGTATGGATTAGAGGCCATCCAAAAATACGGCGCGGTCAAGGGCAGCCTTCTGGCGCTCTGGAGGATACTGCGCTGTAATCCTTTTTCAAAGGGAGGGTTTGACCCTGTTCCCTGACCGGCAGAACCTGACTGAGAGGATACAGATACATGAACCTAATTTTATTGACCCAGAACACCACGCCTGTCATAGGACAAGTGGCATGGATACTCGGCAAGATCATGAACGGGATCTTCTATGTGATCAATTTGATCGGAATCCCGAACATCGGTCTGGCGATCATCCTGTTCACCATCGTGGTGAACCTTTTGATGATGCCCCTGAACATCAAGCAGCAGAAGTTCTCCAAGCTCCAGGTGAAGATGAGCCCGGAGCTGCAGGCGATAGAGGCGAAGTACAAGGGAAGGTCGGATCAGGATGCCATGATGGCGAAGAACCAGGAAATCCAAATGGTCTATGCCAAGTACGGCGTGTCCGCCACAGGCAGCTGCGTACAGCTGCTGATTCAGATGCCCATCCTGTTTGCCCTGTACCAGGTCATCCAGCGCATGCCTGCGTACGTGACGCAGATAGGCAATACTTTCAAGGTACTGGCTGAAAAAATCATTTCCGTGGACGGCGGCGGCTTCCTCCAGGAGTCCGGTGTGGAGACCATCACCAGGACTGTGGGCATGTACGGAAAGTCCATGACGGACGGGAATCTGGCCAACGGCATCATCGATGTGCTGAACAGGCTGTCGTCGGTGGATCTGGCCACGGTGGCGGAGCATTACGACCTGACCCAGCTCACCTATCAGGGGAAGCTGATCCTCAGCAACGACACCACCAGAGGCCTGGTCGACACCTATAACAATTTCCTGGGGCTGCACATGGGGGATTCTCCCAGCGACCTGATCAAAATAGGCATGGCCGCAGGGGCATGGGGCATTGTCATAGGTGCCGTTCTGATTCCCGTCCTCTCCGCGGCGACCCAGTGGATCAATGTGAAGCTGATGCCCCAGCAGCCAAAGAGCGACAATGAGAAAGCCAATTCCATGGCTGCTTCCATGAAGACCATGAACATGGTGATGCCTTTGATGTCCGCGTGGTTCTGTTTCACGCTGCCTTCCGGCATGGGCCTGTACTGGGTGGCCGGCAGCGTGGTGAGGAGCATCCAGCAGGTGGTCATCAATAAGCACATCGACAAGATAGACTTTGAAGAGGTCATCAAGAAGAATTCCGCAAAGAGCGCCAAGAAGATAGAGAAACTGAAGCAGACCCAGGAGCGGATGAACGCTTACGCGAACATGAATACGCGCAATATCCAGAAAACCTCTGCCCAGGGCAGCGCCGGCGGGAACACGGCCAGGAAGAGCATGGCGGACAAGGCTTCCGTGAACTCCGGGGCCGAGAGCGTCCAGACCGGCGCCGCCAAACCCGGCAGCATGCTGGAGAAGGCAAATATGGTGAAAGACTATAATGAGAGGAACAACAAGAACTGAACTCAATTGGGAGTGATTTTGGAGGGTTGACAAATGGCGATAGAAATGGAAAAAGAGAACGCATATGTGGAGGTGACTGCCAAGACGGTAAACGAGGCAATTACGGAAGCATGCCGGAAATTCGGCGTTACCAGCGATAAGCTTGACTACCAGATTGTGGAAGAGGGTTCCAGCGGTTTTCTGGGAATCGGATCCAAGCCTGCTGTCATCAAGGCCGCGGTGAAGATTGAGAAGCTTTCCGAGGAGGTAGTGGCGAAGAATTTCCTACGGGACGTGTTCGAGGCGATGAACATGGAAGTGGCCATAGACATACAGTACGATGAGGTAGGCAAGACGATGGACATCGAGCTTTCCGGGGAAGAGATGGGCGTGCTGATCGGAAAGAGGGGGCAGACCCTGGATTCCCTGCAGTACCTGGTTTCCCTGGTGGTCAATAAGGAAGCGGACGAATACATCCGGGTGAAGGTGGATACGGAGGATTACAGGGCCAGACGGAAAGAGACCCTGGAGAATCTGGCCAAGAACATCGCTTACAAGGTGAAGAAGACCAGGAGGCCTGTGTCCCTGGAGCCTATGAATCCTTATGAGCGCAGGATCATCCATTCGGCGCTGCAGAATGACAAGTATATCTCCACCCACAGTGAGGGGGATGAGCCCTTCCGCAAGGTGGTGGTTACCTATAAGAGACAATAATCTGTTCGTAAAACCGGATATCTGTTGCATATCCGGTTTTTTGCGGTTCGGGCGGATTACGGCATTCTGCCGGGCGGTTTTTGGAAAGATATTGGGAAGACGGACGGTTGAAAGCGCCGCGGATTCAGAGGTGCATTGGGCGGGACAGATGATTTAGGAATTGTCGGAAAATAACTGCTGCAATTGCTTCAGGCAAAAGCCCGGAAATACAATAAAAATTGCCATAAACTTGCAGCAGTTATTTGTAGACAATTCCTTAGGATAGATGGGAGGAGCCATGGAGAGAGGGGATACGATTGCTGCCATTGCCACGGGGATGACAGATTCCGGAATCGGAATCGTGAGGATCAGCGGGAGAGAGGCGGCGGCAGTGGGGGACAGGCTGTTCCGTTCTCCTTCCGGGAAAAGGATTCTGGACAGGGCGGAGAGCCATAGGATGTATTATGGATTTGTAGTAGATTTGGAGAAGGATTTTGTCATAGACGAAGCCATGGCGGTGCTGATGAAGGAACCCAGGAGCTTTACCGGGGAGGATACGGTGGAAATCCAGTGCCATGGGGGCGTGCTGGTGATGCGGAAAGTATTGGAGGCTGCGCTGCAATGCGGGGCCAGGATGGCGGAGCCGGGGGAGTTTACGAAGCGGGCTTTCTTGAACGGAAGGATGGATCTGTCCAGGGCAGAGGCTGTGATGGACGTGATCGGAGCCCAAAATGAGTATGCCCTTGGGGCTTCGGTGGGACAGCTTAAGGGAAAGCTTTCCGGGGAAGTGAAGCGGCTTCGGGAGGAGATTCTTTATGAGGTGGCTTTTATCGAATCTGCCATTGACGATCCGGAACATTTTGATTTGGAAGGGTATGGGGAAAAGCTGTCTGAGAAGCTGGATCAGGTGATGGGGGATTTGCGGAAGCTGATAGATACGGCGGATGATGGAAGGCTGATGAAGGAAGGCATCCGCACGGTGATTGTGGGGAAGCCCAATGTGGGGAAATCGTCTTTCCTGAATCGTCTCCTGGGGGAGGAGCGGGCGATTGTGACGGACGTGGCCGGGACTACCAGGGACGTGCTTCAGGAGACGCTTCGGCTTGGGGATATCAGCTTAAATGTGGTGGATACCGCGGGAATCCGGGAGACAGAGGATACTGTGGAGAAGATTGGCGTGAAAAAGGCTTATGAATACGCAAGGGAGGCAGAGTTAATCGTATATGTGGCAGACGCTTCGATGGAGTTGGATGAGAATGATAGGGAGATTGTCTCTTTTATTGGGGATAAGAATGTAATCGTGCTATTGAACAAGAGCGACTTGGCAAATGTGGTGACGGAGGAGGATATCAAGGAACTGTTTCGGAATAGCGAAAATACTTCAAATGAAGAAAGCCTAAATGTAGAGTACAGAAATAAATTAGCGGCAAGTATGGAAGATGATAGAGAAAAGATAGGTTTCCATATTGTGCGCACCTCCGTTTTAGAGGGAGAGGGCATGGAGGCATTTGAACGCACTGTAAAAGAGATGTTCTTCCATGGGGAAATCACAAGCAGCAATGAGATAGTCATCACGAACCTGCGGCATAAGGAAGCGCTGGAAGAAGCTTATGGGTCTCTTGAGATGGTGGAGAAGAGCATAGAGGATGGGCTATCGGAGGATTTCTATTCCATCGACTTGATGAATGCCTATGCTTCCCTGGGACGAATCATCGGGGAGGAAGTGGACGACGATTTGGTGGAGGAGATTTTCTCGAAGTTCTGCATGGGGAAATGATTGGCATAATAATTTTATTCATGGCTGAGAATTTTTGATAGAGAGGGTATTTAATGGTGACCCATGGCGGCATGTTGAAGCGTGGCGTGAAATTTACTCCCACACAGCCGGCTGTGATGGGGATGTGGAAGAGATTGAGGGAATCTTTCTGACTGGTATGAAAATGAGAAGTTTTTATCAGTGGAAGAAAGAAGACTTTTGAAATCAGTTTAGAAAAGGGGTTTAGAAAGTTAGAATATGACTGAATTTCGGGAAAAAGCAGATGTATGTGTGATAGGAGCCGGGCATGCGGGCTGTGAAGCTGCGCTGGCCTGTGCCAGGCTTGGGCTGGAGACAGTTATTTTTACGGTGTCAGTGGACAGCATCGCCCTGATGCCCTGCAATCCCAATGTGGGCGGCTCCTCCAAGGGGCATCTGGTCAGGGAGCTGGACGCGCTGGGGGGAGAGATGGGCAAGAACATAGACAAGACCTTCATCCAGTCCAAGATGCTGAACCTGTCCAAGGGCCCCGCCGTCCATTCCCTGCGGGCACAGGCGGACAAGGCGGAGTATTCCAGGGCCATGCGGAAAGTGCTGGAGAATCAGGAGCATCTCACCATAAAACAGGCGGAAGTCTGTGAGCTTCTGTGGGAGGACATAAGAGAAGACCGGCAGACAGGCAATCTTTCGAAAAGTGCGGAAGGAGCCGGAAGGAAGCCTGGAAATCCAGAGGGGCGGGATACGTCTTCCAAAGAGACTTCTTCAAGGGATGATTTTTTAATCGAAGAAGAGGAAGGCTTCTGTGAGAATAGAACGGACAGCACAGATAAGGGGAATAAGAATAGATATCTGAAAAAAATAAAAGGCGTCAGGACCTTTACAGGAATGGTCTACGAATGCAAGGCTGTAGTCCTGTGCACGGGGACATACCTGGGCGCCAGATGCCTCTGCGGGGAGTCCATCACCTACACAGGCCCCAACGGCCTCCAGGCTGCCAACCATCTGACCAGGTCCCTGAAAGAGATGGGCATAGAGCTCCGCCGTTTCAAGACAGGCACCCCCGCCAGGATGGACAGGCGCAGTATAGATTTTTCCAAAATGGAAGAGCAGCGGGGGGATGAGAGGATAGTTCCCTTTTCTTTTTCCACAGATCCTGACAGCATACAGAAGGAACAGGTCTCCTGCTGGCTCACCTACACCAATGAAAAGACCCATGAGATCATCCGCGGGAATCTGGACAGATCCCCCATCTATGCGGGCATAATAGAAGGCACAGGGCCAAGGTACTGCCCTTCTATTGAAGACAAGGTTGTAAAATTTTCGGATAAAGAGCGCCATCAGGTCTTCATTGAGCCGGAGGGGCTCCATACCAATGAGATGTACGTGGGCGGTATGTCCTCCTCACTGCCTGAGGATGTGCAGCTTGCCATGTACAGGACGGTTCCCGGGCTGGAGCACTGCAAAATAGTCCGCAATGCCTATGCCATCGAATATGACTGCATCCACCCGGGACAGCTGGACGCCACGCTGGAATTCCGCGCCGTGAAGGGCCTGTTCAGCGCGGGCCAGTTCAACGGGAGCAGCGGATACGAGGAGGCTGCCTGTCAGGGTCTGGTGGCCGGGGTGAACGCCGCCATGTCCATCCTGGGAAAGGAGCCCCTGACCATAGACCGGTCGGAGGGCTATATCGGCGTACTGATCGACGACCTGGTGACCAAGGACAACAGGGAGCCCTACCGGATGATGACCTCCCGGGCGGAGTACAGGCTGCTTCTGCGCCAGGACAACGCGGATCTGCGGCTGCGGAAGAAGGGGTATGCAGTAGGCCTTATCTCTGAGGAAGCATATCAGGCTCTTCTGGAAAAGGAGAGACTGATAGAAGAGGAGATTGGCCGCCTTAAAGATACCTTTGTGGGAGCAAATAAGGAAATTCAGAATTTTCTGGAAGCCCATGGAAGCTCCGCCCTTAAGACTGCCGCCAGCCTGGCCGAGCTGCTGTGCCGCCCTGAGCTTTCCTACGAAGCATTGGCGGAGATTGACAGGGGCCGAGTCCCGCTTCCCGCGGCGGTGCCGGAGCAGGTGGAGATTGAGATAAAATATGAAGGCTATATCCTGAGACAGAAGCGCCAGGTAGAGCAGTACAGGAAGATGGAGAAGAAGCTCATACCCCGTGACATAGACTACGACCAGGTGCCCTCCCTGCGCCTGGAGGCCAGGCAGCACCTGAAATTCTTCCGCCCGGCCTCCGTGGGACAGGCCTCCAGGATATCCGGCGTATCCCCTGCGGATATCTCCGTGCTGCTGGTCTATCTGGAGCGATACGGCAGAACATGAATTTTCAAAATTCCGTATTCTTTTATATAGAATAAAGACGAATTATTTTCAGAGGATAAAAAATATGTAAACTTTCGTTAGGTTTTTTCCATGGGAAGGGCAGGTATGATATAATGTTGGCATTTATAAATACCACAAAATATCTGCTTTCGGAAAAGTAGCAAGGAGGTCTTAATAAGCCATGGAGGAAAATGAAAATATCGCATTTGATATTATGCAGGTTGGTTTTCCTACCTCTTTCACGGAAATCAAGGAAATGACCATGCTTTATTCCTGCGCCATGCGGGAAATCTGCACCAAGCTGGAGAACCTGAGCCAGGAGTTCGAACTGAAAGAGGCCAGGAACCCCATCCAACATATCACCCACAGATTGAAGAAGCCTGAAAGCATCCGCAACAAAATGCTGCAGAAGGGCCTCCCTCTGGAATATGAGATCATGCGGGACGAGATCACTGACATCGGCGGCATCCGTGTCGTCTGTTCTTACATCAACGATATCTACGCAATAGCGAATATGTTAAAACAACAGGATGATATATTGACGGTAAGGGAGAAGGACTACATATCCAAGCCGAAGAAAAACGGTTACAGAAGCTACCATTTGATTGTGGCCATCCCTGTTTTCCTGTCTTCGGAGAAGCAGATTATCCCCGTGGAAATCCAGATGAGGACCATCGCCATGGATTTCTGGGCCAGTCTGGAGCATCAGCTCCGCTATAAGACGGAGGCGCAGGTGACGGAATCCACAAGGACGAGGCTGACCAATATCGCGGAGGACATCTTCCATGCCGATGTGGAGATGCAGCAGATCTATGATGAAATCAATTCCATGGGCTGACAGGGAAGAGCAAGAAGACAGGAGAGGATATTCATGAAAAACCAGGACAAGACGGAATTATTTGAAATTACTCCGATTCCCAAAGCGGTGCGCCTGATGGCAGTCCCCACGATCATCAGTTCCCTGATAACCATCATCTACAATCTGGCGGACACCTATTTTGTGGGGATGCTGAACGACCCAATCCAGAATGCCGCGGTCACTTTGGTGGCGCCGCTGATGCTTGCCTTCAACGCAGTGAACAATCTCTTTGGTGTCGGCACCAGCAGCATGATGAGCCGCGCCATGGGAAGGCACGATTATCAGACCGTGAAGCGCTGCTCGGCCATGGGGTTCTACTGTACTGTCTTCGCGGCGGCGCTTTTCTCAGGCGCAAGCATTCTGTTCCGCACAGGGCTGCTCCAGATGCTGGGAGCGGAGGAGAGCACCGTAGCCGCCACCAACGGGTATATGCAGTGGACGGTCTGCTGCGGAGCCGTGCCGGCCATCCTGAATGTGGTCATGGCTTACATGGTCCGTTCGGAGGGAGCCACGCTCCATGCCAGCATCGGGACCATCAGCGGATGTGTGCTGAACATGATTTTGGACCCTATCTTCATCCTTCCCTGGGGGCTGGATCTGGGCGCGGCAGGGGCGGGCCTTGCCACTTTCCTGGGGAATACGGCAGCCTGTGTATATTTCTTCGTTTTACTGTTCGTTCGCAGGGAGAAGACTTATGTGTGCATCTCCCCGAAGCTTTTTTCCCTGGACAAGGGCATCTTCCTGGGCATCTGCGGGGTTGGGATACCGGCCTGCATTCAGAATCTGCTGAATGTGACCAGCATGACGCTGCTGAACAATTTTTCCGCCTCCTTCGGGTCGGACGTGGTGGCTTCCATGGGGATCGCCCAGAAGGTGAACATGGTGCCGCTGAATCTGTTCTTCGGCATGTTCCAGGGCATCCTGCCACTGATCGGCTATACCTACGCCAGCGGAAACTACCGCCGCATGAAGGATACGGTGATCTACAGCATGAAACTGGGGATCTGTTCCGTGGCGGTCATTCTGGCGAGCTATCTGGTCTTCGCTGACTCCCTGATTCGGATGTTCATGGACAATGAGGTGATCGTGGCATATGGGTCACATTTCCTGCGTGGCATGTGCCTGCAGCTTCCTTTTATGTGCGTGGATTTTCTGGCGGTGGGTGTGTTCCAGTCCACCGGCATGGGGAGCAAGGCATTGATTTTCGCCATCTTGAGGAAGATTGTCTTCGAGATTCCCGCCCTGTTCCTTCTGAATCGGATATTCCCCCTTTATGGCCTGCCCTACGCGCAGGTGACTTCAGAGGTACTCCTGTCCATCATAGCGGCGGCGGTGCTGATCAGATTGTTCCGGCATATGGAAGGGGAACAGAAGACAGAGATGGATTGACAGAAAGCAAAAAAGATTGCCTGGCTTCCTCTTCGGAAAGGCCTGGCAATCTTTTATTTTCATGAGACTATATCAGTCCAGATTGATCATCTGTGAGGAATGGGCACTATAGTTGGACTGTGAGTTAGACATTGAGGCATATTCTTCCCGGAGGGAGAACTTTGCCACCAGGTTCTTCAGCATGGCAGACTGTTCGGACAGTTCCTGGCTGGCGGCCGCGCTCTGTTCCGCGGTGGCGGAATTGGTCTGTACCACGCTGGATATCTGATCCACGCCCAATGTGACCTGTTCGATGGCACCGGACTGTTCCTTTGCCGCGTTGGCAATCTCATCCACCTTTGTGGAAGCGGCACGAACCTGATCCACCACCTTCACCAGGGACTCCGCTGTGGAGCTTGCTATCTTGGAACCTCTTGATACGGCGTTTACGGAGCTCTCAATAAGCTCTGCGGTATTCTTGGAAGCCACGGAGCTCTTGCTGGCCAGGCTGCGGACTTCCTCCGCCACCACGGCGAATCCTTTGCCTGCCTCGCCTGCCCTGGCTGCCTCTACCGCCGCGTTCAGGGCCAGGATATTGGTCTGGAAAGCGATGTCCTCGATGGTCTTGATGATCTTGCTGATCTCGTTGGAGGAACGTGCGATTTCTTCCATAGCCGTGATCATTTCGCGCATCTGGTCATTGCAGATTTCCGCTTCGTTTCCGGCGGTGCCTGACTGGGTCTTCGCCTCCAGGGCATTGTCCGCGGTGTTCTTGACCTGATGGGAGATATTCGCGATGGTGGAGGCCAGCTCCTCTACGGAAGCAGCCTGCTCCGTTGCGCCCTGTGCCAGCGCCTGGGCCCCGTTGGACACCTGGCCGGAACCGGAAGCCACTTGGTCGGCGCTCTGATTGATCTGGCCCAATGTGATGCTCAGGTCCTTGTTGAGCTTACGGATGGAAAGCAGCAGGTTCTGGAAATGTCCCACGTACCTTTCTTCGGCGTTGGTGCGCACATCGAAATTGCCGTTGGCCATCTCGCTCAACAGCCTGGAAGCGTCGACGACGACGGTCTCCAGGATAAGCGTCATGTTCTTGAAGGATTTCGCCAGGCTGCCCAGTTCATCCTTCGACTCATAGGCGATGGAGATGTCGAAGTTGCCTTCCACGATCTGTCCGGCAGACTTCTCCAGCTCCCTCAGCGGCTTCGTGATAGACCTTGTCAGGTATGTAGAGAGGGCGATGGTAATAAAGAGGGCTATGCCGGCCATGGCCAACTGCAAAATCACCAGATTCTCCTGCATATCCACAGTGCTCAGATAGTTGGTCTCCGCGCTCTGCTCTGCCACGGAGCTGATCTGGATGAGGCTGTTCACCGCTTCCTCCACCAAAGGCTGATATTCGTTCAGAAGCATATCCTGCGCATTCACCATATCGGTTTCGGTTGTGGAGATGATGGTTTCCTGAAGGGCTATGGCCTCCTGTATCTCAGCGGCGAACAAGTTCAGCAGTTCCTGGTCGCCTGTAAAATTTGCCATCAGCCAGGTGGCGTTTTCGGATAGAGAGTTCAGTTCCTTCTGGAGATCGCTCAGGTAAGAGTTCCTCCTGGAGGCATCCTTCTCTATGGTGAGGAAGGAAAGATCCTTTACTATAATCTGTAGTCCGCGGCGCATGCTCATGACTTTATTGGTGATCTGATACTCAACATTGTAGAATTCCGAGTATTTGTCCTCGTTCTCCTGCAGGCCGGCAATCGCGATTGCCACTGTCCCGCAAAAGAGAATAATTACCAACATGAAAGTCAACAGGAGCTTAGATCTGATTTTTAGGTTCTTCATTTTACCCTCCTACATTTCTGCGCAGGCAATGCCGGTTCGCTATATTGTCGAATGTATAGAGAATCGGCATGGTATCTGCGAGTGATCATGAAATATCTTATATGTAGATTATAATAGATTATTGTCAATCTGTCTACTTAATTCCTAAAATATTGGTTTGGAAGAAAGAGGATTTTGACTTGTGGAAGAAGACGGAATATGTTATGGTAAAAGGTGGATGAATCGCTGCAGACAATTTGATTTGGGAGAATGAATCCTATGGATCGGTATGACACGGATATTTTTCGAAAGGATCTGGAGGAATTGGGCATTCCGCTGTCGGAGAGGCAGCTGGAACAGTTCCTCAGATATTATGAGATGCTGGTAGAATGGAACGGGAGGATGAACCTTACGGCCATAACGGCGTACCGGGACGTGCTGAAGAAGCATTTCGTGGACAGCCTGTCTTTGGTGAAGGCCTGCGACGTGAATGGGGCGGAGAACCTGATGGATGTGGGGACAGGGGCGGGATTTCCGGGGCTTGCGCTGAAAATCGCCTTTCCCGGGCTTTCGGTGACGCTGCTGGACTCCCTGAACAAGAGGATTCAGTTCCTGGAGGCGGTCATAGAGGAGCTGGGGCTTGAAGGCGTCAGGACGATTCACGGCAGGGCCGAAGATTCCGCGAAGCCGGGAAGATTGCGGGAGTGTTTCGATCTGTGCGTGTCCAGGGCCGTCGCGAACCTCTCTACCTTATCCGAGTACTGCATCCCTTTCGTGAAGAAAGGCGGGCTTTTCATCGCCTATAAATCCGAGAATGCTCTTCCGGAGATCCAGGGGGCGAAGGCCGCCCTTGTGGCATTGGGCGGCAGGGTGGAGGACAGGGTGGAATTCACCCTGCCCCATTCGGACATATACAGGAGCCTGTTCGTCATAAGGAAAGTGGAAAGGACGCCGGCGAGATATCCCAGGAAGGCAGGGCTGCCTTCCAGAGAGCCCTTGTGACAGGGCAAAATAAAACTATCTATTTTTCCCGATTTCATATATAATAGAAACGTGGTAAATATGAGACATCCTTATTTGCGGGGGGCAGTGCGATGGAAAAGGAAAAGAAATCATTGAAAGGAATCCGGATAAGGACAGCGAACATCGGCATGATGGCGGTGTCATGTGTTTTTTACATATTTCTGATACTGGTCACGTTCCATGCTTCGCAGAGGTATCATATCATGATATCCGCCATGGAGGATTATATCGGCTGTGAGGGGAATGCAGGCCTGGTGCGGGACGGCTCCGATTATCTCACGGAGCAGGTGCGCCTGTATGCGGTGACCATGGACAGGGAATGCATGGACGCCTATTTTGAGGAGGCCTATACGGTCAGGCGCAGGGACACGGCCCTGGAGCAGATGAAAGACTATCATATCAGCAGTGAGGATTACGGATATCTGGAGCAGGCCCTGGAGAATTCCAATCGGCTGATGGAGCGGGAGATATATGCCATGAAGCTGATATCCGTGGCCCAGGGCTATGACATGGACAGCCTGCCTGCCGATGTGAGGGAGATGGAGCTGAAGGAGGCTGACGCGGCGCTGGACAGGGAGGAGATGATAGAGAAAGCCCAGGACATGGTCTTCGGGGATGGCTACCGGCAGGAAAAGGAATCCATCAACGGCAATGTGGCCTATTTCCTGGACGCTATTGTGGAGGACACTCTGCAGAATCAGCGGGACAGCGTGCTGAAACTGAAGCGCACCATGACAGAACAGCGGATTCTGATCACCATATTGTTCATAGAGAACATCCTGACCTTTTTCCTGATTATCATTTTGGTGATTAAGCCTCTGAAAATCTATATCAAGAACATAGAAGGACAGAAGAAGCTGAGCGTGTCGGGTTCCTATGAGTTCAAGTACCTGGCGCTCACCTATAACGATATCTATGAGCTGAACGCCACCAATGAGGCCATGCTCAGTTACCGGGCAGAGCACGACGCGCTGACAGGAATCATGAATCGGGGCGCTTTTGACAGGCTGCAGGTATTTCTGAGGGATAAAGACGGCTATCTGGGCCTGATGATCATTGATGTGGATAAGTTCAAACTGGTCAATGACGGATACGGCCATGAGATGGGGGACAGGGTCCTGAAAATGGTGGCGAAGCTTTTGGAGGAGAATTTCCGTGCCACGGACTATCCTGCCAGGATCGGCGGAGATGAATTCGCCGTGATTTTGACGGATGCCATGCCGAAGATACAGGAAGTCGTCGCTGAGAAAGTGCGCTTCATGAATGAGGTGCTGCAGAATCCCACGGACGATCTGCCGAAGGTGTCCCTGAGCGTGGGCGTGGCCTTCTCCGAACATGGGTTCGATGAAGATTTATATAAGAAAGCCGATGCCGCCCTTTATGAGGTCAAGGAGAACGGGCGCTGCGGCTGTAGGTTCTATGAGAACATGCAGACAGATAAGAGGGCGGATGAAAATCCGTAGACAGATTTCCCCTAGAAATTTGGATGATTTCCGGGGGATTTTTGTTCCTTTGGGGAGGATAGTTTCATGATATCGAAGGATTATGAGGCTCTGCGCGGGCTTCTGGAGGAATTCCGCCGGGAAGCCGCCCAGCTGGACGCGCAGATTGACGATACAGCAAGGAAAATCAGGGAGGCGGAGGCCTTTCTGGCGGTCTATACAGATTCCCAGCCGGATGACATCAGGGTTTTTTCTCCCAGAAAAGCGGAAATACTATATAAGGAAGAAATACGGCAAAAGGAAAAGGAAAAGTCTGTGTATGAGGAGCGCCGCGGAGAGCTGTCCCAAAAGAGGGAGACCCTGGAGGGAAGGATGACTGCCCTGCAGGACGTCCTGAGCCGCCAGCGGAAGAATGTCTCTTCCCGGGCGGAGGGGGCGAAGAAGCAATATGAGGCTTCGATGGAAGAGCTGGGCGGCCTGGCGGAAAAAATCCTACAGAGCAGCGCATGGATTGAACGGAACCCTGTCCAGGCCAGGCAGGACCTTGCCATCATCGCAAGGCGGCTGAAGGAGGCGGTGGACAGGGTGCGGGATGTCATGGGATAGGAGGATATTTGGCAGATATCAAGGTGATGCTGGCGGACGGGCATGCCCTGGTGAGGGCAGGCGTCAGGAGGCTGTTGGAGGAAGACGAAGAGATAGAAGTGTCGGAAGAGGCCCGGGACGGAATGGAATGCCTGGACAGGATGTGCGCCTTTGCCGGGGGGAATGAGGGATTCCGGATTCTTTTGCTGGAGATTGGGCTGGGGATGACGGACGGGCTCCAGGTGCTTAAGAAGGCGAAGGAGACTCTGCCGGGTATGAAGGTAATGTTCCTGACGGGCCGGGAAGATTCGGAGTGTCTGGCCAGAGCCATGGAAATGGGGGCGGACGGCTATCTGTCGAAGGATTGTGACATTTCCGAGCTGAAGACGGCTATTCGTACTATCTTATATGGAAAAACATATATACAGACCAGGCTGAAGCCTTTGCTGAGGCGGCGGGAGGCGGAAAGCTTTGGAGGAGATGGCAGCTGTAGGCGGAGATGGGAATCCCTGACGGCCAGGGAGCGGGAAGTGCTGGCACAGGTGGCAGAGGGCATGCTGAACAAGGAAATCGCATTTTCTCTGAACATCAGCGAGCAGACAGTCAAGAACCATCTTTCCAGCATTTTCCGGAAGCTGGACGTGACGGACAGGACCCAGGCGGCGATCCTGGCCATACGGGAAAGTGAATAGGCTCAGGTATCTGCACTTTAATCATGGCATAAGATCAGGAAAGAATCGGAACAGGAGGGGAAGAGGGATGACGGGAAAAAAAGAGGACGAATTCTGGGACGTATACACAGAAGAGAGAATCCGGACAGGACGTCTGCACAGGCGGGGGGACAAAATGAAGGAAGGGGAGTACCACATGGTGGTGCATGTCTGCATCTTCAACAGCAGGCGTCAGCTGCTGGTGCAGCAGAGGCAGCCTTTCAAGAAAGGGTGGCCGAACCTGTGGGACGTGTCCGTAGGCGGCTCCGCGGTGGCGGGGGACAGCAGCGCTGGCGCGGCGGAGCGGGAAGTGTGGGAGGAGTTGGGGCTGAAGATGGATTTCACCGGCAGGCGGCCGAATTTCACCATGAATTTCTCGGACGGATTTGATGATTACTATATCGTGGAACAGGATGTGGACATCGAAAAGCTCTGTCTGCAGAAGGAGGAGGTGCAGAAGGTCCGGTGGGTGGACAAGGAAGAGGCTCTGCGGATGAGGGAAGCGGGAATCATGATTCCTTACTGGTTCCTGGAGCAGCTCTTTGAAATCGGGGATGTGCACACGTTCGATGCCCATGGGGACAGAAGGGCGCAGTTGAAGATCGGCTTCGCCCAGCAGCAGCATCTGGAATCCTGGATGAGCCTCGCGGAGATTGTGCGATGGAATTTCCCTGGTCTGGAGACGGACGGTTGCCTGGAAGACTACAAGCTTGAAGTTGTCAAGAACATGGAGCGGAGAAGCGCTATCTGTGCCCTGGACGGGAACATTGTGGTGGGGATACTGCTTTTTTCGAAAAAGCATAATATGATAGGCTGTATGGCCGTGCATCCGGAGTACCGGAGGAAGGACATCGCCGGAAGGATGGTGCGGATGATGCTGGCGGAGCTGGATACGGACAGGGATGTGATAGTAGACACATTCCGGGAGGAGGACGAGAGAGGGACGGCACCCAGGGCGTTTTATCAGAAGATGGGTTTTGTTCCCGGGGAGCTGGGCATGGCGGAGGGGCATCCGGTCCAGAGATTCGTCCTGAAAAGATGACAGGCCGGCTAAGATAGGAAATGAATGGCAAATGCGGAATGAAAAAGGTTTCAAAAGAAAACAGATCATGCTATACTGTGGTATATTTGCGGACAACAGCCGTTGGAATCTGTAGAAAGCGGTTGCCGTGACAGATATTTTAACCGGGAGGCATAAATCCTTGAGACAGGAAAAGAAACGTATCGTGGTAAAGGTGGGGACATCCACATTGACGCATGAGGCCGGCGCGCCGAATCTGCGGCGGATGGAGCAATTGGCCAGGATTCTGGCAGATTTACAGGGAAGCGGGAACGAGGTGATCCTGGTGTTTTCCGGTGCCATTGCGGTGGGCACCTCCAGGCTGGGGCTGAAGGAGCGTCCCGGGGAGCTTAGGATGAAGCAGGCCGCTGCGGCGGTGGGACAGTGCCGGATGATGCATATATTCGACCAGTTCTTTGCCGAGTATAATCAGTCCGCGGCTCAGATTCTGCTGACGGGGGACGATGTGGAGGACGCCGGAAGGGCGGAGCATCTCAGAAGGACTTTTTCCGCTTTGCTGGAGATGGGCGTGATTCCGGTGGTGAATGAAAATGATTCGGTCTCTTCCGCCGAAATCGAGACCGGGAGCCATAAGGTATTGGGAGATAACGACACGCTTTCCGCTGTGGTGGCAAAGCTGTGCCGGGCGGACCTGCTGGTGCTGTTCAGCGATATCGACGGGCTGTTCGACTCGAATCCCAGGGAGAATCCCGGGGCGCAGCTGCTTCACCGGGTGGAGGAGCTGACGCCTGAGATTCTGGAGATGGCAGGGGGCGCCGGTACCTGGAGAGGCACAGGCGGCATGGCCACCAAGCTTTCCGCCGCCCGGATTGCCATGGAAGCGGGATGCGATATGGTGATTTCCAACGGCTCCCGGATGGAGGATCTCTACGGTATCGTGGAAGGCCGGGACATAGGCACACGGTTTGTGGCGAAATAGAGTCCGGGATATAGGATGTCATGGAAGGTTTTGCTGTGGGATAGTCCGGCTATGGCAGAGTTCCGATTTTGGACTGAAAAGAGATTGCGCGGTTTTCCGTAGAGACGGAAGACAGAAAATGATAGAATGAAATATCGGATGCAGAGCAGAAGCAACTCGAAATCGGATTTAAAATTCAGAATCAGGAGGGAACAGGTATGAGTGCGTTACAGCGCCAGGGACAGGCGGCGAAATCCGCTGCCTACATTTTATCTACCGCAGGGACGGCAAAGAAGAACGCCGCTCTGGAGGCGATTGCGAAGATACTGACAGAGCGCAGGCAGGAATGGCTGTCCGCCAACAGGGAGGACGTGGCTGCAGCGGAATCTGCCGGGATGCGTCCCGCCCTGTTGGACCGCCTGACCCTGACGGAGGAGCGGGTGGCGGAAATCGTGGAGGGCGTCCGGCAGATCATCGCCCTTCCGGATCCCATCGGACGGGTGGACAGGATGGAGACCAGGCCCAACGGCCTGATCATCGGAAAAAGGAGGGTGCCCCTGGGGGTGATCGCCATCATTTTCGAGGCCCGTCCCAATGTCACCGTGGACGCTGCGGCGCTATGCCTGAAATCGGGCAATGTCTGCATTCTGCGTGGAGGCAAGGAGGCCATCCGCTCCAATCGATGCGCCGCGGCGCTGATGCGGGAGGCGCTTGCATCGGCGGGCCTGCCGGAAGACTGTATCAGCCTGGTCCAGGACACGGACAGAGAGACGGCCCATGAGCTGATGCATCTGGACGGTTATGTGGACGTGCTGATTCCCCGGGGCGGCGCGGGCCTGATCCGCACAGTGGCCAGGGAGGCCAGCGTGCCGGTGATCAGGACCGGGGAGGGCATCTGCCATATCTATGTGGACAATGAGGCGGATCTGGACATGGCGGCTGATATCCTGTACAATGCCAAGTGTTCTCGTCCCTCTGTGTGCAACGCGGTGGAATGCGTGCTGGTACAGAAGGATGTGGCGGAGGGACTCTGGCAGAAAGCCCTGCCTTTGCTGGACAGGCATCATGTGGAGCTGCGGGCGGACGGGGAGGCCATGAAGATATTGGGAGACCGGGCCCTGCCTGCAGCGGAGAGCGACTGGGATACGGAATATGACGATTACATCCTGGCTGTGCGCACGGTGGATGATCTGGAGGAGGCCATCTCCTTTATCAACGCCCACAACACCGGACATTCCGAAAGCATTGTCACGGCCAATTATTTCAAAGCCCAGCGGTTCCTGGACGCAGTGGACGCTGCGGCGGTTTATGTCAATGCCTCCACCAGATTCACTGACGGCGGGGAGTTCGGTCTGGGGGCGGAGATTGGGATTTCCACTCAGAAGATGCATGCCAGGGGCCCCATGGGATTGGAGGAATTGACCAGCTGCAAGTATGTGGTCTATGGGGAAGGACAGGTCCGATAGGACAGAGGAAGGAGTCATAATGGACAGACAGAACGTATGTTTTGGCTTCATAGGTACGGGGAACATGGGAAGCGCATTGGCCCGGGCTGTACGGCGCAGGCTGGACGGCAGCCAGATTCTGCTGGCGAACCAGACCATGGAAAAGGCTTCCAGGCTGGCGGAGGAGCTGGACGCGATGGCAGTGGACAATCATGCCGTGGCAAGAGAGGCGGACTATATTTTTCTGGGAGTGAAGCCCCAGGTGATGGAGGATATGCTGAAGAAAATTGCTCCGGTATTGGCGCTGCGCGGGAAGAGCTTCATCCTGGTGACCATGGCCACCGGCCTGACCATCGCCAAGATTCAGGAAATGGCGGGAGGGAAATATTCTGTCATCCGTATCATGCCCAATACGCCGGTGTCTATCGGGGAAGGAATGGTTCTGTATACCTGCAGCAATGACGTGGCGGGGGAGGACAGAAAACTGTTCCTGGATGTCTGTGGGGAGGCGGGACGGTTTTCGGAGATAGAGGAATTCCGGATGGACGCCGGCTCTGCCGTGGCAGCCTGCGGGCCGGCCTTCGCGGATATTTTCCTGGAAGCGATGGCGGACGGTGGCGTGGCCTGTGGGCTCCCCAGAAAGCAGGCGCTGGAGCTGTCGGCGCAGATGATGATAGGAGCGATGAAGCTGGCTCTGGAATCCGGGCAGCATCCTGGGGTGTTGAAGGACGCGGTCTGTTCTCCCGGCGGCACTACCATCCAGGGCGTGAGAAAACTGGAGCAGGCGGGCTTCCGCGGGGCGGTGATGGACGCGGTGATTGCGGCGTATGAGAGGACGCTGGAATTGAAATGATTTACGTCTGATTCGATTTTGTGTTTCTGTGGACCGTAATCGATGGAAGCGCTGACACCTAGACTCTGCCGGGAACAAAGCGCAGAATTGGGTTGAAAGAGAAAGAACTGTGCAGAACAGTGGGAGAGACAGATGCCATTTCAAATCGTCAGAAATGATATTACCAATATAAAAGCGGACGCGATTGTCAACTTTGTCAATTCGATGCCCGTTTACTCCAGAGGGGCGGACGCCGCAATCTATCAGAAGGCTGGGGCGAAGTCTCTGCTGGCCCAGTGGGAGAAAATAGGCGAGAGAAAAGTGGGGGAAGCGGAGATAACCTCCGCTTTCGGCTTGAAGGCCAGATTCATCATACATACCGTCGGGCCCTGTTGGCAGGGGGGCGATTGCGGAGAGGCGGAGGACATACGGCGCTGTTATTGTAACAGCCTGCGCCTTGCCGGAAATCATGGATGCGAAAGCATCGCTATTCCTCTGATATCCACAGGTGCATATGGTTTACCGAAAGAGTTGTCTTTGAAGATTGCTTTGTCGGTGATTAGTGGGTTCCTGGAAGAAGAAGAGATGCTGGTCTATCTGGTCGTCTTTGATAGGGAACCTTTTGGTTTATCAGAAAAACTATTCAGCGATATTGATGCCTATATTGAAGAGACTTATGTGGCTGACATGCTGTCGGAAGAGCTTCTGCCTTATTCTGCATATCACGGGTTCGATAAACAGAATGCGTCCGCAGTTTCCCCCATGATGATTCCGGATTCCCCTTCCCCGGAAGAGTTTCTTGCGGACACGGTTTTGGCATCTGACGCTCCGGCGCCTGCGGTGCCAAGGACGGCTTTGCCGACGCGGAAGAATCAGGCGGATGTGTCCCTGAGGGTTCCTTTGGAGAAGGAGAAAAAGCGGGGGAGGAAACAGAGCCTTTTTTCCGGGCGGAACAAAAGAAAAGCGGAGGAGCGCAGCCTGGATGATGTGGTGATGCAGCTGGGGGAGACTTTTCAAGAGAGGCTGTTCGGCCTGATTGACGAGAAGGGTCTCGGGGATGTGGAGGTGTACAAGAAAGCCAATCTGGACAGGAAGCTTTTTTCTAAGATACGCTGCAATGTGGACTATCGACCCAGGAAGACGACTGCTTTGGCGCTTGCGGTGGCTTTGGAGCTGAATCTGGACGAGACGAAGGACTTGCTGGCCAGGGCAGAGATGGCACTGTCGCCCAGCAGCAAATTTGATTTGATCATCACGTATTTCATCGAGCGGGAAATCTACGATATCTATACAATCAATCTGGCACTGTTCCAGCATGACCAGCCTATGCTCGGGTAAAATGTCGCCTGTCAGGAGACCAATGGCTTTCCTTTTCATAGTATAGTAGTCTTATCAAAAGGAAAGCGAGGAGACAGGGATGAGGAAAGGATTGACGGAAATTGTATTCATATTGGACAGGAGCGGTTCTATGGCGGGGCTGGAGTTGGATACCATAGGCGGGTACAATTCCATGCTGGATCGGCAGAAGAGGGAGGAGGGGGAAGCCCTGGTGTCCACGGTGCTCTTCGATGACAGGAGCGAGGTATTGCACGACAGGGTGCCTTTGGGTGAAATGGAGCATATCTCGGTGACGGAGTATTATGTGAGAGGTTGTACTGCATTGTTGGACGCTGTAGGCGGTGCCATCCATCACATCGATACTGTGCAGAAATATGCCAGAGAGGAGGACCGGCCGGAGAAGACGCTCTTCATCATCACCACTGACGGGATGGAAAATGCCAGCAGGCTGTATAGTTATGAAAAAGTCAAGAAAATGGTGGAGCATCAGAAGGAGAAGCATGGATGGGAATTCCTTTTCCTGGGAGCCAATATCGATGCTATCAAAACGGCTAAGCAATTTGGAATCCGGGAGGATCATGCGGTGAATTATGAGAGTGATAGTGCAGGGACACAGCTGAATTATGAGGTCTTAAGCAAAGCGGTGAGCCAGGTACGGACCAACACCTGCATGCCTCAGGCTCTTACCTCCGCCTGGAAAGAAGATATTGAGGCCGATTATAAGAAGAGACATCGCCGCAAGGCATAAATCAGGGACAGCCTTTTCCTTTTGGGGAGGCTGTCTTTTTTAGAAAAGTAAGAAACTGTAGATCGGTACATAGGTTGAGTTGTTAGGTTACATTCAAGGCGGCCTGAATGAGAGTGGCTACAGGAGTGTAGGTGGGATTCCATTTGATTCCATTTGGCTGGAATTACACTATCTGGCTGCGGTTCTTGCCAGGCTGCTTGATATTCTGGATATGATTGTATTGGCTGTACTGTTTTATACCGTCAGAAGATGGGCGTGGAAATAGGACTGTTATCTATGCCTTGGAGTGGGACGCAAATTATAGAAAAAATGATTATATACAATGCTCAGCCAACTCCCTTTAGGTCACTTTATGGTGATGTATCAGTGTATAGCAGAAAGCCATTGTCAAACACTTGCCGGTGCTGTGTAAGGAATTGTCTACAAATAACTGCTGCAAGTTTATGGCAATTTTTATTGTATTTCCGGGCTTTTGCCTGAAGCAATTGCAGCAGTTATTTTCCGACAATTCCTAAGAGCATTTGGATAGCAGCTGAGTTTGGTATAGAATCATTATAGAAAATGTTTCACGTGAAACATTTTCTGCCTGTGGGGTTGGATGCTTATTCGAGCATCCAACCCACTCCCACATTTGTAAAGCTCACGCTTGCACGCTCCTACGTCTCCATTCGCAGCCGCATTTTGCTTGTTTGAAAGCGGGTTGCTAATCCAATAGCTTGTCTGTATACGAGCTATTGGATTGCAATAGCTTGCATGCATACAAGCCATTGGCTTGCAACTGCACAAGTGGAACATTTTTTGAATCAAAAAGAGGGTACATTCCCCGCAGCTTGCTGCGCAACAAACTAAGTGAAGTCGGGGCGAATACCCCGCTGCTTGCAGCGGGGAAGTTTATTCTCAGACATAGCGCCAGATAATGTTTCACGTGAAACATTGATACCCAATATATCGTGAGCTGACCGTGAAACATTATCAAATATCTGTGAAACATAGATATTAGATAGGAAGATCAAAGATATTCTCTGGAATGAAGAGCGGAAAAATGATGTTCCAGATATATTTCGAATATAGAAATTCAGCAGAAGGTATCAACGGAAAAAATATCCATAAAAAATGCTGGATTATAATCTGATATCACAAAGCCATTGCAATCATTACAATCATGGCGGTGAGGCGGAAGCGAATTACTTGGAATGAAGCGAATGCAACTATCGCCTTAAAATCCCATTCATTCTTTGTGATTATATGGATTCCAAATATAAAAACTTCGTCTCCGCAATCCCCGAAAGAAAAAAGGAAAATGATTATATACCAAGCTCAGCTGCTATCCAAATGCTCTTAGGAATTGTCGGAAAATAACTGATGCAACTTGTTTAGGAGAAAGCCCAGAAATACAACGAAAACGGCTATAAACTCGCATCAGTTATTTGTAGACAATTCCTTACACAGCATCGGCAAGTGTTTGACAATGGCTTTCTGCTATACACTGATACATCACCATAAAGTGACCTAAAGGGAGTTGGCTGAGCATTGTATAATAATCATTAAAAGGAAAATGTTTCATGTGAAACATGTAAAACAAAATCAAATATTGTTCAACTTATATATAGATATCTGCAGAAAATAGTGCTATAATAAGAAAGTCAATCCAAAGAAAGGAGACCAGCTATGGGAAAAACGATTGCAATCGCAAATCAAAAGGGAGGAGTGGGAAAGACCACTACTGCCATCAATCTTTCCGCATGCCTGGCAGAAAAAGGCAAGAAAGTGCTGGTAATCGATACCGATCCTCAGGGAAATACTACCAGCGGATTTGGAATCGATAAGAATAATTTGGATACCACGATATATGAATTGATTCTTGGGGAATGCTCCATCAGCGACTGCATCATCAAGAATGTCATTGGAAATGTGGCGGTTCTTCCCTCCAATGTCAATCTGGCCGCAGCGGAGATTGAACTAATCGGCATCGAAAAGAAGGAATACATATTAAAAAAAGAAGTAGATTATATAAGGGATGAGTACGATTTCATCATCATCGACTGTCCTCCTTCCCTGAACATGCTCACTATCAACGCCATGACCACGGCGGACAGCGTATTAGTTCCCATTCAATGCGAATACTATGCTTTGGAGGGACTGAGCCAGCTGATTCACACCATCAATCTGGTAAAGGCGAGACTGAACCCTGAACTCGATATGGAAGGGACAGTGTTCACCATGTACGATGCCCGCACCAATCTGTCCATGCAGGTGGTGGAAAATGTGAAGCAGAACCTGAAGCAGAAGATTTACAACACCATGATTCCCAGGAATATCCGACTGGCAGAAGCGCCCAGCCACGGAATGCCCATCAATCTATATGATGCAAAATCCGCAGGTGCAGAAGCTTATATGCTGCTGGCTGAGGAAGTGATTGGCAATGCATAAGGAGTGTCTTCTATCCGGCAATTTCTAAGAATCCGGATTGGATAAATGGAAAGGGAGGTTCCTATGGCGGGAAAGACGACAAGAGGTCTGGGCAAGGGCCTGGACTTGCTGATACGGGATGCAGTGGGCGAGGCGAAAGCGGAGAAGGAGACGGCAGAAGGCCAGTCATCTTCGGATAAATCAGATAAGAGCGAACAGGAAACCTCAGTAAAAATCACTCTGGTGGAGCCGAACCGGAAGCAGCCCCGGAAGAATTTCGATGAGGATTCCCTCCAGGAACTGTCAGACTCCATCAAACAGGTAGGCTTGATTCAGCCCATTTTGGTTCAGGACAGGAAAGACCATTATGAAATCATTGCCGGCGAGCGGAGATGGCGGGCGGCGAAGATGGCAGGGTTGAAAGAGGTGCCCGTCATTATCCGGAATTATTCCGAACAGGAAATCATGGAGATTTCCCTGATTGAGAATATCCAGCGGGAAGATTTGAATCCCATTGAGGAAGCCCAGGCATACAAACGCTTGCTGGAAGAATTCAACTTAAAGCAGGACGAAGTGGCGGAGCGGGTGTCAAAGAGCCGTACTGCAGTCACCAATTCCATGCGGCTTCTGAAGCTTGGCGAGAAAGTGCAGCAGATGGTGATTGATGAAATGATCAGCACCGGACATGCCAGAGCCCTCCTGGCAGTGGAAGACCAGGAAGAACAATATGAACTGGCCCAGAAGATTTTCGATGAAAAGCTTAGTGTCCGGGAAGTGGAGAAACTGGTGAAGAATCTGCACAAACCGGAGAAAGTCCAAAAGAAACAGGAAAATCAGACCATGCAGGTCATTTACCAGGACATAGAGGATAAGCTGAAGCAGAGATTGAGTACAAAAGTCACAGTCACCTCCAAAGGGGAAGGCTCCGGCAAAATAGAGATTGAATTTTACAATCACGAAGATTTGGACAGGCTGTTGGACATCATAGGAGAAAAAGGAAGATACTAAAAGGAGATATATGGATACAATAGGATGCAGCGCGTTTTTAGAGCAGATTGGCATTGGTTCGTTTGATTGGGGATATCTGGCTGTAGGCATGGTCATACTGATCGTCTTCATGATTGTTCTGTTGATACTTCTGCTGGTGCAGATATCAAAGACAGTGAAATTGAAGAAGAGACTGGATCAGTTCCTTCTGGGCAAGGATGGAGCCAGTCTGGAGCAGGACATCCTGAAGTTGTTCGATGACAATCAGTTCCTGAAGAAAACAGTGGAGAAGAACAGGGAGGACATCAGCACGATTTTCAAAAGGCTGCAGGCGGTCTACCAGAAAATGGGACTGGTGCGGTATGACGCTTTCAACCAGATGGGTGGGCAGCTCAGCTACAGCCTGGCCCTGCTGGACGAGAACGACAATGGCTTCATCATCAATTCCGTACACAGCACGGAAGGGTGCTATTCCTATTCAAAGGAAGTCAGAAATGGCGACAACAGCATCACATTGAGCGCCGAGGAGGCAGAGGCCCTTGCCATCGCCAAAGGGAAAGTGATGTAAAAATGTAGAAAGGGACAGAGACATGATTGATATTAAATTTTTAAGGGAGAACCCTGATATCGTAAAAGAGAATATCCGAAAGAAGTTCCAGGAGGAAAAACTGGCACTGGTGGATGAAGTGATCGCGCTGGACGCGGAGAGCAGAAAGGCAAAGCAGGAAGGAGATTCGCTGCGCGCCTCCAAGAATAAGATATCCAAGGAAATCGGTACCCTGATGGCCCAGGGCAAGAAAGAAGAGGCGGAGGAGAAAAAAGCCCAGGTGGCGGCTAACGCCAGGCGTCTGGCAGAGCTGGAAGAACTGGAACCCCAGCTGCAGGAAAAAATCACGAAGATTATGATGGTGATTCCCAACATCATCGACCCTTCCGTTCCCATCGGAAAAGATGACAGCGAGAATGTGGAAATCGAGAAATACGGAGAGCCGGTGGTGCCTGATTTCGAGGTGCCTTACCATGCGGATATCCTGAACAGCATAAATGGCCTGGACAAGGACGCGGCAGGGCGCACCAGCGGAAACGGGTTCTATTACCTGATGGGGGATTCCGCCAGGATTCATTCCGCTATGATCAGCTATGCCAGAGATTTTATGATTGACAAAGGCTTTACTTACTGTATCCCGCCTTTCATGATTCGCAGCAGCGTGGTGAACGGTGTCATGAGCTTCGCGGAGATGGAGGCCATGATGTACAAGATTGAGGGGGAGGATCTGTACCTGATTGGAACCTCTGAACACTCCATGATCGGCAAGTTCAAGGGGCAGATTGTCAGCGAGGACAGCCTGCCGGTGACCATGACCTCCTATTCCCCCTGTTTCCGGAAAGAGGTAGGTTCCCACGGAATCGAGGAGCGGGGCGTATACCGCGTACATCAGTTCGAAAAGCAGGAAATGGTTGTGCTGTGCAAGCCCGAGGAGTCCATGGACTGGTATAACAAGATGTGGTCCTATACCGTGGAATTTTTCCGCAGTCTGAATGTGCCTGTGCGCACTTTGGATTGCTGCAGCGGAGATTTGGCGGACTTGAAGGTGAAATCCTGCGACGTAGAGGCCTGGAGCCCCAGACAGCAGAAATATTTCGAGGTGGGATCCTGTTCCAATTTAGGGGACGCCCAGGCCAGACGGCTCGGCATCCGCACCAAGGGAGAAAAAGGGACTTACTATGTGCATACCTTAAATAATACAGTGCTGGCGACTCCCAGAGGTCTGATAGCGTTCCTGGAGAACAATGTGAACGCGGACGGAAGCATTGACATTCCTGAGGCACTGCGTCCATATATGGGAGGCAAGGAGAAGATTCTGCCGGTGAAGAAATAAGCTGCTGCTTTTGCATATGTAAAGATGCTCCGGTGTTTTGGCGTTTAATAATAACTGCCATGGACAACATAGTAATAGATACAGACACAGAGTGAAAGAGGGTGAAATTTTTGCATAAATACATGCGTGCCATTGGATTCAGCACATTGGAAAGTCGCAAGCGTCTCCAGGAGCTTCTGGCGGAAACCGTTATGAGCGCCGACAGGCGAAGCGTGACCAGAAATCAGGACAATCATATCCTGGGAGAATTCTGCAAAGATTTCGCTCAGGGGGTGGGGATTGCTGTCTGCGGGGAATTTGACGAGGATGAGAGGTTTACCTACGAGTACTATTTTCCGTATCTGGAGGGCAGCGGCATCACATCCTATGAGGATGTGTCGGTGGAGCGCCATGCCGACAAGGAGTCCTATGCTGGTGTATGCGATGATATTAAAGTCGGAATGTCGCTCATATTTTATCTGAAAAACAAGATACCCTATATCAAGGCCATGATATCCAACCAGCTGCCTGTCCGGGGTACCAGCCTGACTTTGTCTGCCCTGTCGGTCAACGGCACCATCGTGCTGCCCATCCAAAAGAATGAGGAGCAGATGGAGCGGGTGAAGCAGGCCTCCGCTACCAGGAGCTCTCTCATGGCCGCCGCCAGGAAGGGGGACGAGGATGCCATTGAGACGCTGACCTTGGAGGATATGGATATGTACACCACCATATCCCGGCGGATTCAGAAAGAGGATGTCTTCAGCCTGGTGGATACGTATTTCATGCCTTACGGCGTAGAGTGCGACCAGTATTCTGTGCTTGGGGAAATTGTTGGTATGCGACTTGTTACCAATCAGATGACCAATGAAAAAATATATATTTTAAGAATTTGCAGTAATGAGTTGACATTTGACGTCTCAATCAATATAATAGATATATACGGTGAGCCACAGATTGGAAGAAGGTTCAAAGGAGTCATCTGGCTACAGGGGAATATCAATTTCCCGGAGAGCTTTGCTTGAACCAGGAAGACCGATGAGACAAAACCGTATGAAAGGCCTTCATCACTCAGATGGATGAGCGCTTGCCTCCTACGCGTTTTGCCGGGTGTGTGCCTTTCCGTTAAGTATTTGGTTTATTTTGTAATAAGTTTCTGCAGCTCAGCAGGATAGAGCGTCCGTCTCCTAAGCGGTGGGTGTTCGATTGCCGGAGCAACGTAAAATCAACAATTTCATAGCTGAATGACTTGCTTATTAGCAGGTTTTTCATACAAGTCCTCGTAGCTCAGTTGGATAGAGCGATCGCCTCCTAAGCGATAGGTCGGACGTTCAAGTCGTCTCGGGGACGCTGGAAAGCATTGAAAACACTGTATTTTTCAATGCTTTCTTTTTTTGCCCCAACAAGAAACTCAAAATCAGAGGACTCGATTTTTTGAATATTTTTTATCAGCCGTGTTGCTAAGAGGGAATCGAACACTAAATTGCACTTTCAAAGCCGTTGCTAATAATCTGCTAATTGCAGAATTAGCAGGAATTAGCTGCTAATAGCAAACTTTTTTCAAAAGTTATCCTTTTAAGGCTTTTGTCAGCATGGCAACCAGTTCTGGTGACTGTTCCAATGCCGAGATTAAATTTGTCAGGTCTGAATTTGTATTTTCAGGTGCCTTCACATCCTTTAAGGGATTAAGGAATTGTCTACAAATAACTGCTGCAAGTTTATGGCAATTTTTATTGTATTTCCGGGCTTTTGCCTGAAGCAATTGCAGCAGTTATTTTCCGACAATTCCTAACGGAATTTTTGGCGTAGAATGTAGCTTCAAATTTCTGTGCGTTTACCTTCCGGTCCTCGTCCAGTATGTGCGCATATACATCCGTAATCATATCAATCTGCGCATGGCCGGTATCCCCCTGGGTTGCCTTTAAGTCACCGTGATTGAGTTTCAGCTTATAAGTCGTGCTGGAATGGCGCAGGGAATGGAACACAACATAGGGCAGCCCCGCCTTCTCCCTGAGCCTGGAAAACTCTTTTTCCATAATGCGGTTTTCAACTGGCCTTCCGTTTGGAAGTGTCAGCACAAGGTTGTAATCAGAAAAGTCCTGGGCCAGATATTCCTTATATTGGTCCTGGATCTGTTTCCATTCCCGCAGTATGTAAGCAACCGTTTTGGGTATCCATACTTTTCTGATACTGGATTCGGTCTTAGGCTTTTTCAGGACAAGGTTGGTGTGGGTATTCGACATGACGGAAGGAAAAATAAACATGATGTCCTTGTCGTCCAACTGTTGCCGTGCCTCCCTTGACACACGGGCAAGCTCCTGCTCAATCCAAAGGTGGGAATCATCATTCGCAATGTCCTCATCTGAAATATGAACTTTATCCCATGTCAGCCCACAGATTTCGCCATAACGCATGGAACAGGCAAAAGCCAGGTTCATTGCGACATAAAGTTTCATGTCATCACATCAATCCGGACGGGTGGCAGACTGTAACCAGGGAGCCACCCACCAGAACCCATATACATGATGGTGTATGTTCTTCAGTTGTCAAAGAACGGAGGACCAGCCACGATAAAAAGCTGATCTATGAAATAAAGATACGGTAAGAGGCAAAAACTTGAAAAATTTTTGAAAAAAATGAAAAAAATTTTTCCGGGTGGAAAAATCAGGAAACAGATGCGGGATATATAGTATATTCAAGTTGACATGATACAAGATATTGTGTTAAGATAGAGCCGTAATTGATTTTTATGCGAAACCTGTAAACGGGGAACGGGGACAGGATACCCTCCGGAGCAACCGGCAGGTTCCGGCTCCTTTTTGGGAGAACCGGGGCATACGCTGTTTATGATTGTAAGTAGTGTCAGAGGATACCATGCATGAACATGGCAGTCTTTTGGCACTTTTTTGTTTCCGCAGGATGTGTAAGACTGACAGGGACAAAAACAGATTTGTGGATCGCCACACGCAGTATGGAATGGAAACCTTTAAAAGGGCCATTCCTTTTTTGTTGCCAGAAATGCCCACAAGGGCTTTATCCGCATAAGCGGCTGGATAAAAATGCCTCCTTAAACGGAGAGAAGAAGAAAGGTGAAAAGAAAAGACCATCTTCATTACGGAAGGGCCGCTCAAGGGCGACCTTGCACATGCCCTGTCCGGCAGGACCTTCGGGTGCGTGCCCGGGGCGAACCAGTACGCGAACCTGCCGCCGTTCCTGCAGGCGATGAAGCTGATGGGGACGGAAGCGGTCTATGAAGCCTACGACATGGACAAGCTGCTGAAGACCGTCTGCAGGGGGGACTACAACGAGAAATGCGCCAACTGCGAAAGTTACCGGAAGTACCGGGAGGGGCAGGAGCTTCCCTGCGAGAAGAAGAACGTGAAGCGCCAGAACATCCAGAGGGGATGCAGGAAACTGGCGGAGATTTGCCGGGAGCTTGAACTGCCCATAAAAACGCTGACCTGGGATACGGATGAGGACGGGGACTGGGCGGAGCATGTGAAGGGCGTGGATGACTACCTTCATGGGCTGGAGCAGAAAAAATAACAGAAATGATATCACCGGAGTGGTGCCAGAAGGCGCTGCCCCGGTTTTTTTATTGAATAGACATATCAAGACCAAAAAAGGAATTGTAAAATGTAATGGGGTGAATAATTATAGCTAAAAGACAAGTAAGAAGTTATAAGGCGATTTTCGTCCATAAATCATATAATTTGAAGAAATTTATTTTTGACGAAAATATAAAAAAAGGGCAAGCGTTTAATAAACCTTAACGCTCCCCCTTTTTTGTTTTGTCGA
>CAJUFI010000020.1 GCA_910585665.1 uncultured Acetatifactor sp. | reverse complement strand
TTTCCGGGCTTTCTCCTAAACAAGTTGCATCAGTTATTTTCCGACAGTTCCTAAAAATCTTCGGCCGCAATTTCCCACGGCAAATTGGAAACAGTCCGCATCAAATGGCTTGTTTCGGCGTTTCTGGGGTGCTATGATCAAGGCTTGTCTGAAACATATGGGCGGGGCTTGGCGACCATCTGCTGAATAGTACCGTTGCCGCCAATATGCTGCATGTGGTTTTCCGAAACGGCGAGGACGAACTGCAAATCGTGCGAATTATGGCGGCACAGCTGATTTCCTTTGCCCTTGTGCTGGGAATTCATGCCAGATGTTATTGTAGGAACGGATAAGGAAATAGCCAAACAGGAGGAGAAGTTCAATGAACGATTTAAAAGAATTGGGGAAACTGATGAAAGAACATCCTATCATGATTGTTGTAACATTGATTGCCATGGCTGTAGGCGCAATTTTGGGGGCGGTCGCGTTTTATCAGGGGTGGTTAGGATGAAGGGAAGCTACAGAAATGCAGATTGAATCAGTCGGAGGCGACAGAGGATGGAACTTGTAAAGCTGGCACAGGATAATCTGGAAATGGGCACATCTGCTGCGCCATATCGAACAATAAGGATATTCAGGTCATAAGATTGCGTTTTATTAGGAAAACACACTGCCAAAGGGATTTTGTTCTTTGGCGGGGGTCAGCCCGCCTCGGCGGTGTCAGTGGTGTTGATTTCAATGTACTCGGCAATCCGGCGGAACTCGTCCGCAAACTTAAAATGAACGCTGATATTGCCGTTTTCGTAAACCTTGATATGGTCTACCAATTCAATCAGAATTTCGCGGGTCAGCTTTTCGATGTTCTGATATTTCGCAAAGGCTACCAGCGCGGGATGCTGCTGGTCAACGCCGTTTGAAAGCTGTTTCCGTTCAGCCGTCAGCCGGGCCGGCAAATCCGAGAGCCCGGCGGTCTGCCGCTCATAATCGGCTTTCATTTCCCGGTATTCCTGCTGGGTGATTGCCCCGTCTTTCCAGTCTTGATACAGTGACTGCTTGTATCGGGTAATTTTTGTCAATTCCTTTTCCTTTGCGGCTATCTGGTCGTTAAGGCGGTGGGATTGTCTTTTTTCAGCGGGGCCGCATTGATACGGGTAACTATTTCCGAGTAGGAAACGGCGGTGCTCACTTGATACTGGATAGCGAACAGGACGGCGGACTCTAAACGGTTGTGCTTGATAGAGTGCATGGTGCAGGCCGTCCGGGAGTGGTTCTTGTAGGTGGAGCAGGCATAGTATACATGATTGATTATAGCCATAATAAACCTCCGTTTCGGCGTTGGGTGGATGAGTGACCGAAACGAGGCTCGGCGGGGAGCGGCACCCTGGTGAGTGAGAGCACAGCGACACCCCCAAGGCGACCGCAGCACTCCGTTAGATTATATGCTCATAAAGAAACGGCGGCTTGATAGACTCAAAACCGCCGTTTTTCTTGCACCGCAGGCCATTCAACAACGGTTTCGTTGTGATGGCTCTGCGTCTGTGCGTCTGGCTCTTTTCAATATTTACTTAAATTGATCGATACGGCCCGATTGGATTGCCGCAAGATTACGAGCAATTTTTTCTTCCGGCCAGTCCCACCACCGCTCTGTCAGCAACGCCGAAATAGTTTCATCAGAAAAGCGTTTTCGGATAGGTTTAGCCGGAACACCTCCTACAATGGTATAGGGCGGGACATCTTTTGTTACAACAGCTCTGGTGCCAATAATGGCACCATCCCCTATGGTAACTCCAGCGAAGATCACGGCCTCATATCCAATCCAGACATCACTTCCAATAACAATATCGCCTTTGTTGTCCCATGCCTCGGTTATGTGGCTAACATCCAGCCCCCATTCCTCAAAGAAGATAGGAAATGGATAAGTCGCAAGTGAAGTCATGCTGTGGTTGGCGCTGTTGAACAAAAATCGAGTGCCACAAGCGATAGAGCAAAATTTACCAATAATCAGCCTGTCATGGTTGATGGGATAATGGTAAAGAACATTATTCTTTTGAAAATCAACAGGATCATTTACAAAGTCGTTATACATGGTGTAGTCGCCTACGATGATGCTGGAATCAGTAACGACATTTTTCAAATATACAGTTTCCCGATCTTTTGACCGGGGATAAATTTTTTGTTTGTCCATCATAATTCGTTATCCTCCTTAGAAATCAAGTCAGCCATGCGGATGACAGATAGTTTTGATTTTTTGACATTCACTAAAGTTTCCTGTTTGCATTTCGGGCAATACAGTGGAAAATTGATAAGCTCTGTATCTTGACGCTTCAAGTCAGCAAGGCCATCTTAGATTGCAGGTTGGGTTAGCGATTGGCTCTCCTTATAGGCAGCTTGGATTGGCGCAAAGAGGGCATACATTACCGACAGCTCAGACAGGAGATTGAACTCTTGAAAAAGGGGTTCGTGAGCCAGCATCTGGTCGATTTGGAAGTTGATCTTGATTTCAGATAAAAGCTCTACCTCTGGTAGACGCATCCTCCTTGTGTGCATGCGCAAAATAGCATATAGTAGTGTCAGCAGACAAGTCCGGCTAAGAAATGTCTATAGCAAATTTGAAGCAGCATCTGCTCCGTGAAAACGGATCCGCAAAGCCCCAGAGCGGTATCCTGTATCAATTAGGCGAGGACCTTGGAGTTAGCGTAGACGAACTTCTGGCTTGTAAATACCGTTCTGCGGAAAATGAGAACACCCAGAGAGCGCTTGCGATGAAAAAAGCATTATGGAATAAGGCATATGAGGCATTGACAGTTCTCTATGGGGACGTACCGCCCCTGGAGATATTGAACAGATACTACAGCGAATATGTCGAACTGGAGTCATCTGCAAGAGAAGCTGACATCATATTTCCAAAAGGCAGCTGTCTTGCGGGCATTCAGATTCTGCTTGTCCTGAATAGGGAGACATCATATTGTGGTTTTGAGAAAGCACCCAGATCCGTGCACAAGGATGCCCGGAAAGGGGTGCTTTCGATGATGAAAATTTTGCAAAGGGAATATTTGTGCTCCAGCCTTACATCTGTCGGGAAGCGCTGCTGACAGCCAGCAGCTTCTGCCGCATCTCGTCCTCAATTCTGCCCAGCTCCTGCTCGGCGCTCCTTCTCTTGGCCCGACCGTCCTCCTGGATCTTCATGACTTCGTCCAGGGTGCTAATCAGGGTCTGGTTGGTGGCGGTGAGGGTCTCGATGTCCACGATGCCCCGCTGGGTCTCCCTGGCGGTCTCTACTGTGGCAATCTTCAGCGTCTCCGCGTTCTTCTTCAGCAGCGCGTTGGTCATGTCGGTGACCTCCCGCTGAGCCTTGGCGGCTTCCGAAGAGTGGTTGAGGCCGATGGCGATCACCATCTGGCTCTTCCACAGGGGGATGGTGTTGACCAAAGTGGACTGTATCTTCTCTGACATGGCGGTGTCATTGCTCTGAATCAGGCGGATCTGGGGCGCCATCTGCATGGAGATGGTCCTGGTCAGCTCCAGGTCGTAAATCTTCTTCTCGAAGCGCTCGCACATGGAGGCGAAGTCATTGGCGGCCTGGGTGTCCTCCGGCAGCCCGCTCTGCTCCGCTTTCGCCAGAAGGGCGGGCAGCTCCACGGTCCTGGCCTGCTCCAGCTTCTTCTTTCCGGCCAGGATGTACATGGACAGCTCTTTGAAATAATTCAGGTTCAGCTCATACATCTTGTCCAGCATGGCGGCGTCTTTCAGGAGCGTCACCTGATGGTCTTCCATGACTTTGCAGATGCGGTTGATGTTGCCCTCGGCTTTGTCGTATTTTATCTTCAGATTGTCCAGCTTGTTGGCGCCCTTTTTGAAGAATCCCAGGAAGCCCTTTTCCTCTTCCTCATTGAAATCCTTCAGCTCGGCCACCACGCCCGCCAGCATCTGCCCGATTTCGCCCATGTCCTTGGTGCGGACGTTGTTCAGGGCGTTCTCGGAGAAATCCGCGATTTTCTTCTGGCTGCCGGCACCGTACTGCAGCACCATCTGGGTATTGGTGATGTCAATCTGGGAGGCGAAATCGTCTACCATTTTCTGCTCCGCAGGGGTAAGCACTACCTCGGGCACCTTCTGGGTGGTCTCCGGCGCCGCAGGCACTTCCGGAGCCTCCGGCTGGGTGAAGGGCTCAAAGGTCAGGGTAGGGGCCTGATTTAACATCTCATCTAAATTGCTGCTCATTTTCATTACCTCCATCTATGATTTGATTCTATGTATCATTCTGTTTTACGTCACTCCGATTCATTTGTGGCAAAAGCCTTTTCGCGCATCAACCCTTCTCTTGCGAGCATGGACTTCAGGACCTGTGCGTCAGTGGTGGCATCGAATACCGCGTTCTGGAACAGGGTATTGAGAAGCTCCCGGAAAGCTTCATTGATAGTGTCCAGGGTGTTCTCTATCTCTGCCTTGGCCTTGACGATATCCGGGCCCGGGGAGCTGATGCGGTTGAACTCCTCGTAGGACTCCACCAGCTTCAGGGTAGTGGGCAGATAGTAGCTCATCAGCTTGTGCATGCGGGGCATCTGCTCCGGATGGGTGCGCACGCTGTCGAAGATGTCCTTCAACAGATTCTCCAGGCAGAAGAGCTTTGCGGAGATGACTTCCCCGGTAATCCGGTCGTTCAGGTTCCGCAGCTTGCGGATATACTCTGCCCCTTCCGTCACCATGGCCTGCAGCTCCGAGGTCTGTTCTTTGGACGCCTCCGGCGCGGGGGCGGGCTGGGGAGCCTGCCTTTGGGCGGCCTGCTGGTCCTCCAGGGCCCTGCGGTTTTCCAGTTCCCGGATGCGGCGGCTGTTCTCGGCTTCCAAATATTGCTTGTAGACCACATCGTTCAGCATGAAACAGGTCTTCTGCTCGTCCAGATGGCCCTCCGGGAAAATGCCCAGCGCCAGCATCTTCTTCAGGTCCTTCACCACATATTCTTCACTTTTGCCTGTGCCGCTGGCCAGCTTTGCCACTTCTCCGTATACCCGGTAGTCGCACAGCTGCAGATAGCGCTTCGCCCGCTTCAGCCGCTTTTTCTGGCCGATTCCGAAGCGGATCATGCCGTAGAAGAAGAACAGGAACAGGAAATTCACGATCCATCCGCCCAAGGTGGTATCCCCTGCCAGGAAGACGAGCAGCCGGATGAAAGTCACTATCCCTGTGATGCCCAGGCCGACTCCGCCGAACACCTGATAGAGCACGTTGGAGACGCTGCCCACTTTCTTGACCTTGATGGCGGGTAGGTTCTTGCGGAGCACCTGAGGGGTGCGCTGTTGCTGCTCCTGGCGGCGCTGCTGCTGTTTCTGCCATTCCTCCTGTAGCTTCTGCTGCCTTTGCCGTTCCCGCTCCTGGGCCCGTATCTGCCAGATGGGCATGTCGGGCGGGGGACTCGTCTGCTGTTCCTGGGAAGGGCCGGGGTCGCGCTGGCTGTTCTGCTGGTTCTTGGCATTGTTCAGCGGGACATATTTGCCTACTTCTTTGCCCACTTCATTTATTGCATCTGTCACGGTCTGGGACACTAGGTCGTTCAGGTTCTTGAAATCCCCGCTCTGCAGGGCCTCGGACAGGGCGTTCTTCATCTGTTCTCCTGTACCGTTCCAATTTCGACTCTCACTCATGTAAGGAAACCTCTTCATGTATCTGATTCCCGCACCTGAAATGCCAACGAATATAGTGTGCGCAGCGCGGGTCTTATGATTATTATTGCACAACCTGCCTTGTTCCGCAACAATTTCTTTCTATCCGGGCGAGATTTCCTGTCCGGTTGGGGAAGGGGCCGGCAAATTTGGGATGCTGCCGGCCAATCTGCCCTGGCGGTGGTCCCAGGTCAAAGGAGAAGGGATGAGCTTTTCGGGTAATCAGGGGGGATGGCCGCCGCCAGAATGGTATTGTAGAGGTGAGCGAGAGACTTTTGGCGGCCCCTCACCTTACGGTTTCCACAGTGAACTGGTTCCGATCCGCCGGATAGAAGTTTTCTGAGTATTCAATGGGATGATTCTCGCTGTCGTAGCCAGTGGAGGAAATGAAGTGACAGGGGGAATTGTCCGGTAGGTCGAAAAGGGAGGCGGTTTTTCCGTAGAGCATCCGCACCTCCAAAAAATGTCGGACTTTGTTCACATAGACGCCGTTTTCCGCCAGCACGCTGTAAAAGGAGCGTTGCTCGAAGTCGTATTGCAATGCTTTTGGAACCAGGGAATAGGGGAAATAGACAGTGGTCAGAATCATGGGCTTGGCCGTGTCGGCCTCCTTGATGAAGCGCAGGCGGCGCAGCTTGATGACCCGTTCTTCCCCGGTGATGGACAGGCAGCCTTGGATGTATTCGTTGGGATAAATCATGCTCAGCTCCAGGACCTTGGTCAGGGGGGAAAGCCCTTTTTTCTCCATCTCCTGGTCATAGCTTTCGATAAACTTCGTATATTCCTGTACGACCTTCGGCTTCGTCACAAAGCTGCCCCGTCCCCGTACCCGGGTCAGATACCCCTCGTTCACCAAATCGTTCAGGGCGTGGCGGACCGTGGGACGGCTGACATTGAACTGTTCGCTCAAGTCCATTTCCTTAGGAATCAGGTCGCCCTCCTGAAATTCGCCGTTCTGGATTTTTCCCAGGATATATTGATACACTTTTGCGTAATTATGCATGGTTCTTCTCCTTTTCAGGGCTATCTGAAGACAGCAGAGACACCCTGTGCATGGTGGAGGCAGAGGAGAACATTGTCTGTAAGCCGTCTGCCCGCCTGTGATTAGTATAATCTAATTTACAGGAAACGTCAATAAAATCTGTTTCGGCCCGGCGCTCGCCCAGGACGGAGGACGAAAAAGCGAGAAAAGCCTTCTATGACTTGGGATTTGTCATAGAAGGCCTGGCAAAGGAGACCTCTCGAAGCACATGTTTTTACGGTCTGTTATCTGGCTGCCGGTCAGTTGGAGGAAGTGCTGGCGGCTTTTTGGGAGACGCTGCACAGCGCCGCCAGCACCGCCTGCTCCGCGAAACCGGTCTGGTGGATGACATAGGACTCATTTTTGTCCCAGGTCACTTTCCAGACAGCCTGGTAAGGGCAGAGGCCTGTCCCCTCGTCCCGGTTGGAATAGGCAAAAGCCACGTTTTCAGCGAAGGAATTCATATATTGATCTGCGGATTC
The DNA here is from genome assembly GCA_910585665.1 of uncultured Acetatifactor sp. Lineage (GTDB taxonomy): Bacteria > Bacillota > Clostridia > Lachnospirales > Lachnospiraceae > Acetatifactor. Next base: position 59,479 of record CAJUFI010000020.1, on the reverse strand, counting down.
CAGGCCGCGCTGCCACATTTCATAATAGGCTTCGTTTAAAATGGCGGCAAACCAGGGATCGCCCCGGTAATAAGAACTTTCCGAGTCTACGTCATAAGTATGGAATGTCTGATAGGCGGCTGCGGCGGTCTTTATGGCATCATCAAGGTAGGCGGCCCTTTTTTCGGCATCCTCCGTGCAGTCGAAAAGCGCCAGATTGGCGAGAATCATGCTGCCGGAATTATAGGAATAGTGAACCTTGTTGATGCCGCCGTCCTGAAAAGCACCGTCTTGATAGATGGTATGGATGCCGTTCCAATAATCGTAAGTCTCGGGCAGATTCTGCATCTTCTTGCAGAATTCATAGAAGCGTTCTGCCCAGGCAAGGTAGAAGCTGCTTTCCTCAGAGGTCGCGGCAAGCTGGGACAGTTTGGCATTGACCATGATGCTGCAGGCATTGGCGCTTAGGCCTCGCTCCAGGTGCTGCACATCCGCGTCAGGAGCCAGTCCGGCCTCGCTCCACACAATGCCGCCCAGCTTCTCGTTCCAGCCGGACAGAACCCAGTTGTTCACTCGGATGGCTTCCTCCAGAAACCAGGCGTCTCCCAAGATTTCATAGGCACGAAGATAATTGCGGGCGACCCATATATTGTCGTCAAAAAAGCAGTCGCCGCTTCCCAGATTCATCACAGTGCCTCTGGCGGAGTGGTATTTTACAGAGTTTTCGGCGCCATTGGACGCGGAATCGGACTGGCGGAAGAACAGAAAGTTATTGATCATCTTACGGAAGATTTCCTTCTGCTCCCTGTCGTCCGGGTAAAGCCTGCACATATAATACTGCATGCCTACTCCGCAGAAATTCGACCAAAGGAAACCGGACTGAACCGCATTGTGGTATTCCTTCAGGTTGACGAAATCCGTATCTTCGCTCTTGCCGTTGATGGCATATTGGTCAAATATGGCCTGAACCATCCTGACAGCCATCTTTTCTTCCTCGGTGGGGCGCAGGGTACTGGCGGATTCGGCATCTGTCCCGGTTGAGACAGCCCCGCACCCCGCAAGGGCAACAAGGGAGAGACAGGATATCAGGGCAGACAAGCGTCTCAGGGAATGTTTATTGCGTATCATGATGAAACCTCCTGCGCTTCGGTGCGCGTTCCGATGGATTGGAAAGCTTGACGGCCATGGCGGTCCATAAGCCTTTTCCTTCTGTAGTTATACCATCGATGCTACCATATGTAATTACAAAAGTCAATCTATTTGGCAAAAATATTTAACATAATATGGATAAAGTTCAAAAATATTGTAAAAAATGAATTAATGTAAAAAAACCACCAAAAAAGAACATATTTGTAATTACATATTGACATTCAATAGAAAGGAATTTATAATACATAAAAAATCAAGCCCTGATGCCATTCAACCTCTGTTTTGTAAGCTTGCCTGAGTCACCAGCCGAAAGGCTTCGATCAATAAAGTGATATAGAAAAAAGAGAGGAGAGAGGAAAAGTATGAAAAAGAAAGTGTTGAGTTGCCTGTTGTGTGCTGCTATGGCGTTTCGTATGGCCGCATGCGGAGAAGAGCCGACGACGGATTTCCAATCAGAATCCATGGAAGAGTCCGGCGAGGAGTCGACCGGTGATGACCAGCAGGGCAGCGAAGGGGAGCCGCCCGTTGAGGAGTCTTCCGAGGAAAGCCAGCCTGCCGAAGAAGAGCCCGCCGCGGCGGAGGAGCCGGAAGGGGAGGCGGAAGGCCCCATAGCCCTCAGGACAGAGGCGGAGGCCTTTGTGGACGGCGATGTCTCCGCAGAGGAAGACCATCTTGGCGGACTCAAAGACAAGGCCTGGGCAATGTACAATGTGGATTTGGCGGACGGCGGCTATAATCAGATTTCTATCCGCTACGGCGCGGATTCCATAGGGGGAACCGTCAGGCTCTGGATTGGCGATGCGGATTACAAGGAGTTTGGGGAGCTGCTGGGCGAGGCCGTCTTTCAGGGAACCGGCAGCTGGGATATGGATTCCGCTGTGACGTTCGATGTGCCTAACTTAAAAGGGCAGAGCGGTTCCACGGATTTGGTTATCGAATGGGAGAGCCCGGAAGGGGAGAGCGATTATCTCATGAATCCTGATTACTTTGAACTGTACAAGCTTACCGGTGCCAACGCAAAGAAAAACTCCTGGGACTTTTTCGACAACTCTTTTGTCGGGGAATATGCAGGGTATCGGGGGGAGGAGCCGGATTATACCCATATTTATGTGACCTCCGACTGCTATGTCGGCTACAAGTTGGATTTTGGCGAGGAGGGCGGCTATCAGGAGCTTGCGCTGACCGGCGATTTCGTTGGCGAGTGTGCGCTGGAGCTCCGCCTGGACAGCCCTGACGGCGATCTGGTGGGGAACGTTTCTTTTACCGGGGCAGCTGACTGGACCAACGACAATACCCACACCTATACTGTGGAAGTGCCTGAACTGGCGGGCGTCACCGGAGGCCATGGCATTTACTTCGTCTTCAAGAGCGGGGACTTTAACCTCATGTCATTTCGTTTCTATGATAAGCCTGCGCTGAAGGTGTCCGAAAGGGTCGAGGCAGAGCAGGATATTGAGGGGACCACCTCCCATGACAAAGGAGAACAAAGTTCCGCGGGCGGCAACATCGGCGGGACACAGGGCAATGTATACATCGTCTACCGGCTTGACTTCGAGGACGGCGGATACAACAAAGTCCTGATAAGGTTTGGCACCATTACGCCGGGCGGAACCATTGATGTCCGTTGCGGAGACCCCGATGGCGAGCTGATTACCACTATTGCGCTCAACGCTGCAGACGCTCCGGATTCCAAGCCGGAAAACTTCGGCAGCGACTGGGTCGCTTTTGCGGACTTTGAAATCGATGTTCCCGATTTGGCGGGATTGACGGGCGAGCAGGTCATCTGTTTTGTGTTCCATCCCACGGATGGCGACAGCAACTGGGTCGGCAACTTCGACTATTATGAATTCTCCAAGTAAATCATGTGGATCAGCTTTCCCGCCTGGATTTGGGAAAGCTGATGCCTTTATTAAAGGAAACAAACATTTATTGTTATGCGAAGGGAAAAGGGACAGATAGGATGAAAATGAAGAAGACATTGGGGCTTTTGCTCTGTGTATCCATGTTGTTTGGCTGCCTTACGGGCTGCGGCGACAAGACCCGGCAGGAAGAGAACAAAGAAGAAACCAACGAATATCCTTTTCGGATAGAAGACCTGGACGGCTACGTGTTTACGGTGGCGGACTCCAATCCGGCAAGGTGGTTTCCCGAGGAGGGAAGCTCCAACATTGCCAACGCTGTCATCAACCGTGTGAATAAGGTGGAGGAGCTGTTCAACTGTACCATTGAGCGCATTGACTACGATGAAAATGAGGCGCAGCTGGCGGCCCAGGCCGGCACCAAATATGCGGATATTGTAGTCTGCGAGACCTGGAGTCTGGGGAGATTTCTGAAAGCCAGGCGTCTGGTGGATTTGGCCAAGCTGGAGGGGCTGAACCTGGAGGCGGAATACTGGCAGAGATACGGCAGTACCAATATCCTACAGTATCAGGACAAGATTTATGCCTTGGGCGCGCCTTTTGCCTGCCAGCACGATGAGGCGGTGGTGATGTTCTTCAACAAGGCCATCATCGAAGAACTGAACCTGGAGAGCCCCTACGACCTGTATGCCAGAGATGAGTGGACCATGTCGAAGCTGCTGGAGTACTGTAAGGCCGCGAAGAAGGACCTGAATGGAGACGGCGTGTTCGATGGAAACGACCGTTACGGTTTTGTGTGCGGCCATGAATTTGACGGCCCCTTCACCCTCTACATGGGAGCCGGGAAGCATTTTATCAGAGAGGAAGAGGATGGCCATTTCACTTTTGAGCTGAATACAAAGGAGGCTTTCAGGACCGTGAACCAGGTGGCGGAGATTCTGGATCCTTTTGAAAATGCCTATGACTGCCTGGGAATGGTGGAGTCGGACATCGTGAACCTTTTCGTGAACGGGCAGACCCTGTTCTACTGCTATTCCAGGGCCAGGGGCGTGGCAGATCCCATCTATGAAATGCAGGACGACTTCGGCATTGTCCCCATGCCGAAAGGGGATGACGCGGGTCCCGATGAATACAATTGCTGGGTCAACCACAATGCCGCCAACATGGGAATCCTCGCCAACAATCCGGATTTGGACAAGACGGTCATGATTGTGGAGGCGTTGGCTTACTTTGCCCAGGAAGAGAACGAGATTGAGGAAGAGGAGTACCTGAACGTCAAGCTGCGCGACGACATGGCCAGGGAGATAGTTAAGAACATCAATCGGTACGCGATGATTGACTATGCGTGGATTGGACAGCAGTGTGCGGATGCAGGAGGTTTCCAGGCCATGAACAGCGCAGTATGGGCAGTGACCATGACGGACAGGTCGAAGAAGATTATGTCTTCCATTCAGGAGATAGAGCAGCAAGTCGAGACCAGCATCCGGCAGCTGGAAGACATTCTGCTGCAGAAAGATACGGCGCAGTAAGGAAGCCGGAAGTCTTTGTATGGGCCGGGCAGACTTTTTGCCGGAAGTATAAATTGCGTGGAGGTTTTGGGTTTATGGGAGAGTTTACTCTGTACTTGATTCATTCTTCTCATACGGATGTGGGATATACGGACACCCAGGAGAAGATGAAAGCGCATCATGTGGCCTTTATCCGGGAGGCGCTGGCCATCATCCGGCGGGAGCCCCGCTTCAAGTGGAATTGTGAGAGCTACTGGTGCGTGGAGCAGTTCCTGAAGGAGGCGTCACCGGAGGAGACCAGTGACTTTGTGGGGGCGGTGAGTCGCGGGAATATCGGACTTTCGGCCAGCTATCTGAATCTGACGGACCTGGTGCCGGAGTATGTCCACCGGGAGATTATGGAGGCATGCAGAAAGCAGCGGGAAACCTTGGGGATTCCTGCCAGGAGCGCCATGACTGCGGATGTGAATGGGTACAGCTGGGGATTTGCGGATATTCTGGCAGAGCAGGGCGTGACCAGGCTGCTGTCCAGCATCCATACCCATCATGGATATCATCCGCTGTTTTGCAAGCAGACGCCCTTTTACTGGGAGTCCCCAAAAGGGAGACATATCCTCTGCTGGAATGGGGAGCACTATAATCTTGGGAACGAGCTGGGGATAGCCCAGGCCTCATGGTTCGAGTATACTATCCATGACGGAATGTCGGGTGCCCCGCTGTCGGAGTTCGAGAAGGCCCTTCGGCGGATTGACGCGTATGTGAGGTCTCTGCGGGAACAGGGCTATTCCCTGGATTTTGCCCCTGTCTGCTTAAGCGGCAACATGACGGACAACTCACCGCCGTCGCTGCGGATTCTGGATTTCATGGACCGTTACCAAAAACTGGGCGGGGAAGTGGTCCTGAAGATGGCGACCTTGGATGAATTCTTTGAGGCGCTTGAAGCCAGCAATATGGAGATTCCTACTTACCGGGGAGACTGGACAGACTGGTGGGCGGACGGCGTGGGCTCCACGCCTGCGGATGTGATTCAGTACAGATCCGCTGCCCGCAGCTATCATATTGTCCGGAAACTTGACCCGGAGGGGAAGGCGACTCCTGAAGAAGCCCGCCGGGACGCCTTATATAACCTGATGTTTTACGGGGAGCATACCTGGGGGTATTCCTCTTCCATCACGGAACCTTTCCATCCCCAGGTGAACAATCTGGATCAGTGGAAACGGCTGTATGCGCTGAAGGCTTGCGAGTCGGCGGTGATTGCCAGGGAGGCGCTGCAGCGCTCTCTTGGGGAGACTGCGGTTTCACTTCACAAAGAACTGATGTTCTGCGCGGTGAATCCCCACGATGAGCCCATTGAGGGGATGCTCAGACAGGATTTGGAGCATTTTTACGGACACAGGCATTTCAGGGTGGAGGACGCCCTGGACGGGAGCCCGGTTCCCTTCCAGATCAGCCGGTATTCCCGAGGCCCCGAGATGTGCATCTGGGCAAAGCTTGGGCCCGGAGAGAAAAAGATGTACCGGCTGGCGGAGCTGCCGGAGTCCGCGCTGCCCTCGGCGGGACGCAAAGCCCTCACGGGGATTGAGGGCGTGGACGATTTGGACTGGCGGCTGCGGGAGAGGCTGGCACAAGGGGGAGGTGCCTCCTTTGACTGGCTGGAAAACAGGTTCTTCAGGATTGCCTTTACGCCCGGCACAGGCATCACTTCCATATGGGATAAGGTGCACGGCCTGGAGCTGATGGCGGCAGGCAGGCCTTATGGGGCATTTACACCAGTGTATGAGGTGACGGAGCGCAGAGTGGGGGAGGATTACCTGACAGTCAGGAGGAATATGGGGCGGAACCGAAAAGCGGCCCGTACAAGGCGCAGCGCCGGATTCCTTGCGGACGTACAGGTATTGGAATGCGATGCCCTTTACACAAGGGTGGAACTCTCCTATCGGATGGAGGGCGTGAAAGCCTGCGCTGTGATTTTGACGGCCTACCATCTCAGCCCACGGCTGGAGATTGATTTCCGCATCCATAAGGAAAGCGTCTGGGAACCGGAAAACCTGTACCTTTCCCTTCCTTTTGAGGGGGAGGTCTGGCTGGACAAGGCGGGTGCGCAGATGCGTCCCCGCATGGATCAGCTGCCAGGCACTTGCGTTGACTTTTATGCGGTGCAGAACGGGATGGTATTCCGGCGGGAAGAGGCCCAGGTGATTTTGGCTATGCCGGATACGCCTCTGGTGTGGATGGGCACCCTGCGGGCGCATCCCGTCCGTCTGATGGGCGAAGGCGCACCCAATGAGGACGAGGCCTATTCCTGGGTGATGAACAATTTCTGGGAGACCAACTTCAAGGCCAGCCTGGGCGGGTTCTATCAGTTCCGCTATCAGCTGGAGGTATCGGAGACCGGGGAGATACGGTCGGCTTTCCGGAAGGCGGAGGCTCTGGCGGAGGATATTGTGACGTTCTATCATTTTGAAGACAGGGAATGACCTAGGAGAGGGCAGGTATGGTTTCGTTAGGGATAGATTTAGGCGGTACCCAGATTAAGTGCGGCTTGGTGGAAGAGGGAAGAATCTTGCGCTTTGGCGTATGCGACACCCGGCTCCGGGAGGGATATGCTGCTGTAGTGGACAGGATGGCGGAGCTGGCGGAGCGCGTTTTGGAGAAAGACAGGGCGGAATATGTGGGGATCGCCTCCCCCGGCATCATTGACGCCGGCCGGGGGATTGTGCGCTATTCCAATAATTTCGGCTGGCAGGATGCGGCGCTTGCGGAGGATATCCGCCGACGGCTGGGGCTTTCCGTGCGTATGGCCAATGATGCCCAGTGCGCAGCCCTGGGGGAGGCGCTGTACGGCGCGGGAAGGGGCGTTGCCCGCATGGCCATGCTGACCATCGGCACAGGCGTGGGCGGAGGATTCGTTCGGGACGGCAGGCTGGAGACGGACGGTTACGGCTCCATGGCTTACATTTTCGGGCATGCCGTCATTGCGCATCAGGGAAGGGAATGCAACTGCGGGCGCAGGGGCTGCCTGGAGGCGTATGCTTCTGCCACCGCCATAGGGGTCCGGGGCAGGAGGCTGTGGGAAGAGGAAAAAAGCGTGAAGGATATTTTCCGGGCTGCTGGCTCAGGAGATGTGGAGGCCGGGGGAATCGTCCGGGAATTCCTGGAGTATCTTACGGAGGGCGCGGTGAACCTGGCGAATATCCTAAGGCCCCAGGTCATTGTGCTGGGCGGGGGCGTTTCGGCTTCAGGCGATATGATATTGCCTGCGGTGAACCGGGGGCTGGAAGAAGGCGTGTATGGATATGCGTACGCGCCGGTCAGAGCGGTCAGCGCCCGTCTGGGAAACCAGGCGGGCGTCGTGGGGGCTGCGAATCTGACACAGGGAGAGCAGTGAAAGGGGCTGGCATACAATGAGGGCAACGGATTTTGACAAGTATCCGGAGAAACGGATAGAGGGATTTAAGGCGGTCCAGGGGTGGGAGGCCATCCGGGCCGGACTCCGGGAAGCCGTGGGAGAGAAAGGCGTCCTGGTGGCGGAATTTTATCCGGGGATTCACAGAGAGGAAGTGACGCGGGAACTGGGGGAACTTGGCTTTGCCATGTTCGACGCAGAGACCTGTGCCATATCAGATGCGGAATATCAGCACATGACGAAAAATTATGTGACAGACGACAGGGTGTTCGGCGTGATGAACGCTTTGCGGCTGGAGGATGTCTACAGACAGGAGAAGCTGGAGGCCATGCGCCGGGAGATAGAGGGCTGTGACGGGCCTGCGCTGGTCTATGGAACAGGGGCTTCCCTGGTGACGGAACAGGGGACATTGGTTTATTTTGACATGCCCCGTTGGGAGATTCAATGTCGCTTTCAGCAAAGGATGAAGAACTGGAAGACGGACAATGGGGACGAGGAGAAGCTGCGCAAGTTCAAGCGGGGTTTTTTTCTGGAATGGCGCATGGCGGACCGTAGAAAGAAAGCGCTGTTCGAGCGCATGGACTATGTGCTTGACACGGTGGTTCCGGGAAGCCCCAAGATGGTCAGCGGTCAGGGGATGCGCACAGGGCTCGACAGGCTGGCCAGGGAGCCTTTTCGTCTGGTGCCTTACTACGCTCCCGAAGTCTGGGGAGGGCAGTGGATGAAGGAGGTCTGCGGACTGGACAAGAGCGCGAAGAATTATGCCTGGGCTTTTGACGGCGTGCCGGAGGAGAACAGCATTTTCCTGCGCTTCGGGGAGGTGCGCATGGAGTTCCCGGCGGTGAATGTGGTATTCTACCGCCCACGTCTTCTCCTGGGAGAGAGGGTGCATGCCCGCTTCGGGGATGAGTTCCCTATTCGGTTCGACTTTCTTGACACTATGGGGGGCCAGAACCTGTCGCTTCAGGTTCATCCCCTGACAGAGTATATCCAGAACACTTTCGGCATGCACTATACCCAGGATGAGAGTTATTATATTCTGGATTGTGACGAAGATGCCGTAGTCTATCTGGGGCTGAAAGAAGGGGTGTGCAGGGAGAAGATGCTGGAGGCACTCCGCGAAGCCCAGGAGGGCGGGAAGCCTTTTGACGCGCAGCAGTATGTGAACCGGTGGCCTGCAAAGAAGCATGACCATTTTCTGATTCCGGCGGGAACCATCCACTGCTCCGGCAGCAACTGCATGGTGCTGGAGGTCAGCGCCACCCCCTATATCTTTACCTTCAAGCTGTGGGACTGGGGCCGCCTGGGGCTGGACGGAAAGCCCCGCCCTGTGCACTTGCAGCATGGCGAAAAAGTGATTCAGTGGGACCGCACCACCCAGTGGGTAAAAGACAATCTCATAGACCGGGCACAGGTCATGGCAGAGGCGGACGGATTCTGTGAGGAGTTCACAGGACTGCATGAGCGGGAATTCCTTGAGACCAGGCGTGACACCTTGCGGAAGGAGCATGCCTTCACCGGGGAGGGAAGCGTCCAGATGTGCAATGTGGTGGACGGCGAAGGCGCAGTCATCGCTTCGCCTCAGGAGGAGTTTTCGGAATTTACGGTGCATTACGCGGAGACTTTCATCCTCCCGGCGTCCATAGGGGCGTTCACCATACGGCCTTTGGGGGAGGAGTGTAGGATTCTGAGGGCGTATGTGCGCTGAGGGGCGTTTCTGTTCGATTATATTACATATAGGATGCATTTCTGTAAAGGAACTTGGACACACTGAATCCTATGATGAGAAAAGAAGCAATCCATGAATTCGACTACTATGTCCTGTTGTTTTTCATACTGGCCTTCGTGGGGTGGCTTTGGGAGGTGGCCCTGTTCTTCTTTACGGAGCACGCCTTCATCAACAGGGGTGTGTACAGAGGCCCGTATCTGCCCATTTACGGAGCGGGCGGGCTGATTTTGGTGTTCTGCCTGAGGCGCCTTGGGAGGAGGCCGGTCTGTGTGTTCCTGTTGTCCATGGGGGCCTGCTCCGTGCTGGAGTACCTGACCAGCTTTTTCCTGGAGCTGCGGTGGGGCATCCGATGGTGGGACTACAGCGGGCATTTCCTGAACCTGAACGGCAGAATCTGCCTGGCGGGGGCCGTGGTCTTCGGCCTGGGCGGGACGGCGCTGGTGTGCTTCTTCTTGCCGCTGTATGAAAGGATGTACCGGAGGATTTCCAAGGGCTGGCGGGTCGCGCTGTGCCTGGCGCTCCTGGCGGTCTTTGTCGCCGATGCCACCTACTGTGCCGTCAGGCCCAACACCGGTAAGGGCATTTCGTGGAAATGATGTGGTTTAGCGGGCATCGCTCTATGGGGGCTGCGGTCTTCAGGGAGCGATGTTTTCGTGTCTTCTGATTCGTTTATCTGACAGCTTATATTTTTTGAATACGCTGCATATATCCCTCGGGTTGTCATTTCCCGGGCAATATGAAGGCATATATCTGTATCTTTATTTCATCAGCAGGCCTGCGATTATGTGCCGTCATGTTTTTCGGCTACACTATGGAATTTTCCCGACAGATTTGCTATACTTATTCTAAGATGACAGACCAGTCACGGTCAGGAGCCCTCGGCGGCTTCAGACCATCCGGCCAGGTTTCTGGTAATATAAATTAAGAAAGCAGAGAGGTAGATTCATGGAACAGGGATTTATCAAGCCCCCGGTGGAGATCAGGTACAAGGAGGAACTGGAGGCGCTGAAGGCCAACGACACAGGAATGCGCCCGGAGAACTGGCAGATGTCCCCCAGGGCGGTGCGGACATTTATATTGGGGAGCCCTAAGCCAATCCGGCACGAGGGGAAAGAATATCTCATAGAGAAAAAATATTTCGGCAATGACGCGCTGATAGAGCGCTGCATCGTGACCCTGGCGGGCAACCGGGGACTGATGTTGGTGGGGGAGCCCGGCACGGCCAAGACCATGCTTTCGGAGCTTCTCTCCGCAGCTATCAGCGGGGTCAGCACCAACACCATCCAGGGGACCGCGGGAACCACGGAGGACATGATCAAGTATTCCTGGAACTATGCGCTGCTGCTGGCCAAGGGGCCCGGCAGGGAGGCCCTGGTGCCTTCGCCGCTGTATGTGGGGATGGAAAAAGGGATCCTGACCCGTTTCGAGGAGATCACCAGGACGCCCGCGGAGATTCAGGACAGCCTGATCAGCGTCCTCAGCGACAAGGTGCTGAACGTGCCGGAGCTGGGGGACGAGGGCTTCCTGTTCGCGAAGCCCGGCTTCAACGTGATCGGCACGGCCAACACCAGGGACAAGGGCGTGAACGAGATGAGCAGCGCTCTGAAGAGAAGGTTCAATTTCGAGACGGTGATGCCCGTGCGGGAAGCCGCCCTGGAGAAGCAGATCATCATCAACGAAGTGAACAAATTGGCCCAGGAGAGCCATATGGAGACGCGGGCGGACGAGGACGTGGCGGAGATTCTGGCTTCTACTTATCATGAGCTGCGGGAGGGCGCGTCCTCCTATGGGCACAGGATAGACAAGCCGTCGGCGGTGATGAGCACGGCGGAGGCGGTTTCCGTGTATTTCCAGTCGATGATCGCGGGCTATTATTATGGGGACGGGACGATCAGCATGGACAGCCTGGTGCAGAACCTGGTGGGTGCGGTCTCCAAGGAAAATAAAGACGACCTGGAGAAGGTGAAGGGTTATTTCAACACGGTCATCCGGGACAAGAGCAGCAAAGAAGGTGGATTATGGAGCGAATATTACGAAGCCAGGAAATGGCTGAGATAGTCCTGCTTCCCGTCCGTCATCACAGCCCGGCCTGCGCGTACCATGTGGAGCGCGTGATAGAGGAGCTGCGCCCCTGTGTCATCCTGGTGGAGGGGCCGGACAATGCGGACGCCCTGATTCCGGTGATGGTGCATGAGGACACGAAAGCGCCTTTTGCCATTTATTATTCCTATCATGACCAGTCGGGGCGGATTTCCCCGGAGAAGGAGCGGTATAAATGCTATTATCCGTTCCTGGACTATTCTCCGGAGCTTGCGGCGTTCCGGACGGGGAAGCGGCTGGGGATAGAGACTGCTTTCATCGATCTGTCCTACGGGGACATCCTGGCGGCCTCCAGAGAGGGGAAAGGGCTGCTGAAGAAGGAAGAGGAGAAGCAAAATTACAATGACGATTATCTGCTGTCCCGCAACGAGTATCTGCGGCAGCTCTGCGAGAAGACGGGGCTGCGCAGCTTCGATGAATTCTGGGAGAAGTACTTTGAACTGAACGGGATTGCCGAGGAAAGCGGGAAGTGGTTTGGGAATCTGCTGACTTACTGCGCGCTGGCCAGGGAGAACACGCCGGAGGAGTCCATGGAGGAAGACGGGTGCCTGGCCAGGGAAGCCTATATGGCGGAGCGGATCAGGGAGCATGCCCGGAAGGCCGCGGCTACAGGCGGTACGGTGGTGGCCGTGACAGGCGGGTTCCATACCCCGGGGCTGAAGAAGCTGCTGTGCGGGGTGACGGAAAGCGTATCTGTGCGGCTGGGACCGGCGACGGGACAGATGGCGGAATCCGAAGATGGATTGGAAGATGTCGGCGGGACGGCAAAAGCTACATCAGAGCGGGAATCCGCTGTGGCCGCCGCTGAGGATAAGGCGAAAAAACATATAAAAACAGACGGCAAAAAGAACAACGGGCAAAAAGTAATGGCAGATAAGGTGCCGGAGAAAGACCAGGGGGTCTACATGATGCCCTATTCCATGGAAGCTGCGGACGCGCTGAATGGCTATGCCAGCGGCATGCCGTTTACCGGGTTTTATCAGAAAGCCTGGGAACGGCTGCAGGAGTCGGATGCTACCGATAAGGGAAACGCCGCTGGTAAGGGAGATGCCGCCGATAAGGGAAACGCCGCTGGTAAGGGAGATGCCGCCGATAAGGGAAACGCCGCTGGTAAGGGAGATGCCACCGATAAGGGAAACGCCGCCCATAAGGAAACTGCTCCTTATGAAAGCGTGGTCTTGGACATGATAGTGGCTTCCGGCAAGGAGACCAGGCGCAAGGAGGGCTATCTGTCCACCTATGACGAAATCTGCGCCTGTGCCATGGCCAGAGGGCTGGCAGAGCTTCGGGGCAAGCGGGAGCCGGGGGCTTATGAGCTGCTGGACGCTGTGCTTTCCTCTTTTGTAAAAGGGGAATACAACCTGGCTTCCGACGCGCCGGTGCGGATTCTGCGAAAGCACATGACCGGTGACAGGGTGGGGAGCCTGTGCAAGTCCGCCAATGTGCCGCCTATCATCCATGACTTCGAGACGGCATGTAAAAGGTTCGGGCTGAAGACGGGCTCCACTTTGGAAGCGGAGGCCACGCTGTCTATTTTTTCCAATCCGAAGCATCGGGAGCAGAGCATGTTCTTCAACCGGATGGTATATCTGGGCACCGCTTTTGCCAGAAAGGTGAAGGGGCCGAACCTACAGCTGAAGAAGGACAGGAACCTGATGCGGGAAATCTGGAAATATAAATGGAACACACAGGTGACATCGTCCCTGATTGAGGTGTCCGTCTACGGGGCCACCATTGAGGAAGCGGCGGTGAGCCTGGTGAAGGAGGAGCTGAAGAAGGAGCTGGGGGCCAGGGAGAGCGCCATTCTGCTGACGAAAGTGTTTGAGATGGGGCTGAGGGACCAGATGCAGCCGGTTTTCCAGCGGGTGCATGAACTGATGCTCCAGGACACGGATTTCTATTCCATCGCGGAGGCGGTGAAATCACTGCTGATGATGGAGGAGCTTTCCGGGCTGTATGAGTCAAAGCTGGAATTCGGTACGCTGATCCATGTGGGGTGCCGGAAGCTGATTGCCTTGCTGCCGTCCATGACGAGGATCAAGGACGAGGATTTGGCGGCCTGCATGAACGCGCTGAAGCTTCTGTACCAGGTCACCGGGCGGGACGGGGAGTTCGGCCAGGAGAGGGAATCGTATTACGAGATTTTGAAAAAGATGACCGGGGACGGTGAAATCCATGCGGGCCTGAACGGGTGCATCCACGGCATCCTTTACGGGAGCAAAAGGGAAGAGGCGGCAGAGGTGGAGATGGTCTGTAGGGGGTACCTGGGCGGAACCAGAGACCAGCTGTTTTCCACAGCGCAGTTCTTCCGGGGACTGTTCTTTACGGCCAGGGATTTGGTTTTTATCGGGGAACAGTTTATCGGAATGTTGGATGAGTTCTACGGGGCAGTGTCGGAGGAGGAATTCATGGAGCTTTTGCCGGAGCTGCGGATGGCCTTCACCTATTTCACGCCCCGGGAGATTGATAAGATTGCCGCGGCAGCGGCGGGGCTCCACGGAAAGGGCAGCCGGGACATCATGGAACGGCAGGAAATCTTCCCGGACTGGTATTCTTATGGGAAAGCGTTGGATGAGTATGTGAAGGGGAAGATGTCTGCCTGGGGCGGTGAGATGTGAGGCATATGCAGGATTAGAGGAAGCAAAAAAAGCATGCCCATGCGTCGCCCTGGAAGCTGCGGATGCAGACTCGAAACGACTGGGAAGCCTATGCGGTGGACTGGCGCTGTAGGGGCATGCGGGACTGGAATAGGAGGATATATGGCGGACGAGCAGGAGATATTGAACCGGTGGAGGCTTGTCCTGGGGAAATATTCCTCGGGGCAGATATCCTTTTCACCCGGCGATCTGAATTATATGGATATGGAGAACGTGCTGGACTACCTGTATTCCAGAGAATACGGGGACGAGCAGGAAGTGCGGGCGGAGCGCAAGGGAGGCAGCGAGGGCTCCCAGCTTACGGTGCCCTCCTGGCTGCATCAGGTCAAGAAGCTTTTCCCGAAGCAGACAGTGGAAGTCCTGGAGCGCCACGCCCTGGAGAAATACGGCATGACAGAGCTCCTCACCGATCCGGAGGTGCTGCGGAAGCTGGAGCCCAATAAGGAGCTTCTGAAGACCATAGTGGAGCTGAAGCACATGATGAAAGGGGAAGTGCTGACCCTGGCCAGGGAAATCGTCAGGAAAGTGGCGGAGGAGATTGCCAGGAAGCTGGAACAGGAGGTCAGGATGTCCTTCTTCGGCCAGATCAACCGAAACGCCAGCTCTCCGGTGAAGTCGGCCCGCAACCTGGACATGAAAAAGACCATTCGCCTGAATCTGAAAAACTACGACACAGAGCATCAGCAGCTGGTGCTGAAACAGGTGTATTTCAATTCCCGGATGAAGAAGTACAACCAGTGGCGGGTGATCATCTGCGTGGACGAGAGCGGATCCATGTTGGACTCTGTCATCCACAGCGCGGTCATGGCGGGCATCTTCGCCAGGCTGCCCATGCTGGACACGAAACTGGTGATATTTGACACCAATGTGGTGGATTTGAGCGGTTATGTGGAGGATCCTGTGGAGACCCTCATGAGCGTCCAGCTGGGGGGCGGGACGAATATCGCCGGGGCGCTGTCCTACTGTGAGGGGCTGATAGATTTCCCTTTCCGGACGATGGTGGTCCTGGTGACAGATCTGTATGAGGGCGGAGGGTACCAGCGGCTCTACAGCACCGCCAAGGGCATCATTGAGAGCGGGGCGAAGCTGGTGGTGCTGACGGCCCTGGACATGGACGCCAATCCCAATTACGACAGGAACGCCGCGGCGGCGCTGGCGGACATGGGCGCTTTCGTGGGCGCCATGACGCCGGAGGAGCTGGCGGGGTGGATGGGGAAGATTATTGCCTGACATGGGAGAGGGCGAGGAGCAAGTTGCTGTAGTGTGGGACTTATTTGAAACGGAAAAGGGCCGGATGGCAGCAATATGACTATGGGATGTAGTTGTAGCTTGCTATGTATACATATATGTGGGACAGTCTGCGGTTCAGTGAGAGAGCGGATTGTCCATATTTTGGGGTGAAGCAAGATGAGTGATTGGAAAGACAGGCTGGCAGAAGTGGATGACGATTATCTGATCGGCCTCAGCAATAAAGGAATCGTCAAGCGGGCCTATAAGGACAAAGGGGAAGTCGCCGCCCAGGTGCAGAGCACAGGCGAGGAGGCTTCTGTAGCAGTAGGGGAGGAGACCGTCACGGTGCGCTACCCCCTTGGGGAGAGCAAGTGCACCTGCCCGTCCAGGAGCATCTGCCGCCATGTGGTGCAGGCCATATTGGTTTTAAAGGAAAGCTGTCTGAAAGATGAGGAAAGTGGGCAGCAGCCGTTAGGGACAGATTCCCAGCAAGCGGAGGAGTCGGTTTCGAAGGGAGAGAAAAAAACCGATGACAAAACGGCCCCGGAGATAGAAAAGGACCCCGATGGCAAAACGGCCCCGGAGATAGAAAAGAAACCCGATGACAAAACAGCCCCGGAGATAGAAGCAAAGTCCGCAGTCAGAATAGAAATAGAAGCCTACCCCTTTGCCAAACTGAAGAAAACCCTCGGAAACCGGCAGTTTCAGACCTTCGTGAACCAGATGGCGGCCAACATCCGCCCCGAGATACAATATTCCTCGGTAGTCACCGTCCGCCTTCCGGGACAGGAGTACGTGGTAAAGCTTCTGTCGCCGCTGGAGTACTCCACCTGTACCTGCCACAAAAAGGAACTGTGCCAGCACAAGGCAGCGGCCATCCTCTGGTGCCAGCTGGAGGCCGGAATCGTCACCAGGGAAGCCCTGCTGGGGGAGGCTGCGGAAGCGCCTGCCTACGACCTGGCGGAAATCAAGGCAATAGCCGGACAGATGCGGGAATTCCTGGAGGAGCTTCTGGGCACCGGGCTGTCCAGGGTCTCTCCGGACGTGCTGGACTACCTGGAACGGCTGGCCATCATCAGCCACAATGCGGAGCTGGCCCGGTTCGAGGGATACTTCCGTGCCCTGTCCGACTCCTACGACAGATACCTGAAACGGAAAGCCGCGTTTCAGACCAGAGACCTGATGGTCCAGATGGCCAGGCTGTACCGGCGGGTGGAGCTTCTGGCGGGAGCCAGGGACAGCGGTGAAGTGGCAAAGCTTGCCGGAGAGTTCCGGGCGGACTATCTTCCTGTAGGCAATCTGGATCTGATTGGGATTGCCATGGAGCATTTCCAGAGCCAGACAGGGTATGAGGGAGAGACCATCTATTTTCTCGAGGAGAATACCAGGAAATGGTACACCTACACCAATGCCAGGCCTGTATTCTATGATTCCGGGAAGCGGAGGGGATATGTGGAGAAAAGCCAGTCCCCCTGGGGGCTGAACATTTCTTTTGAAAATCTGCTGAAAGTCAGGATTCACCTGACCGGGGCGAAATGCGACGATAAGAACCGTCTGTCCTCCAGCCAGGAGACCAGGGGGGAAGTGAAAGGGGAACAGGGGCTCCGTATATCCGATTTAAAAGGATGGTGTTATCGGGATTTCGATAAAATGTTCCTGGAGCAGATCGGAAGGCAGCAGGCAGGATGGCTGGCGGAGCAGAGCGGCCAGGAAGCCCCGGGCCAGTCCGATGCGGAAGCGGCAGGCGATGGCGGGGGAGCCGGAGGGGCCAGTGAAGGGGCGCAGGCGGCAAACGGAGCGGGAAGCGGCGGACAGAAAGGCGCTGAACTGGTATTCGTGCGGCCAGATTCCTGCGCTAAGGCGGAATTTTCCCAGACGGGACAGCTGCTGACATTGCCCCTCTATGACAGGGCCGGGCGGGAGCTTCTGGTGGAGGTCGCCTATTCCAAACAGGAGTCCGGCACCATCCGCTACCTGGAGCGCATCTCAGAGAAGAAGCTCCCCTGCTTTCTGGGGAAGATTTACCTAAAGGACGGGCGGATGCGGATGTACCCGGTGGATTTGCTGGATATCAAGGAGGAATTTGATACGGACGCGGCGAAGGCCGGGGAGACGCCGGAGAATGCGGAAGAGGACGCGGCGAAAGCCGGGGAGACGCCGGAGAATGCGGAAGAGGACGCGGCGAAAGCCGGGGAGACACCGGAGGATGCGGAAGATACAGGGACTTTGACGGATACGGAAAGCATGGATTCCCAGGCGCAGAAGACTTTACAGGACATGGTCATGTCCGGCCGCAAATCCCGGTATGAAATCATGGAGGACATCACCGGGGAAGTGCTGTCCCTGGCAGAGGACTTGTACCAGAGCGGGTTCGACACCGTCCACGACAGCACCTGGCAGGACATCCGGAAAGCGGCGGAGCTGACGGAACAGTATGGAATGAAGCATCTGTCAAAGCTGCTGTCCGGTCTTGCGGAGGAGATTGCCGCAGGCCGCCATCGGATGGAAAGGAATGCCGCTCCCATGGCGAAATTATATACAGAAATAAACGAATATCTATATATCTGCAGACAGAAAAACGCATATGACAAAGGAGCAGATTACTATGCCGGCGGAAAAGGAAGCCTTCAATCTGCCGAATGAAACCCCATTGCCCTTTCGCTGTGACGAAGTCCTTTCTGCGGATTCCCATAGTGAGGGAATCATTGTGGCGAAAACGCGATATCAATATATATGTAGCGATTAAATCTTGCCCAAAAACCGGATAAACGGCATGACTGGCTGTGCTATGCGACCGGCAAGAATGAAAGGCTGTTTCATAAAGAGAATATCTTATATTACATAGAAATCATATAGAAGAAAAGCAAGGAGGAACTGAAATGATCAACCCACAAAACCAACGCATCACAAAAATAGTGGAGCTTTTCGAACAGACGAATCTGTTCACAGCGGATGAAATCACGCTGATAGAGGATTATCTGTCCGGAACCGCCGGGAAGGAGGAGATTGAGAAGCTGGACTTCCGCGACTTGTCCGCAGTCCCGACGGATTTGGCGTCTAAGATAAGGGTGCTTGGGATGGAGCTCATGAACAAAGGGCACGACGAGGAAGCCGGGAAACTGGGGGACATCCTTTTTGCCGCGGGACAATCCTCCTGCTGCGAGATGATGCCTATATCCAATTATTATGCCCTTGAGAAATGCAGGACACTGGTGGAGGAGCCTGCGAAGAAGGTAGCGATTCTGGCCGCCCAGATTGGGATGAATGAGTACCAGGTCAACCGCTATAGCCTGGCGGGTCTGATCAAGGTCGCAGAAGGCCGGCCGGAGGTCATCAAATTAGCTATCCTATACCAGAGGAATCAATATGAGAACGGCAGAGTGGTTCTGCTTACCGTTTATTTCAAGGCGAAATACCAGAATGCCAGACTGGTGGCGGAAGGAAGCGCAGACAAATCCGGCGGCATACTGGCAGGCGTGAACAAGCTGCTGGGTCTCGGTGAAAGCGGGACAGAACCCGCAGTGCAGATTGACGCGGACGATGCTCTGTTCCTGAAAGCCTATGAGGATGTTCTGGTGAACAACCTCGACAGCCTCTATAAAAATCAGATGCCCAGGCTGGATTTGGATGAAATCAAAAATGCCATACGCAATGACAAGGTGGACGAGCGAATCCTCAAAAAGGCCAGGGCGAACCTGCCGGTGGCGCGTTTCATGCTGCGTCTCCTGGGCGGCGCGGCCTTTGTGAACTATGCCCAGTCCCCCTGCCTGAAAAACGTGCTGAAGATATGCTTTGCGGCGGACACGGCCGCTATGCTGGACATCCTGGACAATATGGACCTGCGTGGCGAGCTGGACAAGGTAGGCGGAGGCCTGGATGAGCTGTTCGGCGTGGACAGCCGGAAGCTCATTGCCTGGGCGGGCGCCAAGGGGAAGACGAAGATTCTGAAGAGGCAGTTCAAGCGCAATCAGGAATTCTATCTTGAGTACATGAAAGCCGCCGATTTCGACACCTTCAACCGGATGAACGATGTCATCAAAGCCATGGACCCCAAGCTGTACAAAGAAAGGATGGGGCAGGATGTGTTCCGGCAGCAGTCCAAGGTCATAGCGGCCATGGTGGAGATCGTGGACAGCCAGGCCAGAAACGCGGTGCGGGAATACCTGAACGGCGAGAAAGGCATAGAGACGCTTTATCCATACGAGGATAAGCTCCAGGGCGCCAACAACTATCGCTGGGGCGGGAAGCATTGGAACATCCTGCAGAGCTATCAGCACGGTTACGGCTATGATGCCCTCAGCAACCGATGCGAGGCTTTCCTGATGCTGTACAGGGGCTATTCCAATACCAACAGCCTGCGGATTGACAATGAAATCAAGGACGCGGATGTCAAGCGCCTGTTCGCTGCCGTGGATGCCGAAAAGCTAAGCCTGAAGCACCAGCTGAACGGGTACATGGACGCATATGAATCCTTCTATCTGGACAAATGGAAAGAACAGTTCCAGAAAGCGGCCATGGATGTGTTCCTCGGGTATCTGGAGGAGAGGCGGGAGGAAATGGTCCCCGCGTTCCAGGAGGCCGGCAGCACGGGGAGATGCCTGGGGATTCAGGCCCTTTCCCGGCATCCGGGGGAGAATAAAGAGGTCTTGCTGGCCTATGCCCAGGACAGCTCCAAGGCGGTCCGGGAGGAACTGCTGAATGTCCTCTATCGGGAAAAAGGCTGGGAGGAAGACGTCCTGAAGCTTCTTTCTTCCAAAAAAGCGGCGGAACGGGAAATCGCCATACGGGTGCTGTCAAAGTGGGACAGCGAGAAGTATGCTCCTGTGCTGACGGAAAGCCTGGAGAAGGAGAAGAACGGGAAAGTCAGGACGCTGCTGGAGACAGTGCTCCACGTAAGCGGCGGGGAGAGCGCCGGGGGCAGGGCGCTCACCCAGGAGGATTTGGTGAAGGAGCTCCACAAGGGCGGCAAGAAGCGTTCCCTGGCCTGGGCCTACGAGACGCCCTTCTCCGTGGTACATAAAAAGGACGGCGAAGAGGCGTCAGAGGAATATCTGCAGGCCGTGTTCTTAAGCTATTCGACCATGTCCCCCTGCGGCGTCAGCCCTACGGCGGCCACCCTGGCCAAGGCACTGGACGAAAAAGAGCTTGCCATCTATGTCAATGAACTGTTCGATAAATGGATGGAGGCGGGGGCGGAGTCCAAGAAGCGCTGGGTGCTCTACGCTGCGTCCATCCACGGCGGCGAGGACATCGTAAAGAAGCTTCATCACCAGATTCAGGAATGGCCCCAGGCCGCAAGAGGAGCCATCGCTTCGGAAGCGGTGCAGGCCCTGGCCCTGAGCCCCCAGCCCCAGGCCCTCCTGATTGTAGACGGGATTTCCCGCAAATTCAAGTTCAAGCAGATTAAGGCTGCGGCTGGGAAAGCCCTGGAGTTTGCGGCTGCCCAGCTGAACATCACCACGGAGGAACTGGCGGACCGGATTGTGCCGGATATGGGCTTCAATGAGAATATGGAACGCATGTTCGATTACGGCGAGCGGAAATTCACCGTGACCATCACCACGGCCCTGGAGATAGAGGTCTTCGACGAGAACGGCAAGAAGCTGAAGAACCTGCCCGCCCCCGGCAAGCGGGACGATGAGGAGAAGGCGGCCGCTGCCTACGAGGAATTCAAGCAGATGAAGAAGCAGATGAAAGCCACGGTCACCAGCCAGAAGATGCGCCTGGAGATGGCGCTGTCCACCGGGCGGCAGTGGAGCGTGGCGGCCTGGAAGAACCTGTTCGTGAAGAACCCCGTCATGCACCAGTTCGCCACCGGGCTGATTTGGGGCGTCTATGAGGACCGGAAGCTGGTGTCCACTTTCCGGTATATGGAGGACGGCTCTTTCAACACTGAGGATGAGGACGAGTTTGAGCTGCCGGAAGAGACGGGAGCGCAGTCGGCTTCGGCGCAGGCCGTAGGGCAGCAGATATCCGGGCAGCTGGACGCAGCCGGACAGGGAGCAGTGGCAGAGGGCGCGGAGGCGGCAGCAGAAGGAGCAGGGCCTATGGAAGAAGGCGCAGAGCCGGCAGCAGAAGGAGCAAGGCCTATGGCAGAAGGCGCAGAGTCGGCAGCAGAAGGAGCAGCGCCTGGTGCAGAGGGAACAGGGCCCGCAGCCCTGGCTCCGCAAGCGGGACAAAGGAAATATATCGGGCTTGTGCATCCGATAGAACTTTCCGCCGATTCCGTCAAGGCCTGGAAGGAACAGCTGGAGGATTACGAAATCACCCAGCCTATCGAGCAGCTTGACCGGTCTGTGTACTATATGACAAAGGAAGAGGAGAACCAGAAGAGCCTGGAGCGCTTCGGCGGCTGCATCCTGAACGACCTGTCCCTGGGCGGAAAGCTGCAGACCCTGGGCTGGTACCGGGGCTCCGTCCAGGATGCGGGCGGCTTCTACAGCTACTACAGGGAGGACAAAGAGCTGGGCCTGGGCGTGGAACTCCATTTCTCCGGCAGCTTCGTAGGCGGGGGGAACGAGGACGTGACGGTGTACGAGGCCAGGTTCTACAGCACCGGCGGCGTGGTCCTCGCGGAGAACGGCGGCACCATGGTGACCGGCGGCATCAGGCGGGGCAGCTATGTATACGACGAGGCCGACGACAGTAACTCCTGCTTCCTGAAGGACGTGCCGGAGCGGTATTTCAGCGAAATCGTGCTGCAGCTGGCCAAGGCCACGGCTTCCAGCAAGGAGAAGGATGCGAACTGGAAGGCAAAGAAGTAGTATAAAGGGAATGTAAGAACGAAAAACCGGCGGCATACAAAATTCAGTATGCCGCCTCATTTTGACTTGAATAGGAAAACCCATAGGGCTACACTGTCATTTTTTGGACAGTTTCGTTGTTTTCAAAGGAGCTTTCGACAGCTTTTGCTATATATTGGTTTAATGTCATCTTTTGCATTTTGGCAGCCAAAGCTGCTTTCCGATGTATTTCCGGAGAAAGCCCCACGTTAAATGTCCCTCGAAATTCCTTGTACGGATTTTTGCCTATTTTTTGACATAATTCCAAATAATTGTCAATACTTTGTTCAAACATCCTTTTCAGTTCTTCGACTGAAGTGCCAAAGACTTCTCCAATAAAGATGTCGTCATCAGCATCATATTCGACGGATGCATGATATCCTTTAGAAACGGTATTGTTTTATGCACCTGATATCGGTACAGTTACATTTTATCATTAGTAAATCCCATTCTTGTGTGTGAAGTTGTTTGGGCTAGGTTTTCTGCATAGTTTTTCCAGCAAGTCTTTTTTCTTGGGCATTTATTATTATACACCCCGTTTCTTTATAATATAATTATGCCATTGTGTTCTTCCGCTTGTCAATCCTATCTAAGGGAAGTATAATATTTTTATCAGCAAAAGAAGCAGCACAGGAGCGGAAATTTTCATCGTCAAGTATTTTGTTTTGATATATAGTAATCTAAAAACAGGTATTGAAAACAGTTACACTGTATGACATAATATGATTGCATGAGAGCGTGTTGCATGAACAAACGGAGGGGCTAAACGGAATGGGAATGGACAAGAAAGAGAATATGGCACCATATAAGGTTCTGGTATTTGCGATGGTGGCAGTGGTGATACTGGTGATAGTCTTGGTATTAGTAATCAATGGCAATCACAATTCCAAAGAAAAATACGAAGCCGCAATCAAGCAATTAGAGGAAGAGGTTGACAGGCTTTCCGACCCGGTGGTGGCATATGAGGAAGCTTCCAGGACAGTGGACATCAGCGCGATCAATGTGGAAATCCAAAGCATCGGGGAACTTGCCACGGTGGAATATCTGTATACGGATGCCGGTAAATATGAAGACGCCGCGGAACTGTTCGGGAAAGAAATTCCATTTTCCTTCACCACCAAGTCGTTTATCGCCAAATGGGACGGCTCCATCAAGGCCGGCATAGACATCACCAGGGTCACGGCAGAGGTAAAGGAACCGGCAAAAGAGATAATCATACATATTCCCAAAGCGGAAATACTTTCCCATGAGATAGATGAGGAGAGCATAGAGACCCTGGACGAAAGAGACGGCCTGTTCAACCCGCTCAGGGTGGAGGATGTGAGAGAGTTCGATGCGATCAGCAAGGAAGCCATGGAGAAGAGAGCCATTGAAAACGGTCTCCTGGACAAGGCCTTTGAAAATGCGAAGGAGATCATCCGCAGGCTGGTTGATACAGGACTGGTGGAGGAACTGGGATATACCATTACATTTGAAGTGATCGATGAATAGACCTAAAGGAAAGAGACGCCTTTCAAGGAGGAAAGGCGTCTCTTTGATTCATCTGGAAAGTTTTTCGGAAAAAAAAGAAAAACTGTTGATTATTTAAAGGTTTTTGGGTATTCTATAAAGGGGAGGGAATGCTATGATTAGAAGGCCATACTACATGGATGTATTAAAAACATATCGCGACGTCCCCTTGGTGAAGATACTTGCCGGAGTCCGCCGCTGTGGAAAATCCACAATTTTGGCCATGCTGCGTGAAGACTTGACAGAGAGCGGAATCGCCCCGGAGTGCATCATCACCAGGTGCTATACCTCAGAAGAGTTTAGCGATTGCCAGACTGATAAGGACATGTACCAGGACATTAAGGGCAGCATGACAAAGAACAGCCGCTACTACCTTCTGCTGGACGAGGTACAGGAAGTGGCAGGCTGGGAGAAGGCGGTCAACAGCCTGCTGGAAAATGGGAATACGGACATCTATGTCACAGGCTCAAATTCAAAGCTGATGTCAAGCGAGATATCCACCTATCTGACAGGCAGATACCTCTCGATTCCCATATATACATTATCCTTTGCCGAATATCTGGAATTTAAAAAAACAAGCTTTCTTGGAACAAAAGAATTGCTGAATGAGTATCTGAGGATGGGAGGTTTTCCCATTGTGGCGCTGGGCAATTTTGATTGGCACTCGGCCTATCAGATTGTGGAGGGCATCTACACATCCGTTGTCACGAACGATATCGTCAGGCGGCACAATATCACAAGTTATGATTTATTTAACCGTGTGGTAAAATACGTCATAGAAAATGTCGGCAAGACTTTTTCCGCCAACGCCATTGCAAAATTCCTGAAAAGCCAGGGGCGCTCCCTGTCCGTGGAAGCCGTGTACAACTATCTGGAATGGCTGGAAAAAGCTTTTGTGATCTACCGCTGTCAACGATACGATATACAGGGTAAATCCGTGCTGAAGACGCAGGAGAAATTCTATCTTGCGGATGCTTCCCTCAAATACTGCATCATGGGATTCAACCCAAAGTCCATTGCGGCTATGCTGGAAAATGTCGTTTATTTCGAACTGCGCAGAAGAGGATATGAGGTCTATATCGGCAAGAATGGGACCAGAGAGATCGACTTTGTGGCAGTGCGGCAGGACGAACGCATTTACGTCCAGGTATGCCGCAACCTGCCTGAGGAATCTGACCGGGAGGTCGCCAATCTCCTGGAAGTCAGGGATCACTACCCCAAATACGTAGTGACCCTGGACGAACTGGCCGCCGGCAATATCGACGGAGTCAGGATTGTTCACCTGGCGGATTTTCTGCTGCCAGGATAAGGGCTTTCTTCCCGCGAAACACGAATCCATATTTCCTGGCTCGCTCGGCCGGAATCCCTTTCGCCGTCAGAGCCGCGGCATACTGCATGCGCTCAATCTGCGCCAATGCCGCCTGTGCCGTGTGCTCCAGCACGTATCATACCGGCCAAGCCCGCGTTCACACCACTCTTTGATAAAAGCCGCTTTATTAAGGAATTGTCTACAAATAACTGATGCGAGTTTATAGCCGTTTTCGTTGTATTTCTTGGCTTTCTCCTAAACAAGTTGCATCAGTTATTTTCCGACAATTCCTAATGATTATATACAATGCTCAGCCAGTTCCTGTTAGCCCGGATTAGGGAACCTGGCAATACAGCTAAAAACCAGTGTTTTGCTATTTACGGCAGCCTCACAGCTGTGAAAACACTTCCCCAATAGGAGCCTGTATCAGCAGATCCGCGTAAGAGTCCCTGGGGGTGGGAGCCTTGTTGATGACCACCAGCTTATCTCCTTTGAAATAATCAATCAGCCCCGCCGCCGGGTACACCGCCAGGGAAGTGCCGCCGATGATCAGCACCTGGGCGTCATGGATGAAGCGCATGGCGTCGGTCATGGTGCGGGAGTCCAGCCCCTCCTCGTAGAGCACCACATCCGGCTTCACGGAGCCGCCGCACTTCTCGCACTTAGGCACATCGGCGCTTTCCTGGATATAGCGCACGTCATGGAACTGGCCGCATTTCTCGCAGTAGTTGCGCAGCACGGAGCCGTGCAGCTCCAGGACAGTCCTGCTTCCCGCCGCCTGATGGAGGCCGTCGATGTTCTGGGTGATGACGGCTTTCAGCTTCCCCTGTGCTTCCAGCTCGGCAAGCTTTCGGTGGGCGGCGTTGGGCTTGGCGTCCAGGAAGAGCATCTTGTTGCGGTAGAAGCGGAAGAATTCGCTGGGATTGCGGCGGTAGAAGGTGTGGCTCAGTATGGTCTCCGGCGGATAGTCGTACTGCTGATGGTACAGGCCGTCCACGCTCCGGAAATCCGGGATGCCGCTCTCCGTAGACACCCCCGCGCCCCCGAAGAATACGATGTTGCTGTACTTGGCTACGATTGCTTTCAATTCTTCAATGGCTTCCTTGTAATGTTCCATGTGATTCACCTTGCCTTTCTTGTTCTGTTATATATACTCGGTGATTGAATCTTGCGCACAAACCGGATAAACGGCATGACTTGCTGTGTTTAATGGTCGGCAGGAATTAAATGCCGTTTCTATCGTTGCGTAATTTTCGCGGAATCTCTGAGGTACTTATTGAATGTTATTTCGTAAAAACTATTACAATTTTTAAATCTCCAGATTCTTTCAAATCCAATGCCTGAATTCTGCTTCCGGAAATTTCGAGGGTCTATTCGGTTGAGAGGTTGTGGCCATTCTGCCGCTTTCTGCCATGAATAAGGTCATTATACCATAAAGAAAATATTTTTCCAGTATTTGAGCCAATAAAAAGCCCTATTTATGGCTATTTTAAAGCTACTTTAAGGCGAGATGCTGACGTCTAAAGAGACAGGGTAATATTGTAGGAATCTTTGCGGCTCTCCGGGAAGCTGTCCGAGCCATGGTATGGATTCTGCCGGATTACAGGACACAGAATAGCCGGAACAGGCAGCTTGAACGCTGCAAAAAATGATTGTTGGAACCTCCAGGCCGTGATATAATGAAAGTAAGGAAAAGCATGTTCCAGAGGAGGTACCGGTATGGCGAGGACAGTAGGCATTGGACATCAGGACTTCGGACAGTTGATTCAGTCAAACTGCTTCTATATCGACAAGACCGGATTTGTCAAAGAATGGTGGGAAAACCAGGATGCCGTCACCCTGATAACCCGTCCCAGACGCTTCGGAAAGACCCTGAATATGAGCATGCTGGAATATTTTTTCTCCATAAAATATGCCGATAAGGGGAACTTGTTCGAAGGCCTTGCCATCTGGCAGGAGGAAGCCTACAGACAGCTTCAGGGCACCTATCCGGTCATCAGCCTTTCTTTCGCCAATGTGAAGGAGTCTTCTTTTCCCAAAGCCAGAAAGCAGATGTGCC
The DNA here is from genome assembly GCA_910585665.1 of uncultured Acetatifactor sp. Classification (GTDB taxonomy): domain Bacteria; phylum Bacillota; class Clostridia; order Lachnospirales; family Lachnospiraceae; genus Acetatifactor. The sequence goes on along the minus strand of CAJUFI010000020.1, from coordinate 32,203 downwards.
AGATTATCACGACCCTGTATAACCGATATGATTTTCTGCTGGACGGCGACCTGTTGAACGAAAATGAGAAGGAAATCTATCGAAAAGTCTCTGCGGAAATGGAAGATTATATAGCGGTCAATTCGCTGAACGCTTTGGCCGATTACCTGACTCGCTATTATGGGAAGAAGGTTATCATTCTGCTGGACGAGTACGATACGCCCATGCAGGAGGCATATGTCAGCGGGTTCTGGGGAGAACTGGTGGAATTCATCAGGACTCTGTTCAATGCTACGTTCAAGACGAATCCATATCTGGAGCGGGCGGTCATGACAGGAATCACGAGGGTGAGCAAAGAGTCCATTTTTTCAGATTTGAATAATCTGGCGGTTGTGACCTTGAATTCAGATTTGTACGCGAATCAATTCGGGTTCACTGAGGAAGAGGTGTTTGCAGCCTTGGACGAATATGGAATGGGGGATAAAAGGCCAGAAGTAAAAGCGTGGTATGATGGCTTTGCCTTTGGGAGACAGAGGGACATTTATAATCCATGGTCAATTTTAAATTATTTAAAAACCGGAAAGCTCTCCGCTTATTGGGCCAACACCAGTTCCAACAGCCTGGCCGGAAAACTGATTCGTGAGGGCGCCCCTGAGGTGAAGATGGTGATGGAGGATTTGCTGCAAGGAAAGACATACCGTGCGGTGCTTGATGAACAAATCGTCTTCAACCAACTGGATTATAAGGACAGCGCCGTCTGGAGCCTGCTGTTGGCCAGCGGCTATCTGCGGGCAGACGCGGTTGTCTTCAATAAGGAAAGCGGGAAAACGGAATATAGCCTGGCCTTGACGAACAGGGAGGTCCGGTTCATGTTCGAGGGGATGATTGACGAGTGGTTCAGGGAATATACCCCGTCCTACAATGGGTTCGTGAAGGCCTTGCTGAAAGGTAACCTCCGCGAGATGAACCGCTATATGAACCGGGTGGCATTGGATACCTTCAGCTTCTTCGACAGCGGGAAAAGACCGTCCGAAGCGAACGAGCCTGAGCGTTTTTACCATGGCTTCGTGCTGGGGCTGCTGGTGGACCTGCGGGGGCAGTATGCTGTTACCTCCAACAGAGAAAGTGGATTTGGGAGGTATGACGTATTGCTGGAGCCTTGCAATAAAAAAGGTGCGGATGATGCCTTCCATAATAATCATGACAGAGATGCGATTATTATTGAGTTCAAGGTTCATGACCTGGAAGATGGCGAGAAGACGCTGGAGGATACAGTGCAGTCGGCGTTGGCGCAGATTGAGGACATGAAGTATGCGGCAGCCCTTGAAGCGAAGGGGATTCCCAAGGAGCGAATCCGGAAATATGGCTTTGCCTTCCGGGGGAAGGAAGTACTGATTGGATAAAGGGGGCAAAGCCCCCTTTTCTCCTTAGGAATTGTCGGAAAATAACTGATGCAACTTGTTTAGGAGAAAGCCCAGAAATACAACGAAAACGGCTATAAACTCGCATCAGTTATTTGTAGACAATTCCTTAATAACCTCTCGGAATCTTCAGACCGCTTATCACGCGGCTTCCCGGAAACCGTTTTGCCAATTCTACCTTTGAAAAACATACCAGCAAGGCTCGCTGCCCCCATAGGAATAATCTCCGCTTTTCCACTGAATGAACAGGTACGTAACGCCCGCAAGCTCACGGAACAGATATCTGCTCACCGTGGAGCTTGGATGGCAGATGACATATCCTGTCACCCAGCTCCAAATATGAGGTTCATCCGTTTGGACGCTGCCGTCCTTCGCGTCCTGGAAACTGTTGCGGATGGCGCCGCCCTCCAGGAACTCCGCCCTTCTCCAGTAGAGCCCCTCATAGGGGAAAAAGGGACTATCCGGATGAAAACTATCGATATCCCGCACACAATCGCACGCATTCCACTCCCCGATAACAGAAGCGTCATCTGCGGGAAACTCGGGGATTTCGTCAGTAATCCTGATTTCGCTCCTGGTGTACGACCTGGAATCCGCTTTCCGGAAAACCCATATCTCCGGCAGACCGCCCCTGAAATAATTCCGTCCCTTCAATTCAACAAACAGAAACGTCTCACCGTCCATTTGCTGGATGGTGTACTTGTTCCGGCTCGTCTGGCGGGGATATCCGAAGGAGGACAAAAGCATCCCCTTAGTCCATCCGAAGCACCAGTACCGCTCTCCGCCCGGCAGAAAGTACAGCTCCCTGGCAGGCTCCCCGCTGGCAGCGGATTTCTGCTTCCGGGGGTGGAACATTTCCCGGCAGGGCAGACAGTCGAACCTTTCCCAGCGTCCCACCGCGTCCTCATCATTTACAAAAGGCAGATTCAGCTCCTCATTGCGCTCCGCGTCATACTCCCCCAGCTTCGCCACAGAAAGCTTGATTTCTACGGTGCCGTCTTCATAATTGATTCTTATGACGGGCCCGGTAATCTGGTAATCATGATCCAGGACATATTTGTGGAGCGCCCGGATTCCCTCTTCACAGGTCGTGTCGCTGCAGACCAGACTGGCCGTGTCCCCTGGAAAAGAAATCTCTTTCTCACACAGGCCACTCGCCTTTGGAAGCTTTCCGGTGATTTCCACCCCGAAGCCCGTGTCGAAATCCTGACTGACGAATTCCGTTTCGTAGTCAATGATGACGGTGCGGCTTCCGGAAATCGAATCCGGAACCAGCCGCCGCATTTCCGCCAGAAGGGTGCCATACTCCTCTTTGCGGGAGACAATCGTGCGCCTGTAGGCCAGACGGATGTTATCGCTTTTCCGTATTATAATATCAAACATAGATGCATTCTCCTTTACTGTCAGGTTGAAAGTCCGGAGGAGATGAAGACGCTCTTCGGTCTGGGCTTTCAGCCGGAGCAGTTCGTCCTCTTTCGCCTGAATGAGCCTTGAAAAATTTTCCTTCGGCAGGGAAAGCAGTTCCTTTATTTCGCCCAGGCTGAAGCCAAGGCCTTTCAGCATGATGATGCGATAGCAGTCAGACAGCTTTCCGGCATTATAGTAACGGTATCCCGTCTCCTCGTCGATGTAATCCGGCACCAGGAGCCCTTCCTGGCCATAGTATCTCAACGTCTTCACGGGAAGTCTGCTCAGTTTTGAAAGTTCCCCGATTTTGTACATAATCTCACTCCTTGTTTCACGGTTCAATGTTTACATGGTAAAGCTATATGGAATTGAAAAACTGCTGCAGGTACCTTGCACTGTCATCATATCATTACAGCCAAGGGGAGAGTCAAGAGGATAAGGAATTGTCTACAAATAACTGATGCGAGTTTATAGCCGTTTTCGTTGTATTTCTGGGCTTTCTCCTAAACAAGTTGCATCAGTTATTTTCCGACAATTCCTAAAATAAAATTTTCTTACAGTCCTCGCGGCGAAAAATAAGGAAATTTTAAGAAATCTATAGCGCATATAGATTGAATGCAATATTTGCAATATGGTATAATAACCTTATTCGTGGCATGAAACGGCCGGATGGCCATCCATGCCATGGGCGTTCTTTGCACATGGCATAATAACCTTATTCGTGGCATGAAACGGCCGGATGGCCATCCATGCCATGGGCGTTCTTTGCACATGGCATAATAACCTTATTCGTGGCATGAAACGGCCGGAAGGCCATCCATGCCATGGGCGTTGCTTTGCTCACATAATTCTGCATCAAAAAATATAAGCTGGCATTAAAAAAGGATAATAAACATGAGAAGAGATAGAACAGACAGATTAGTCCCCTTTGAAAAGAGCCGGAGAGTCATCCGGCTGGACAAAAGGGGCGGGAAACGGAGCGGTTATGAGGTGGCTGCGAATGTCTTCGGCATCTTCGGTGCCGCCTGCCTGCTGTACTGTGCAGGGATAGCCATCGCCGGATTCGGGACTTACTTCTTCCTAATCTGGGGCGGTATGGGCGCGGTCTGCATCGGCTTGTGGGCATTGCTCCGCAACCGCCGGTTCATGGAAGCGATTCCGAGATGGATGAAGACGACTTGTTGCGTCATCTTTTGCATGGGACTGTTACTGTTCGGCGGGGTGGAGGGGAAGATTCTGTCCCAGTACAACGCCCAGGCGGCGCCGGGAGCGGATTACCTGATTGTGCTGGGAGCTCAGTGGAAGAGTACAGGCCCCAGCGAGGTGCTGCGCAGACGGCTGGACAAGGCTGTCTCCTATCTGGAGCAGAATCCGGACACCAGGGTGATCGTATCCGGCGGCCAGGGGGACAACGAAGCCATCTCGGAGGCGGAGGGGATGCGGGGATATCTGTTGCAGGCAGGCATCGAGGAAAGCCGGATTCTGGTGGAGGACGCGTCCTCCAATACCTACGAGAACCTGGTCTTCAGCGGGGAACTGCTGGATCGGGAGAACGATAAAGTTGTCATCGTGACCAACAATTTCCATGTCTTCCGCGCCCTGAGCATAGCGAAGAAGCAGGGCTACCACAAAGCGGAAGGCCTGGCGGCCAGCTCTGTGCTGGGAATGGGACCCAACAATCTGCTAAGGGAATTTTTAGGTGTGCTGAAGGACTTCTGGGTGGGGAATCTGTAAAACAAAACAGGACATCCGGGCGTTGGGGACTGGATGCACGGGATTGGGGCCGGTAAAGAACCGGCCATGAAGGAGAGCGGGAATGGACATCAATGTAGGAGATGTGGTAAGATTGAAGAAGCAGCACCCCTGTGGGAGCAAGGACTGGGAGGTGCTGCGCTCAGGGGCGGATTTCCGGCTGAAATGCAAGGGCTGCGGCCATCAGATCATGATAGCCCGGAAGCTCCTGGAAAAGAGCGTAAAAGAAATTCTGTAAAACTTCCGGAATCGTTTCCAATGCAAAAGAAGACGGATATATAGTCAAATGGAGGGGCATATGACCTATAAAATGGCAATCTGCGATGACTGCGACGCGGACACGGAATACCTTTCCTCGTTGGTGGCGGCATGGGAGGAGGTCTCCGGACATGGGGCTGCGGTGGAAAGGTTCCCTTCGGCGGAAGCGTTTCTGTTCCAATATGAGGACAGGAAGGATTTCGATATCCTTCTCCTGGATGTGGAGATGGGGGAAGTGAACGGCATAGAACTGGCTCAGCGGATCCGTCTGGAGGACTCCCGCGTCCAGATTGTGTTCATCACCGGATTCCCGGATTTTATGGCGGAAGGGTATGAGGTGTCCGCGCTGCATTATCTGATGAAGCCCGTGTCCCGGGAGAAGCTCTGCGCTGTCCTGGACAGGGCGGCCGCCAATCTGGCCAGGCCCGATAAGCGGCTCCAGGTGAATTTCGACAGAGAGACCTGTTTCGTCCCCTTCCAGAGGATACTCTATATAGAAGCCCAGAAGCAGTATGTCCGCATCCGCACCGAGGACGGCGATTACCGCATGAAAGCGTCCCTGGCGGAGATGGAAGCCATGCTGGACAAATATTTTTTCAAATGCCAGCGCTCCTTCCTGGTGAACCTGAACCATGTAGCCCGGATCAGGAACCAGTGCGCGGTGCTGAGAAACGGAGAAGAAATCCCCATCAGCAGAGGGATGGCGGAAAAAATCGGAAAGGCTATCATACAATTATATTAATAATGGCCAGGGAGGAACGGAAAGGGATGTTGCAACCCGGCTAAAGACACCGGGGGCTTCAGGAAAGAGACGGACAATCCTGGGGCAATCGGCAAATGCCCCATGGCAGTTGGAGGCAGGGGAGAAGTATGATTTTCGGAAAATGGATCGACAAACGGATAGAAGCCTACCAAAGCGACCTCATGAAGAAATACTGCGATGAGGTGGAGAGCATGTATACAAAGATGCGGGGCTGGCGGCACGATTACCACAATCATATCCAGGCCATGCAGGCCAGCATGGCGCTGGGCAGATACCAGGAAGTGAGCGACTATCTCAGGGAGCTTAACGATGACCTGGTCAATGTGGACACTGTGCTGAAGACCGGGCGGGTGATGGTAGACGCCATCCTGAACGGAAAGATTTCCATAGCGGCCGGGAACGACATCCCTGTGAACGCCAAGGCCAAGCTCCCTCCGAACCTGGACATGAACGATGTAGACCTGTGTGTGGTCATCGGAAATCTCATGGACAATGCCATCGAGGAGAACCGGAAACTGAATCCGGAGAAAAGGTTCCTCCGCATCTACATCGGCATGAAGAATACCCAACTCTACATAGCCGTCACCAATGCCGCGGGGAAAAAAAGGGAGAAGGCAGGCGGCCTGTTCCGCTCCTCCAAGGGCGGCCGGCACGGATTCGGCCTGGCCAGGGTGGAGAGCACCGTGAAGAAGTACGACGGAATCTTCACCGCGGACAGCGAGGACGGCGGATTCACAGCGGAGGTGCTGATTCCTGTTTCATAAGACATTTCGTTCACCGAAAACTGCATTTCGTAATCTGAATGCAGTTTTTTTGATGCCATATGATAAAATAAGACCAGGTTCAGGGCAAGGGGGCGCTCGGACAGACGGAGACAGAAGCGGCATGGATGGCTCCAAAGCCGGCAAGGCGCCCTCGGTTCCAATGCGGAAATAGGAAAGTAGGAAAGGAAGGTCGACAAAAAGATGTCAGAAAAAAAGGAAAAAAAGCGCAAGCCAAAATACGGGATGCTCTCCTGTGTGGCGTACATGTACAAATTGATGTGGAAGTATGAGAAGAGCCTGGTGTTCACAGCCATCGGCAAGGTTCCCGTAGACCTGGTTGTCTCGGTGCTGGCGCTGTACACGCCATCGATTATTCTGCGGATGCTGGAGACTTCGGACACGTTTTCCGCCGTGGCTCTGGTCATCATAGGCCTGGTGCTGGCGGGCATGCTCTCCGCGCTGGCGGGCAGCCTGATCAGCGCAAAGGGGCAATTTTCGGAGATGTATCTCACCTTTCGTATGCTATGTCTGTTGGAGTGCCATATGCTGGACAGGGACTTTGAGCTAAGCTTTATGCCGGAGATCAAGAAGCTGGATGAACGGGCAGGCGAGGCTACAAGGAACAACCATACCAGAGCGGTGCACTTCCCCATGGAGTTCTCCAATACGATATCCCTTGTGCTGAAGTTCGCGCTGTTCGGCACCGTGCTGTCCATGCTGAGCCCCTGGCTGATACTGCTGATAGCCCTGTGCAGCGTTGCCAATCTCCCGCTGGCCGCCTGGGAGAGGAAGCGCAACTATGAGACCCAGGATCGGAGGAATGCCATCATGAAGAAGTTGAACTACCTTGCTTTCCAGGTGGGGCGGCAATTCCGGTATGGCAAAGACGTCCGGCTGTACAGCCTGCGGGGGTACCTCACCGTCCTGGCCCAGAAGCTTTTGGGCGAATGCGTCAGGGAAAAGAAGGCGGTGGAGGTAAGGGGTTCTGCGGTACAGCTCAGTGACTTCCTGGTGGTGCTGATCCGGGACGGGCTGATGTACGCGTGGCTGATTTCCAGGGCTGTGGCTGGAGAAGTGGATGCCGCCCAGTTCGTGCTGTATTTTACCGCAATGACAGAGCTGGCGGAAGTGATGGGGGGAATCCGCTGGTGGTGGAACTGTGTCTGCGAGGGGGCGTTGCAGGTTTCCGACTATAGAGAATGCCTGGAGGCGCCGGACCGGATGAACCGGGGGAAAGGAATTCCGCTGCCGCAAAGGTCTTTTTCCATCGAATTCCGCAACGTATCCTACCGCTATCCGGAAGGGGAGAAAAATGTGCTGGAAAATATCAGCTTTGTGCTGAAGGCCGGGGAGAAGCTTGCCCTGGTGGGCACCAACGGAGCGGGCAAGACCACCCTGATCCGGCTGATATGCGGCCTGCTGACGCCTACGGAGGGGGAAGTCCTGATTGACGGCCACAGCCCCCGGGAATACAACCGGGACGAACTGTACAGCCTTTTCGGGCTTGTGCCCCAGGACTATCATCTGCTGCCCCATTCCATCGCCTGGAACGTGGCATGTGTGGATGAGCCGGAAAGGATTGACAGAGAAAAGCTGCATCGCTGCCTGTGCCGGGCGGGGCTGGAAGAGAAGATAGGCTCCCTGCCCCTGGGGGCGGACACCCTCCTGAACCGCCAGGTGAATCCGGGCGGGATAGAGCTTTCCGGCGGGGAGACGCAGAAGCTCCTCCTGGCAAGGCTTCTCTACCGGGAGCCGAAGTGTATCATTCTGGATGAGCCCACCGCCGCCTTAGACCCCATAGCGGAGGATCGTATGTACAGACAGTATGATGAGATTACTAATGGCGCAACAAGTGTCTTCATCTCCCACAGGCTGGCCTCCACCCGCTTCTGCGACAGGATTTTCCTTCTGGACGGTTCGCGGATTGCGGAGACCGGCACCCATGAGGAGCTGATGGCAGCGGGGAAAAAGTACCGGGAACTGTTCGATGTGCAGAGCAAATATTATAAAGCCGGGCAGACAGAAGGCGCGGACGCAGAAAGGCAGGAAGTTTTATGAAGAGAAAGAAGATTGGGACAAAAGAGGGGAGAAATGGGGAAAAATGCCGTATGAGACGCACTCTGCGGGAGGATTGGAAGCTGTTCGCCCGGGGCTTTGGAATCATATGCAAAACCAGCCCCCAGTACCTTGCCTACAATATCCTGTTCCTGATCATGAATATTCTGTCGCCCTACTTCGCCCTGTATATGTCCGCGGCGCTTGTGAACGAGCTGGCGGGACAGTGCGACGGGAAACGCTTAGCGGCGCTGGCCGGGATCACGGTGCTGGGCCAGTTTGCCATCAATGCCGTAAAGCGCATGGTGCTTGCCGCCCGTAATGCCTGGATGGAGGTTCTTCAGACACAGGAAGAGCTTTATTTGGCAGATAGAATGCATGGAATGGAATATGAGCATCTGGAGAACCCGGAAGTGACCCTGCTGCGGGAAAAGATATTTGGAGCCATGAACGCCACCTCCAGCGGCTTGATGAGCCTGTACTGGATCAGCGGTTCCCTGATTACGAATGTGGTGGATCTGGTGGCATCGGCGGCGCTGACATTCTCTATGTTCCGGGTGGTGAAGGGAGTGGAGGTAAGCGGTTTCCTGGCCTTTGCCAATTCGTACTGGTGTACGGTCTTGCTGACGGGCATTCTGCTGGCGCATGGGTTTCTGACGGTTCGGTTCACCAAAGAGCGCACGGAGAAGGAGATGAAAGAACTGTCGGGAGTGGCAGAGTCTAATGCGTATCTATTCCAGGTAATGGGCATGCGCGGGGAAGATATCATGATCTTCGACCTGAAAAAGGCTATGGCCAAAGCCCATGAGAAGAGGGTGAAAGCACCATGGATGGTGAAGTGGAACAGGATTGCAGTCCGTTACGGCATCATAGGCATTCTACAGGGACTGATCCCCGACCTGGCGGTATTCCTGGTTACGGCGGCTAAAGCTTTCCTGGGAATGTTCGGAATCGGCAATTTTGTCCTCTACAGAGGGACGGTGAAGCGCTTCATTCATGCTGTCAGCGAACTGGTCAGCGAACTGACCCGTCTGCGGGAAAACAACCAATACCTGGAACAGGTGTACCAGTTCCTGGATCTGCCGGACGACATGTACCACGGGACGCTGGCGGTGGAGAAACGGGACGACATCGACTATGAAGTGGAATTCCGGGATGTCAGCTTCCGATACCCGGGCACGGACGTGTGGGTGCTGAAACATGTGGACATGAAGTTCAAAATCGGCGACAAGCTTGCCATCGTGGGGGAGAACGGCTCCGGCAAGACTACCTTCATCAAGCTCCTGTGCCGCCTGTACGACCCAACGGAAGGAGAGATTCTGCTGAACGGCATCAATATCACCAGGTACCGCTATGATGAGTATATGTCCCTGTTCTCCGTGGTGTTCCAGGACTATCAGCTGTTCCAGTTCTCGCTGGCAGCCAACGTCTCCGGCGCCCTGGACTATGACGGGGAGAAGGTGCGGAAGTGCCTGATCCAGGCGGGATTCGGCGACAAGCTGGCTCAGCTGGAGAAAGGAATCGATACCGTCCTGGGGCGGGATTATGAAAATGACGGCGTAGACCTGTCCGGCGGCGAGGAGCAGAAAGTGGCGCTGGCAAGAGCTCTGTACAAGGACGCGCCTTTCATGGTGCTGGATGAGCCTACCGCTGCCCTGGATCCCTTAGCTGAAGCCGCCGTTTACGAGAATTTCCAGAGAATCGTGGTGGACAAAACGGCGGTCTTCATCAGCCATCGGCTCTCCAGCTGCAGGTTCTGCGACGATGTCGCTGTCTTCCACAAGGGCAGGCTGGTGCAGCATGGCAGGCATGATGACCTGGTGGCTCAGGAGGGGAAATATCAGGAGCTGTGGAGCGCCCAGGCGCAGTACTATGCGTAGCTCCCATATCCCCTATTTGAAGCCGGCATCCCGGAGGAAACCTGCGGAAGCGCAAGCGTCTGTAGGTTTTTGCGCCGGAATGGGACAAAAACGGGACAAAGCCGCGAAAAAAGACTTGAATTATCAGGAAATTTATGCTATCATACGTATTTGTGATGAATCAAATTCCTTGCTCGCATATTCCGTGCGGGCCAGAGACCAAAAGGAGGTAAGTAACTAGCATGAACAAGTATGAATTAGCTGTAGTCGTGTCCGCTAAGATTGAAGATGAAGAGAGAACGGCTGTCATCGACAGGTGCAAAGCTCTTGTGGAGAGATTTGGCGGCGTCATCACAGAGGTGGACGATTGGGGCAAGAAGAGACTGGCCTACGAGATCCAGAAGATGAAAGAAGGTTTCTATTACTTCATCCGCTTTGACGCTGAGAGCACTGCTCCCATTGAGATTGAGAGCCGCGTCCGCATCATGGACAATGTCATCAGATACCTGATTGTCAGACAGGACGAGGCCTAATTAGAAAGCGAGAAGCAAAATATGAATAAAGTGATTCTGATGGGACGTTTGACAAGAGATCCCGAAGTGAGATATTCCCAGGGGGCCAGCCAGACAGCAGTGGCACGTTTTTCTATTGCAGTAGACAGAAGGTTCGGTAAGCGCGAGGGCGAACCGGACGCGGATTTCTTCAACTGCACGGCTTTTGGCAAGACGGCTGAGTTTGTGGAGAGATATCTGCACAAGGGCACAAAAATCGCCTTGAGCGGCAGAATCCAGAATGACAACTACACTAACAAGGAAGGCCAGATGGTTTATAGTGTTCGTATTATCGTGGATGATGTCGAGTTCGCCGAGAGCAAGAACGCCTCCGGCGGGAATGCCGGCGGCTATGGAAACGGCGGCGGTTACAACAACGGTGGTTACGCAGGCGGCGGAAACAGCGCGCCCGCACCCTCCGGCACAGGGGACGGCTTCATGAACATCCCTGACGGCATCGACGAGGAATTACCGTTCAACTAAGTTTGAGTATAGGTGAGTATAGGATAGGAGGCAGTGAAATGGCTTTTAATAAGAGTGAGAAACCCGATGCCCCGGTAAGGAAGAAGGGCGGCGTCCGCAGGAAGAGAAAGGTCTGCGTATTCTGCGGCAAGGACAATGTGATTGACTACAAGGATACCAACAAGCTGAAGAGATACGTTTCCGAGAGAGGCAAGATTCTTCCCCGCCGCATCACAGGGAACTGCGCAAAGCATCAGAGGGCATTGACAGTGGCCATCAAGAGGGCCCGTCACGTTGCATTGATGCCTTACGTCCAGGATTGATTCCGCAAGAGCTTAAATCCAACGCCGGTCGTCTGCAGAAGACGGCCGGTTTTCTCAATATTCTGTCTATTGGCTGAATTTATGCTTACGATTTCTACAAAACATTTCCGTTTTAGACAAATTAAATTGTGGCATAGTGTTGAAGAGTATGCTATAATGTTTTTGTCATCATCTAATATTAGGAAGAAAACAGCAGGTTGAAATCCGCTCCCTTGCGAGGTGGCGCAACAGTTCAGGCAGATCGGGGAACTGCTGCGGGATGCACGAATGCAATAGAAGACACAGCATAGGTTTGACACAATACATCGCGAAATCGCATAAAATCGCACAGAAGCGTGTCCTTATTGCACACTTCGATGCTTGAGCCGGGGGCTGTCAGAACTGTTACAGGTATCCATATGAAAAAAAGAATCAAATTAAAGGGGCGTATCAAGTCGTATATACAATTCTGTATCTACCTGGGTGTGCTCCTATGTATCATGGATGTAGCCATATTCTATATAGATGCCCATGCGGGCGTCATTTTGACGGGCTATCTTGTGTGCTATTTTGCCGTCACATTGTCTCTGTATTTCCGCAACAAGCCGGTCATCATGAACGAACTGATCAGCTTCGCCACGGAGTACGGACAGATTCAGAAAAGGCTCCTGCGGGAGATGGACTTGCCCTATGCGCTGCTGGACGACAGCGGCAAAGTGATATGGACGAATGCGGCCTTTGAGGCCGTGACCCACCAGCCCAAGGGATACAAGAAGTCCATCACCTCCCTGTTCCCCACCATCACCAGGGACCGCTTGCCGGATGCCCACGGGGTGGACGAAGCCCAATATGACCTGGAATACGAGGGGAACGAGTATGTGGCCAAGTTCAAGAAGATTTCCCTGAAGGACATGGCGGAGAACAGCGACATGATAGAAGCCGAGGGGTATGACGGGTTCCTGATAGCGGTGTACCTCTACGATGAGACGGCCCTCCACATTGCCCTGCGTGAGGTGGACGACCAGAGCCTGGCGGTGGGGATGATATATCTGGACAATTATGACGAAGCTTTGGACGGTGTAGAGGAAGTGCGCCGCTCTTTGCTGATTGCCCTGATAGACAGAAAGGTGAACAAATATATCTCGGCCTTTGACGGAATCTGCAAGAAGCTGGAAAAGGACAAGTACCTGATCATCATGCGCAAGAGCACCGTGGCCCAGCTCCAGGAAGCCCGCTTCGATTTGCTGGAGGACGTGAAGACCGTGAACATCGGCAACGAGATGGCGGTGACCCTCAGCATCGGCATGGGCCTGGACGGATTGACCTATGCGCAGAATTACGAGTTTTCCCGGAACGCCATCGACCTGGCCCTGGGAAGGGGCGGCGACCAGGCGGTCATTAAGACCCCGGAGAGCATTACATACTACGGCGGGAAGAGCCAGCAGGTGGAGAAGAACACCCGTGTGAAAGCCCGTGTGAAGGCTCACGCGCTCCGGGAGATCATCACAGGGAAGGATCAGGTGCTGGTGATGGGGCACCGGATGCCGGACGCGGACAGCTTCGGAGCCGCCGTGGGCATCTATCGGATCGCCCAGACGCTGGGGCGGAAGGCCCATATCGTGCTGAACGACTCGGTTCCGGCGATTCAGCCTATGCTGGAGCTGTTCAAGGGCAATCAGGAGTACGAGGGCGACATGATCATAGATAACCAACAGGCTGTGGAAGCGGCCAACAGCAATACCGTCCTGGTAGTGGTGGACGTGAACAAGCCTTCCATCACGGAATGTCCGGATCTGCTGCGGTTCTGCAAGTCAGTGGTGGTGCTGGACCATCACAGACAGGGCACGGAGACCATCGAGAACGCCACGCTTTCCTATGTGGAGCCCTATGCCTCTTCCTCCTGTGAGATGGTTTCGGAAATTCTGCAGTATACTTACGACAATATCAAAATCCGGCCGGAGGAAGCCGACTGCATGTATTCCGGCATCATGATCGACACCAACAACTTCATGATAAAGACCGGCGTGCGCACCTTTGAAGCCGCCGCGTTTCTGCGGCGCAGCGGCGCTGACGTGACCAGGGTGCGCAAGCTGTTCCGGGAGGACGCCCAGGGGTACAAGGCGAAAGCGGATGCGGTGAGCCAGGCCGAAATCTATAAGCAATGTTTTGCCGTCTCCATCTGTACGGCGGACGAGCTTCCCAACCCCACGGTCATCGGCGCCCAGGCGGCCAATGAACTGCTGAACATCAAGGGGATCAAGGCCAGCTTCGTGCTGACGGATTTCCAGGGGAAGATATACATCAGCGCCCGTTCCATAGATGAGGTGAACGTGCAGGTCATCATGGAGCGCATGGGCGGCGGCGGCCATCTGAACACTGCCGCCTGCCAGATGGAGGGCGTGGGCATCATCGAGGCCATGGGCGTGCTGAAGCGCACCATCGACAGCATGCTGGAGAACGGCGAGATATAGAATCCTGGAATATATAGAATTTTGGAATATATAGAATCCTGGAATATATAGAATCCTGGAATATATAGAATCTTGGAATATATAGAAGGCAGAGATATGGAAAACCAATAAGAAATATACGGGTAACAGACAAGAAAGTATACAGAATAAACAGTATACAGAAAAAATATACAGAACAAAATATACAGAAAAAAATTTACAAAAAAACAGATGCATAGTAAGGAACTGTCTATAAATAACTGATATGAGGTTGCAGTGATTCTCCTTGAATCTGTCACGGGTTCATTCCCCGCAGCTTGCTGCGGCCAGAATTTTACCAAGCAAAGCGAGGTTGGGGCTAATGCCCCGCAGTTTGCTGCGGGGAGGTTTATTTTCAAGGCTTTCGCCTGAACATATGGCAGCAACCGCTTCACGAACCCTGTAATCAAAGGGAAATGGTATCGGTTTTTTCGACAGCTCCTATAGCAAAAGCAGGAAAGGACAGAAAAATGAAGATTATATTATTACAGGACGAGAAAAAACTGGGCAAAAAGGGAGATGTCATCGAAGCCAGCGACGGATTCGCAAGGAACTACATCCTGCCCAAGAAGATAGGCATCGAAGCCACAGCCAAGAACATGAACGAATTGAAGCTCCAAAAGGCGAACTCGGACAAGCTTGCCAGGGAGCAGATGGAAGCGGCCAAAGCCCTGGCTACGGAACTGGAGGACAAACAGGTGGTGGTGAAGATCAAGGCGGGAGAGGGCGGAAAGGCTTTCGGCTCCGTGTCCTCCAAGGAAATCGCCACTGCCTTCAAGGAGCAGCACGACCTTGAGCTCGACAAGAAGAAGATTCAGCTGCCGGAGAGCCTGAAGAACTTTGGCACTTTCGAGGTGCCTATCAAGCTCCACCCCCAGGTGACGGGCAAGCTGATAGTGAAAGTCACAGAGAAGGAATGAGAGAGCCGGAGGGCTCCCTGACCATTTGCCGCCTGAGCATGATTGGAAGTGAGATACCATGGAAGAAAATGTGCTGAAGAGAATATTGCCCCACAGCGTGGAAGCGGAACAGTCAGTCATCGGCTCCATGCTCCTGGACAGGGAAGCCATCGTGGCGGCTTCCGAACTGCTCACCGGGGAGGACTTTTACAACAGACAGTACGGCGTCCTGTTCGAGACCATGTGCGAGCTGCACAATGAGGGGAGTCCGGTGGATTTGGTGACGCTGCAGAACCGCCTGCGGAGCAAAGAGGTGCCCCCGGAGGTGGCAAGCCTGGAATTCGTCAGGGAGATGCTCACTGCCCCTATGATTTCCGCCAATATCAAGTCCTACGCCAACATTGTGGCGGAAAAGGCCACGCTGCGCAGGCTGATACGTCTGAACGAGGACATCGCCAATACCTGTTATGCGGAAAAGGAGACGCTGGAATACATACTGGAGGACACGGAGAAGAGGGTCTTCCAGCTGGTGCAGAAGCGCACGGTGGACTCCTATGTCCCCATTAGACAGGTGGTCATGAACGCCATGGAAAAGATAGAAGCGGCTGCCAGGAGCAACGGAACTGTCACCGGCATTCCCACCGGATTCCTTGACCTGGATTACCGCACGGCGGGGCTGCAGCCCTCGGACCTGATACTGATTGCGGCCCGTCCCTCCATGGGGAAGACGGCGCTGATGCTGAACCTGGCCAGGAACGTGGCGTTCAAGAAGAACCTCACCATGGCGATTTTCAGCCTGGAGATGAGCAAGGAGCAGCTGGTGAACCGTATGTTCTCCATGGAATCCAACGTGGACGGCCAGAAGATTCGTACAGGCCAGATGAACGACCAGGAGTGGGAGCAGCTGATAGAGAGCGCGGGCGTGATCGGCAGGTCCTCCCTGATCATAGATGACACGCCGGGCATCAGCATCGCGGAGCTGCGCTCCAAATGCCGTAAGTATAAGCTGGAGCATGGGCTGTCCGTGGTGATGATCGACTATCTGCAGCTGATGACGGGCACCGGAAAGGCCAGTGATTCCAGACAGCAGGAGATATCGGATATCTCCCGGTCGCTGAAGTCCCTGGCCAGGGAGCTGAGCGTGCCTGTGATCGCCCTTTCCCAGCTCTCCCGTGCGGTGGAGCAGCGGCCTGACCATCGCCCCATGCTTTCGGATCTGAGGGAATCGGGAGCCATAGAGCAGGACGCGGACGTGGTCATGTTCATCTACCGCGACGAATATTACAACCACGATTCGGAGAAGAAAGGAATTACGGAACTTATCATTGCAAAACAGAGAAACGGCCCCATAGGCACGGTGGAGCTGGCGTGGCTGCCGGAGTACCAGAGATTTGCCAATATGGAACACCGGCCTGTGGACAGGTGAGACCGGGAGACAGAAAGCCGGAGCCTGGAATCAGGAATCAGACAGCAGAGACTACGAAAGAGAATGAGCGGAGATGCTTGTTCTCTTTTTTTATATAGGCCAAATCTGCTCATCGGGAAGGGCGTGCAATGGCTGTAGCTATATCGGAATGCTTTATGGAGAGGAGAAGAAATGGGCAATTATTTATTTATCTCAGATGCTGCGAAGGAGGTCAAGGTGGAGAGCCATGTGCTGCGCTACTGGGAGGAGGAGCTGCACCTTCCCATCAAGCGCAACGAGCTGGGGCACCGCTACTATACGGAAGAGGACGTGGAGCGTTTCAAACAGATCAAAGGAATGAAAGAAAGGGGATTACAGTTGAAAGCGATCAAGATGATATTAAAAGACGGAAAACTGGACGTGCTGCCGTCCGCGCCCATGGAGGACACAGAGGACATGGAGATGGAGGAGAGAGAGGAGATGGAGGCGTCTGCCCCGGAAAATACCGGCGGGCTGTCCATCGACATCGTTCCCAACAAGAACGGAAGACAGGCTGTCTCCCAGGAATCCCGGGAGGACAAGTCCAGAAGGCTGCAGTGGCTGCTCCAGCAGCTGATCCGCCAGACCCTCCAGGAGAACAACGGAGAGCTGTGCCGTGAAATCAGGGAGAGCGTGGTGAAAGAGCTGGACTATCAGTTCCGCATGCAGGAGGAGCGGGAGGAGGCCAGGGACAGGATGCTGGCGGAGCGGGACGAGGAGCACTATAAGAGGATGGACGAGCTTCTGCGCAAGAAGAGCCGCCGTCTCGGAAAGGCGAAGGCGGAGAAGGAGGACGCGAAGACAAAAACCCAGGAGCGGATCCCGGAAGAACCGATGGCGAAAACAGAGAAAAAGAAAAGGCGCTTCCTATGACGAAGCGCCTGTCGCCTGATTCGCGCCTAAGCAGCTTCTGGCCATTGCTTAGGCGGAAGGGTTTAGCCCTGCTCGATAGCGCCGGTAGGGCATGTGCCTGCGCAGGAGCCGCAGTCGATGCACTTTTCAGGATCGATTTCGAACTTGCCGTCTCCCATGCTGATTGCGCCTACAGGGCACTGCGCCTCACAGGCACCACAAGCTACACAAGTATCAGTGATTACGAATGCCATAATAAAAATCCTCCTTTATGATCGTCTTTTTTTGATTCCTTCGATGATTGCTTTCTTTTTGTCGAGCAGTTTCTCTTTGTCCATGGGGGGAACGCCCTTGAGCTTGTATTCCAACCCCAGGCTTTGGTACTTCTTTTCACCCATGGTATGGTAGGGGAGCACATCGAGGGCTTTCAGGTTGCTGAACTGGCCGATGAAGTATCCCAGGTCGAAGAGGTATTTCTCATCGTCCGTGATGCCCGGCACCACCACATGGCGTATCCACATGTCCACATGCTTCTCGTCAAGGTAGGCCACGAACTTCAGGATATTCTCGTTCGGCTGCATAGTGAGCTCTCTGTGCTTCTCCGGGTCGATATGCTTGATGTCCAGCATGACCAGGTCCGTCAGCGTCATCAGTTTGTCGTATTTCGCCATCAGAGGTCCGTTCTCCGGATTGAAGGAGATGCCGGAGCTGTCGATACAGGTATGGATTCCTCTTTCCTTGGCCAGGGTGAACAGGTCGATCAGGAAATCCACCTGCATCAAAGGCTCACCGCCGGTGACGGTCAGGCCGCCGCCGTTGGCGTAGAACGCCTGGTTCTTCTCGTACTGCTCGATGATGTAGGAAGGTTCCATGAGAGTGCCGCCGTTCAAGTCCCAGGTATCCGGATTGTGGCAGTAGGCACAGCGCATGGGACAGCCCTGCACGAATACCACGAAGCGCGTGCCGGGTCCGTCGACGGTTCCAAAGCTTTCCAGTGAATGAATTCTGCCTTGCATAAGATTACCGCTCTTTCTAGTGTTCATGAAGGGGCTGCCGCGTCAGAAACTGCGCGGCAGCCCCAATCCTCAGGTGCAGATCCCGGAGCTTATACGGACTCGTGGAAAGTACGGGAAATGACGTCAGCCTGCTGTTCGGGAGTCAGCTTGATGAAGTTCACTGCGTAGCCGGACACGCGGATGGTCAGCTGAGGATAGTTCTCGGGATGCTTCTGGGCATCCAGCAGCATATCCCTGTTCAGCACGTTTACATTCAGATGATGGCCGCCCTTTGTAGCGTAGCCGTCAAGCAGATTAACAAGGTTATCGACCTGTGCGTTGTTTGTTGCCATAATGAAGTTCCTCCTTATATATTATATGATATGATATGATATGAAGTGGTGTGGAAAGAATGCCGGATTCCAGCATTCTTTCCGGGTCTGTTTTGCTGCGTCCGGGGGCTGGCTCAATGGTAATCGTCCAGTCCCTGCTCCAGGGTAGGTACACTGCAGGCCAACGGTGTCCGTGAACAATCCGTGCAGCCCATTGTCTGAACGTTCTTTGATTCGACTTCCTCCTGGTCGTACTCCACATTGACATGGCCAACGCCGTCCGTCATGCCGGAGTCCAACATTGCCACAAGGTCATCTATCATTTTCTTCTCGTCCATAGCGCCTCCTTTTTGGACTTATTTCAAATCCAATTCGATGTCAGTGACATCTCGGATTCCGCAAGTCTTATTTCAGGTCTAATTCGATGTCAGTGACATCTCGGATTCCGCAAGTCTTATTTCAAATCTAATTCGATGTCACCGGTGAATACTTTGTCTTCCTTGCCCAGAGCGCCGGGGATGATGGTGAAGGTATTGGAGATACCGTCCTGCGCATCATTGAAAGGCAGCTTGGATACGGAAGCCAGGGAAGCCACAGCACCGTGGGTATCGCGGCCGTGCATGGGGTTAGCGCCGGGAGCGAAAGGCTGGCCCTTCTTACGTCCATCGGGTGTATTACCGGTAGCCTTACCATAGGTAACGTTAGAGGTAATGGTCAGGATGGAGGTGGTAGGGATACCATTCCTGTAGGTGTGGTGTCTCCTGATGGCGGTCATGAAGGTGTGGACAACCAGCTGAGCGATTTCGTCTACACGGTCATCGTCGTTGCCGTATTTCGGGAAGTCGCCGGTGGTTTTGAAGTCAACGATGACGCCGTCCTCGTCGCGGACAACCTCTACCTTAGCGTACTTGATAGCGGACAGGGAGTCGGCCACGATGGACAGACCGGCCACGCCGGTAGCGAAGTAGCGCTTCACGTCTCTGTCATGGAGGGCCATCTCAGCTCTCTCATAGCAGTATTTGTCATGCATATAGTGGATGATGTTCAGGGTGTTCACATAGACGTCAGCCTGCCACTCCAGCATGTCTACGAACTTGCTCCATACATCGTTGTACTCCAGCACATCCCCTTCCACAGGACGGTACTTGGGACCTACCTGCTTCTTGGTCACTTCGTCCACGCCGCCGTTCAGAGCGTACAGCAGGCACTTCGCCACGTTGGCGCGTGCGCCGAAGAACTGCATCTCCTTGCCGATGACCATGGAGGATACGCAGCATGCGATGCCGTAGTCATCGCCGTGGTCTACTCTCATCAGATCGTCGTTCTCATACTGGATGGAAGAGGTCTGGATGGACATCTTCGCGCAGTATTTCTTCCAGGCTGCCGGAAGCCTTGTGGACCAGAGAACGGTCAGGTTGGGCTCGGGAGAAGGTCCAAGGTTGGTCAGGGTGTTCAGATAACGGAAGCTCATCCTGGTGACCATGGGCCTGCCGTCCACGCCTACGCCGCCCAGGGACTCGGTCACCCATACGGGATCGCCTGCGAAGATCTGGTTGTACTCAGGCGTACGGGCGAACTTGATGCAGCGCAGCTTCATGATGAAGTGATCCACGAACTCCTGGATCTGCTCCTCGGTGAAGGTGCCGTTCTTCAGGTCTCTCTCCGCATAGATGTCCAGGAAGGTGGAAGTACGGCCAAGGCTCATGGCAGCACCGTTCTGCTCCTTGACTGCGCACAGATAGCCGAAGTATACTGCCTGAATCGCTTCCTGTACATTGGCGGCGGGTCTGGAGATATCGCAGCCGTAGGAAGCAGCCATCTCCTTCATCATCTTCAGGGCCACCATCTGCTCGGAAATCTCCTCGCGCAGGCGGATGATGTCATCGGTCATGACGCGGCCGGTGGAATCCTTCTGAGCCTGCTTGTCCTCGATCAGCCTGTCGATGCCGTACAGAGCTACACGCCTGTAGTCGCCGATGATACGGCCGCGGCCATAGGCATCGGGAAGTCCGGTGATGATATGGGAGGAACGGCATGCTCTCATCTCCTGGTTGTAGGCGTCGAAGCAGCCAGCGTTGTGTGTCTTTCTGTGGGTGGAGAAGAACTCGGAAATCTCGGGATCCACCTCATAGCCGTTGTCGGAGCAGGCCTTCTCCGCCATGCGGATGCCGCCGTAGGGCTGCAGGGATCTCTTGAAAGGCTTGTCGGTCTGGAAGCCTACGATGGTCTCCTTGCTCTTGTCAAGGTACCCGGGGCCATGGGAGGTGATGGTGGAGACGACTTTGGTGTCCATGTCAAGGACGCCGCCGGCTTCTCTTTCCTTCTTCTGCAGGTCGAGCACCTGTGCCCACAGATCCTTGGTGTTCTGTGTGGGTCCGGCAAGGAATGCCTCATCGCCGTCATAGGGATGGTAGTTCCTCTGGATGAAGTCGCGGACATTGACTTCTTTGTCCCATTTGCCTGCCACAAAATCTGTCCATTCTGGTCTCATTTTGAAATAACCTCCTATAAATTTGAATTAGTTTAAAAGGGTATTGTTACTTCTAATCCTTAAAAATATTATATGAAAAACCTGGGGTAGAGTCAAGGCGTGAATGTGTACTTTTTTCTGTACATACGCGGAATTTCCTGAAATTTTTCCAAAATTTTACGGGCGGCGGAAAATTGCGAATTATCTATTGCCCGTTTAAGAATAACTTGTCAGATTTTGCGGAATGATATATAATGAAAAACGTCCGCAAAGGATTACAGGACTCTGTAGGAGAGAGGAGAGGATAGCCATGGAAAACATAACGAAAGAAATGACGATCGGGGAGATACTCAACGCGAATCCGGATGTGGCTCCGGTGCTGCTGGAGGCGGGGATGCACTGCCTGGGATGCCCTTCGGCACAGGGGGAGTCCCTGGAGGAAGCGGCGATGGTGCACGGAATCGACATCGATGCCCTGATGGAAGCAATCGGAAAGCTGTAAGAACGGCGGCCATAGCTAAAAAGACGGACATCCCTGTAATCCCACGGCGGGACGGCAGGGATGTTTTGCTGCAAAAGCCTGTTCCGTCAGGAGGCCGATCCAAGGGCATGTACCGCGTCCGGCCCCACAAGGGCCTCGCAGTGCTCTGCCAGGAACGCTGCGCTGGCGGACACGGCCCTCTGCGGGATGCCGTACTCCGACACGATGTTGCAGGCCTTGTCGAAGCCTTCCGGGCTCTCGTCGCCCTGGGCCAGCACCAGCAGATACCCTTCCAGGTTCCTGCCGGAGCGCTCCGTCTTATAGAGAGTGCTCTGGCCGTGGTAGCTATCGGCGATGATGGCGGATACTTCAATCACCTGCTGCAGGGACTGCATCAGGAAGATCCGGGTGTGGTTCCTGCTGTCGGAATCCGCGCCTTCCCGGGGCTGGCCGTCAGAGGCGCCCTGCTGATCCGTCTGCATCCGCCGGAAGAGATCAATGATATCGTTGGAGGCATCCTCCGGGTATAGCGAATCCATTTCATCCTCCTCGTCCTCGGTGACGGAGGGGGCGAACCTGGAAAAGCGGGTATCCAGCTCTTCAGGGTCTTCTACTTTCGTGATGATCAGGACGATGCACTCAGCATTTAAGGGAATGGCCTCTATCATAAGGGGGATATCTTCAGCCTCGAAGCCGAATTCGCAGTTCGCCTGGCGCATCATATCCCGAAACAGGGTCTTGGCTTTTTCGGTGCCATAAGCCAGTTCACTGATTTTCAGCTCGCGGCTTGCCAAATCTTCTCTGGTCAGAGTGCAGCGAATCTGGTTCTCATTTACTTTTTCTATCTTCATACGACAACCCTTTCCTTTCTGCATAGCTGAACTGTATAGTGGAATGTTCTGTGGTTACCAGGACCCGGTTCCGATGGGCAGAGCCGGGTGACTATCATGATGACATCATATACTTTCAGCTTCTTTTAGTCAATAGCAGATTCTGAGTTTAAAAATTTTTAATAATTCTTGCGTTTTTGCTTGCAAAAGCGTTTTGGCTATGGTATACTGACTACATGAATGCTTTCGGTACTCTGTACGAGGAAGGAGGCAGCAGTCTTGGTTTCGAGTTGATTGAACTTTACTTGGGATATATCGTCCCACCTCATCCTTTTTGTTCCAGTGTGTATATCACATTATATGACAGTAGCGGAAAACTGGCATAAGTCTAAGGATGTCTTACAAGCAACATGCAGAATATAAGGTTGCCTGGTCATAAGTATGTCAACTAATTTTCACAATTATAATTCAAATTAAACACAATGCGCAATGGAAATTTTTACCGTTGCCCGTACTGCTGAAAGCATTCTCTTTCATTTTGCTTTATTTTTTACTTTATTCCGAAAGGCTTCCCAATGTGTGCTCCACACTTTGATTCATCACATAATCGAAACCTTTTGGCGGGAGGCCCGGAAAGAACAAAGGAGGAATTACACCATTTAAGGAGGCACACATGTGTATGATGAGAAAATCGAAGTAGAAGATTTGGAGGCGGTAAAGGAACATATGCTTGCGAGGCTGGAGCAGATGCGGCGGAGCGGGGTGGCGCTGTTCGTGGACGGTCTGGAGGCGCTCCCCATGGAAGCCGTGGCGAAAGCCGTGCGGGAAGACAGCCCGTACATGGCCGATTATGTGCTGGACGAGGCCGGGGTCATCGAGCAGGTGCGCTTTGACAAAGTGACGCGCTGGTGAACGGGCGCAGAAGATAAGTGACAGGTCTGGGGCAGGGAGCGGGACAGAATGCGCCTGCGGACAGACACATGACGGGAACGCCGCCGTCCGCCGAAAATGGGATTGCCTCTCGTGCTGACGGCGGCGGTGTTTCCGCATGACTATAAAGGGAAAATGAATATACGGCAAAACGTTTATATCTTACAATATTGATTTTGATAATGACTTGATTCCATAAATGTGTTATGATGTTACTGCTCGCAGTCTGCGGGCGCATCATGTTACTGTGAACAGGAAGGCTGTGCATCCACATCTGGAGAAAGGTAAGCGGAAGATGAAAAAGAAGATTATACCGGTAGTCGTGGCGCTGGTGCTGATCGCAATCGTCGGCATCGTGGGTTTTGGGGGGAAGATTCTGGACAAGTATACCTACAGCAAGGAGCTTGCGGATCTGGACGAATATTACGGCGTGGCTGAGGGTGAGCTGGCGATTGTCCTCCAGGATGAGATGGTGGAAGAGAAAGCCGTGCTCAGGGACGACGCGGTGTATTTCGACCTGGACACGGTGGAACGGTATCTGAACGAAGGCTTCTATGTGGATGTGAATGAGCAGAAACTGTTGTATACGACAGCCGTGGATACCATTTCGACGGCTTTTGAGGGAAGGGAGTATTCCGACAGGAACGGCAGCTATGCCACGGCCTATGCCACCTGCTACATGCAGGGGGATACGCTCTATGTGGCGGCGGAATATGTGAAGATGTTCGCCAACTATTCCTATGCTCTTTTTGACAGGCATGTGCAGATGTACACCCAGTGGGGCGAGAAGCAGACCATGGAGGTGTCGAAGAAGACGCAGATCCGTGTGCTGGGGGGCATCAAGAGCCCTATCCTGCGCCAGTTGGAGAAAGGGGAGAAGGTGGAGGTTCTGGAGGAGATGGAGACCTGGAGCAAGGTGAAGACAGAGGACTCCATCATCGGATATGTGGAGAACAAGCGCCTTGCCAACGCGTCAGTGGAGACGGAGACGCCGGTGACGGACTATGTGCCCGAGGAGTACACCTCCCTGTCCCTGCCGGGAAAGGTGAGCCTGGGCTTTCATGCCATTGGCGGCGAGGGCGGCAACGACACCCTGGCGGCCATGGTGGCGGAGGGGAAGGGCATCAATGTGATCGCGCCCACTTGGTTCAGCCTGGTGGACAATGAGGGCAATTTCCGCTCCTTTGCCAGCAGCCAGTACGTGGAGCAGGCTCATGGCTATGGGCTGCAGGTGTGGGGCGTCTGGGACAATTTCAATTATAAGAACGAGACCGGAGCGGACGTGAGCAGCTACCAGGTGCTGTCCTCCACGGCGAAGCGCAGGCAGCTGGCGCAGAGCATGGTGGAGACCTCCCTGGGGCTGGGGCTGGACGGCGTGAACATCGATTTCGAGGGGCTGACCGTGGAATGCGGCGAGCATTATGTGCAGTTTCTGAAAGAGCTTTCTGTGCTGTGCAGGGAGAGCGGGCTGATCCTGTCGGTGGACAACTATGTGCCCTTCCATTTCAATGATTATTATCGTCTGGATATCCAGGGCAGGGTAGCGGACTATGTGATCATCATGGGTTATGATGAGCATTGGCATGGCAGCGGGGATCCGGGGAGCGTGGCCAGCATAGAATATGTGTCCAACGGCCTTGACAGGACGCTGAACGATGAGCAGGTGCCTGCGGAAAAGGTGGTGAACGCCCTGCCCTTCTACACGATCCTCTGGCAGACGGAAGGGGCCAATGTGACGGACCAGTATATCACGATGAACAATGTGGCGGACTATCTCCAGCGCATGAACATACAGCCGGAGTGGGACGAGACCACCTGCCAGAACTATGCGGAATGGCAAAGCGGGAACACCACATACCAGATTT
Organism: uncultured Acetatifactor sp.; assembly: GCA_910585665.1. Lineage (GTDB taxonomy): Bacteria > Bacillota > Clostridia > Lachnospirales > Lachnospiraceae > Acetatifactor. The sequence goes on along the minus strand of CAJUFI010000020.1, from coordinate 7,043 downwards.
GGGTGGAAGACCCGGAATCCATCGCGGTGAAGCTGAACGTGATGAAAGCGAAAGGCATAGGAGGCGTGGCCGTGTGGCGTCTGGGCTACGGCACGCCGGAAGCGTGGGATCTGATCGACGCGTATGCGAATTACTAAATGACAGACAGGCATGTTGATTGCGTTTACAGGAAAAAGCTGTGCGGCTTGCCGCACAGCTTTTTCGCAGTCCTGAGGTTATCTGGAATAGTTGCCTCTGCCCTCTTTCATGCCGTAGGTGATGTAGTGCTGGTAGAGCGCCTTGGCGTCATATCCGAAAGCGGCTTTCAGGTCCGCGTAGTCGTTTGCGTAGCGGACATAGTCGAAGGAGTCGTAAATGGAGTAGACGCCCCGATTCTCATTGATGCCGTAAGTGATATAATGGTTGTAAAGCGCTTTGACATCATAACCGAAGGCGGCTTTCAGGTCAGCGTTCTCGTCCGCATAACGGATGTAGTCGAAGTCGGCGGCGCTGATTGTGATCCTGGCGGGGGCAGCGTAGGCATGCCTGCCCTCCTTGAGGCCGTAGGTGATATAGTGGTTGTAAAGGGCCTTGGCATTGTAGCCGAAAGCGGCCTTCAGGTCAGGATAGTCGTTGGCATAGCGCACATGGTCGAAATTGGCGCTGGTCAGGTTGGTTACGGGGGTACCGCTGGACACGGTGTTGTACCTGGTGGCCGGAGTGATCAGGACGCCGTCACGGATGCTCAGGGCACCTGCCTGGAAATTGTACAGATTGTAGTAGACGGCACCTGTGGCCCGGGAGGCGGCATACAGATGGTTCACCGTGCCGATGGTGCCGATGGTGGCCGTCATGGCGTCTGCCGGGTATACGTTCAGCTCATTGACGTTTTTGTTGAAGTTGCAGAGCACGGTGTCGTACACATAGGCATTGGTGACGGCGGCATTGATGGCGCAGGATGCGCCGCCCAGCAGGTAGCACTCATCGATGTCTCCGCTGTAGACGATGATGAGGGCCTTGGAGCCGGTGATCGTCAGGTTGCCCAGACGGGTGCTGCCCAGGTCCAACGCGGGGACTACGGCGGTGTCGTTATAGACCACCACCAGATCGCCTGCCTTCAGCTCCTGGCGCAGATAGTACAGTTCCCTGTGGTACGCCTTGTCGTCAAAGGTGGACGTATTGGACTGGTAGCGCCATTCTCCGCTCTCGGGCACGTACTTGACCGAGTAGGTGACGGCGCCCTGGGCCGAGGCCTGCAGGGAACAGAGCCCGGGCACGCCGATCAGGATGGCGGCTACGGCCAGCAAGGTGACAAGTTTTCGCATCTTTTGGATAAGCTTCATAGGAAATCCTCCTTTTCCAGTCCCGGGCCGTCCGGCGGGCCGCGGCGCTGTATTTATTCTTGATATTGTCTGGCCGGACGCTTTTTTGTGGCACAAAATGTGCCTTTGGCAGGAAAGTGTGCAACAGTTTCCTAACTACTATATTAGCGGAGGCGGGCCCGGAGTGCAATCGTTTTTTGAAATGTGAACGAAACTTAAGAAGTGGCTGGGAAGTGGGGGAGAAATGGAATGGAAAAAAGGCCGGCGGAATATAAATAGTACAAAGATTTGCGCGGGAAAGAATAATGACAGATATGAGGAAAGGACAGTACCGGCTGCTGTCCATGGCGCTCACGGCGCTGCTGCTCGCCGCCATGTTCTTCGTAGGGAGAGGGGCGGCGGCCTATGTGGCGGGCAGCGGGATAAAGGCAGGGGAGGAGAGGGAGAAGCTGCTGGTGGTCATCGATGCCGGACACGGCGGGGACGATCCCGGTAAGGTGGGGATCAACGGAGTCTATGAGAAGGATTTGAACCTGCAGATCGCTGGGCTGGTGAAGCTGTTCCTGGAGGCCAATGACGTAGAGGTGGTGATGACCAGGGATTCGGATCAGGGGCTGTATGACGCGGACGCGTCCAACAAGAAGGTTCAGGACATGAAGCGGCGGATCGCGCTGATAGACGAGGCGGAGCCGGCATTGACGGTCAGCATCCACCAGAACAGCTACCCCGAGGAATATGTCCACGGGGCCCAGGTGTTCTACTATACCGGCAGCGCCCAGGGGCAGCGCCTGGCGGAGTGCATCCAGAGGCAGCTGGTGGAGCGGGCGGATCCGGAGAACAAGCGTCAGGTCAAGGCAAATGACAGCTACTATCTGCTGAAGAAGACCGGGGTGCCCATCGTCATCGTGGAGTGCGGCTTTTTGTCCAACAGCGCAGAGGCGGAAAAGCTCTGCACGCCGGAGTATCAGGATAGGGTGGCTTGGGCCATACATATGGGGATTCTGCAGTATCTGAGTGAAAATGAAAAATAGGCAGGAGAGCTCGTAAAGCATTCTGCGGAGAGCATTATTTAAGGAGGCCTTTTTAGGACAGACTTGATCGGCAGCTGATTCCTCTCTCCGCAGAAAGACTTTTATAGTATTTTAGGCTGATGGATAACAATCTGTATTTGTTTCCCTTTTACTTTGTTTTCATAGATATTGCGGAACAACCTGGGATTTTCAATGATCTTTTCCTTATCATAGAGAAAGAAATAGATATGTTCCGCATGGTAATGCACCATATCCGCTTCCAGTTCTTCTATCAGTTTCTTTTGCGGCATGCTGCCCCGAGTGCACTTTACTTCAATGACATGCTGAGAATCCAGAAAGATATCTGTCCGGACTGTGCCATAGCCTGTATCCTCACTGACTTCAGCCCTTGCCAGCGGATAAATGGGTTTCAGATAGGCATACAGCAGATGTTGGACATCGTATTCATTCTGGATTTTCAGCCCTGACAGCTGTTCTGTTTGGATGCCGCCACGCCCGTGGGGCGGACGCTCCAGAAGAGCTTCCAGAAAAAGATAGTAATTTTCAAGTATGGTGAGCAGGCGTTCATCTGCAGGAGAACCAGTCATAATCTGTTCAAGATATGCAATGACCCGATTCCTTGCAGAATCCAGATTGCTCATTGTCTCTTTGTCAGAATATTCATTTACAACATAGTACGCCCGCTGCTCCAACTCCATCAGGCATTGCGGGCTGCTGTCCAGTGTTTTCAGAAAAGTCCTCAAACCAGCCAGTAAAGAGGAAAATTCTTGGCCGTTTTTTACATTTTTCAGCCGTTTAATGGCATTCGGTATACTTGTTATGCTGCTGTCTATACCATTGAACATTGTTATTGGTGTGCGCCTCCCCATCGCAAATAGAACAGAAACAGAGGATCGAGAATATAGAGGCTCCCTTCTTTCCAGTCAAGTACCTTAAAAATATCTTCCCGCCCATACAGCAATTCTTTCAGCTTTGCCAGGCTTTCCCGGAGCATCTGAGGGGACGGTTTTTTGCTGTCGTCTGCAAGCAGGCGGTAGATGCGCTCTTTCACATCCTCAAATTCCAACTTCATAATGGGAGGATTTTCTGCAATAGATTTTACAATCAGCTCATAAATATCATGTTCCTCTCCATTGACAGTCCGGAATGTGTTCCGGCTTTTACCGCGCGTATTCGGCCCCTTTTGCATCAGAGACACCACATCTCCGTATTCAAAGTTTGCAGTGGTGTAGTGATAGGCGGTTTCCAGAATTTCCTGGCGGATCTGCCGGCTTTCCTCCCCGGACATTTCCAGCATGGTGCAGATGTTCAGACAGATATACTGCATCAGCTGAGGAGAGGAAAGGCTTTCTACGGCAATCTGCGCTGCAATGGAATCCTCAATGGAAATGTTCAGCTTTCCAAACCCCAGCTTCGCAATCTCCTTTAAATCGTCTACTTCCCATGGCTCCATGTTGATCAGGCTTAAGCGGCCGGAAAGGTCTGCGTTCTGCCGAATTGCTTCGTCTGCCCTGTGAGGAAGGGAGACCACAATGGCTTTAAATCCCCTGCGGATGGCATCTTTGAGCTGCTGTGCAATCTGCATTCGTTTTCCTTCCGGGGCATAGTGGAAGTCGTCTATGACCAGAACCAGATCGTTTTCCTTGTAATATTCTATAATCTTATCCTTGGTCAAGGAGAAAGTTTCCTTTTTGGTATATTTGTCGCTGGTGCTGGGAATCTGCTTTTCGGATGCAAACTGGCCTTCGTATGCAAGCCCGGCTTTGGCAGAGACCAGCTTCCAGAAGTCCGTATCCTCATCAAAGTCTGCTCCGGAAATCTCCACAATATGTTCAAAGCCAATGACCTTTTCGCATAGAATGGTCTTTCCCATTTTGGAAGGGCCTACCAGAGAAGTCAGGAAGCCGGATACCTTGATGGCCTGCATCAGCCGGAATTCATAGGGCAGGTCGGAAATGGCAGATTTTCGCGATATATAGGTGTATTCCGGAAATGCCCCGGGGCGGAAGACATCTTCTGCTCTGAGTCCCATATGCGTACCTCCTTATCCGTTTTATCCATTATACCACATTTTTAACCTAATTAAACCTTTTTATTGATTTTTAATCCGTTTAATTGATTCCCGAGGGCAATGAGCCAGGCGGATGCGCCGGCATCCATTTGGCGAATGCCGAGAGGGTCACATACCAAAGTGCCCGCAGGACATTTTCAGCTTTGCAGCGCTGCAAGCTTGATGCCCCGTTGCTTGCAGCGGGGGTGTTGACTTATTCTGTAAACATTAAATGAAGCAAGTGCATTTTATTAGTAGATTACCCATTGTAATGTAAAGTCTGCCTATTAGGAGCTGAATCCGAGTGCGGTTTTCTTTCCAACAGCGCAGAGGCGGAGAAACTCTGCACGATGGAATACCAGCAGCGGGTGGCCTGGGGCATACATATGGGGATTCTGGAATATTTGAACGGTGAGGAGTGAACGGAACCAGGGACGGCGGGAGAGGGGCTGGATTCTGCATAAAATGAGGCGCAGTGCATATCTGCGCCTTTTTGTGCCGGACAAAAAACAGGTCAGAGCAGGGAGGCCCGAAGCTCTTCGCCGCTCTTTGCGCTTAAGTAGGCGGGAGCGATGTCGAAGACGGTCTTGCAGCCATGAGCGCCTTCCCCGGACAGCCGATATGCGGCCCTTGCGTAAGCGGCGATGACGCTGGCGGTGAACTCCGGATTGGAGTCCAGCTTCAGGCTGTATTCGATCAGGTGGCGGTTCTCCTTCTCCCAGCCCGTGGAGCCGCTGCGCAGCACGAAGCCTCCGTGGGGGATGCGGCTGTGGTCGCGCTTCAGCTCTTCTTCGCTGATGAAATGGACGGTGGTGTCATAGTCCGCGAAATAATTGGGCATGGTCTTGATTTCCGTTTCAATCCGCGCCAGGTCGGCCCCTTCCTCAGCCACAACGAAGCATTCCCTGGTGTGCTTCTGGCGGGTGGTCAGTTCCGGATCCTCGCCTGCCCGCACGGCAGCCAGAGCGCTGTCCACCGGGATGGTGTACTGCTTGGCGTCCTTCACGCCGTCGATTCTGCGGATGGCATCGGAATGCCCCTGGCTGACGCCCCGGCCCCAGAAGGTGTAGTCCTTTCCCTGGGGAAGGATCGCGCCCGCGTACATCCTGTTCAGGGAGAACATGCCGGGATCCCAGCCCACGGAGATGATGGCTGTCTTCCCGCCTTCTTTTGCAGCGGCGTCCACTGCCGCGAAATGCTCCGGGATCTTCGCGTGGGTATCGAAGCTGTCCACCACATTGAACAGCTTTGCGTACTCCGGCGTCTGCACCGGGAGATCCGTAGCGCTGCCGCCGCAGAGGATGAGCACATCGATTTCATCCTTCCATCGCGCCGCCTCGCTGACCGCCCAGACCCTGGCCTCCTTCGTCAGGATTTCCACATCAGCGGGATTCCTCCTGGTGAAGACCGCCTTCAGTTCCATGTCCGGATTCTGGCGGACGGCGCATTCCACGCCCCGCCCCAGATTCCCGTATCCTAAAATACCGATTCTTATGCTCATAGTCTCTCCTTATTTTTCGTTCTGCGCCTGCCTCGCCCGGCACCCGGACACGGACAGAGAATTTTATTTTCTGTTATCGTTCCTGGGCCCATTCGATGGCGATGCCGGTGGTGTTGGGACCCACATGGGAGGAAACAATCAGGTTCAGCGAGGCTTCGAAGTCGCCCTCCACCAGGGATTTGCATTTCTCGAACAGCTCCTGATTGCCTACATAGATGGCGCCCAGCCTGGCGGTCTCCCGGGACCGGGCGATGGACTGGAGGTTCCGCAGGGCGTTGTTGATGCCGCGGCATTTCTTGTAAGGCTCGATGCGGCCCTCCTTCATGGTGAGGATGACTTTGATGTCCAGGATGTCCCCGATCTTGCCGACGCTGGGAGAGACGCGGCCGCCCTGTACCAGATACTTGAAATCGTCCACCACGAAATAGATATCAATCAGGCCGATTCGTTTCCTGATTTCCGCCGCGGTCTCTTCCAGGGACTTCCCGGCCTTTCTCATCTCCAGGGCATCCACGCACAGGAAGCCGCTTCCCAGGGTGGCGCTCAGGGAGTCGATGACCTCGATGCGGCTTTCCGGATATAGCGGCCGCAGCTCGTCCGCCACCATGCAGATAGTATTGTGGGATCCGCTGAGTCCGGAGGAGACCGCGATGCACAGGATATCCTTTCCGGCCTGCAGGGTTTCCTCAAAGCGATTGCGGACGAAATCGGGGTTCACGCCGGCGGTGTAAGCTCTGCGGCTGGCCAGCTGTCTAAAGAACTCCTCTCTGGTCAGAACCTGTTCGTCTCCGTATATGGTGTCCTCCTCGAAGTAATAGTACTGGGGAAGCAGTGACACTTCTTTCTCGTAAGGTGAGGGTAAATCCACGTCTCCATCGGTAAAAATCATGAAATCTTTCATTATGGGCGTCCCTTTCTTTGTGATTCCCGCGACAGAAGGTGCAAATCGGGAATACATATTTGTAGAACAAACGAAATCGGGAGAGTCCCGACCGAAGCGTATACTCACACTTATATTTATATATCGGCATTTTCATTAGGAATATGTAGGGAAATGCGAAAAATATTTTGGCTGTTTTTGGCTTGACAGGGGCTGGAACCCTACTTATAATACCTGTCTTTGGTAGTAAAGACTGAAAAATGGTGCAAACTGGAAGTAA
>CAJUFI010000019.1 GCA_910585665.1 uncultured Acetatifactor sp. | reverse complement strand
GATTTTACTTCCAGTTTGCACCATTTTTCAGTCTTTACTACCAAAGACAGGTTTCCTTTGGTGTCAAGGGATAGATATGGTCCTCCTTCTGCCTTTGGCAGTAGCCTTAAAAAATCAAAAACCCCCAAATTGGTGTGGATACAAAATTTTGATTGCGCAGGGAACCGGAATGTGGTATACTCATTTTGTAATAATATATTCGATAAGCAGGATGTTCTTGCTGCGGACAGTGATTCGCAGGACTTAAATTCAGTTTTTTCTATTTGTCAAAAGTCCCTGCTTAAACTCAAATTTATGAAACATGCGGGGATGGGACTGGAATTTATACTGTTTAACAGGTAAGATTTCCGAGCAAACCGACTACATAACGCCAGCCCTATACGTTTAACCAGGGCAGTACGGTAAATTCTGGCGTTTTGTAGTATAAGGTTTCTGAGGGGGTTCCGGCTTTCCACGTCCTGTCCTTCTGCGGAAAGGAGAAAATGGGAGAGCCGAACAATGCGCTGAAAGTCTACATGAACAGAGCGGACAGAATCAAGTCTGTGCTGGAATATTATCTGGGGACGAAGCTGCCGCCGGATTGGAAATGCGAAGAGACAGGAGGGTTCCTGACGGTCAGGAATTCCAAAGGGAAACTGTCCTTTCGGGAAAGGGATTTCCTGGGGAAAGCGCAGGCCTGGGGAGTTCGTTTCCTGCTCGGGCTGGAGAACCAGGACAGCATCAACCTGACCTACCCCTGGCGGCTTATGGAGCTGGATTACCTGACATACAGGCGGGAGATTGAAAGGATACAGGAGAGGAATGACTGTAACGAAGTGAAATACGGGGCGGAGGATGATTTCAAGTACCGCTACAGGAAAGACGATTGCCTGAAGCCTGTGCTGAATCTGACGTTATACTGGGGCAGGAAGAAGTGGAAGAAGCCGCAGGCTCTGAAAGACATGATGGGCAATATGGGGAGACTGCCGGAAAAGCTGCAGCGTCTGGCGGGGGATTACCCGGTCCATATGGTATGCATGCGGGAGATTCCCGATGAGGACATCCAGAAGATGGATTCCGACTTAAGATATGTGTTAGGCATCATGAAGCGGACTGCTTCTCCAAAGCAATACAAGGAATACATCAGGAAGAACGGGGCATATTTCAGCAGGATGCCAAAAAGTGCTGTGGATGTCATAGATGCATGTACAAATATAAAGAATATCACGGAAAAACTGGAATATACACTCAATGCGGAGACCAGAGAGGAGGAAACGGATATGTGCAAGGCATTGGACGAGATAGAAAAGAATGCGGTAAAGCGTGGATTAAAGAAAGGGGTAAAACAGGGCAGGAAGCAAGGCGAAAGACGGGGCGCTTTGATGATGCTGTTTTCGCTGGTAAACGATGGGCTCCTCAATGTGGGGGAAGCGGCCAGGAGGGCAAAGCTGTCGAAGGATGTCTTTTGTACTAAAATGACAAAAGCCGGATATAAGAAGCCGATATAGAAGGCCAGGAGCTGACAGCGGAGCCGAAGGACGCTGTGCTGCTGGTTTCAGCCGCCTGTCAAGGGGAAGGTTCGCTGTGTGGCGCTGAGCGAGGAAGCCGTGAGGGGAAACTTATTATATAATTATACACATCGGATATTTAAAATACAATACTTAAAAATCCAAAACACCCTTGACATTTCCTTCAGGAAACAGTATCATTGAGAATTAACAGAGCAATAAAAGGCTAAGATGGTGCAAAGTAGGGGTTGTTCTTCTTGCAGAGAGAGGGAGTCATCGGCTGAAAGCTTCCTTAAGTTCAGAGGGACCTGCGAATTTCTCACCGGAGCCGCCCGATGGAACAGGAGCCTACGCGATACCGATACCGACGTGATATCGATGAAAAGCGCACGGCGAATCAGTAAACCGGGACGTGGAGCGCTCGTTACGCGCGAATGAGAGCCGGCGGCACCATAGATTGTGAAGCCGGAAGCAGGGTGGTACCGCGGAATGTGATTTCGTCCCTTGCAGTTTTGAGATTCGGAAACTGCAGGGGGTTTTTTGCGTGGAAAGAAAATTTCCCGGAGAGGACGGCTTACGGACTGCGCTGCACCGTAGGCCCTGCAGGCCGAAAGGGATTTTGGGGGCGGATGCGCCCCACTCCGGAAGGAAAGACAGCAGCGCAGAAACGAGGAGAACATGAAAGAAAAACTGGAACAGATCAAAGAAAAGGCGCTTTCGCAGATTCAGGACTGTGACTCCGCCGAAAAGCTGAACGAGATTAAGGTGAGCATCCTGGGCAAGAAGGGCGAGCTCACCGACCTGCTGAAGGGCATGCGGGACGTAGCGCCCCAGGAGCGGCCCAAGGTAGGGCAGATGGTGAACGAGGCCAGGGCCGAGATTGAGAAGGTGCTGGAGGAGAGCAAGGCCAGGATTGAAAAAGCCGTCAGAGAGGCCAGGATGAAGACGGAAATCATCGACGTGACTCTGCCCGCCAGCAAAACGGAGCTGGGCCACAGACATCCCAACACCATCGCCCTGGAAGAGGTGGAGCGTATCTTCGTGGGCATGGGCTACGAGGTGGTGGAGGGCCCTGAGGTGGAAAAGGATTACTACAATTTCGAAGCCCTGAACATCCCTGCCGACCACCCCGCCAAGGACGAGCAGGACACCTTCTACGTGGCCAGCGCCGTGGGCGACATCCTTCTGCGCACCCAGACTTCCGGGGTGCAGGTGCATGAGATGGAGAAAGGGAAGCTTCCCATCCGGATGATCGCACCGGGGAGGGTGTTCCGCTCCGACGAGGTGGACGCCACCCATTCCCCCTCCTTCCATCAGGTGGAGGGCCTGGTCATCGATAAGCATATCACCTTCGCGGATCTGAAGGGCACGCTGGCGGAGTTCGCCCGGGCGCTGTTCGGGGAGGAGACGAAGGTGAAGTTCCGCCCCCATCATTTCCCCTTCACGGAGCCCAGCGCGGAGATGGACGTGACCTGCTTCAAATGCGGGGGCAAGGGCTGCCGGTTCTGCAAGGGCAGCGGCTGGATTGAGATCCTGGGCTGCGGCATGGTGCACCCCTATGTGCTGGAGATGAGCAGCATCGACCCGGAGGAGTATACGGGCTTTGCCTTCGGCATGGGCCTGGAGCGGATTGCCCTGCTGAAGTACGAGATTGACGACATGCGCCTGCTCTATGAGAACGACATCCGGTTCCTGAGACAATTCTAAGGTCCGGGATGCGGAAGGCTCGCGGATTCTGAACGGAACGCTGAGCCATGGACAGACTATATAAAATCATATAAGAGGCTGTCTTGTGCCAGAGACGGCTTTATAACGCCTTATAATAAAGAAAGGAATGGATATACATGAATACAGCATTGTCATGGATTAAGGCATATGTGCCCCAGCTGGAATGCACGGATCAGGAGTACTGCGACGCGATGACCCTGTCCGGCACGAAGGTGGAGGGCTTCGAGAGAAGAGACAAGAACCTGGAGAAAATCGTGGTAGGACAGATTCTGTCCATCGAGCGCCATCCCGATGCGGACAAGCTGATTGTCTGCCAGGTGGACATCGGCGGGGAGACCATCCAGATCGTCACCGGCGCCCCCAACGTGAAAGTAGGCGACAAAGTGCCGGTGGTGCTGGACGGCGGAAAAGTGGCAGGAGGACATGACGGCGGCCCCCTGCCGGAGGAGGGCATCAAAATCAAGGCGGGAAAACTGCGGGGCGTGCCTTCCAACGGCATGATGTGCTCCATCGAGGAACTGGGCTCCGACCGGAACATGTACCCGGAAGCCCCCGAGGAGGGCATCTATCTCTTCGAAAGAAGCCCAGAAGCCGGATCCCCCGAAGAGACCGCGCATGAAAAACCCGCACCTACAGAGAACCCCACAGAGAATCTCGCCCAGACAGCTGTCCAGACAGCAGCTCAGACAGCCGCCCAGGGCCAGCAGGAGCCTGTACAGGTGGGCGCTGACGCCGTAGAGCTGCTGGGGCTGCACGACACGGTGTTCGAGTACGAAATCACCAGCAACCGGGTAGACTGCTACAGCGTGCTGGGCGTGGCCAGAGAAGCTGCAGCCACCTTCCGCAAGCCCTTCGTCCCCCCTGTGGTGAAGGAGACTGGCAACGGCGAAGACGTGCATGACTACATCAGTGTAGAAGTACACGACCCCGACCTCTGCCCCAGATACTGCGCAAGGGTCTGCAAGAACATCAAAATCGGCCCTTCCCCCAAATGGATGCAGAGACGCCTTGCGGCCAGCGGCATCCGCCCCATCAACAACCTGGTGGACATCACCAACTACGTGATGGAGGAGTACGGCCAGCCCATGCACGCCTTTGACCTGGACACCATCGCGGGACACAAAATCATCGTCCGCCGGGCCAAGGACGGGGACGAATTCCAGACCCTGGACGGCCAGATGCGGAAGCTGGACAGCGAAGTGCTGATGATCTGCGACGCGGAGAAGGAAGTGGCCATCGGCGGCATCATGGGCGGAGAGAACAGCAAAATCACCGACAAGGTGCAGACAGTGCTCTTCGAAGCGGCCATCTTCAACGGCCCCAACATCCGAAAGTCCGCTAAGCGGATCGGCTTGCGCACGGATTCCTCCGGCAAATTCGAAAAAGGCCTGGAGCCCCACAACGCGTTAGACGCCATCAACCGCGCCTGCCAGCTGATTGAGGAGCTGGGCTGCGGGGAAGTGGTAGGCGGCGTGGTGGACGTGGCACAGCCCATGACGGAGGTGGCCGCGGGCGGGAAGACCGGCAGAAAGCTGCTGCCCTTCCAGCCGGAGAAGTACAATAACCTGTTGGGCACGGATATCCCGGAGGCGGATATGCTGGAGATGTTCGCCCGCCTGGAAATCGAGGCTGTGAAAGAAGCGGACGGAAGCACATGGCTGGTGATTCCGTATTTCCGTCAGGATCTGAACTGCGACGCGGATATGGCCGAGGAGGTGGCCAGGTTCTACGGCTATGACAAGATTCCCACCACGCTGCCCTCCGGGGAAGCTACCGCCGGCAAGCTCTCCTATAAGCTGCGCATTGAGCAGAAGGCCAGGGACATCGCAGAATACTGCGGCTTTTCACAGGGGATGAGCTATTCCTTCGAGAGCCCCAGGGTATTCGACAAGCTGTTGATTCCGGAGGGGGACGAACTGCGCCGGACCGTCACCATCTCCAATCCGCTGGGAGAGGACTTCTCCATTATGAGGACCATCTCCCTGAACGGGATGCTGACCAGCCTGTCCACCAACTACAACCGCAGGAACAAGAACGTCAGGCTCTATGAGCTGGGCAATATCTATCTGCCGAAGGCCCTGCCCCTGACGGAGCTGCCCCAGGAGCGCATGCAGCTGACGCTGGGATTCTACGGAGAGGGAGATTTCTTCACCATGAAAGGGGTGGTGGAGGAGTTCTTCACCAGCACAGGCATGAAGAAGAGGCCCACATACGACCCCCATGCCGGAAAGCCCTTTCTGCACCCGGGCCGCCAGGCGCTGATTCAATATGACGGCTGCACGGTGGGCTATCTGGGCGAAGTCCATCCCCAGGTCCTGGACAATTATGAAATCGGGGTCAAGGCCTACGTGGCAGTGCTGGATATGCCCAATGTGGTCCCGTTCACCACCTTCGACCGGAAGTACGAGGGAATCGCCAAGTACCCGGCAGTCACCCGGGACATCAGCATGGTGGTGCCGAAGGCCGTCCTGGCAGGGGACATCGAGCAGCTGATTGCCCAGAGGGGCGGAAAGCTTCTGGAGTCCTGCCAGCTCTTCGACATCTACGAGGGCGCGCAGATTATGGAAGGCTATAAGTCCATGGCCTATTCCATCACTTTGCGGGCCAAGGACAGGACCCTGGAGGACAATGACGTAAACGCCGTCATGAAAAAAATCCTCAACGGCCTGGAGCAGATGGGAATCGTGCTGCGGCAGTAAGGAATTGTCTACAAATAACTGATGTGAGTTGATAGCCGTTTTCCTTGTATTTCCGGGCTTTCTTCTAAACAAGTTGCATCAGTTATTTTCCGACAATTCCTAATATAAGACAGACGCGGGAAATGGTTGCCATGCACCGTGGAATATGGTAGAATATCCTTATTCAGCGTGTGGAGCCATGGGACGCCAGAAGGATTGAAAATGTCCTGAGCGGTGCTGTGCCCATGACAGAATCCTTCCATACGTGATAGAGAAAGAAAATAGCCGAAAGCCCGTGAAAAGCCCCGGCCCTGTCTGCGCGGCGGCGCAGCCAAAGCAAGAGCGGCATGCTGCGCCAAGCAAGAGCGGCATGCTGCGCCAAGCAAGAGCGGCATGCTGCACCAATCAAGAACGGCATGCTGCGCTCGGCCCTGGCGGGATGACCGGAGCCGGACAGGGCTTTCGGCGGTAGGAGAGGAAGAGGAAATGGAAAGAAAAGTAACTTGGGAGACCTATGACGCGGGACATCTTGAGAAGATGGAGAAGCTGAATCAGGAGTACAGGGAATTCCTGGACAATGGCAAGACCGAGCGGGAGTGCATCGACACCATCGTGAACACCATCGAGACGGAAGGGTATCGGGAGCTGGAGAGCGTGATCGCGGAGGGCGGGAAGCTGCAGAAAGGCGACAAGGTATACAGCGTCTGCATGAATAAGTCCATTGCCATGTTCCAGATCGGGGAGAAGCCCCTGACTGAGGGCATGAACATTCTGGGAGCCCATATCGACAGCCCCAGAATCGATGTGAAGCAGAATCCCCTGTATGAGGACGGCGGCTTCGCCTACCTGGACACCCATTATTACGGCGGCGTCAAGAAATATCAGTGGGTGGCGCTTCCCCTGGCCCTCCACGGCGTGGTGGTGAAGAAGGACGGCACCACCATCGAAGTGAACGTGGGCGAAAATGAAGACGACCCTGTATTCTTTATCTCCGACCTGCTGGTGCACCTGGCGGGCGAGCAGATGGAGAAGAAAGCATCCAAGGTCATCGAGGGGGAGGCCCTTGACCTGATCGTGGGCAGCAAGCCCATTTTCCTATCCAAGGAAGAGAAAGAGAAGAGAGAGAAGGAGAAGGACGAAAACAAGGAAAAGGCCAAGGAGGGCGTCATGGCCGGCATCCTTGATATCCTGAAGGAGTCCTATGACATGGAGGAAGAGGATTTCCTCTCCGCGGAGCTGGAGATCGTGCCCGCGGGCAAGGCCAGGGAAGCGGGCTTCGACCGCAGCATGATCCTGGGCTACGGACAGGACGACAGAGTCTGCGCCTTCACGTCCATGCGTGCCATGCTGGACGTAGGACAGTCCATCGAGAAGACCCTGTGCTGCATCCTGGTGGACAAGGAGGAGATTGGTTCCGTAGGCGCTACCGGCATGCAGTCCAGGTTCTTTGAGAACGCGGTGGCCGAGCTGATGAACCTCACCGGCGAGTACAGCGAGCTGAACGTGCGGAGATGCCTGGCCCGCTGCTGCATGCTTTCCTCCGACGTCAGCGCAGGCTATGACCCTTCCTTTGCCTCCTGCTTCGAGAAGAAGAACTCCGCGTTCCTGGGCAAGGGCATGGTCTTCAACAAGTTTACAGGCTCCCGGGGCAAGAGCGGCTCCAATGACGCCAACGCGGAATACATCGCCTATCTGCGCAGAATCATGGACGAGAAAGGCATCGTCTACCAGACCGCGGAGCTGGGCAAGGTGGACGTAGGCGGCGGCGGTACCATCGCTTACATCCTGGCGGAGTACGGCATGAACGTGATCGACAGCGGCGTGCCGGTGCTGAACATGCACGCTCCCTGGGAGGCCACCAGCAAGGCTGACGTGTACGAGACTTACCGCGGCTACATCGCATTTGCGGAAGGAGCAGGGATGTGATGGGCAGCGAACTGCTGAAATCTGATTTCTATTTTGAACTGCCCCAGGAGCTGATTGCCCAGGACCCTCTGGAGGAGAGATCCTCCTCCAGGCTCCTGGCGCTGGATAAGCGCACTGGGGCAGTTTCCCATCATGTATTCCGGGAGGTGGGTGATTTCCTGCGGCCCGGGGACTGCCTGGTGCTGAACGACACCAAGGTCATCCCGGCCCGGCTCCTGGGGGAGCGGGAGGGCACCGGCGCCCATGTGGAGCTGCTGCTGCTGAAGCGCAGAAGCGGCGATGTGTGGGAGACGCTGGCGCGCCCGGGGAAGAAATGCCGCCCCGGCACGAAGCTGACCTTCGGGGGCGGGCTGCTGAAAGCGGAAATTTTGGAGACCGTGGAGGAGGGCAACCGGCTGGTGCGCTTTGCCTATGAGGGCATTTTCGAGGAAGTGTTGGACCGGCTGGGGGAGATGCCCCTGCCGCCCTATATCACCCATAAGCTCCAGGACAAGGGCCGCTACCAGACGGTCTACGCCAGATACGAGGGATCTGCGGCTGCGCCCACGGCGGGGCTCCATTTTACCAGGGAGCTGCTGGGGCAGCTGGAGGAAAAGGGAATCAAGATCGCCTATGTGACCCTCCATGTGGGCCTGGGGACATTCCGGCCCGTGAAGGAGGAGAATGTGCTGGAGCATCACATGCACACAGAGCATTTCCAGGTGTCCCCGGAGACGGCGGAGCTGATAGGCAGCGTCAAGGCGGCGGGAGGCCGGGTGGTCTGCGTAGGCACCACAAGCTGCAGGACCCTTGAGAGCGCGGCAGATGACAATGGCGTAGTACATGCCTGTGGCGGAGACACGGATATCTTCATTTATCCGGGGTACCGCTTCAAAGTGCTGGACGCGCTGATCACGAATTTCCATCTGCCGGAGTCCACTTTGATTATGCTGGTGTCCGCGCTGGCAGGGCGGGAGAACGTGCTGAGGGCATATGAGGAGGCTGTCAGGGAGCGGTACAGGTTCTTTAGCTTCGGGGATGCCATGCTCATCATTTGACGCAAAATGGTCAGGGCTTTGAGGTCCAGGACATATTTTGTCTTCTGAGTACTTGTACAGTTATATATGGGTAACAGCTTTTTGCGGGATGGATTCGGCAGGAAGGCGGATTTGAGGGATGCTGTTCGAAAACTTTTCCACCTGTGCGGTTGGATGCTCATTCGAGCATCAAACCCACTTCCGCATTCGCAAAACTCGCGCTTGCGCGCTCTTGCGTCTGCATTCGCAGCCGCGTTTTGCTCATTTGGAAGTGGGTTGCTAATCCAATGGCCCGTCTGCATTGCAATAGCTTGCATGCAGACAAGCCATTGGATTGCAACCGCACAGGTGGAAATTTTTTAAGACGACGAAAACCTTGACTTTTGGACATGAAGGGATATAATTTTAAATATAATACTATTTGAGCATAGTACGATTATCCAGGGAGAATTCTGCCCTGGATAAGAAATTGCTTGTTTGCGCTTTGGAAGAATATGCACATACAGAAAAATGATAAGAACCGAAAACAGGCGGCAGAGATAGGAGCCATACATAAAAAGGGGCAGAAAAATGGTTGTATTGTTGGTAGGAGGCAGTAGCGTCCTGATGGACGCGATGATTGACAAGCTGAATAAGAACGGCCATCGGGTCTATCTGCTGACGGGACAGAAGGAGAATCGCTCCTCGTACCGGCATGTATTTGAAAAATATAATTTTCCCTACGACAGCGGGAGCGTAAAGGAAATCCTGGAGAGCGTGAAGCCGGACGCGATTGTGTTCACAGGCGCTTTCGACTCGAATTTCAGCTGGGAGACGCCCAGGCCGGACGGGGTGCGCTACATGACGGCGCTCATGAACATCCTCTCCGCTTACAGTGTGCTGAAGAAAGGGCGTTTCCTGTATTTTTCCTCCCAGGAGGTATTCGGCGGCGCTTATCCTTACAAAATCGAGGAGGATGAGACGGCTGCCCCCAAAGGGTTCCGGGCGATGGCCCTGGCCCAGGGGGAGGAGACCTGCGCGAACTTCAGGAAGACCCAGGGGACGGATACAGTGATATTGCGTTTTGACAATCTGTACTGGGTGCCGGAGAAGGGGCAGACGGAAGACAACCCTTGCTTCCGGATGTGCCTGGAGGCCCTGAAGACCGGGAAAATCTCAGCCAATGGCAGAAAATCCTTTTCCATGATCTACCTGAACGACGCGGTGGAGCAGGTTTATAAGCTGATCTGTGCCGAGGATCCGAAACATGCCTGCTATCACATCTCATCCATGGAGGAGATCGGGGAGCCGGCACTGGCGCAGCTGATCCAGGAAGAGATGGGCTCCGGCATCCAGGTGGTGGACAGCACAGTGGGGATGGAAAGCTGCCTGCTTTTGGACGGCGGCCGCTATGCCGGGGAATTCGACTGGAAAATCATGAATCCTTATGACGCGTCGGTGAAGAGGGTGGCCCGTTTCATGAAACGGCACAGCGCCTCGTTCATCACCGAGGAGGACGCGGGAGGCGGCCTGGCGGTGAAGGCCTGGAACAATGCCCGCAGAATTTTCAAGGCGCTGTTCCCGTTCCTTGAGAATCTGATTTGTTTTATCCCATTTTTTTTGCTGAATAACCAGGCGGCGGGCAGCAGATTTTTCGCCAAGCTGGATTTTTATCTGCTGTACGTATTGCTGTTCGCGGTGGTCTATGGGCAGCAGCAGGCGATCTTTTCCGGATTTCTGGCGGCGATCGGCTATTTTTTCGGGCAGATGCAGGTACAGTCAGGGTTTGAAGTGCTGGTGGATTACAATACCTATGTGTGGATGGCGCAGCTGTTCATCGTAGGGCTGGTGGTGGGCTATCTGAAGGACCAGCTGCACTTCATCCAGAGCGAGAGCAAGTCGAGGGTGCAATATCTCCACGGGCAGCTGTCGGATATTGAAGAGATTAATGACAGTAATGTCAGAATGAAGCATAACTTTGAGGCCCAGGTGGTCAACCACAAGGACAGCCTGGGGAAAATCTATGACATTTCCTCCACGCTGGAACAGTACGGCCCGGAGGAGGTGCTGTTCTATGCCGCCCAGGTCCTGGGGAAACTGATGGACTGCGGGGATGTGGCAGTGTATACCGTGGCCAACGGCGACTATGCCAGACTGTTCTCGGCCACTTCGCCGGAGGCCCGGAAGATGGGGAACTCCATCAAATATACCGCCATGGAGAAGATGTACGGAGAACTGAAGGAGCGCCGGGTCTATATCAACAGGAACATGGAAGAGAAGATGCCCATGATGGCCAGCGCCGTGTACTCAGAGGACGAGATGCAGCTGATCCTGATGCTGTGGGGCATCCCCTGGGAGCGCATGACGCTGGGGGAGGCCAACCGGCTGACGATAGTGGGCTTCCTGATCCAGAACGCCGTGGTCCGCGCCAACCGGTACTTGGAAGCGCTCCGGAACCGCCGTTACGTGGAGGGGACCAATGTGCTGGACGAAAGCGCGTTTACCCTTCTGGCGAAGGCTTTCTCGGACGCGAAGGAGAAGGGGCTTACGGAGTATGTGCTGTTGGAGATCCTGGCAGAGGAGCAGAATTACGAGAACGTGGCCAGCGCGCTGGGCAGCGCCATGCGGCAGACGGATTATCTGGGCATACTGAAAGGCGGCAGGCTGTACGCTTTATTGCCCAACACGAACAGGGACAATATTGGAGGCATCGTGGAGCGCTTCCGGAACGCCGGCTACGAGTGCCGCGTGGAGGAGGCAGTCTTATGAATTTGGCGCGGGATGAACGTATTTTCCTGATGATACTGATAGGGAACCTGATTGTGGCGCTGATCTATCTGCTGGTGGGGGTGTTGTTCATCGTCCCTGCCCATTCCGCCGCACAGGACGATGAGACGGAGATTCTGTATGACAACAGACGGACATATCTGCTCCGTTTCCTGGTGATGTTAATGTGTCCGGTCATAGGCGCTGCGTTCTTTTTCATGGGGCATCTGTTCTACCTGGTGGTATTCTGGCGGGAAGTGGACCTGGCGGACGTGATATTCAGCAAGGAGCGCGTGAAGACGCATTTGAAGGCGGACGAGGAGCGGGAGCGCGACATCGTCCCTCTGGAGGAAGCCATCCTGGTCAATGAGAAGAGGGATCTGCGCATGGTGATGATGAATGTGATCAAGGAGGACTTTAGCAACTGTCTGGCCTCCATCACGCTGGCGCTGGACAGCGAGGACTCCGAGGCGTCCCATTACGCGGCGGCGGTCCTGTCTGATGAGCTGAACAAGTTCCGCATCTATGTACAGAGGCTGTGGCGGCAGATAGAGGAGGAGGACGCGGGACAGACAGAGTGCGAGGAGATGCTGCTGGATTATATGGACAGCATCCTGAAGCAGCATATTTTTTCGTCCCACGAGCAGCGGAAATTCGTGCAGATACTGACGGGGGCAGCGGAATCGCTTTATGGGAAGGGCACCGACAAGTTCACTGTGAAGCGGTATGAGGAGGTGTGCCTGCGGGCCCTGGAGATAAAAGACTACGAGAGCTGCGCCAAGTGGTGCGCCCGGATGGCGGAACAGTTCCCGGACGAACTTCCCACTTACACCTGTAAGCTGAAGCTGTATTTTGCAAGGCAGGACAAAGCTGCCTTTTTTGAGGCGCTGGAGGCGCTGAAAAAGTCCAATGTGGTAATAGACAATGAAACGTTGGAACTGGTTCGGATTTTCGGTTAAAGTAGCGGAAAGGCATGGAAAATCATATGTCGATGACAATGCTTACTGTTTTTCAGATCATAGGGGTATCGGCGGCGTATTTCGGCGTGACCCTGGCACTGCCGTGGATCCTGCTGGGCGGGAAGTTCGCGCAGCTCAGGACAGCCGCAAGGTTCATGGCCTGTTTCGTCACGGGCAATTTTTTCTGCATGAACCTGGTGTTTCTTCTGCAGCTTTTGCATATATCCAATCGCTTCACGCTGGTGGCCGGGACGTTGGCGCCTTTTATCGCGGTGGCGGTCAGGCGCAGACAGGCGTGCCTGTCCGCTCTGGAGAAGGGGCTGAGAAGCCTGCGGGTCGTCTCCGAAGGGGAGATGGGCGTCAAGACTCTGATGCTCCGGACTGGAAGGCGGATGCGGAAGATGTCCTCCGGATGGCTGGGGGAATGGCTTTCGTCCCGCTGGCCGGACGTGCTGCTGACGCTGGGGATTCTGGGAATGCTTCTGTACATATACGGGGTCAACGCTGTCAATGTGTACGGCTACTGCTCTTCCGACATGGTTCTGCACAATTATTGGATCAATTACATGGACCAGAACCGTATTTTCGTGGACGGGGTCTATCCTTTCGGGTTCCACTGCATAATCTACTATCTGCATGAAGTGTTCTCCGTCCCCGTCTATGTGCTGCTGAGGGTTTTCGCCCTGCCGCAGACGCTGATGATTCACATGGCGCTTTTCGCCTTTCTGAAGCTGGTATGCAAATCCAGATATACTCCCTACGTGGGGCTGACGGCGTATATCATGTGGGGCATCCTTTATCAGTATACCTATTACCGATATTACGCGCCGCTGCCCCAGGAATATGGGATGATGTTCGTCCTGCCCGCGGTCTACTTCGCGATTGCGTTTCTGCAGAAGAAGGATATCCTCTCCGGCGACGGGAAGAAGAAAAAGACCGCAAAGGACGCAAGGCTTCTGCTTCTCCTCTTTGCGGCCAGCGTATCCCTGACCCTGACGGTTCATTTTTATGACACCATAATGGCCGGGCTGCTGTGTGGGGGAATCGCTGTGGGCTTCTGTTTCCGGTGTTTCCGCTGGAGATATCTCAGGCGCCTTGTGCTGGCGGGGGTGACGGGCATCCTGATCGCCGTGCTGCCCATGGCGGCGGCTTATGCCATGGGAACGCCGCTCCAGGGTTCCCTGCACTGGGGGATGAACATGATTTCCGCCGGCGGGGAGGACAAGGAGGATTCCGGGGAAAACGCCCAAAAGGAAGAAAACAAGAGCCCCGGGAAGACGGAGGCAGGGGTATCCTGGAAAAGCCTAGGAACCAAGCTGGACCATGTGCTGGGAGAGATGCAGTATTATGTCACGAACGACAGCAGGGCAGCGGCGGAATTCATGCTGGGGAGCGTAGGAGTGCTGTTGGCGCTGGGCATGTTGTGGTATATTCTGCGCAGGCCGGATTACGGGGCGGTGTTGGTCTCCGTGGGCGTATTCATGGGAATCGCCAGCATCCTCCAGGCATCGGCCAAGCTGGGGCTCCCCCAGTTGATGGAGGTGTCGCGTTACTCCGTATATATCGGGTACGGGCTTCCCATTGTGTGGAGCCTCTGTGCGGACGCGGCAGTGTACTTGCTGTTCCGGGAGCGGAAAGGGATTCATATAGGCGGACTTGTGATGCTGGGAGCCGCCTGTGCGGTGGTGCTTCTGACAGGCCTGCGGAAGCCGGTCTGCATCAGCGCCTACGAGTCCAACGGCGCGGTCACCTGTGTGACCAATATTCTGCGTGAGAACCCGAAGGGCGCCACCTGGACCATATGCTCGTCCAATGACGAGCGTCAGATGATATGGGGGGAAGGCTATCACTATGAGATGATTCAGTTCCTGCGGAATCTGCAGAAGATCGGGGAGGGCGTTTCGGTGACGATTCCCACGGACACGGTATATTTCTTCATTGAGAAGGTGCCGCTCCTCTATCTGGACTATATGAACACCATAAGGCCGGAGAAGAAAGTGTCCCTGAAAGGGGCGGCGACGGAACTGCCCAAGTCGGGAGGGATTCTGCCGTACATAGAGGAGGAGCGCTGGGTCACCATGTCCCATATGTATTATTGGGCCAGGGCCTTTCAGGAGCTGTATCCTAATGAGATGGAAGTATATTATGAGACGGACGAGTTCATCTGCTATCGTGTACGGCAAAACGGATACAATTTATATGATTTTGCGATAGATTACGGCTACAATAAGTAGCGGAAGGATCGGAGACTGGGAGAGGATGCCATGATTTCGCGCCGGAAATTTTTTTCGATTACCCTATTGATGGTCACAGTGCTGTTTCTGTGCATGTGCCTCAATAATCTGAAGGACAGCTGGAATGACTACGCCGTGAACAAATACACCGAGACCGCGGAGAATTACCCTTCGAAGATCAATATGTACATACCGGGCGGCTCAGAGGAGGATTCCGTCAGGCAGGAAGGGGCTGCCGGAGCCACGGCGGGGGAGACGGTCATCGCCCGCCGCAAAGTCGTATGCGTGGGCGATGAAGAGGAACTGTGCATGAAGGCGGCGGAGGAGTGGGCCGCGTACACCAAGCGCGACATCGCGAAGCGCCCCTCTCTGGCGGCTTTGGGGGACGAGGGGACGGCGGCGGAGATGCTGGTCATTGACCCTGCCTGCGTGGACTGGGAATCGGACCGGGAGATCGGCTTGCTGACGGAGTGCGTGGAGGCCGGGACGCATCTGGTGTTCTGCGGCCTTCCGGACGTGTCCGTGATAAAAGGCGACGCGCAGGTGCGGGAGCTGCTGGGCATCCGAAAGGTACTGGAGGAGGAGACGAACGTATCCGGCTTCTATCTGGGCGAAGGCTTTCTGCTGGGAGGGGAGACCATCTATCTGGAAAAGGAAAGCCCTGACGCGGATACGTTTCTGCCGGGCAGCGAGGCCTTTCCGGGGGAGAGGACATTCCCCTGGTATCTGCCAGCTTCGGGGACCAAGGTCTATATGAGGGGGATTCCCGAGGGCGCCGCCGTGAAAACGGAGAATTATCCGATTGTCATGTGGCGGAAAAGCTTCGGGACGGCTTATGTCTTTGCCGTGAACGGGAGTTTTATGGAAGGGATGGAGGGAATGGGCATCCTGTCCGCCATGTCCGCGGAGATGTATTCCTATGAGATATACCCGGTGCTGAATGCCCGGAATATCCTCCTGACAGGCTATCCCAGCCTTGCGGACGAGAACGCGGAGGAGATGGAGCGGCTCTACAGCAGGTCGGTGAAGCAGGTGTTCCAGGAGCTTTTATGGCCGGGCATCTCCACGATACTGGAGAAGTACGGATATAAGGCCACCTGCATGATGACGCCCCAATATGATTATTCCGACGATGAGCTGCCTGACGGGAAGCAGCTGGAATATTATCTGAAGATATTCAATGAGCACTTTGCGGAAGTGGGCCTGTCAGGGCTCTGCGTATCCGACACTTCCGCCGGGGAGAAGCTGAGAGAGGACTACAGGTTTTTCCAGGATGTCCTGGGCGGATATGACATGGTGTCCTTTTACGCCGGGGAGATGCCGGAGGAGGAGATAGAGGGGGCCCTGCAGGAGGAGATGCTGGCGTCTGCCAGGACGGTGATCAGAGAAGGCCCTGAGGCGGAGATCATAGGTTTCCTGACGGATCATGTGACCGTCCAAAGAGTATTGGGGGACGGGCTGGAGTATACCTATAAGAACGATTTCCTGATCAGGAGCATGGCGACTGCATTGGGGTATTCCAGTATGTCTTTTGACATGTCCAGGGTGGCATATCCGGATGAGGAGGGGGATGCCTGGGAACAGCTTTCCAGGGCGCTTGGCACCACGGTTGCCACCTATGGGGAGGAGTACGGGGCCTTCAACAGCACCACCGCCTCAGAGTGCGACCTGCGCATCCGGCAGCTTTTGGCGCTGGATTACAGCGACAGCCGCACGGACGATGTGATCCGGCTGCAGGTGGAAGGGGTCACGGGGCCTGTGTGGTTCGTGCTGCGGACCCACAATGAAGCCATCCGGGAGATGGAAGGCGGGAGCTGGGAGGAACTGGAGAGGGACGCCTACCTGCTCGAGGTGACGGAAAAAGAGGTGACCCTGAGGCTCGGGCCCGCGGATGAGAGATTTTATGAATAGCAAACTTAAAACAGCATCTGCCCCGTTCAGTGCCCCAGAGGATTTACGGACGCATATCTTTTGCGGCCGGAAATTCTCTGCTAAGCCTGGGTGCTGGACGGGGGAGATGCGGAACTAATAATAGGAGGATGTCAAATGAGGGTCTGCATAATCGTGGAAGGCTGTTATCCATATGTGGCTGGCGGCGTGTCCAGCTGGGTGCACGGACTCATCCAGTCTTTTCCTAAGGTGGAATTTATCCTCCAGACAATCATAAGCACTA
The DNA here is from genome assembly GCA_910585665.1 of uncultured Acetatifactor sp. Lineage (GTDB taxonomy): Bacteria > Bacillota > Clostridia > Lachnospirales > Lachnospiraceae > Acetatifactor. The sequence continues at coordinate 50,194 of CAJUFI010000019.1, read as the reverse complement.
GGGAACAGAGCGCGAAATTCATCTATCAGCTTCCGGAAAACGTGACGGAGGTGCATGAGCTTTACCTGCAGGACGTGGACTGGAACAACAAGGGACGGCGTATGCACCGGCTGAACAAAAAGGAATACGGAGCCATGCGCAGCCTGATACTGAACCAGCGCGTGGACTGGGAGACTTTATTTGAGCTGTTCCAGAAAAAGGCAGTCTCTCTTGACAAGCTCCTGATGGGGGAGGATTTCCTGAAGATTGTCAGAGAGTACTACGACTTGTGTTACAGCCAGCTGGTCTTCTCGGATTTCCTCTGGACCATGCGGTCGGTGTATCTGCCCCTGCTGTTCACTCTGAAGATGAAGCTGCCGAAGGCTGACCTGTACCACTGCGTGGCCACAGGGTACGCGGGAGTGCTGGGCAGCATGGGGAAGTCCATCTACGGAGGGCGGCTGCTGATCTCGGAACACGGGATCTACACCAGGGAGCGGGAGGAGGAGCTGCTCCGGGCGGAATGGGTCAAAGGGGCCTACAAGAATATCTGGATCGAGCAGTTCCGCAAGATGTCCAACCTGGGATACGAGAGAGGGGACCTGATCACCAGCCTCTATGAGCACGCCAGGGAGCTGCAGATTGAACTGGGCTGTCCGGCGGAGAAGACCATGGTGACCCCCAACGGGGTATCGGTGGACCATCTGCAGGATATTCCCGGCAAGCAGAAGGAGGACCAGGGGAAGTTCAATATCGGAGCCATTCTGCGCGTGACGCCGATCAAGGATGTGAAGACCATGATCCAGGCCTTCAGCTTCGCCAAGGAGAGGGAGCCCAGGCTGAAGCTTTGGATCATGGGGCCCTGCGATGAAGACGAGGAATACGCCAGGGAATGCTATGAGCAGGTGGAGGCCCTGGGCCTGACGGACGTGGTCTTCACCGGTAGAATCAACATCAGGGATTACCTGGGCAGGATGGACGTGACAATCCTGACCAGCATCAGCGAGGGCCAGCCGTTGACCATCCTGGAGAGCTACGCGGCCCATGTGCCGGTGATCGCCACGGACGTGGGCAACTGCTCCGGCCTGATATTCGGGGAGAACGATGATTTCGGGGCGGGAGGGATCCTGACTCATATCATGAATGTGGAAGAGATTGCCCAGGCCATGGTGGACATGGCCCGGAACGAGCCCATGCGGATTCAGATGGGGGAGAGCGGCTACAAGAGGGTGATGGCCGGATACCGGATTGAGCACATGCGGGCGACCTACCAGAAAATCTACCGGGATTTCGCGGACAGCCTGGGGCTGGAATGGGAGATGTGAGAGGAACATGAGAGACAGAAAGGACGAGACAGATGGCAGGCATAGGCATTAAGTTGAACAATATTTTTGAGAAAAATACGCTCACCACGCATCTTGCCGGGTTTGCGTACAGTTCCATGTCCACGGTGACTCCCATGCTGGTGGTCATCCTGAACATTCTGCTGATGGGATATTTTCTGGGCTTCGATCAGCTGGGCTTCGTGGAGAGGGAGCTTTTTTCCTGTTCGGTGCTCTATATCTTCATTTTTGCCCTGCTGACCGCCGCCCCTTTCAACTCTGTGCTCTCCAAGTACATGTCGGATGTGATATACGAGGAGCGATATGAGGATATCAGGCCCTGTTTCTTCTTCGGGCTGTTCCTGAACATTTCCCTGAGCAGCCTTCTGGGGATTCCCTTCTGCCTGTGGGAGCATTTTGTGGGCAAGGTGGACGTCTTCTACACATTTACCGGGTACTGCGGGTACATCGGGCTGGTGCTGGTGTTCTATTCGATGATTTATCTGTCCATCTCAAAGGATTATACAAAGATATCGCTGTTCTTCCTGATCGGGATGCTGTGGGCGTTCCTGTTCTCCCTGTTCCTGCGGTTCATCATGGGCTGGGGCATCAGGGAGAGCATGCTCTTCGCGCTGATGACGGGGTTCTTCCTCACGGCGTTCCTGGAGCTGGCAATCATAAAACGGTATTTCGTCAAGAACAGCAACCGCTATCAATCAGTGCTCCGGTATTTCGGGAAGTACTGGAAGCTGGTGGTGGCGAATTTCTTCTACATCCTGGGGCTGTACATACATAATTTCGTTTTCTGGAATACGGATATGAAGCTGGTGGTGGTGAAGACCTTCGTCTGCAACCAGCCCTACGACATGGCTACATGCCTGGCCATGTTCACCAATATCTCCACTACGATCATCTTTATCTCCAGGGTGGAGATGCATTTCCATGACAAATATAAGGCCTACTCTGAGTCTGTGATCGGAGGCAAGGGAGCCGATATCGACAGCGCCAAGAAGGAGATGTTCCGCCAGCTTTCCGCGGAGCTGATGAACCTGGTGCGGATTCAGTTCATCATAACGTCCGTGGTCTATCTGCTGGCGGTGGTGTTCCTGCCCAGGTTCGGCATCTCCAGCCTGACGATGCGGATCTATCCTTGCCTGGTGGCAGGGTATTTCATCTTGTTTTTGATGTACTCGGAAATCATTTTCCTGTATTATTTCAACGATCTGACAGGGGCCATGGTGACGTCGCTGATTTTCTGCCTGGTGACTTTCCTGGGCAGCATCGTGGCCACCCATCTGCCGGAACTGTGGTACGGCTCCGGCGTGGTGGCCGGGGCGTTCTGCGGCTGGACATTTGCCTACTTCAGGCTGCGCTTCATGGAGAGGAACCTGGATGCTCATATATTCTGCGTAGGCTCCCTGCTGAAGCCAGGCATGGGCACCCAGCCGCCGGCCAAAGTGTATTCCAAGGCCGAACAGGCAGCCGCGGAAATCCAGACAGCGAAGTAAGGACAGAGGGCCTCTGCGGGGAATGGGAACCGGCAGGGGAGAGGGAAGCCGGAAGGAGGAAGAGGAAATGGACGGTACTATCATTAGAATCGGGTTGATCGCAGCGGGGATCATACTTATCGTGTTCGGATTCTGGACACATTCCATCAAGAAGCTGGCGGTCAATTACGCCGTGATCTGGGGGCTGCTTGGAATCGTGATGATTCTGGTAGGCGCCATTCCCGTATTGTCGGAATGGACGGCTATGATGGCGCCAGGGACGGGACTTGCTTTTTTCTGCGTGGGCGCTCTGATATTGTTCACGGAGGTGCAGGAAAGCCTGGTGATCTCACAGCTGAACTTAAAGAACAGGGAGCTGGCCATGCAGGTGTCCCTGCTGAACCGGGAGAGCGAGCGCATGATGCTTGAGCTTGAGGAACTGGTCAGGGAGCAAGAGGAGGCATATGCGAAAAAAGATTCTGTTCGTGATTAATACCCTGGGCCGGGCGGGGGCGGAGACGGCGCTGCTGGAGCTGCTGAAATTTCTGGACAGCCCGGAATACGATATCTCTCTGTACGTCATCATGGGGCAGGGGGAGATGGCGGGGAAGCTGCCCGCCTATGTCAGGCTGAGGAACCCAAGCTTCGATGAGCATTCTGTGCTGTCCCGAAAGGGGAAGCGGAGGATGATGAAAACGGTCTGCAAGGCTTTCTTCCGGAACGGCGGACTGGTTAAAAAAATCCGGAATATCGTCAGGAACCTGACCTCCATGAGAGGGAGAGGCAAGCTGCAGACGGATAAGCTGCTGTGGAGGATGCTTTCGGACGGAAGTCTGCGCTTTGAAGAGGAATTCGACCTGGCGGTGGCGTGGCTGGAGGGAGCGTCCGCCTATTATGTGGCGGAGCATGTGCGGGCGGCCAGGAAATGCGCCTTCATCCATATCGATTATGAGAGCGCGGGGTACACGAGGGAAATGGACCAAAACTGCTGGGACAGCTTCGAGAAGATTTTCGCGGTTTCCCGGGAGGTAAGGGAGCATTTCCTGGCGGTCTATCCGGAATACGCGGACAAGACGGGGGTGTTCCATAATCTGGTGGATCAGGAGGGCATCCGCCGCCGGAGCAGGGAAAGAGGGGGCGGTTTCTATGGAATGGAGGGCGGTTCCAACGGAATGGAGGGCGGTTCCAACGGAATGGAAGGCGGTTCCAACGGAATGGAAGGCGGTTCCGATGGATATGAAGGGAAGCGCTTGCTGACCGTGGGGAGGCTGACTTACCAGAAAGCCACGGACATAGCCATAGACGCCATGAAGATTCTGAAGGAAAGGGGCTGCCAGGCGAGATGGTACGTTCTGGGCGACGGCGACCAGCGGGGGGCGCTGGAGAAGAAGATAGCTGCCCTGGGGCTGAAGGAGGATTTCGTGCTTCTGGGAGCCGTGGAGAACCCTTATCCCTATTACGTCCAGGCGGACATTTACGTACATGCCACCAGATTTGAGGGCAAGAGCATCGCCATCCAGGAAGCCCAGACGCTGGGATGCGCCGTCATCGCCTCCGACTGCAACGGCAACCGGGAGCAGATTGAGGAGGGCGTGGACGGCATCTTCTGCCAGCTGACGCCGGAGGGAATCGCGGACAGTATCGAAGCGTTGCTTGGGGATGAGGAGAAGAGAAAAAAGCTGGGAAAAGCAGCAGAAAGGAAAAACATGGCCCAGGAGCAGGAACTGCAGAAACTGCTGGAGCTTCTGTGACAGTGTGCGGCATGGGGCGAACGCGGGACTAATTATATGAAGAAAGAGCTTTTGATTATCATACCTGCCTATAATGAAGGGCAGAACATTCGAAACGTGCTGACGCAGGTGGAAGGTCTGGGGCTGTCCGAGGTGGCGGATATCCTTGTCATTAACGATGCGTCCACGGATTCCACCAACTGGATCGTGAAGGAGATGCAGTATCCCATGATATCCCAGCTGTTCAACATGGGATACGGATGTGCGCTGCAGACCGGATACAAATACGCGGTCAGGCGCGGATACAAATATGTCATCCAGATGGACGGTGACGGCCAGCACGATGTGTGCAATATCCCCATGATCTACAACAAGCTGAAGGAAGCGGACGAAGAGGGGCGGTATCCGGACATCGTACTGGGGGCCAGGTTCCGGAAGGACAGCTCCGATTTTCCGGTCTCATGGCCCAAAAAGGTAGTATATTCCCTGTTCCGGGGCATGATCAGCATAGTCACGAAGGAAAAGATTTCGGATCCCACCACGGGCCTCCAGGGGCTGAGCCGAAAAGCCTTCCTGTACTATTCCAAGTACAACCATTTCGATGACAAGTACCCGGACGCGAACATGCTGGTGCTGATGCTGCTGATCAGGTTCAAGGTGGTGGAGATTCCGGCGGTGATGCATGCCAGGACGGCCGGGAAGAGCATGCACTCCGGCCTGAAGCCCTTCTGGTATATGCTCCGCGTCATGTACAGTACCATCATCATCATATTTCGCGTGAAATTCCTGAAAATGGATGTGGAGGTGGGGTTGAAGAGTGTTGATAAGATTTAAAAAAGCGGGAAAGCAGCCGGGATTCCAAAGCGCGGCGTTGAAGGAGAGCAGCGACAAGCTGCAGAATCCAGGCTGCGGCTGGTACCATGTCTACACATTCCAGGCGCAGCCCCCTGGGGACGGAAGGCCTGTGGAGGAGGAAGCCTGGATGGACGAAAGCTGCCAAGAGGAACAGCTTGCCCTGGCGCTGATTGATATCGGAGCCTTCCGGGTCTCGCCGCTTTCGGAGGAGGCGCTGGCCCATGTCAGGCTGATTCTGGATTTTTTCCATAAAAACCGCAAGCAGCTGTTGCTGCGGTTCGCCTATGACATCGAGGGGAAGGGCATGGAGAGGGAGCCGCTGACCCTGGGCATGGTGAAACGGCATATGGAGCAGGTGGGCGGAGCCATCCGGCCATACATGGAGGACATTTTGGTGCTGCAGGGGGTGTTCGTGGGGAACTGGGGCGAGATGCACGGCTCTAAGTTCCTGGATGACGCGTCCCTGTGCGAGTTGATCGGCACCCTGCACCGGGTCACGGAGGGGAGATGCTTCCTGGCGGTGCGCACCCCCGCCCAATGGCGCAGGGTGACAGCCAGTCCGGAGACGAGGGCGGATGTGGAGGAGCAGCTGGCCCTGTTCAATGACGGCATCTTCGGCTCGGACACGGACCTGGGGACATATGGGGTCCTGGCCAGGGCGGAGGCGGGAGAGACCGGCAGCTGGAGCCGCGGGGAGGAGCTGGAATGGCAGAGCCGCTACCTGGATTCTGTCCCCAACGGCGGCGAGATTCTGTCCGGCGAGCCGCTCAAAGGCTACCGGCAGGCGGCGGAGGATCTGGAGGAGATGCATGTCTGCTATTTGAACAGCATCTACCATCCGCAACAGCTGGATCATTGGAGAAACGAAACGGTGGAGGAGCCGGGCTGCTGGCAGGGGCTCAGCGGATATGAGTACATCGGCCGCCGACTGGGATATCGCTTTACCGTTGTGGAAGTGACGGAAAAGAAACAGGAACTGCAGATTGCCGTAAAGAACTGCGGATTCGGGAATCTGTGCCAGGAGGCGGAATGCTTCCTGGTGACGGAAGAGGAGCCCGGCAAGTTCAGCTATAAGCGCCTGGACACGGATCCCAGGGATTGGAAGAGCGGGGAGAGGACCGTGCTGACCGCCGCCCTCCCACGGGAGGGATGGAGGGCGGGCAGCAGAATCTATCTGCAGCTGAAACGGAAGTCGGACGGGCGGATTCTATTTTTTGCCAATCAGGGCGCTGGTGATAGAGTCCCACTGGGGGAATTTCCGGATGGTTAGGGAACCCACAGGGCAGCCCTTCGCGGCATCTGCCTCCTCGTTTGCCGGAAGGACGGGAAAGCCGGAGACAGGATCGCTGATGTTCAGGAAGATCTCGTAGGTTCCTGCGGTCAGCTTCTGGATATCAAAGGATGTCTCCAGCAAAATTTCGGATCCGGGATTCCAGAAGCGGGTGTCGGTCTGGATTGGAAGGACATATTTTCGGCTGCTTTCGGTCCGTTTCAGGGTCAGGGAGACATCGAAGGACCGATAACTGCCGGAAAACCCCACATTCTCCAGAACCAGGGACAGGGACGCCGTCTCCGCCCGGGGCAGCGAGAATGAGAAGTCCGAGGCGCGGAGGACATAGCGGTATCCCAGATGCCTGGAGATGTAGTCATAGCCGTCCATGCCGTCGAACAAAGGTTCTCCATGGTAGACGCTCTCCCTCCATTTGGAGAGCACGTCCCTGTCATAGGTGCTGTTCAGGTAAGAGACATGGGCGCGTGCCAGATCCTGTACGGCGGCTGGAAAATCGTTGTAGGGATTGTCGATGACCACTTCTCCGCCGTTGGGCACATAGAGGCACAGTTCCTCCTGGAAAAGGAGCTCCGCCTGACGGAAGCGTTTCCCGAAGCCTGACAGGGGGAAAGAGGCATCGGCCTCAGCGTAGGTGCCAAGGTCTGTCTCGGAGCCCATGAAGCCATCGTTGAAAAGGCTGAGCCTTGCCGCCAGAGAGCCGTCAAAGGCTTCTGACGCGGACAGGGGGGCGGCGGACTGGGCGATGGTGCGCCACTGCTCAGGCGTGCGTACGGCCAGGAAAATGTCAGGATTCGTGACAGACGCCAGATGATGGACGAGCGTGAGCATGTCCTCTTCGTTCATGTAATTGGAACTGTGCATCTCGCCCCAGGAGCCCACGAAGATGCCCTGGAGGATATAGATGCAGTCGGTATGCCGGTTGACGATTTCCGCTGTCTGGGACATATGCTCCAGGATCAGGGAGAGGCTTTCCGGCTCCTGTTCCAGGGCGTTTCCGTCCCAGTCATAGAGGAAGCGGACTATCAGCTGTCTTCCTGTGGAGTGCCAGGCGGCCAGGATATCCGTCAGCTGCCGGAGTCCTGCCTCGCTGACAGGGGCATCCGCGAAATTCTGCAGATTGAACTGCAGCATGACCAGGCCGGGGCCGTATTCCTGTTCTGAGATTTCGGATGTGTCATAGGAGCCGTCGGCGGTGAGGAGATAGTTGTATAGCTGATACCATCCGATATAGGGATTGTCCAGCTCCCGGGCAGATTCCGAGTAGACGGCGGGTTCGTAGTACGGAAAACGCAGGTCCTTGAGGCGGTAAATGCCCCCTGTCACCACAGGGATGGCTGTGCTCAGGAACAGGATAAGGAGAATCTTGGCTTTTTTCATAAGGCGTGCTTCCAGGCTGTTGTTGAGTAAGGAAATGTCTACAAATAACTGATACGAGCTTAAAGCTGTTTTCCTTGTATTTCCGGGCTTTTCTCTAAAGAAGTTGTATCAGCTATTTTCCGACAATTCCTAAGAGGTTGAAGGTGTCGGGTGGTATTGTAACATATTATGTCCGAAATGACCATCCTTATTTGAAAATTATTATGCCGTTTATCATGCCGTTGGCTTCCGGGGACGCGCCGGTAGGAAGAGCGGGGAAAGGGGCTCCTATGAAGAAAATATCCGTCATTATTCCCATGTATAACGCGGAGAATTATATCAGGCAGTGCCTGCGGTCCGTGGCCGATCAGACATACCGCGATGTGGAGATGCTGGTGGTGGATGACGGGTCTGTGGACAAAGGGGCGGCCATATGCGGGGAGCTGGCGGAGGCGGACGGAAGGATTCGGATGCTGCGCCAGGAGAACCAGGGGGTCTCCGCCGCCAGGAACCGGGGGATTGAGGCGGCTGCAGGAGAGTACGTCTTCTTTCTGGACAGCGATGACGCCATCCCGCCGTTTTTATTGGAGGAAATGCTGCGGCAGGCGGAGGAGAACCATGCCCAGCTGGCGTTCTGCGGATATCGGAAGCTGGACAGCGGGCAGCTGGACGCCGTTCTTCGGGAAGCGGCAAGAGCGCCAGGGAATCACCTTCCCCAGGCAGAATGGCTGAGGGCGGACCAGGCCGGGACAGCGGAATGGTTCCATGTGAAGTATACGGACATCCTCTCGGGCATCGGCGGCAAGCTGATTCTGCGGGAGGCCATCGGGGACCTGCGGTTCGACAGGGGACTGACCAACGGGGAGGACACCTGGTTTCTGTATCAGCTGGTCAGAGGACAGGTAAGGAGCGTATATTGCCCGGCGGAATGGTACTATTACAGAGAGCATCCGGAGAGCGTGACCAATTCCGCGGGAACCGCAAGGGAAATGCGGTATTTTGCGTGCGCAAGAAGAATCCGGGACAGTGAATATGAAAGCGGACATACGGAGCATGCCATGCGGTGGGAAATCCTGGCGGTGGATCAGATTCGAAGAAGCTGGGCTGCCCGGAAGAGCAAAGATGCTGCAAAAGACGGAAAAGCCCGGCGGGAACTGCGAAAAACCGCCGCGGCGGAAAGGCGGCATCCCCTGTTCCGGCGAATCTGCTTCAGCGACAGGGTATTGTTCGCCTGCTGCTTTACCTGCTACCCGATATATGCTATATTGAATCAAATTGCCTTGATTTTAGTGAACAAAAGGAGCCGGTGATATGAGTGAAAGAAATGCGGAAGTGGGAATCATCACATTCCACTGCTCCAACAACTACGGTGCCATGCTGCAGGCATACGGCCTGAAGCGCTTCCTGCAGGACAGCGGGACAGCGGCGGAAATCGTGCGCTATGAGCCCCCCTACATGACAGGCAGGCACTGGTGGATCCCCTATGCCCCGATTCAGGGACTGAAGGGCCGCATATGGGGCCTGTTCAACATGTGGAACGGCTTCTGGGCGCATATGCGCGTGAAGGAGCAGTTTTCTCGGCAGCGGGCCAATATGAACCGGTTCCGGCGGGAATATCTGACGGAAAAGGGACAGCGGAAGATATTGTCCGCATGGGGGCTGCGGAGGCTGCCCTACCGGTACTACATCGTGGGAAGCGACCAGATCTGGAATCCGGACATCACCTGCGGCCTGCGGAAAGCCTATTTCGGCGCTTTTCAGAGCAGAAGGAAGGAAAAAGTCGTCGCCTATGCGGCGAGCTTCGGCGGAACGTCCATCCAGGAACGGCACGACAGAAAGTTCGCGGAACTGGTGAGCCATGTGGACGCGCTGTCCGTCCGGGAGGCTACGGCAATCCCCTATGTGAAGAAATTCTATCCGGGGGATGTGAAGGCAGTCCTGGATCCGGTCTTCTTCCTGGGGAAGGAGGCCTGGCAGGAGGCGGAGAAAGCGCCTGACCGAAAGGGATACATCCTGGTATATGTGACGGAGGGCAATGAGAAGATGGCGGAATACGCCCGGAAACTCTCCGAAGAGAAAGGGTTGCCGGTGGTCGAGGTGCGGGCCGGGCAGCAGGGCGCGGACCAGGGCTTTGAACTGGATGTCACAGCCGGGCCCGCGGAATTCCTGGGTTACATCCACCATGCGGAGTATGTGGTGACCAATTCCTTCCACGCGGTCGCCTTCAGCATTATCTACCGGAAGCGGTTCCTGGCCTTTGCCCACAGAAGCCTAAGCGCCAGGCTGCAGAACATACTGCAGGTCCACGGACTGGAGGACAAAATATGCCAGGACGGCGGTGGGAAGGACATCGACGCGCCCGTGGACTGGGGAAAGGTTCAGCAGAGGACAGCGGACGCCGTCAGAGAGTCCCAAAAGTTCCTGCTGGGAAACCTGTCCTGACGCTGTGTTCGGACAGTCCCGCAAGGCGGTTCCCTCAGGCAGGATACAGCCCTGGTCCAGCCATGTCCTTTTGACCAGTATGGTAGGGCGCATGACATGGAGGGAAGATTCTGAGAGAAGGCAAGACAGAGGAGACGACAGAGCAGGAGAGAGAAATGAATCTATATGAGAAAAAAGAGGCGTGCTGCGGCTGCGGCGCGTGCGCGGATATCTGCCCTGTGGGCGCGATTCGCATGGTCATGGAGGAAGAGGGCTTCCGGTATCCTCAGGTTGACGAAGAGAAATGCATCTCCTGCGGACAATGTCTGCAGGTCTGCCCCATCAAGGCGGCGGAGCCGCAGAAGGGCGAAAACCTCTATTTCGGAGCCCGGGTCAAGGATGAGGCGCTGCGGCAGGCCAGCTCCTCCGGGGGCATGTTCCCCGTCCTGGCGGAATACGTGTTCCGGCGGCAGGGGGTGGTCTACGGAGCCGCGTTCCGGGAGGGCATGGAAGTGGCGCACAGGGAGGCCCGGAACCAGGAGGAGCTGGAGGCGCTGAAGAAGACCAAATATGTCCAGAGCGATCTGGAGGGAACCTACCGCAGCGTACAGGCCCGTCTGAAAGAGGACAGATGGGTGCTGTTCTGCGGCACGCCCTGCCAGGCCCGCGCCCTGCGGCTTTTCCTGAAGCGCCCTTATCCGAAGCTGATCGTGGCGGCGCTGGTCTGCTACGGCGCGCCTTCCCCCGGGGTATGGGCTTCCTACGTGAGATACCTGGAGCGGAAGTCCGGCGGCAAGATGACGGAATTTTATTTCAGAGACAAACGAAATAAAGACAATGGACATACCTGCGCCTATGTTGCTGACGGCAGAGAGCAGACACATTCGCTGTATGGGGACGTATACTGCAGGATGTATTTTGCCGACTATATCATACGTCCTTCCTGCCATGTCTGCAGATACTGCACCGTGGACAGGGACAGCGATTTTACCATCGGGGATTTCTGGGGCATGGAGAAAGTCAGACCGGATATGGAGGACGGCATGGGAACGTCCGTCGTCATCCTCCACACCAAAGAGGCCCGGGAAATCTGGGAAGAGCTGAAGGGAGACCTGGACTGGTTCCCGTGCAGAGAGGCGGAAGCGCTGCAGCCCAGGCTGAAAAGCCCCACGAAAGCTGCCGGAGGGCGGAAGCGGTTTCAAAGTCTATACCGGGCATTCCCGTTTTCAATATTACGATTTATTTTTATCACTATGATGTCTCTGCGGGCGTTGTGGAAGAGGATGGTGAAATAATGAAGATATTACAATTGGCGCAAAAGGCCTGTCAGATGATCCCGGAAAGGGTGAAGTGGGCGGAGCGACGGTTATATAACATAAGGAGAAAGAAAAGACTAAAGAACAGGGACTTTACCATCATCGCGTCCAACTGCAACGGTTCTTTCATGTATCATGATATGGGCCTGAGATATCTGACACCCACGGTCAACCTGGCAATCGGCATGGATGATTTTGTGAAAATGGCGGAAAACCTGAAACAGTATATGGAACAGGAAATCGTGGAAGTGAAGGGAGAAAACGGATGCCCTGTGGGTCTGTTGGGGGATATCAGAATCAATTTTGTGCATTATGATACCTTTGAGGAAGGCAGGAAGAAATGGGAAGAGCGGAAGAAACGCATTCGCTGGGAGAATCTCTTCATCATAGGGACGGAAAAGGACGGGTGCAGCTACGAGACCCTGCAGCGCTTTGACAGGCTGCCCTATGAAAACAAAGTGATTTTTACCCATGTGGAATATCCAGAATTTTCATCCGCCTGCTATGTCAGGGGATTTGAGGAAAAGGAAGAGCTGGGGGTATTGACCTTCTACAAAAAGGGATTCCGGAGAAGACGGTACCTGGATGACTTTGACTATGTGCAGTTTCTGAACCGTCCGGTTGAAAAGAAGTCTGGGGGAGAAAAGCATGATTGAAATGTTCAAATATCTGACGGGAACGCTGGAGAGAAAGGAGCAGAGGACCTGGAAACTGTACGCGGTGTTCGGTCTCATAAGCCCCATTGTGGACATCTTCAGCTTCTCCGTGATCATCTACATCATCAACAGGGTGGTGCAGGATAACCAGGTGTCCGATAAACTGATTATCTTTACACTGTTCATGATATTGCTTTCCCTGTTGAAATGCCTCTTTGAACTGTATAAGAGCAAGGTCTCCAACCGGTTCATCTATGACGGGGCCCAGAAGCTGTCCATGAAGATTTATGAGCTTCTGATCAAAGAGGAGCTGATGGAGCATAACCGGAAGACTGCCATGCAGGCCCTGAACATGGTGCGGAACGACACCACCAGCTGCATCCAGATCATCGTGGACTGCATCGGAATCGTGGTGAACGGCATCACCATGGCGGGCTACGGGGTGGTGCTGATTTATGTGTCCAAATGGGTGGGGGTGGCCAGCAGCGTGATCTTGCTGCTGCTCATGGCCTTTGTGTTCATCCGCACCCGGGCGCGGATGATTGTATACGGGGAGAAGAGCAGGGCCTGTTCCATCAAGGCCAACTCCCAGATCACCATCGCCTACGGCTCCTTCAAGGAGATGAAGATAGACGACCGCTCGGCCTTTGTGCTGGGAAAATACCGGGACGCCAGCAACGACTACGCCAGGGTACAGGGGGAATATAAATACAAGGTCAGCAGCATCGGCGTCATCCTGCAGAATTCCATCATGGCGGCCATGTTCGTGGTGTTGGCCGTGATTCTGGTGTTCGGGACGAACCTGGCTGTGATTCTAGCGCCCATGGTGGTGTACATCACGGCGCTGGTGCGGATGCTGCCCATGGCCTACGGAGTCTTAAGCGGGATGAACAATGTGGAATTCGCCCGGAAGTCCTATGAGGCGGTGAAGGAGTGCATGGCTGGCTACGAGAAAATCAGGGAAGAGGAAGAGCGCAGCCGCCAGATCCGCCGGAAGAAGCTGACCTTTGAGAAAGGCGTCTCTGTCAGGAACCTGACCTTCGGCTACAACGACAGGGCGAAGATATTCGAGGACGCCTCTATCGACATCCCGGTGGGCTGCTCCATCGCCATCATCGGCGCCTCCGGCGCGGGAAAGACCACCTTCGTGGATCTCCTCCTGGGACTTTTGAAGCCCCAGAGCGGCCATGTCTTCTTTGATGACTACGACATTGTAGAACAAAGGGACTCCCAGGGCCCCTGCAGGGCCAGCATGGGAGAGCTGGTGAGCTACATCCCCCAGACCGTGTACCTGAACGGGGAGACTGTCCAGAACAATGTGGCGTTCTTTGAGGACGAGGGGGAGATTGACAAGGCGAAGGTGGAGGAATGCCTGAGATGCGCCCAGATTTGGGAGGATGTGATGCGGATGCCGGATGGCGTGGACACCCTGATAGGGGAGAACGGAACCGCCATCTCCGGCGGCCAGAGGCAGAGAATCGCCCTGGCCAGGGCATTGTACAAGGACTTCGAGCTGCTGGTGATGGACGAGGCCACCGCTGCCCTGGACATGGAGACGGAGATGGCCGTCATCGATTCCATCCGCCAGATCAAGGAGGACAAGACGCTGATCATGGTGACCCACCACATGAGCCTGGCCAATGAGTGCGATGTGATATACAGGATTGAGAACAGGAAAATCGTGCAGGTGAAGGGGAACTGACAGAAGTTCGGATTTCCTCCTGTGCTGCACAGGCAGAACAGGACGCGGTAGAAGGGAGGAGGGGCAGATTCACATGGAAGAAAATCAGTTTTGTTCAGGCCGGGTATCCGTCGTCACCCCGGTATATAACGGTGAGCTTCATCTGGCGAAGATGCTGGATTCCGTGCTGGCGCAGACGTATCCTGACATAGAGATGATCCTGGTGGACGACGGTTCCTCCGACGGGACGCTGGGGGTGGCGGAAGGGTACCGGGAAAAGTTCGCCGCCAGGGGCTACGGATACAGGATCGTGGCGGCCCCGCACAGGAACGCCTCCGCCGCGGTGAACGGGGGGCTGCCCTATGTGACGGGGGAGTACCTGATCTGGCCGGACAGCGATGACATGCTGAAGCCGGAGTCCGTGGCGAAGCGGGTGGAATTCCTCAGAACCCACCCGGAATACAAGTGCGTCCGTTCCCTGTCCTGGTATTACAATGCCGACACAGGGGAGCGGGCGGAGAAAGCCGATGAACAGCAGGGCGACCTGGACAGGGAAGAGCTGTTCTGGGACATCCTGGAGTCCAGGACCTTTGTGTGCTGCGGCTGCTATATGCTGAAATCGGAGGCCTTTTTCGCCATTTATCCCCAGCGCCGGATACCGGAATACAGCGTGGGCCAGAATTTCCAGATGCTGCTGCCCTTTATGTACCGTCACAAATGTCCTACAATCCGTGAGGAACTGTACGGCGTGGCGATTCGGGAGGGCAGCCATTCCAGGACGGCGCTGACCCGGGAGCAGGAGGAGAAAAAGTACAGCGATTACGAGAGCCTTGTGGACGAAATCGCGGAAATCTGCCGGATAGAGGATCCGGCGTCAAGGGACCGCATTGCCTGTTGGAAGGCCAGGAGACGGTACAGGATTTCCCTGAAATACAGGCAGCGGAAAGACGCCCGGGCAGCGCTGCGCCAGCTGCGCCGCTGCGGGGACTGCAGCGCTGGGGAAGTCGTGAAGGAGATTATCTGGGCTTATTGCGTGAACGGATGGGTGAAAGATAAGGTTTATCCGATATACCGAAAACTATTTGCTGAAAAAACGTGATATCGGCGGCAGCCTGACGGCATATGGCAGATGCAGCAGCGTGGCAGAATTATTTCCGTTCCAGGTAGACATAGCTTACCCTGGAAATCAGGTTTACCAGCAGGCAGCACTTCAATCTAAAGAAAAGCACCAGAATCCGCCGGGGCAGGATGCCGGTTTTCCGATTATATGGGAGCGCCTCTCTGTACATCCGTTCCCTCCGCATCTCCCTGCAGAGCCTGCGGCTCTCCCGGTATGTCCGAGGGCTAAGGGGACTGAAAATCTCCCGGATCAGCACATAAGTCAGATTCTCAAGGGCGTAGGAATGATAATCCTGCTCCAGCGCGGCGTACATGCCGCACCTGCCCAGCGCGTCCCTGACGGCCTGGAGCAGAAGGACATGGTTCTCATGGAGCCCCGGGTTGAAATGGTGGGAAGAGGAGTCTCCGTGGACATCATAAAAATACACAGTCCTGGGAAGGAAGACACAGGATTCTGCCCTCAGCTGGTATTCCAGGTTGA
Organism: uncultured Acetatifactor sp.; assembly: GCA_910585665.1. Classification (GTDB taxonomy): domain Bacteria; phylum Bacillota; class Clostridia; order Lachnospirales; family Lachnospiraceae; genus Acetatifactor. The sequence continues at coordinate 34,500 of CAJUFI010000019.1, read as the reverse complement.
AGAGGAGGTCTTCCCCAATCCTGATATCCGGGGAGAAGCGGATGGCGTGCTGCTCCAGGATCCTCCTTTTATAGGCTCTCGCACAGGGCGTGCGGAAATCCAGGGCCCAGCCGCCCTCCAGAGGCCGCGGCACCAGAATCCGCCGGATCAACGGAAGCATTTCTTCCCCCTGATAACAGCGGGCGGCTGGCCCGTCCCCCGCGGCTTCTATGTCGCAGGAGCCTGCTGGCGCGCCGGAGGCACATACCGCGAACCGGAACAGGATGAGGTCCTTATCCTGATATTCGGGCCGGGCGACCATGTCCAGGAAATCATCGGAAATGAAATCGTCCGCATCCAGGAAGACGACCCATTCCCCCAGGGCCTCGCCCAGACCCCTGTTCCTGGCGGCAGACACGCCCTGGTTCTCCTGGGAGACAAAGCGGACGCGGCTGTCCTGTTCGGCATATCCGGAGCAGATTTCAGGGCTTCTGTCAGTGGAGCCGTCATTGACCAGGATGATTTCAAAGCCGACGCAGGCGGAAGCCAGCACGGAATCGATGCAGCGGGCCAGGTAGGGCTCCGCGTTATAGACAGGAATGATTACTGATATCAAAGTGATTTCCTCGTTTCTGCAAAGGATTGAAAAGCATGCGCTTGGCTTCTGATAAAAGGCGCGTCCTTTTGCGCCGCATTCGATTATAGGAAGCTTCACTTGCTTCCTATAATATAGTATATTTCCGCATGAAAATCAACCGCACGACAGGAAAGAATTGTTTACAAACAACAGATATAGTTCCCAGACCGGAGGCAGAGAAATGTTCACATTTATAGTCACATGCTACAATCAGGCGGATGTCATTCCCTACATGCTGGAAAGCATCAAATATCAGATAGAGAAATTCGGCCAGGGGCAGGAGTTCCAGCTGATTGTCACGGACGATGGATCCCGGGACGACAGCTGCCTCGTGATCAGCCGATGGATTCAGGAAAACCAAAATCTTTTCGCCAAGACAGACAAGCTCTTCCGGGAAGAGAACGCGGGAATCTGCGTCAACTATGTGGACGCCCTCAGGCGCGTGGAGGGGGAGCGGTTCGTGGCGGTGAACGGGGACGACCTGCTCGCCCCCTTCAATCTGTTCGAAATCACGGCGAAGCTGGATGACCATGACATGATATGCACCGCTTTCCTGAAATTCACGGACCGCGGCAGCATCATCCGATCCTACGGCACCTATCTGGAAGTGGTCCTGCAGCATTTCATCCGGGGAAAGACGCTGTACCGTGCCATAAAACTCGGCTTCCCAATCATGGGCACAGCGGTCTGCCGAAAATCCCTGCTGACGGAAAGCGTGCTGGATTTCATCTTGCAGTTCCGGACGGTCAACGACAGGGCCTGCTTCCAGAAGATACTGGATGAAAATAAAAACATCAGGATATGCTACGTGAACCGCCCGATCATCCTCTATCGGATTTCCGCCACCTCCATATCCAATTTCAACAGCCCCACCAGAGTCCTGCACAATCAGGAGGTGGCCAGGCTCTGCCGGATAGAGCGGGAGAAGGAAAAATCCCCGGTATTCCGCCTGCTGCTCCGCCTGCAGGAGAGATCCGCCGCTTTCCGGACCAGCCCCCGCTACGCTGTGAGGCTGCTGCGCTTCTTCTCCCCCTATTTTGCAATCATGTTCTGGCTGTATATACGGCATTACGGCGCAATTAGGAACATGGAGCGCCGGCTGGTGGACGGACACCAAAAGGAATGCCGGATACATTATGGGAAAATGGAGGCGCGAATCGGTTCCCGCTCAGATTCCTGAATTTTGTCTTGTGATATAAGCCGAAAAATGATATACTAAAGACATGCTAGGTGGAAGCGAAGTTCACCGGATAAGGAGAGGCGTATAGTATGGAACAGGAGAGAAGAAAAACAAAAAGAACAGACTTGGAATCCAGGCTGGTGATCAAGAGGCTGGACGGAAATAGCGGGAAAGAGGTGACGATCCGCATCGGGGATGTGTCCAAGAGCGGGATCGGCTTTGAGTGTGAGGAGGCGCTGCAGATCGGCGAGGTGTACGAGGCCTATCTGACCATCTGGACCAAGGAAGTGATTCATGCTTTCCTGCAGATTGTGAGAATCGAGCTTCAGGCGGGCTGCTATGGCTACGGCGCTATCTTCATCGGCATGCCTGAGATGGATTCCGCCAGGATAGAGGTGTACCAGACAGTCAATGGACAGTAAGAGAAAGGAAGGGCAGCTGCGCAGATGGCTGGTGTCGTCTGCTGCAGCTCTCCTTTTGCTGTCGCTGTACAGCCTCATATTCCGGTTCTCGGCCCAGGATGCCGAGCAGTCCGGCTCCCTGAGCCAGTATGTGTCCGAACAGTTCGTGGGAATCATCAACGCCCTGTCCGGCCGTCCCTGGGACGAGGCGGCGCTGACGGGCATGGCGGAGTATTTTGAGCACCCCATCAGGAAGCTGGCCCACTTTTCCGAATATGCCTGCATGGGGATTCTGGTGTATACGCTGTGGAGCCAGTGGATGAAGCGGGGCAGGAAGCTGAACCTTCTGACTGTGGTCTGGGTGTTCCTTTCCGCGGCCGCGGATGAATTCCATCAATATTTTGTGCCGGGGCGGTATGCCAGTTTCGCGGATGTGCTGCTGGACACCAGCGGCGGCGCTTTTGGCATGCTGTTCTGTATCTGCGTGGCAGCCCTGTACCGGAAAGCCCGGAAGAGGAAGGAAGACAGGAAAGAGAAAACGCCATAAAGCCTATGTGTAAGTTAGAGAGCTGTCAGGAAATGGCTGTGCGGATGCGCAGGCCGTTTCCTGGCAGCTTTCGTATTATTGTAAGGAGCAGCCGGTAAAGCTGGCTTCAGGATTCCTACGGCTCAAATGTTGCGGCAGAAAGGGCAAACTACAGCAGAAGGGAGCGGAATCCGGCAGAACGCAGCGCCTCAGGCTCGGACTTCAGCCTGATACCCCTCTGCGGTCAGGAGCTCCACGGCCGCCGTCATGGAAGCCTCCTCATAGAACTCCACTTTCAGCACACCGTCATCCGATTCCCTGTTGTGGGTGATGCCGATGTTCTTGATGCTCAGGCTTTTGCTTGCCAGCAAAGCCACGATGCGTGCCAGCGCGCCAGCCTTGTCATCGATGTCCACTGCGATGCGGAAGGAGCGCTTGATAGGGCCGCTGGAAGCGCTGATGAAAGAGTCCCGGTAAATGCGGGCCCGGTCAAAAAGCTCATAGAGCGCGCCCTCGTCCCGAGCGTCTATTCTCTGACGGAAATCCGTCAATGCCTGTATATAATCCCACAGCAGAGAAGAAATGTTGGATGTATTGGAGAGGCAGATCTGCTGCCACATAAGGGCAGAGGAAGAGGCGATCCTGGTAATGTCCTTAAAGCCTCCCGCCGCCACCATCTTCATGATGCCGTCCTCGGAATCGCTGTCCCGCACCAGATTCACCAGAGAGGCGGCAATCACATGGGGCAGATGGCTGATGGCGGCAGTCACATAGTCATGTTTTCCATAATCCAATATCAACGGAATCGCGCCCATCGCTGCCACCAGATTCCGATAGTCTTCCACCTTCTGATCCGGAACGCTGTCCGTAGGCGTCAGGATGTAATAGGCGTTTTCCAGCAGGGAAGCCCTGGAATTGGCGAATCCGATGCGCTCGCTGCCGGCCATGGGATGCCCGCCGACGAAGCGCCCCTCCAGCCCGGCCTCCCGCACGGCCTCATGGATGGCAGTCTTCACGCTGCCCACGTCCGTGAGCAGACAATCTGTCTTCATGACCTTCTTCACCGCCGCCAGATTGCTGTCGTTCCGCTGGACAGGGGCGCAGAGGAACAGATAATCGCAGTCGGAGAAGCTTCCGTCAATGGCAGAAGCCGTGATGTCCGCCACACCTTCCTTCTCCGCCAGCAGCAGCGCCTCCCGATTCACGTCATAGGCGACGATTCTTGCGTCCGGAACAGATTTCTTCAAAGCCCTGGCAATGGACCCGCCGATCAGCCCAAGCCCAACAAACCCACATATCAGACCAGCCATATCCCATCCTCGTCTCTTCCTCGGTTCCCGCAGGCCAATCCTGTCTGCCCGCGGCGAATCCCCGAATTCTTCCGTCATCCGTCGATGCCATTCCACTATAACACTTTAAAGCATGAAAAACAATAGCCAATTATGCGCACTGGAGATGAAATTTGCCGCGATATCCCCGGCGCCTGCCGTCACCAGCCGTTTTGCCCGGCAGGTTTTAGCGGTTGTCCGTGTAAAATGCATGAATATCACAAATATTAAGGCAATTAACAATATTCTCTTGTAAAAATTGAATTTGTCTAGTAAAATAGTCTTATGGGAATTGAATCGTTTGTCATTGCCATGCCGAAATACCCAAATTACATAAAAATTGGAGGAAAGTCAAATGAAAGTTTACACAACTGACAAGATTCGCAACGTAGTACTGCTGGGCCACGGCGGAAGCGGTAAGACCAGTCTGGCAGAGGCATTTGCGTATCTGTCCGGAATCACATCCAGAATGGGTAAAGTGTCCGATGGAAATACCCTGAGCGACTACAGCAAGGAAGAGCAGAAGCGAAAGTTTTCCATTAACGCCTCCATTATCCCCATCGAGTGGGAAGGGTACAAGATTAATGTGATAGACACCCCCGGCTATTTTGACTTCGTGGGCGAGGCCGAGGAGGCCGTCAGCGCCGCCGGAGCCGCCATCATCGTGGTCAACGGCAAGTCCGGCATCGAGGTAGGCACTCAGAAGGCATGGGAACTGTGTGAGAAATACAAGCTGCCCAGATTCGTCTATGTGTCCAATATGGACGTGGACAATGCCTCCTTCCGCCAGGTGGTGGAGGACATGACGAATCTCTACGGCAAGAAGATGGCCCCCTTCAACCTGCCCATCCGTGAGAGCGAGAAGTTCGTAGGCTACGTGAACGTGGTCTCCGAGACGGGACATCGCTGGCAGGGCAAGGAAGTGGTGGACTGCGAGATTCCGGAGTACAATAAGGCGAACCTGGAGCTGTGCCGGGACACGCTGATGGAGGCCGTGGCGGAGACCAGCGAGGAGATGATGGAGCGGTACTTCGGCGGCGAGACCTTTTCGGACGCGGAGATCAGGGCTGCCCTGCGCACCAATGTGTGCGACTGCAGCATCGTGCCCATGACCATGGGCTCCAACATCCTGTGCCAGGGCGTGTACACGCTGCTGGACGACATCGTGAAATACATGCCCAGCCCCGAGAACCGCAAGATTGCCGGCATCAACCAGAAGACCAACGAAATCTACAACGCCGACTATGACTTTTCCAAGGCGAAGTCCGCTTTTGTCTGGAAGTCCATCGTGGATCCCTTCATCGGAAAATATTCCCTGATCAAGGTGAATTCCGGCGTGCTGAAGACAGATGACCAGCTGTACAACGTGGACACGGAAGTGGAGGAGAAGGTCGGCAAGCTCTACGTCCTCCAGGGCAACAAGGCCACGGAAGTGCCGGAGCTCCACGCGGGCGACATCGGCGCCCTGGCCAAGCTCAGCGACGCCAGGACGGGCAACAGCCTTGCCACCAAAGCCACCCCGATCAAGTACGGCAAGCTTGACGTGTCCACCCCTTACACCTACATGCGCTACACGCCCAAGAACAAAGGCGATGTAGACAAGATTTCCCAGGCCCTGCAGAAGATGACCCAGGAAGACCTGACCCTGAAGATGGTCAATGACGCGGAGAACAGGCAGACCCTCCTCTACGGCATGGGCGACCAGCATCTGGACATCGTCGTCAGCCGCCTGCTGAACGAATACAAGGTGGACGTGGAGCTGTCCAGGCCCAAGGTGGCTTACAAGGAGACCATCCGCAAGCAGTCAGACGTGGAATATAAATATAAGAAGCAGTCCGGCGGCCACGGCCAGTACGGCCATGTGAAGATGCGCTTCAGCCCTTCCGAGGATTTGGACCAGGCCTTTGTCTTCACCCAGGAAGTGGTAGGCGGCGCCGTTCCCAAGAACTTCTACCCGGCCGTGGAGAAAGGGCTTCAGGAGTCCGTGGTGAAGGGGCCTATGGCGGGCTATCCGGTAGTGGGCGTGAAAGCCGTGCTGTATGACGGCTCCTACCATCCGGTGGACTCCTCCGAGCAGGCCTTCAAGATGGCCACCATCCAGGCCTTCAAGAAAGGCTTCATGGAGGCCCATCCCGTGCTGTTAGAGCCCATCGCTTCCCTGAAGGTCACCGTTCCCGATGCCTATACGGGCGATGTCATGGGCGATTTGAACAAGCGCAGAGGCCGCGTGCTGGGAATGAACCCCACTGTGGGAGGAAAGCAGATCATCGAGGCGGAGATTCCCCAGAGCTGTCTGCACGGCTACTGCACGGATCTGCGTTCCATGACCGGCGGCAGGGGCGTATACGCCTATGAGTTCATCCGCTATGAGCAGGCTCCCTCGGATGTACAGGAGAAGGAAGTCGCTGCCAGGGCGGCCAGCGCGTCCGAGGATTCTGAAGATTGAGGTTCAGATTAAATTTAATCTGATTCTTGATGAATTTTAACTTGACAGATGCCTGAAAACAGTCTAAAATAAAGGACAGTTTCATACAGGCATTGACGTAGAAGAGGAGTATTAAGGACATCGGACTTTCAGAGAGCCGCCGGATGGTGCGAGGCGGCAGGAAGATTTCCCCAACTGGCCTCCGAGTTTCCCGCCCCAAGCGCGCTGCGTGGGTAAGGCGTGACGGATTATCCCGTTATCGATAGAAAAGTGCGCAAGTCCCAAGAAAGCTCAGACGGAAGTTTCCCGGCGGGAAACGGGCCGGGAGCCGGCTTTTGGATCTGCGAATTAGAGTGGTACCACGGAATCAAGCCCTTTCGTCTCTAAATGACGGAAGGGCTTTTTTGATAGGACGGCCCGCAGGCCGCAGAACTTATGCTTGCGGTCACGGAAACTTGCTGCGGGGGCAGACTTGCCGCCCACAGAGTCTGTGGACATCGCGGCAGGTTTCATCGCCCGTGAGCATGGAATCAGGAGGAAGACGATATGGCAATACCTTACAACCACCATGAGGTGGAACAGAAGTGGCAGGCGGTCTGGGACGAGGAAAAGGCGTTCCAGACCTCGGACGATTATTCCAGGCCCAAATACTACGCGCTGGTGGAATTCCCCTACCCCTCGGGACAGGGCCTTCACGTAGGCCATCCCCGGCCTTACACCGCGCTGGACATCGTGGCCCGCAAGCGCAGGATGCAGGGCTATAACGTACTGTATCCCATGGGCTGGGACGCTTTCGGCCTGCCCACGGAGAATTACGCGATCAAGAACCACATCCATCCCCGGATAGTGACGAAGAACAATGTGGAGCGCTTCAAGGGGCAGCTCCACGCCCTGGGCTACTCCTTCGACTGGGAGAGGGAGGTGAACACCACCGACCCCGATTACTACAAATGGACCCAGTGGATCTTCCTGAAGCTCTTCAAGGCAGGCCTTGCCTACAAGAGCGAGATGCCCATCAACTGGTGCACCTCCTGTAAGGTGGGCCTGGCTAACGAGGAGGTGGTGAACGGCGTCTGCGAGCGCTGCGGCGCGGAGGTGGTCCGCAAGGTGAAGAGCCAGTGGATGCTGAAGATTACGGAGTACGCCGACAAGCTGATTGAGGGACTGGACACAGTTGACTACATCGAGAGAGTCAAGGTGTCCCAGAAGAACTGGATCGGCAAGTCCCAGGGCGCGGAAGTGGACTTCTCCCTTACCGGAAAAGAAGAAAAGCTGCGCATCTATACCACCAGGCCGGACACCCTCTTCGGCGCCACCTATATGGTAGTGTCCCCGGAGCATCCTCTCATCGAGAAATATAAGGACGAAATCAAAAACTATGACGCCCTGGTGGCCTACAGGGAGCAGGCGGCGAAGAAATCCGATTTCGAGCGCACGGAGCTGGCCAAGGACAAGACCGGCGTGCAGATTGACGGCTTGACGGCCACCAACCCCGTCAACGGCAAGGAGATTCCTATCTGGATTTCCGATTATGTGTTGATGACCTATGGTACAGGCGCCATCATGGCGGTGCCCGCCCATGACGAGAGGGACTGGGACTTCGCCAAGAAGTTCGGCCTGCCCATCATCGAGGTGGTGGCGGGCAGCCCTGTCAGCGTCCAGGAGGCGGTCTACACGGATGTGGAGAGCGGTACGCTGGTGAACTCCCAGTTCCTGGACGGCCTGTCCGTGGCTGACGCCAAGAAGAAGATCACCGAATTCCTGGAGGAAAAGGGCCTGGGCCACAGCAAGACCAACTTTAAACTCCGTGACTGGGTATTCTCCAGGCAGCGTTACTGGGGCGAGCCCATCCCCATCGTGAAATGCGAGAAGTGCGGCTTCGTGCCCCTGGATGAGAGCGAGCTGCCGCTGATGCTCCCGGAGGTGGAGTCCTACGAGCCCACGGACAACGGAGAGTCCCCGCTGGCGGCCATGGAGGACTGGGTGAACACCACCTGCCCTCGCTGCGGAGGCCCGGCGAAGCGGGAGACGGACACCATGCCCCAGTGGGCAGGCTCCTCCTGGTATTTCCTGCGCTACACGGATCCCAAGAACGACAAGGCCCTGGCCAGCAAGGAGGCATTGGAATACTGGATGCCTGTGGACTGGTACAATGGCGGCATGGAGCATACCACCCTGCACCTTCTGTATTCCAGGTTCTGGCACAGGTTCCTCTATGACGAGGGATTCGTCCCCTGCCAGGAGCCTTACCAGAAGAGGACCAGCCACGGCATGATCCTGGGCTCCAACGGCGAGAAGATGTCCAAGTCCAGAGGGAACGTGGTGAATCCGGACGACATCGTCAGAGATTACGGCGCGGACACCCTGCGCACCTATGAGATGTTCATCGGTGCCTTCGACCTGAGCGCCGCCTGGAGCGAGGACGGGGTGAAGGGCTGCAGAAGGTTCCTGGAGCGGGTGTGGAAGCTGCAGGATATGCTGACAGAAGAGGAAGGCTACAGCGCGGACCTGGAGACGAAGCTGCACCAGACCATCAAGAAAGTGTCCGGGGACTTCGAGGGCCTGAAGTACAATACGGCCATCGCAGCCATGATGGCCCTGATCAATGAATTTTATAAGAAGAACTCCGTCACAAAGGGAGAGTACAGGACTTTGCTGACCCTGCTGAACCCGGTGGCTCCTCATATCACGGAGGAGCTGTGGCAGATGGCAGGCTATGAAGGCAGAGTATATCAGACCACATGGCCGTCTTATGATGAGGCCAAAACTGTGGAGAGCACCGTGGAAGTGGGCGTGCAGGTGAACGGCAAGATACGCGTGACTATCTCCGTGCCCAAGGATCAGGAGAAGGATGCGGTGATTGCCGCGGCCAAGGAAGCGCTGGGAGACAAGCTGACGGGGAATATCGTGAAGGAGATTTACGTGCCCGGCAGAATCGTGAATATCGTTGTAAAACCGTAAGCAAGATATCGGAATAAAGATAATTTCCGGGACGGCTGCGCAAAGCCGGGTTAAAGTTGAGAAAAGAGCAAAGAAAGAGGCTGCCGGATACGGCGGTCTCTTTCTGGGTAAGCGATGTCTCTTTTCCTGTTCGCCGCCTTACGGCTTCGCGGGCCTGTCTCCGGCGCGGCTCTTCTCCAGTATCTTGTCAATCTGCGTCAGTTCTTCCTTGCTGCTGTGCTTGCGGATGGCAGCGATGGCCGCGTTCATCTCCTGGGGGGTGAAAGTCAGGTTCTCCTCTTTGGCTTTCTTCATCATAGGCATCAAATAGGCCATCATTTCCTTCTGGCTTTTGCCGTGGCCCTTGGCGAAGAGCTGCTCTACGAACTGCAGCTTCTGCTCCGGTATGTCCTTCACCAGGGGGTCCGCCATCCAGGCGGGCCTTGTTTCATTTTCCATAAAAGCTCCTTTCGTTTCCCATGCCGTCTATTCCTGTTTGTCGCCGCCGCCGAACATTTCGAAGATGGAGGACAGCCCGGCGTCCGACATGCCGGAGAACATATCCATGGGATTGTCGCCGCCCATTCCTTCGGGGAAAAGTTCCTGCAGCATCTGAATCATCTCCATCATTTCCTGCATCCTCTTGAAATTGGCTATCATGTTCCTGATGTTCTCGATTTTGGATCGCTCTTCCGGGCCGCTGAAAGGGAGCATCTCGTCCAGCAGGTCCATGGTTTCCGCATTGTCGCCCTGGAAAAAATCCGCGGACAGCTGTCTGCCGTCCCCCATCAGCCGCATGCCAGGATGGCTGCGCAGAAAGGAGAGCGTATACTGCAGCTCCAACAGCTTTATGTAGACAGCGAAGCAGCTCTGCTGCCTGGGGGCCAGGCGAGGCAGAAGTATCTTCAGCAGCTGGATCCGGTTGGTGGTGAAAAGGGAATCGAATGCGGTAATAGTTTTTGTAGTTTGCTCCTCCATGGCGCACGCTCCTTTCCGGACAAGAATAGTATATTCTATGTAGACAGGGCGGCGTTTATGTGTGGGAGGAGGCCCATGAAGTGGATGAGGCTCCTCAGGGGAGCCTCAAGGGGCAGGCCCCCAGGGAAAGTCTCATAGGGGCCCGCGTCCGGATGGAAGCTCCATCCAGTTCAGCGCTTAGTTGCAGCCACATCCGCAGCTGTTGCAGCTATTGCAGCTATTGCAGCCGCATCCGCAGCTGTTGCCGCCGAACAGGCTGCTGCCGCCGCCGCAGAAGCAGGAAAGCAGAAGGATCCAGATGATCCACTCGCATCCGCCGCCATTGCCGCCGAACAGGCTATTGCCATTGCCGCAGCCACAGCCGCAGTTGTTGCCGCCGTTGCCGTTGCAGCAGCACAGCAGCAGAAGGATCCAGATCCAGCTGCCGCATCCGCCTCCGTTGCTCTGGGTGTTCGCACATCCGCAGGAATCGTTGCAGCCACAGTTCGTAGCAGTTAAATCGCTCATGTTTTTTGCCTCCAAAGGTTTATTTATGGTTTATAATATGCGTGGTGGCATGTCAATGTTTCCAGAATAGCAGAGTTATTTCTGAGTAAGGATCAGGGCAGTGCGGATGGGATTTATCGCCATATCTCAGAAAAGGTCTTGAAATTATTCTGAGATATAGTAAAATTGAAGAAAAGATAACGCAGAAATATATATATTCGGTGATTGGATCTTGCGTACAAACCAGATACACGGCATGACCTGCCGTGTAACATGGTTGGCAGAAATGAAATGCCGTTTATATAGTAAGGAAAGGTCATGGCACAGAAGATTTTTGTAGTGGAGGGCCGGCAGTTCCGCACGGAGAGCGATTATGCTTGTGCGAAGCGGGACAAAGAAATGATAGACAGACTCCGCGGGGAAACGGACTTTCAGGACAGACAGGCGCTGGAGACGCTGCTGAAAGCGCTCCGGGGAGACAGATATCACTTCTTGACGCTTTTGGGTCAGGATTTCCGGGATGAGGTGGAGACGGCTTTGAAGAAGGCGGTGACTGCCGCCGAGAGGAAGCCTGATGCCGGAAAAGCGCACAGCCGGTTTGGAAAGAAAGAACGAATGGGGAAGCGGAATCAGGCCGGCCAAAAGAGCCAGGGCAGGCAGGAAAGCCGGAGGGGTCTGAACGCCCAGGGCGGGCTTCGGGCAAAACAGGACAGCGCACAGATGGACAGAATCGTGGCGGAGGAGTTGCGAAAGCGTGAGAAGCGCAGGAAACTCATCCTGCTGTCGTGCAGTGTGGTGGCCGTGGTCTGCCTGGGGTATTTCAGCATCTATTCTTATTATGATTACCGCACCCGGAGCGCTTATGAAGAGCTGAGCGAGCTGAAGGAGAGACCGGCGATCGGGGCGGCTGCTTCGCCCGCGGCGACTCAGGCTCCGGAACCCCTCTATACGCTGGACGAAGAAGGCGAACCCAAAGAGGTGCTGGAGGAATATAAGAACCTGCTCCTGAAGAACAAGAAGCTGATCGGATGGGTGAAAATCGAGGATACGAACATAGACTATCCCGTGATGCAGACAGTGGACAATGAATATTATCTGGATCACAACATGAATCAGCAATACGACAAGAACGGCACCATTTTTATGGACAAGGACTGCGACGTGCTCAAGCCCAGCACCAACTTTATCCTGTACGGGCATCATATGCAGAGCGGGAGGATGTTCGGGCAGCTGGATAAGTACAAGGACGAGTCCTTTTATGAAAAGCATCCTTATATCAGCTTCGACACGATTTATGAGAAGGGAACCTACCAGGTTATGTACGTATTCCGCTCCAAGGTCTATAAGGAGACGGAAATCGTGTTCAAATATTATCAGTTCATAGACGCCAACGGGGAACAGGAGTTTCATTCTTATATGGAAGAAATGGCTGCGCTGTCTCTCTATGATACAGGGGTGAGCGCCGAGTACGGCGATCAGCTTCTGACGCTCTCCACCTGCGACTATCAGGAGACGGACGGGCGGTTCGTCGTGGTGGCGAAGAAAATCGTGGAAGAAGAGCAGTAGCGGCAAAACATGCCTTAATGGAACAGTTTCTTCCTGGCCAGCAGGTAGCTCCCCGCCGCAAACAGGCAGAGGAAGAGCCGGGAGAGCCTTCTTCGGCTATATAAGCTCCAGATGTCTGCTGCCAGCCCCTGGGAAAGAATCAGATAGGGGTCATTGCCTCCTGTCTGGATATAGGCTCTGTCCTTGATGGAAACCAGCGAAAGAGTGGTTTCATTTGTGTAGGAAAGGTTCTCCGGCGCGAAAAAGGTGCATGGATTGTATTCTTTCCGGATGACGCCGCCGCTGCTGACGGAGATATTTTTGATGCAGAGCAGTTGTTCCAGCTGCTTGGGCAGATCCAGCCGCAGACCTGTAAGGTGATTGTACAGGGCACTGTCCAGGCGGAATTCCACCATATTTTTATCATGGTCTATTATAGAGATGATACATTGCTCCGGAGTAAAGCTGCCCTGGACATCGGTGCCGTAGTATAAACGGCAGGAATCGCCTGCTATTTCATCGAAATAGATGCGTAAATATAAGTCGGATGCGGGAAAAGGCATCCATACGAAAACGGCTGCCAGAAGGACGGCGAAGCCCCATAGGATTTTCTTTTTCATAAAAATCTCCTTAAGTGTTGTTTGACAAGGAAAGACCTGTCAGTCTTATCATAATAGAAATTCGGATAATAGGCAAGGCTTTTTTCAGGGCAGAAGAATCAGCTTTGTGGAAAGATGGGAGAGAGTGTGCGGTGGAACGGAATAAAAGAGACGATTTATTGGTGATATTTCTGGGCATTATCTTGGCTTATTTGATGTATCTGATTGTGCTGAGCGAGTTGTCCAGAACCCTGTCGGATTACAATGGGCATACCTATATCTATCTGCCCTTGTTCAAACGGGATAGCTGGATAGAAGGATGGAAGGCAGTGCCCTACTGTATGTGGCATCTGAGCGTTCTGGGGCTGAATCGGCTGCTGCACATTCCGCTGGAGACTTCAGCGGCATATGTGAGCAGCTTGTCCCAGCTGTTCGCATATTTTGTAATCTATTGGATGCTCAGGAGATTCACAGAGGCGAAAGGGGTGGCGCTGGGGGCGGGAAGGGCCGCAGGAATCGCTTTCGGACTGTCGGTGGCGCAGGCGCTGTACTTTGACTGGCTGGACACAGGAGACCGCTTTGTGGGTACATTTTCCATAAATCCCGTCCACAATCCCACCCATATGTGCATGCGGCCTTTTGCGCTGATTTGCTTCTGTCTGGTCTGTGACATCTGGGGAAAGCAGAAAGACGAAGGATATAAGGGAATCTTTTTTCAGGTGGAGCGGGGGTTGAAGAGATACTATATCTATCTGGCGGCCGCTCTGTTCCTGTCTTCCATGGCGAAGCCCGTCTTTGCGGAAATGTTCATACCGGCAGTGGGGCTTGTGATGCTGGTGGAGTGGTTCGTGCGCATCCGGCGGAAAGACGGAAGCGGAAGCGCATATTTTCAGCACTGTCTGACTACATTGTTATGTGCGGTTCCCTCGTTGGTCTATATCCTTTTGCAATTCCTGGCTTATTTCTTCTGGGGAGGAAGCTATGAGGCAGATGGCTCCTTTATGGTGACAAAGTGGATGGAGGTATGGCGCCTGTATACGGAAAATGTGACCCTGTCCATCGTTCTGGGCATGGCCTTTCCGCTGTTTCTGGTATTGATAGACGGAGGCTTTTTTGTGAGGGAAGACATGGGGCGGCTGGCGCTGACGGGATATGCGGTAGGACTCCTGGAGGCGGCGTCTTTGGGAGAAGGCGGAGAAAAACTGAGTCATGGGGACTTCCTATGGCCCATGATGTGCGGCATGCTGCTGATGTGGATGACTGCCATGATGCGGCTCCTGGTGCTGGAGCGTACCCAGACGGACTCGAAGGGGAAGCGGGCGCTGGTAAATGTGGCCTGGGCGCTGTTCTGCATCCATGTGCTGTGCGGATTATTATATTTTAAGGAACTGATCGGCATTTGACCGCACTGTTTTCCGGGAAAAAGATTGAAAAAATTCTGGGATTATGTTAAGATATGTGAAAGCAGATTTTTCTAGGTATATAGGTTCTTTATTCTAAGCTGTTTGTCTTGTGAAATCGGAAAATTCATGCTTTGATTCCAACAAATTATACTGGCGGTGACAGGAACTTGCCAGGTAACTCGACTCACGGGCGGGCGGCGCCAGGACTGGAGGCAGATTACATCGCCTGTGAGCGTGTCAGGTTCCGAAAGGAAGGGGCGTGAGTTTCCGGTAAGCCCCCGCCGGGAAATCGGAGGAGGTGAGAAGATGGCAGAAAAGGACATCCTGGAGAAGGTGCTGATGTCCTATGCGGACGTGTTTGCGGACTGTGTGAACACGCTGGCGTACAGAGGGACGCAGAGGCTGTCAGAGGAGAGCCTGCAGCCTGCGCCCACGGAGAGCTTCTACCAGGGGAAAGAGAGGATGCGCAACCAGTTCTGCGATAAGAGCTTTTACCGGATGGAAGACGGGGCGATAGGGGCACAGTACATCATCGGGAACGAGACGAAGCTGGAGCGGTGGCAGGTGGTGCGCAAGGCCTCCTATCAGGGAGGGGCCTACAGAGACCAGCTGGGCACCGGGAAGCCGCTGTACCCGGTCATCGGCATGGTGCTGGACTGGATGGGCAAGAAGAGCCGGATTCCCCTGAGCCTCCGGGGCTTTTGGCAAAGGAGGGTGCGACTCAGGAGGAACTGGAACTGGCGGATGATGTGCAGCTGGCGGTCTATCATATGAGGAATCTTTCGGAAGAGGTCAGGGAGAAGTTCATCGGCGGAATGCTCTTCTTCCGTGATATGGGCTTTGTGGCGGACTACCTGAATACAGGCAGCTTCGAGGGCCGCGGCAGCCAGCCCATCGTCCATGTGAAGGAACTGTGCGAAATGATGGAAGACCTGACAGGGGACAAGAGGTTCACGGAAAAGATTGATGTGCTGCTGAAAAGAAGGGAGAAGGGGGAGGAGGTACGTATGTGCGAGTATATTGATATGTTAGAGGCCAGAGGAGAGCGGAGAGGAATAATAATAGGTAGGAAAGAGGGGGAGAAGCGAGGAGAGAAGCGAGGAGAGAAGCGAGGGGAGAAGCGGCTGGCAGATTTGATACACCTTCTGATGAAGGAGAAGAAGTATGACGAGATAGATGCGGCGTCCACTAACCGTCAGAGACGTCAGGAACTGTACCGTTTGTACAATATCCCGTAGTTAAATGCGCCTTGCAAAAAGACCAAACCTTATATTTGGAAAATAGGCTGGGAGCCCTCCGGCCTTTTTTCCGTGGAAAGACAGTAAATATGGGATGGGCAGTGAAATGGAAACAATTTCTGTCAGGAAAGATTACTATATCTGGCAAAAGGGCTTGAAATTATTTCAAGATATAGTAAAATAATAGGGAGGGCTTCTGACTCCAAATATAAAAATTGCGTATGAAAGAATAAAAAGCTAATCGGATGGGTCAAAAATGACGATACATATATAGAATGCCTTTGTATGCGGCCGAGAAAGACATGGGCTGTAACAGAGACAGGGCGGATATCGTATAAATAGGATTAGTAGATAAATGCAGATGGAAGCATGGCTCTCAGCGGCAGGGATGCCGGTTCTGCTCCATGGCGGCACGGAAAGGCCAGGGAACAGAGAGGCAGGCTTTCGGCGCTTTCAGTCTGTGTGAGGCAGAAGATTGGATTTTTGCAGAAATGGCAAAGAATCGCGGAGGAGTAACGAGATGAGTAGAGCTGTAAAGAAAAAAAGCAGAAGATTATGGAGAAATATTCGCAAGACATTGGGAACTATGTTCCTGGTGTCTGCCCTTGTGGTCGCTGCGATTCCGGTGGATTATCTGCAGGCGGAAGGGGAAGGCACAGATGCAACTGCAGATGAGACCCCAACAGAGCGGCCGAATACAACCAGAGATAAAATGAAGGTATCTATTGCAACAGCTTCTCTGAATGAAACGGCCACCGGTAATTGGGGTGCCACCAGCATTCCGGATGTATTGACAAATCCTGGTTTTCTGAATGGACAGAATACACCTAAAATCTATAAAAGTGAAAATCTGAACTTTAGTTTTGTGGTTCATAATATACATAATGATGCGCAGTATGCGGTCATTGTGGGATATGACAATCAGAATCAATTGAATAATGTAGGAAACCAGCTGACGATTCCGGCTACATTGGATGCTTATGCTCCTTATGATGGGTATTCCTGTGCGCTTGGAGGAAGGAATGGTGAATTCCTGTTCTATAAGACGGAAATGGTGCGGGAAGAAGTTAGAGATGAGGATGGCGAATTTTTGGGATATGACGATGGGAAGGGTGGTATCACACAAGAGAAGTATTATTATTTGGAGGAATATCACCCTTGTTATTTCAGGACTCGTGACACATGGAAGGATTTGGAATATGTAGCAAATCGAACAGATGGAAGAACAAGTGATGCCTCTCTGTTTTTTATAGAAGGGCTTACTCCACAGGCACTAGAAGCTAAAGGTGGTAAGTTGGATGTACTTGCACAGGAATTGGGGATTAAGCTTAATGATCAAGGAATTCCTGCAGGGGACGAAAATAAGGATAAGTGGGTAGCTGCAAACGAAGTTTCAGTAGAACGTATCAAGAATATTCCCGTCTACTACATTGGCAACCAATATGTTGACGCGGACAATAAAATTCAAAATGTAGTTTCAAAGCAAAAAGATGATCAAGGTGTAGATCAAATTGTTGGCAAGGGAATCTTCTCTACCGCAACAGTCTCTTCCCTTGTTGTCGAACCCAACCTTGTGGGTATAGGAAATTATGCGTTTGCCGGAACCCATATTTCAACAGTGGAATTGAGCGATTCCGTTGTGGAAATCGGCAATCATGCATTCAGCGGGTGCGACAGCCTTAGTTCCTTTACGATAGGCGCCAACGCGCTGAACGTAGTAATCGGTGACCATGCTTTTTATAATTGTTCCGGTCTGACGGAGTTTGATGCATGCAATGTCCTGAAAATCGGTGATTCAGCATTTGAAGCATGCAGGAATCTGGCAAAGGTCAATTTGCTCAGGCCAGGTGCTGTAGATGACTCGGAATCCGGGGGCGAAGCGGAACCGACAATCAGCGGCAGCCTGAGTTCCATAGGCTATTATGCGTTTGCATATTGCGTGGCATTAGGTGAGCTGATTCTGCCTAATACCTATGGCGAGAGCGATATTCGGGTCAGCACATTTGAAGGATGTACCAGCCTGAAGCATATCTATGCCACAGGCGAGACCACCCGCGTGAACTTCGTGGATAATGATAATTACTATTCTTTCAGAGATTTCCGGCAAGGTGTCGACAGCACCTTTTATTTTGAAGGCCCGAAGGGCAGTGCGCTTGAAAATACGGCCATAACGAATTACTTTGTATTCAAATATTCGGATGAGGAAATCTATGAGAAGAAGATTCCGGATGAGTCTTCTACGTTAAGTGCGGACGGTTTCTATGCGCTGAACGCCATTTTTGAGGTGACACGTATAGACGAAGGCAATACAGGAAAAGTAACGAATGTCATCATAGACAGCGGCCTGAAGAACTTGAACATTCCAGGACAGGTAGGTCCTCTGGCAGTAGCAGAGATAGCGGAGGGCGGCTTCCGGAATAATACTGTCCTGACCAATGTGACCATCCCGGCGTCACTGACGAAAATCGGGACGGAGGCTTTCCAGGGCTGCTATAATCTGAAGAATGTGCTTTTTGTTGACCCTTCCAACCTGACGATTGAAGCCAATGCATTCAAGACGCAGGAAGGGAGTCCTTCCACGGCAACGCCTGTGCTGAACTTCATTGGACCCATTTCCACGGAGACCGTACAGTGCGGATCCTTCGAGTATGCCATGGATCCGGCGAACAATATTAATGCAGGCTCCCAGCCGGCGGACGTATATATCACATATTACAGCGGATGGCCCACGAACCTGAAGGTGCAGTACGATCCTGTCACGGATAGGAACACGTTGCTAGAGTATCCTACACTGACGAATTTGTTGAAGGGGATTATTGCTCCCCAAAAGGATGCGGACGGCCACATTACCTCATGTAAGGTGCAGAATAATCATTATAATGCGGATACTTATTATTACATGACAGATGAGTATCAAGCTGCAGCAATCAATGCTGCTAAGAAATGTTTAGGCATATGGGATTCTGGCGTTGATATGATTAGTGACAACGATACCAAGGAGCCGTCTACTTATGAGCAACAGATTATAGATGCCACGTTGAACATCAACCTTCCGGCAGGAATCGAGGCCGTGAAGGCAGGTTTGTTCAGGGATTCGGAGGCGGAAGAGAAAAAAACCATAGAAAGCAAGCAGAATGAAGGAAAACCGGTAACAATCCCCGTAAAAACTGTTACTACATACGGTTTGAGGGATGTACCGGAAAATGCTTTTGAAAAAGCTGAGTACCTCTCTTCAGTAGCTTTGCTGGGCAACATCGAGTCTATCGGAAAATATGCCTTTAAAGACTGTGCGAACCTGATGGCGGTCAGTGTTGCGCCCAATGCTACAACGATGGGAGTCGCTCCTTTCATAGGATGTGATAAGCTGACGAATGTGGACTTCCAGGGAGGCCCTAATTTCACCTGTGACAAATCCATCATCTATTCACTGAATGAAGATGGTACGAAGAAAGCCCTGATTGAATATCTCAACAGCAGAGGAAGCTCTACGGTAGAAAGTTCAGAGACGGCCGGAATTACAGAAATCTATCCGGAAGCGTTCCGGAATACGGATGTATATACCGTGGATTTGGGCAATGCGCAATTCGCCACTCTGCCTAAGGGCGTGTTCCAGGATACGGAATCGGGCACGCCGGGATTGCAGACAGTTATCCTGCCGGTGACATGTGCTACGATTGAAGAGGATGCGTTCACTGACAGTAAGATAAGAAATCTGACAGTACCTAACATGAGATGCATCCTGGACGAGGATATGTTCAAGAATACAAGCGGCAATGCCAATGAGTACACTGACCTGGGTTCATTGATCATCCAGAGCCCGGACGGAAGCCTGAGCCAGGCTTTCGCCCAGAAGATAGGAGATGACAACTGGAGAGAAATCGCCGGATATTATATCGTTAACTTTTGGGGATATGATGAAGAGACCGGCGAAGATGACGGAAAACTGATAAAGGGATACGATTATGTGCAGCCTGGCACCGCAGTCCAGAAGCCTGACGATTCGGAAGTGCCGGAGTGGCCCGATCATACTTTCAGAGGATGGGACTCTGAGGATTACCAATATGTGACACGTAATCTGGATATCAAAGCGATATATGCGGACGGATACAGGGTAGTGTTCTACGATGAGGACTGGACGACTGTCCTTTTTGAGACAGAGGCCAAGCCCGGCACAGCAGTGAACCCGCCTGTGTATAACAATGACGAGGAAGAGCGGCGCATCACTACCTGGAGGAACAAGGCTACAGGCGAATTGCTGTCGGCCAGCGAGTTGCGGAAACTGATTGTGACGGAGGATCTGGAGTTTATAGCAGGTTATGGCAATGTACCGGGTGACCCTGATGACCCGAATAATCCGGACGATCCGAGCAACCCGAGCAATCCTGACGACCCGAATAATCCGAGTAATCCGAGTAACCCCGGTAATCCCGGCGGGCCGGCAGAAGGCCAGCATACGCTGGAGGTATTGAACGGCTCTGGTTCAGGATATTACGCGAAGGACGAACAGATCATCATCACGGCAAATGCCCCCGCTGACGGCATGGAATTCAGCGAGTGGGACGTAAGTCCGGCAGATACGGTCATCACAGATAAGACCCGCTCAGTCACCATCATCACCATGCCGGATAAGGATGTGGCGGTAGTGGCCGTATATAAGCCGAAGGGCACGGGCAGCGATAACTCCGGTTACCATAGCCTGTTGGTGCACAACGGAAGCGGCTCCGGAAGCTATGTGCCAGGGGCGCAGATTATCATCACGGCCAATGAACCTGGCAGAGGGCAGACGTTCAGCGGCTGGACGGTGAGCCCAGCAGATACAGTGGTCACGGACAAGACGCTTGCCTCAGCCATCATCACCATGCCAGATCACGATGTGGCAGTCATCGCGAATTTTAAAGGAGGAACCACATCCACTACAGTGGGCGGCAGCACAGGATCGGGTAATACTACTTCCGGTACCGGCACAGGTACTAACACCAGACCTGGCGGTTCCAGTTCCACGGGAGGCACCACGGTGGTCATAGACAAGAATGGCCTGTCCAATACAGGAGTGGTTTCCGCTACCGTAAACGGTTCTTCGGATAATTTCACCATAAAGGTGACAGAGAGCAGCGCAGCTGCTGAGGCAGCCCTGAAGGCATTGCAGGCAGAGTACGGCAGCCTGGACAATATCAAGTATTTCCCCATGGACATCTCTCTGTATGATTCCACAGGAAATACGAAGATTACGGACACCACCGGCCTGTCAGTGAACATTACGCTGCCGCTGCCGGATTCCCTGATTCAGTACGCAGGCAACAATAAGGTGGCAGGCGTCGTGAATGACCGGCTGGATAAGCTGAATCCCAGGTTCTCCACTATCAATGGAGTGGCCTGCATCACCTTCACGGCAGAGCATTTTTCGCCTTACCTGATTTATGTGGATGTGACGAATCTGTCTGACGGTACGATTTCGGACAGCACTCCTAAGACAGGGGACGGCATCCATCCCAAGTGGTTCTTGTCCATCGGCCTGGCCTGCCTGTCCTTCGTCATGTTCATGGTGAAAGACAACAAGGGAGACTCCAAAAAGAAGCAGAAGGTGGCTGTGCGGGCGAGGAATTAGGGCTCTGTAGAGAACAAGAGGTAATATATGAAAAGGAAAAAGCGTATTTCAGGTGTCCTGCTGACATTGGCGGCACTGGTAATCATGCAGCTTCCTATGGCGGAAGCAGATGCGTCAACATCTGCTTCCGATTTTCAAATTGAGGGAAGCACGCTGAAAAGATACCGAGGGACGGACAAGAACGTGTCCGTTCCGGATACTGTGCAGATCATCGGTAATGGTGCCTTTGAGGATGATGCGAATATCGAGCTGGTAGTGATGCCGAATTCGGTCAGGCAGATTGAATCCTATGCTTTCTGGGGCTGTGACAATTTGGATACGGTAGTCCTGGGAAAAGGGCTCAGTGAAATTGGAGATTATGCCTTCACGAAATGTACAGGGCTGCAGCAGATATCCGTCCCCTCCTCTGTGACTTCCATAGGGATTGAGGCTTTTAAGGATTGCGCCAATCTGACGGATGTGACGATTCCGCCGGAGACGGTGAACATCCATGAGACGGCATTTGACGGCTGCGTCAAGCTTACCATCCACTATGAGGAGGGGAGCGCCGCTGAAGAATATGCGGCGGCTTTCTATGAGCGCCAGAAGGAGATGCCAGGGTACCAGAAGCCATCCAACAGTTTTTGGGCGAGCATCGTACAGGAGATTATGGCGACACAGACGCCGGAGCCGGAAGAGCCGTCACCTTCTGAGGAGCCTGCCGAGCCGGAGCCATTGCCAGCGGAGCCCGTGGGTGCCTTGCTGGGATCGACCCAGATAGTGGGGAACCAGGCGGTAGTGTTCATGGACAATACCAGACCCCAGGTATTCGGTGCGGGAGCAGGGGCTGGTTTCGCTCAGGGGACGGATTCGGCGTCCTCCGGGGAAGCGGGCACGGATTCCACCGAAGGCAGCGGCGCCCAGGACGGCGGCATTCCGAAGTACAGGATAGTGGACGGCCATACAGTGGCGGATCAGGCGCATTATCGAAATGCGAACCTGGGGGACCTGACGCTGGCGGATGGGATTGTGGAGATAGGCCAGTTCGCTTTCAGCAGAAGCTCCCTGACAGGCATCGCTCTTCCCCAGGGCCTGGAGCAGATTGATTATGGAGCATTCTATCATTGTACCCAGTTAGGGGACGTGACGCTGCCGGACAGTGTCATGTGTGTGGAGCCGAAGGCTTTTGAACACAGCCTGTGGGTGGACGGTTTCCTGGCGGACGGAAACCCTGAGGATGGAGAGGGCAGCGCAGAAACGGGAGACTTCCTGGTGTCTGGCGGTGTCCTGGTGGCCTATCGAGGGAATTCGAAAGAGGTAGCGGTTCCTGAGGGCGTGCGCGTCATAGCCGCGGAGGCGTTCCAGGGGCATGAGGAGATAGAAAGCGTGTCTTTCCCGGACAGCTTGCTGGTGGTTGGAGAGGGGGCTTTTGAAGGCTGCACGAACCTGAGCCAGATCTCTTTTGGAAAAAATGTCCAGGAAGTCAAAGACAGGGCTTTCCTTGGAAATACCATGCAGGAGATATCGGTGCCTGTTTCGCTGGAGAAGGTAGGGCTGAAAGCCTTTGGGAATGCTGTAATCGCCCATGAGGGCAGGGAAGCGGAATACACTTATGAGACTTCGGCCACCAGGCTTGCCAATGAGGCTTACCGTGTCTATGACGGCACGGATAGCGGGGAGCCGGGCGTCACAGTGGAGGGACTGGATGGGGCGTCCGCCACGCTGGAGGAAGCCGCCAGGAGCTATGTCCTGTCTGTGGAGACGCCGGAGGATGTCAGCGGGATGGAAAGCGCTTTTCAGCGTTCCTTCCGGAGCGGCCTTCCAGAGGATATGGTCATCTATGGATTGACATTGACGGATGCCAGCGGGATTCCCCTGACGAAGCTTGGAAGCCAGGCTCTCGATGTGGAACTTCCCATACCGGAATCCCTGCGCGGACGCAAGCTTCAGTTTGTGGCTTTGGACAGAAACGGTCAGTTGGAACCGCTGACGGCAGAGCAGATAACGCTGGACGGAAGAGAGTTTCTGCGCTTCCGGCTTGGCTATGTGTCTACCATTGGGATATGGGGAATTGAGAGCGAAAACATAATACCGAATGGGAATGCTCGTGTTTCAGAGTCGACAGTCATACCGACAGAGACACCGGCTCCAATGCCTACCGCCACGCCAACAAAATAAAAAAGGAGAATTATGCGACTTCCAGCGAAGCGCTGGAGTTATCAGAGACACTTGGAGCCGGCTGAGATAAAAAATTCAGTATACAGAGGCCAGGCTGCTGATTTGCTGAAAGAATTGGCACATTCAGATGGGTTTGTTCAGGCCGCCAGGGGGAAGATAGATTCTTCGAGAATGCTTGACTGTGAATTTGTCAACCGTTTCATTGCGTTCCGCTTATTGGGGGTGGAGCGGTATGGGGGAAATCTGGAGGATTTTTTAAACGATGCCATGATTAGGCTGCAAAAAGAAGATGATGATACGCTGGAAAGATGCCGCAAAGACTTTTTGAAGGCAATGACATATGCCCGTTGAATTTTCGGAGATACGGCGTTCAGGAAGCTGAATGCAAATGGCAGATATGGGGGAATAAATAAGCCGCTTTATGATGCGGTGTCGGTTAATCTGGCCAAACTAAGCGAACAGGACTGCCTGATATTATTGGAGAGAAAAGAGCAGTTGCTCCATAGCTATACGGCGTTATTAAGGGATGCGGAATTCCTGGATAACATTACGAATGGAACGGCAAAAATCCGGAATGTTCAGGATAGACATTCTAAAATCTATAAAATCTTTCAAGAGGTATTAGCGGATGATTAATTATATGCAGATAGAAAATTTTAAGTCTCTTAAGAAAATATCCCTGCCATTGCAAAATCTGAATCTGTTTTTTGGCATGAATGGGATGGGGAAGTCATCTGTGATACAGGCGCTGCTGCTGCGTCAGAGTTTACATATAGATAGTGCAATACAAATATGAAAAAAGGGGCTGTCGGGAAATGGTGCCATTTCCCGGCAGCCCCTTCTCTGATGCCAGATGCTACCGCGTCCCAAAAGTGCGGAGCTGGAACCGCTGGACGGATCGCTTGAGCTCGGCAGCCTGGTCGTTCAGCTTCTGAGCGGAGGCTGCTGATTTCTCAGCCGTTGCGGCATTGCTCTGGACGACATCGGAAATCTGCTCCATGCCCTGGGTCAACTGCTTCAGGGATGTAGACTGCTCCACGGCGGACTCCGCTATCCGCTCCACCAGCTCTGTGGATTTTTTTGAACTGGAAATCACTTCTACCAGCGCCTGAGTGGTGTCAGAGGATAGGCTGGAGCCATAGCTGACCAGCTGCATGGAAGTTTCGATGAGCTTGGCGATGTCCTGGGCGGATTTGGCGCTTTTATTGGCCAGGCTCTGCACTTCATCTGCCACCACTGAGAAGCCTTTCCCGGCTTCTCCCGCCCGGGCCGCTTCTACGGACGCGTTCAGCGCCAGAATCTTTGTCTGGAAGGCGATGTCGCTGATTGTCTTGATGATGCCGCCAATCTGATGGGAGGAGGCGGAGATGTCCGCTATGGCCGCCGTCAGCTCTGTCATTTTCTGGTCGCAGGCCTGGAGCTGCCTGGTGGCGTCCTCGGAAGACTGTCTGGCATCCGCGGCATCGTTGGAGGTCTGATCCACCTGTCTGGAAATTTCATGGACACTGGAGGACAGCTGCTGGATTGCCGCAGCCTGCTCTACATTGCCATTGGACAGGGTCTGGGCATCTGCGGCCATGCGCTCCGATTCCGCGGATACCTGTTCGGCCGTCAGGTTGATCTTGAGCAGGGCATTGTTCAGAGCGTCCAGAATCTGGCGCATGGCGTCCTGGATGGGAAGGAATTCCCCTCGATAGTCGTTCCCTACAGTCAGGTTCATGTTGCCCTGGGCCATCTGAGCCAGGATGTAGTCGATGTCCATGATGTATTTTTTGAGCTCGCGCTTTGTCTCGTGGATGGATGCCACCAGCATTCCGATTTCGGAAGTGTCGGACTTCAAAGAGAACTCCGCAGACAGGTTGCCCATGGAGATTTCTTTCATCTGGTCTTTCACGGTAAGAACCGGGCGCATGACGATGATTCTGGTGACGATCATGTTCAGCAGCTGTATGATGCCCACCATGGCCAGGGCGAAGAACATGCTGAAGCGGATGGAGTCCTCCTCCTGTTCCAGGGTATGTAGCTGTTCCAGCGTCCGGCTGTCCAGGCTGTCGAGGAATTGCTCTTTCAGTTCATTGATCTTGGCGATGGAACTGCTGTAGTCATCACCGTACACATAGGCGATGGCGTCTTCCATGTGTCCGTCCTGGACTTCCCTCATGGCTCCTTCTTCCAGAGGGACCAGCTTGTTGGACAGGGCGAACATATCGTCGATCATGCCCTGCTCCTCGTCAGTGATGCCGATTTCCTGCAGGGCCGCCACTCCCAGGTCCCGGTTCTTCCATTCGTTGATTTCTTTCCAGTAGTTGTCATAGTGCTCTTTGCTGCCCGTGGCGGAGAAGGCGCGCACTTCGTTGGTCAGGTAGGCGGAGCCGTTCATGAAGCGGTTGGCGTTATAAGTCAGGGCGAACCGCTCTTCGTTGGCTATATCGAGCTGTCGGCTGATTTTGCTGTAGGCCAGCAGGGAATATACCATGAAAAACAGTGTAAGGATGGAGATTCCGTTCAGAATCAGGGTCAGTGTGGATTGCTTCATTGCTCGTTTCATATCAGAGTTCCTCCTGAAAGCTTAATATGTTCAGTCTACACAAAATTTGGGAATAATTCAAGCCATATTTGCAAAAAAATGTGATTTAGTCAAAAAAATTGCCAAAAGCCTCTCACGTACGGACAGCGCAGCGCCGGCATACAATGTATTAAGGACAGAAGAAGGTTTTGGGACGATGCAGCGTGTGAGGAAAATGGTGGCGGGGGAGGCGCCGGAGGGGACAGACGGCCGGGGTGTGACGGTGGCCGTGCTGGATACGGGGGAATGTGTTATAGTATTGCCAGATTAGCAAAGCCCAGGAAACAAAAGGGTTTTCGGCGATTTGGTCCTACGAAAAGATGCCAGATACGGGGTCATCCTGGCGTGAGGAAGGGCCCGCTCCGAAGACGAAAACAAAAATCGGCATTACTTTGACACTCTGCCCAGAGGATATTCCGGATAAGCTGTTGGAAGACTGTGCGTTTTTTCACTTTGGGCATCCCACGCTGATGCGCCATATGTACGAGGAAGAGGGGGCGGGGGGAGGAATCGCTGCGGGGACACATCAGGTCCTTGGGAGGACGGATGTATGGAACTGGGCGCGAAAGCTCTGCTGATGAAATGCGGAAGGGCAGGCCTGTAATGCACAGTTCTTCTGATGAGAGATCGGTCAGCGCTTCCCGGCAGAAGCGCTGATTTTCCGGTTCCAGATCAGGCTGAAGGCAATGCCGGCCGCCAGGGACAGGAAAAGGGTGGCGGCGCTGGTGAAGATGATGCCGTAGAGGCCGAAGGTCCTGCTCAGGAGAAAGAGCAGCGGAAGATAGAACAGTCCCTTGTCCATCAGGGCCACCAGGCTGGCATAGGAGGCCTTTCCCGTTGACTGCAGAAAGGTCTGGCAGAGCTGGTAGAGACCGTAAAAGGGCCCGATGATGATGGAGGCAAATACGAATACCTGCCCGTAGGCGATAACCTCCTCATTGTCGATGAAGGCGGAGATGATGACGTTTCTGCCCAGATAGCACAGAATGGTGAGAACGCTGCCCAGGCATACCGTAAAGACCGCCGTGCTGCGGATGATCTGTTTCATGCGCTTTAGATTGTCTGCCCCGAAATTATAGGAGATAGCAGGCTGTAGGCCCATGCAGATGCCCATGGCCAGCATAGTGATGACCATGCCGATTTTGCCGGATACCCCCTGGGCGGCCAGCGCCACGGAACCGTAGCCGATGACCATGCGGTTGGCGATGATATGGGACAGGCTCATCAGAAGGGTGCTGCAGGCCATGGGAAGGCCCAGGGATACCACGGTCCAGGAGACTTCCGGGCGCAGGGAGAACTGCTTCGGGGACAGGGAGAGGAGGGGCTGCTTCCTCGTCATATAGTACAGCAGATAAAGGCAGCTGACGCAGTTGCCGAGCACGGTGGCCCAGGCGGCCCCGGCCACGTCCCAGGAAAAAACCAGTATGAACAGGGCGTCCAGGGCGATATTGGAGATGGTGCCGGCGCAGTTGGCGATCATGGATTCCCTGGCGGCGCCGTCGGCTCGGATCACATTGGCGAACACATTGTTGAACATGATAAAGGGGGCGCCCAGGGCGATGACGCGCAGGTAGCGCACCGCGTCTGCCATGGTGTCCGCGTCCGCTCCCAACAGGCCGCAGATGGGGGCGAGAAGGAGATTGACCGACAACAGAAACGCCATGCCCAGGACAAGAGCCGCAAAGCAGCAGAAGGAGGAATAGCGTTTCACGGTCTCCGTATCCTTTTTCCCGAGAGCCAGGGAGATGGCGGTACAGCCGCCGCTGCCGAGCAGGGTTCCCAGCCCTGAGAGGATGGAGAACATGGGGGAGCACAGGGAGATGGCGGCAATCTTGGACGGGTCGTTGGTCTGGCCGATGAAGAAGGTATCCGCCATATTGTAGACCACCATCACCAGCATGATGACCACTGCGGGCAGGCTTAAGTTCAGCAATAATCTGGGATAAGAAGCTTTTTCCAGTATTTCCTGATTTCGATTCATAAGAGTTCTTCCTTTCTCTTTTTCTTTTATGCTCAAGACCGGCAGAATCCGCGGATCCGTTTAAGGCAGGCATTATGGCTGACGGTCTATCATTTTGGATTACCGCAGATTTTCTTCCCGCGCGCAATGGGCCAAGTCAACGCAGTTGGCTTTGTGCCGTGCTTGCAAAGCCGATCTTTGATTGATGTGCTGTATAAATCAACACTTGTCGAATGAATGTATTTTTATTATAATGAATGGGAAAGCGGATAGCAACCGTCAATTTATATACATGTGTAGAAATAATAAAAGAAATCCGTAAATTCCCGGGGACGGGCGACGGAATGGAAGCATTCCGGAATTGCGGCAACAGAGGAGGGGTCAATGGAAACATTGCGGAATTGGGGCAACGGAGGAGGGGTCAATGGAAGGATTCCGGAATTGGGGCAACGGAGGAGGGGTCAATGGAAGGATTCCGGAATTGGGGCAACGGAGGAGGGGTCAATGGAAGCATTGCGGAATTTCGGCAGTGGAGGATGGTTTAATGGAAGCATTCCGGAATTGGGGCAACAGAGGGAGATTCAAGGGGAGCTTTTGGGAGAGGCGGCCATAAGACGAAGAGAGGAGCGGAATATGAACACAAAGGGAAATCAGCGCGCGGTGGAGACGGAGAACAGGATAAAGTATGTCTTCCTGAATCTGTTGAAGGAGAAAGATATCAGCCGCATCTCGGTGAGCGAGATCTGTAAACGGGCGGAAATTCACAGGACGACCTTTTATGTGCATTATAAGGATGTGGCGGATTTGATGGAGCATCTGGTAACGGAAATGTACCGGCAGGTGGTCGGCCTGTTTGTGGAAGAGGGAAAGGGAATGCGTCCGGGGGGATTCCGCCATCTGTTTGAACTGATTCAGAAGCACAGGGCTTTTTTCTGCACATATATGGACGCCCTGGGCAAAATGGATCTGACGTATGACAGGCTGCCGGCGGAGCTGAAGGACAATATCGACAGGATTATGCCGGTCATGGGGTATGCCTCCAGAGAGGAGCTGCTCTATCACCAGACCTTTTTCACGGAGGGGCTGTCGGCGGTCATCCGCAGATGGATCAGAAGGGGCTGCCAGGAGAGCCCGGAGGAGATGGAGCGGATCGTTGTGGCGGAATACAGGCCGAACAGGGAGCTTTTTCAGTAAGGGCTAATCGGCCAGACGGCGGGAAGCCTTATGCCGCACAGCCGGGGAAATCGGATTTGTGATAGTATCCGTCGGATTTCTTATTTTCCGGAGGGGACAAAACGGATAGAATAAAGACAGAAGAACGGAAACTGAGATCTCAGGCTGGCGAGGAGGTAAATGTCATGAGTGGCAAAAAAGTAATCTATGATGCGAAAAAGGATGCTTATTATGGAAAGCCCTACATTGATGCGGACGAGATGAGGCAGCGCGACATGCCGGACGGGAGCAGGAAGCCCTTCCGCTATGTACATGGGGGATTTGAGGGCACCAGGGCGAAATTCGTGTTCTGTTTTCCTGTGAAGGAGGATTTCAGGGGGCGGTTCTATCAGTATCTGTGTCCGTTCCCGGGGCCGGACGAGGAGGTTG
This sequence comes from uncultured Acetatifactor sp., assembly GCA_910585665.1. Lineage (GTDB taxonomy): Bacteria > Bacillota > Clostridia > Lachnospirales > Lachnospiraceae > Acetatifactor. The sequence continues at coordinate 4,945 of CAJUFI010000019.1, read as the reverse complement.
CCTCCCTGGGAAGGAGCGGCGAGGACGACACCATCGCCTTCTGCCTGCAGAACGGCGCTTACTTTATCGAGACCAATATGGAGTCCGCCGCAGCCTTCGGAGGCCATCCGGAACCTCATAAAATCTGGAAATCCAGCGCGGCGGCAGCGGAGTATTCCCGCCAGGTGGCCCGGGAGTATTACGGCTGCGGCAGGCCCTACGGCTATGTCTTCGGCGGCAGCGGGGGAGGCTACAAGACCATTGCCTGCATCGAGAACACCAACGCCTGGGACGGGGCCTGCCCTTTCGTCATCGGGTCGCCATATTCCCTGCCTAATACCATCACGCTCCACGTACAGGGGATGCGGACGCTGCGCCATGCGGTGGGGAAGATCGTGGACGCCCTGGATGCCGGGGGCAGCGGGGATATGTATGAGGGCCTGACGGAGGATGAGGCGAAGATGCTGAGGGAGATCACCCTCATGGGCTTCCCGCCCAGGGCCTGGTTCATGGAGGCGGCGGGACGCTGGGACGACGGTTCCCTGCCTGTGCTGATGCCCGGGATCAGGCAGAAGGACCCTCAGTATTTCAGGGATTTCTGGGAGAAGCCCGGCTATCTGGGCACGGAGCCGGGCAGCAACGCCCTCCGGGACAGGCTGCAGTCTAGGAGCCGTGTGGTGAGCGTCCATCTGCCGGGAGAGAAGGCGGAGGAGACCGGAGAATATTCCAACGGCGTGGATACCGCCTGGAAGAAATCCCTGGTGGACGGGGGCGGCGCCTGGATTGAGCTGGAGGAGGTCCCCCAGGGGGAGAATCTGTATCTGAAGGGGGTCAACATCGGCTTCGAGACCGGCGGGGCGGCAGGAAAGAATATGCTTTTGGGGGATATCAGGGGCAACTGCATCACCATCGGCATGTGCTATGGCATGGATGACATGGAATCGGTACTGAAGTCCATCCGTCCCGGGGATGTGGTGACATTGGACAATTCCGATTACATAGCGGTCCAGTCCTATTACCGCCACCAGGTTCCGCCGGATGCAGCCTTCCACGCGTGGGATCAGTTCCGTAAGGCGGACGGCACCCCTGCCATCCCTCAGAGGGACGACATCATGGGGCCCGGCTTCTGCGGCACGGGTACGGTCCAGGAGGGAACCATCCAGGGCAAGGTAATCCTGACCCAGTCCCTGATGGACGAGTCCACCTGCCCCTGGTGCGGCGACTGGTACAGGAACCAGGTGCGCAGGGCCAAGGGAAACGAGGATGATTTCCGGATCTACTATTACGACAGGTGCCTCCATGGGGATGTGTCCGCTCTGGATACGGATATGATCGTAAACTATCTGGGCGGGCTCAAGCAGGCCCTGCTGGATATCAGCGACTGGGTGGAGCGGGGCATAGAGCCCAGGCAGTCCTCTGTGTATGAAATGGAAGGCGGCTGCGTCCATATCGCGGAGACGGCAAAGGAGAGGAAAGGACTACAGCCCGTAATCACCCTGGCCGCCAACGGCGGGGCATGCGCCCATGTGAAGGTGGGAGAAGCCGTGACCCTGGAAGCCACGGCCCAGGTGCCCCAGGGCGCAGGGATAGTGACGGAAATCAAATTCTCCTTCTCCGACCCCATGTTCGGCACCTACGCGAAGAAGATAGAAAGCGGGGACAGCATGGCCTTTCTGGCGCAGGGACGTTCCGAGAGGGTGGAAGGGGCGTTGGAGACCTACGTCACGGAGGAGGGCCTGCAGGCGGGCAGGGCCGTGGTGCAGACTTCCTATGACAGGCCCGGCACCTACTTTGCGACGGCTTCCGTAAAGAGCCAGAGGAACGGGGACAGGGGAGATGTCTTCACCCAGGTGCGCAATCTGGCCAGGGCCAGGGTGATCGTGGAGGAATAACAAACTTAAGCATGAAAGTCTGAGACAGCAGGCTTATTGTCCCCCTGCAGGGATTATGGCATGAAGGCGGCAGCTGCGGGAATGCCGCAATAACAGAAAAGGCGGAGTTTATGAAGGTGTCAGTGGAGGGCATACCGCAGGGTGGTCCCCCGGATGCAGGAAGAGGAGAGGAAGTCGATCCGCAGCAGGTGGAAGAATGCTGTGAGGATGGTGTGTACAGGGGTGTCGTAGTGCGGAGACGGCACTGGAATAGGAGGAAATTTTATAACAGTCTCGGAACGAAGGTGCCCGGAATGAAAATTCAGCTGCGCACTTTGCAGATGAAATTTCATTCCCCTATAAGGGCACCGTAGTGCAGAGACGGTACTGGAATAGGAGGAAATGAGACATGAGACAGTATGAAATGTTTGAACTGAGTTTTCAGGGAGCGCAGCCGGAAGGTTCTTTTGCGGACATTGATCTGGAGGCGGTATTTTGCTGCGGAGGCGAGGAGAAGGTGGTGAAGGGCTTTTACGCGGGGGACGGCGTCTACAAGGTGCGGTTCCTGCCGGAGAAAGCGGGGAGCTATTCCTGGAAGGTGACTGGCGTCGCGGAACAGGAAGGGGAGGCCCTGTGCGAGAGCGCGGCTGAGTCCTGCCATGGCATGGTGGGGGCGGAGGGCATGCATTTTGCCTATGAGGACGGCACGCTGTTCTATCCCTTCGGCACCACGGTCTATGCGCTGATGCATCAGGAGGATCGGCTGGTGGCGCAGACCATGGAGAGCCTGAAGGCAGCTCCCTTTAATAAGGTGCGCTTCTGCGTGTTCCCCAAGCATTACGATTTTAACCACAACGAGCCCCCCTGCTTTGCCTTTGAAAAGAGGGAGGATGGCAGCTGGGATGTGGACCGCCCCTGTTTTGCCTTCTGGGAGAGGCTGGAGGGGATATTGGCGCGGCTGGGGAGGATGGGGATCCAGGCGGATCTGATCCTGTTCCATCCCTATGACCGGTGGGGCTTTGCTGCCATGCCCCAGAAGGACAACCTGGTCTATCTGGATTATCTGCTCCGCCGTCTGGCGGCGTTCCCCAATGTGTGGTGGAGCCTGGCCAACGAATATGACCTGTGCGGGGCCAAGTCTATAGAGGATTGGGAAGAGATTGAGGAGTTTGTGGCGGCGAAGGACCCTTACCGCCATCTGCTGTCCAACCACAACTGCTTCAAAAACTGGGATTTTACCAGGCCTAACGTGACCCACGCCTGTATCCAGTCCAAGGTGCTGAACAAGGTTGCCCGGTGGCGCAGGCAGTATCAGAAGCCTGTGGTGATTGACGAGTGCTGCTATGAAGGGAATATCCAGCATATCTGGGGGAGCATTTCCGGCCGGGAGATGACGAACCGGTTCTGGCGCGTGGTCACCATGGGCGGCTACTGCACCCACGGAGAGACTTTCCTGGACCCGGGGCAGGATGTCCTGTGGTGGAGCAGGGGCGGCAGGCTGAAAGGGGAGAGCCCGGCGCGTATCGGGTTCCTGAAAGGAATCGTGGAGGAGCTTCCGGGGCCTATCGAGCCTGTTGAAAGCTGGATCATGAAAATGACACATGTGTCAGATGGGGAGAAGGAACAGCTTCTGCAGCAGGGCGAGCCCTTTGTGAAGGCGATGCTGCGGATGGGGGATGAGCTGGTGGATTTTTGCAACAGCGAGTTCGTATACCAGGGGCACTGCGGCCAGGAGGCTTATCTGACCTTCTATGACCTGCGCACCTGTGCGGAGGATGTGCTGGAGCTTCCGGAGGCCCATAAGTACAGGGTGGAGCTGATCGACACCTGGGACATGACCAGGACGGTGCTGTTGGAGAACGCCAGCGGGAAGACGAAGCTGACGCTTCCCGGCAAGGAAGGGACGGCGGTTCTGGCGCGGAAAGTGGATTAGCAGCAGGTTCCCCCGCCCCGGCCAAACTGCCTGGGAGATGTGCCGGTTATTTTCTTGAAAACGGTAATAAAGTAGTTATAGTCATGGAAACCGCACAGAGAAGCCACTTCGCTGAGACTGAATTCGGGAGAATGCAGGAGCAGCGATTTGGCTTTTTCTATGCGCCTCAGGCGTATGACTTCGGCAATGCCCATGCCGTAGCTTTCTTTTGCGATTTCATAGAGTCTGGTCTTTCCAATCTGAAAATGGGAGCAGATATCTTTTGCATCCAGATCCTCTGAGAAATGCTCCTGGATATAGTTGTCAATCTGTACAGGCAGGTCTTCATGCCGCAGGGTGGCAAGCCGCTCCATGCAGAGATAGGATGCGATTGTCTGCATTAAGTTGGCGGCGGACAGGATATAGCTTTCTTCCATTAACGGCTGTTATATATCACATGAAAAAGTAAAAAGCAATATTGGGATGGATGACAGCAATGACCGCAAACCCAGCCGAAGGCTGAGTTTAGGATTAGCGTATACCGAGGTAATCGGCTATAACAAACCTTGAGGGAGCTTCAGAACGAGAAATTTAATGTGAATTTTATTGTAAAGACAGGCGGTTTTTTGTATAGTAAAGAACAGGAGGTTGTGGACATTATGATGACATTGTTTGATGATGAGCAGGTTTTAGAAGCGTATGCAAAGGATATTGATGATAATGCTACCCATAGAGAGGCGAGAGAAACAGCGGAAAGAATGATTAAAATGGGGAAGTTTTCACTTGAAGATATCGCATTATGTGTTCCGTCAATACCGCTTGATGAATTAAAGAGATTGAAAGTAGATATTATGCAGTTGGCATAGACAAGAATTCATTTATACTCACGCTCAATAACATTTGCCAACGTAAATGTATAACGAGAGAACGCTTCTGTAAAACCTGGGAAGAAAGCGGCAAATGAATGCACTCACGCGTATAATATCATATCATAATAACATAGCGTCCATAGGACGCATTGGTAAAGGCGCATGGAACAGTAAATTGTAAACCATGCGTTTTTTTGCGTCCCAAATCATGAGCATTGCTGCATAAATGGAAATGTCGAGAAAAAATTCTGAGCAAGCACAACCTGGAGAGCCTGATGGCTGTAATCGGCGGGGCAAAGGAGCTGGGCGTGCCT
>CAJUFI010000018.1:34645-70227 GCA_910585665.1 uncultured Acetatifactor sp. | reverse complement strand
ATACAATAAAAATTGCCATAAACTTGCAGCAGTTATTTGTAGACAATTCCTTAATACAATAGACTTTTTTATCGGTTTTCATTTCTTGGGGGATACGAAGAGCCTGGCTGTTTCCATTCTGAAAAACCCGTGTAGCAGTCATTGTGAATACCTCCTTTCCGTGTGTACATATTGTGTGTACGATATAAAATCCGCTTGCGCTTTCCACCGTAGTAAAGTAAAATGAAACCATAGCAGAAAGCCCTGATTTGTCAATATTCCCATGACAGCTTTGGGCAAGGGGTGGTGAAAATATGGGCAACTACTTGAACATCGGCAACGCCGGTTTTGCGGCGGCCAGAAAAGGGACCTATGTTGATAAGACAGGAATGATTTCATTTATCAACAGTGAATTGGGCACAAAGAACAAGCTTATCTGTGTCAGCAGACCGCGTCGGTTCGGCAAGTCATTTGCAGCGCAGATGTTGTGCGCATATTACGACAAAAGCTGCGACTCCCGGGAGCTGTTCGAGGGGCTGGAGATTTCTGAAGACCCTTCCTTCGAGCGATGCTTGAACAAGTACAACGTGATTTATCTGGATATCACGCTGTTCATATCTGGTGCTCCTGATGTAAGGAATGTGGTGCAAAACATAAAAGAAACTGTCATAGCGGAAATCGCCAATAGTTTCCCTGAGGCCTCGAAAGGCGCAAGTCTGGCAGAGACCCTGTTGAATACCGTAAAAACTACCGGCGAAAGGTTCATCATGATCATCGATGAGTGGGATGCGCTTTTCCGTGAAGCAAAAAACGATTCGAAGCTGCAGAAGGAGTATATCTCCTTTCTGAGGAGCCTGTTCAAGAGCAGTTGGACAGATATGATATTTGAGGCGGCATATATCACCGGCATCTTGCCCATCAAGAAATACGGAACCCAGTCTGCCATGACGGATTTCAGAGAATATACCATGCTTGCGCCCAGGAGGCTTGCGGAATATGTGGGATTTACGGAACCTGAGGTCAGAGAGCTCTGCGAGAGGTTTGGCATGGAGTTCGAAGAGGTCAGGAAATGGTATGACGGGTATTCCTTTCACCGGGCAAAGTCTATTTATAATCCCAACTCCGTGATGGAGGCGGTAAAGAACGGGGAGCTGGCCAACTATTGGACCCAGTCAGAGACCTATGAGTCCCTTAAGATTTATATAGAATTGGATGAAGACGGGCTGAAGGAGGCGTTAGTCCAGATGCTGGGCGGAGCAAGGGTCAAAATCGACACGATCTCTTTCCAGAATGACATGACCACGATACGATGCCGGGACGATGTCCTGACGCTGCTGGTCCATCTGGGGTATCTGGCTTATGACAGTGATGAAAAGACAGTGCGAATCCCCAATGAGGAAATCCGCGAGGAATTCGTCCGGGCAGTGGCAGCGGGAAGGCATACAGAGATTGCAAAGCTCATCCGCAGCTCAGACCAGCTTCTGGAAGCCACCCTGAACAGGGACGAGGAGGCCGTAGCTGCAGCAATCGAAGAAGCCCACAAGGCAGGGACGGCTCCCACATTCTACAACAACGAGCAGGCCCTCCGCAGCGTCATCCGGGCGGCCTATATCAGCTGTGTGGACGAATACCTGAAAATCGATGAGCTGCCGTCAGGCCACGGCTATGCGGACGTGGTGTTCTTTCCGAAGAAGAATTCTTCCAAGCCGCTGCTCCTGGTTGAGCTGAAGTGGAACAAGACGGGCGAGGGAGCCATCAGGCAGATCAAGAACAATGACTATCCCCAGGCGCTGAAAGGTTATGGCGGGGACATGCTCCTGGTAGGAATCAATTATGACGCCAAGAGCAAGAAGCATTCCTGTAGAATCGAAGCATTCTTACAGGATAACAGAACACTGGAAAACATGGTGATAAGTTCGAGACCCTCCCCATATATGCGGTAGGCTGCAGATTTCCGTATGAGTAGGGGGGAGAGGTACCATAGGATTGGGAGATTGCCGGATGCTTCGGCGCAATGCAGCGACTCTACTTGCATCCGGCGAGCTTTCTGTTGTGGTACCCAGCAACCCATAGGCTTTCTCAAGCTGAAACTATAATTAGGCCTTTAAAGCGTCTTCGTGTCTTTCCCCCAAAACTTTCAACGTGCCTTCATAACATTCATACAGCATCTTTTCAGCTTCTTCGTATTTCCCCTCCTCATATAAAGTCAAGCCGAGCCACCATTGCGTCCCCAAAGTATCTACATGCTTTTCGCCAAGAACTCCCTTTTTGCTTTCGTAACATTCACCCAATACCTTTTCGGCTTCCTCGTATTTTTTCTCCTCATATAAATTTGCGCCGAGCCACCATTGCGTATATAAGGTGTCTTCATGTTTATCTCCCATAACCCTCTTTTTGCCTTCATAGCATTCATACAGCGTCCTTTCAGCTTCTTCGTATTTCCCCTCCTCATATAAAGTCAAGCCGAGCCACCATTGCGTATCTAAAGTGTCTTCGTGTCGTTTTCCTAAAACTTCTCTTCTACCTTCGTAACATTCATTCAATATCTTTTCGGCCTCTTCATACTTTTTCTCCCCATAAAGGGTCAAGCCTAGCCACAATCGTGCACTTAAGGTGTCTACATGCTTTTCGCCAAGGACTTCCCTTCTGCCCTCGAAGCATTCATACAACATTTCCTTGGCCTCTTCGTACTGTTTCTCATCATATAAAATTGAGCCGAGCTTCCATTGCACGCTTAAGGTGTCCGCGTGTTTTTGACCAAGAGTCTCCTTTCTGCCTTCGCAACATTCATACAGCATCGTCTTGGCTTCGTCGTATTTAGCCTCCTCATATAGAGTCAAGCTGAGCCACCATTGCGACTTTAAAGTGTCTTCATGTCTTTCTCCCAAATCCTCCTTTTGTTTCTGATAAAGTTCATCAAAAACTTCCTCTGCATCCTCATAATGTCCCCTGTCATATAATTCTCTCCCCCATAAGAACATTGTCTTAAAAACATCATTGATTCCATAATCCTTTCTGTTGAAGTTGCCGTTTTCCCGATATATACTCACCATCAACCAATACCACATAATCTTTGTTTCGTTGTCCAGATTATCTTCCAAACGTTCTCCGCATGCGGATTTAAGCAATGGAATTGCACGACTATATTCTCCCGTTTTAGCCAAAATCTGACCCTTCCAGCCGTCTGCTATTTTCAGCATTCTTTCATCAACATCGCACGCTTTTTCTGCCACCAATTTCAACTGCTCAAAAATCTCAAACGCCCTTTTGTACTTTTTCCCCATATAGAAATATTTAGCGACTTCTTTTCCAAAATCAAATACTGTCTGTTTGAAATCTTTTTCTGTATAAAAGGATTTCAATGTAAGGTTAAAAGCAGCTTCCAAAATCTGACTCATCTGAACTCCAGATTGAAATTCATTATAATATAGTCGGAAAGACGTAATGGCAGGTACAAAAGCAAGACGCCAATGTGCCCTGTTTGCTTGAAGCTGCTCCAATTTTATATATAGAGTGGATTCCCCCTGCAAATCAATAAAACAATCGCATTCCGGCAACAAAAAAAGCTCACCCAACCCCTTTTCATCCCATATAGATATCTCCAGTTTTGCGATATCTATATTCTTCAACGGCTCAAGTGATTCAATTCGGTTTCCATACAAACACAAACTATCAAATGAATCATAATTCTTCAATTGCCCCAAAGCAGTAATATGATTATTCCGTATATCAAGGTTACGAAAAGGGGAAAAGCATCGCAAATCTGAAGTCTCTTTCAGCCTTCCATCTGTAAGGGAAAGGTTGCCGCCTTCCATCAAGTCGCTAATTTCCGTAAAAGACAGATTGTATGATTTCCACGTTATCTCTCTCACCAACGGAAACAGCCATAAGATGCCATACACCGCAATCTCCGGTTTTTCTTTAAGAGAAACACTCTCTGCAGATATCATATTACAGAGCTGCTCTGCCATATCCATGCAATTTTGCTCTTTATCATATGGCACATAGCTTTCAATTGATTTCTCTATTTTTTTCAGAAGAGAATCACCTGTCATATTGGCATCAAAGGCTTCCGCCGGAAGCTCCTTAAGCCAATATGCGTAAAAGTTTTCATAGTTCCTGTCATCAGCAGCTAATAAGAGCTTTCTTTGTCCAAATGAGACACCATTAAGCGATACCAAAAGCCTCGCCACAAAAAACTCATAAAACAATGAATGGATAAATTCATACGTCTCTTCATTTATTTTGTGGATTAATTGTCCTGTTGAGAAAAAGAATTCACGTTTTTCTAATCCAGGGCTAGCTTTTTCAATGTCATTGGCCCTGAAACTATATGAACCAGCCTGCACCATAATCTGGCACATTGTAAGGATAAAAGTCCAGGCGTTTTTCTCATAGGCAAATTTCTTTTCCTTGTCCCAATTTTTTCCTATTCCTTGTCTGCTGTGCCACTGTTTCCCTTCCCTCTCTATCCCATCCTTTACAATCGCATTCAACGCCTGAAAAAGGGACGGCGTCTCTTTTCCAGGGTATTCTTTCTTGATAGAATCCGCATATTCTATCAGTAGCGGAATGCGGAAAATTGTTTCATGCTTAGACAGATATACCTGCATCTTGTATCGGTTTTTTTCTTTGCTTTTTTTCCTATATAATGCTAAAATCTGCTTTCGGTCAAAGGGACAGATTTCTATGATTTGAGGCTGATATCCATTCAGATTTCTCTTTTTCAATGCTTTTTTCAGATTGGTCTTAAATGGTTCTCTACGGCTGGATATGTATATTTTTCTGAATATATTCAATTTAGCATCCAGCAATAGACATAATAATTCTTCTAATGTTTCTTTTTCCGATTTATTCCGTAAGACAATAAACTCATCGAATCCATCTAAAAACAAAGCTTCAAGATTATTGTCCAAGTCGTCCTTTAGTTCCTCCAAACTGTGATAGTCTCGCATACTGCAGTACAATATCCCCTGGTGCATTAAGTTGTCATTGGCAGAATTCTTTTTGTCCAAATTGTTATAAATGCAATGCCAAAAAGCAAGATGCAGCATCAATGTAGATTTTCCGCTGCCGGGATCTCCTAAAATAAAAATCATTTGTCTCTGGCTTGCGTTCGCCTTCAAATCATTTTTCAGCATTCTTATGCTGTAATCCGAGACCTGCGATGTATTCCATGAAACAGCTTTCAGCTTATGGTTGACATAACCGTAAAAATCTGCTACATTCCTTTTTTGACCTTCTTTTCCGGCTGTCCGATATAAAAGATTAATCAGCTGGCGTTTCCTTTTTCTTGTGGCAAATACCGCCACCAGTTCCTTCAACATTTCGCCCAGTCCAGTAATAATGCCCCTAAAGTCTATCAAAGCTTCTATTATGACCATAGAAAACCTCCTTTGCAAAAAACTCCCGTCTTTATGCTTCTTCCTATTAGGAATTGTCGGAAAATAACTGCTGCAATTGCTTCAGGCAAAAGCCCGGAAATACAATAAAAATTGCCATAAACTTGCAGCAGTTATTTGTAGACAATTCCTTAAGAAAAAACGAATTCATATGTATGTCCAGCTTACTTCTATGATATCAAATCCCCAAATATACTTACAAAGCCATCTCATCGACAAATATTGACAAATATCAAATCATATTTCGTCTATGAAATTCGCTTGCGCTTTTCCTATCCGAATATCAGCCACGCCGGTTCGGAAAGCCTATCACTCTAACAATCTTTTGTTCAAATCCACACTTAGGAACTGCCGGAAAATAATCTACGCATTTTGTTTAGAGTAAACCTGATAAAATCTGTAAATTTTGCAACAGGCTTGCGTAGGTTATTTGGAGGCATTTCCTTAATACGCCCTGAATTTGTGAATCTAATCCTCCAAAATCCTCATATAGATAATCTCCTGAACCGCACACGTCTTTCCCCTTGCATATTTATTGTATTTAAGCTAAAATTATATTTGTTAATATAATATTTTACTTTCAGAAAACATGCCAAAGGAGCCTTTGCCGCCATGCAATTCAATTCCTATATTTTTATAATGGCCTTTCTGCCATTATTGATTATCACCTACTTCACGCTTAATAAAATAACCCCTACATGCGGCATATTTGTCCTTATCATAGGAAGCGCGCTTTTTTACCTATACGGAGACTGGTATAATGCTTTCTTTTTAGGCATCAGCATACTTGTCAATTATTGCATAGCAATGGCCATTGTTCATTCTCCTAAGAAAAGAGCGCTGTTAATATTAGACATCATATGTAATATAGTCACATTGCTTTGTTTTAAATATATCAATTATTTTATTGCATATTATAATGCCACACTTGAGGAAGATCAATCCCCTCTAAAAGCAATTATATTGCCCCTGGGAATCAGCTTCCTCACGTTCCAGCAAATCATGTATACCGTGAACGTATCCCAGGGAAAAATCTCTCCGAACCTGTTGGATTATCTCGCCTACATATTGTACTTCCCCAAAATCCTTATGGGCCCGCTCAATGAGCCTGAAGGATTCATGAAACAGCTGAATGATAATAATCTAAAAAAGATTGACTGGTACAATATCGCCTGCGGCATAAAAACTTTCAGCTTCGGACTATTCAAGAAAGTGATATTGGCGGACACCTTCGCCGCAGCTGTCAATTGGGGATACTCTAACCTTGAGACTGCAACGTCCATGGATCTAATCCTGATTATGCTATCCTACACTTTTGAAATATACTTTGACTTCAGCGGCTATTCAGACATGGCAGCCGGCGTTTCCTCCATGCTGAATATCCAGCTGCCCATAAACTTCGACTCCCCCTACAAAGCAGTCTCCATAAGGGACTTCTGGAAAAGATGGCATATTTCATTGACCGCCTTTTTTACCAAATATATATATATACCCTTAGGCGGGAGCAAAAAAGGCAAATCCCGTACATATCTCAATACGATGATAGTATTTTTAGTCAGCGGGATATGGCATGGTTCCAATTGGACATTCATCCTATGGGGATTTTTGCATGGAGCATTCAGCATTTATGACCGAATCTTTGAAAAACAGCAGAAAAAGATAAATGTGGTCGTCCGTTGGGGCGCTACTTTCCTGTCAGTCAATATTTTATGGCTATTGTTCAGGTCTGAAAGCATAGTCCAATGGGCATCCATCTTGGATAAAATATTTACTTTCCAGGACATGTCCGTCAGCGATGGCCTGATCCGTTCCTTCGTGCTTCCAGAGATGGCATTTATACTGGAGTCACTACACCTTGTCTCCATCAATGGGCGCGTCAGGGGATTTAGTATGCTGCTCTTTATTCTGTCCGGATATGGCATATGTTTGATGCCGGAAAACAACTATCGGAACCTGAAAAAGAATAGCTGGTTTTTGCTAGTACCCTCTTCCATAGCTTTTATATGGAGCTTTTTATGCCTGAGCAGTGAATCGGTTTTCGTTTATTTTAATTTTTAGGAGGTATAAGAATGAACCAGAAGATAAAACCAAGAATATGGTTATTGCTCCATTTCCTATTGCCCATTGTCGCCTTACTTCCTATCGCCGCACTGGTGATTCATGTGGATCCCTTTTTTCATTACCATCCGCCATACCTGGAAGACTACTTTTATACCTTGAACAATCAGAGGAGTCAGAATGACGGAATCATCAAACATTTTGAATATGATGCTCTGATTACAGGAACCTCTATGGCAGAAAATTTCAAGACCTCTGAAATGGATGAGATTTTTGGAACTACTTCCATCAAAGTAGCTTACTCCGGCGGGTCTTATAAGGAAATCAATGACAGCTTAATTGTCGCATTAAGGAGTAATCCTAACCTGAAGACCATTGTCAGAGGTCTGGATATGCAGAAATTTATCGAAGATAAAGATGCCCTGCGCCAGGACTTAGGCAAATATCCTACTTACTTATACGATGATTATCTCTTCAATGATGTCAATTATCTCTTCAACAGAGACGTGATTTTTGGTAGGATATATCCTATGTTATTGGAACGGAATTCTGAGGATTTTGAAGGAGGCATCACATCCTTTGATGCATATTCGAACTGGGCTGCTTACCAAGTATATGGCATAAACGCAGTATGCCCTGATGGCATAGAATTCCAAACTCCCGAAGAGCCAGTTCATCTGACAGAGGAGGAAAAGGAGATTGTACTTGGCACCGTCCGCCAGAACATTACATCATTGGCCGAAGAGTATCCTGATGTCACATTCTATTATTTCTTCCCGCCATATAGCGCTGTATGGTGGGGAAAATTATTAGCCGATGGAACCATTTACAGGCAACACGAAGCAGAGACAATAGTGATTGAACAAATTCTGCCCTACAGCAACATTAAATTGTTCTCTTTCAATAATTTAACGGATATCACAACCGATATAAACCATTACAAGGATTCACTCCATTATGGTTCATGGATAAACAGTCTGATGCTGGCATATATGCATGCTGGTAAGTGCCAATTGACCTATGATAACTATAAGGAATATCTGGAAGATGAATTGAAATATTATCTCTGCTTTGATTACACCAGCTTGAACGGACAGAACGATTACAAAAATGATTATGATGCGGAAACACTTATAATGGAAGCAATCCGTGATTTGATTTCCTGAGGCATACAGAAATCTCCCAGCTTTCATCTAACAGCTTATCAGAAATACCCTCTGATATACTGTAGCCGAAAGCCGGGAGATAATCACTTTTCAAACATAATGGGGGATATCACAGCACAATATACCCTATTACTGGCTTCTCCAGTGCAGCGATGTTCTCATGCTCTTTCTGTATCCCTCCCCGTAAAGATGTTCCTCTCTCTTCCACCAGAATTACCGCATCGCATTCCCCTAATGATTCCACTGTACTCGCTGTTCGATTCATGTCTGCGCCCACTGCCAACATCACGTTCTTCTGTAGCATCGGCAATATTGCTTTCGTAAGACGCTGCAACTTCCCTATATCCACAGTCCCTGTCATCAGGAACAACCCCCCATCTTTTGCAAGGTTCGTAATGTTCGCTGAGATAATCCCATATGTCTCCTCTTCTGCAGCCTGTCCAGATCCCCCCTCCTTCTTCTCCAGAACATGATCAAAACCGGTCAACGCCTTTCCCTTACGTCGGCGCGGGAATGTCCCAAGCAAATGATATCCATACCTTTCTAAAAGCTCACGCTCTCCCCGTAGCTTATCGCTGAGCACATAGGCAATCCCATAAAGGAACATCATTCCAAAGAGACCGACAGCAATGCCTATGGCACCATATTTCACAGGACTTAGATTCTGCAACTCACCCAACTGCTCATCCAATAATTGAATCCGATCCTTAACCTCCGTTATTGCCGCTGCGTCTTGTTGTTCCGCCGCCACTCCTTCCAGTTCTTCTTGAACCCTCATCTGTTCCTGCATTTCCCCTCGCACCTCAGCCCGCTCTCCCGGAAGGGTAATCAGATTATATACCACCACATAACCTATTGCAGCAACACCTACCAGAATCATGGCCAACAAGATAGAACGCCATCTGTACAGGATATGAAATAGCATATCTTTTAGGTCAATCTCCTGCTCATATTCTTCTTTATAACCCATTACTGTCCTCCTATTTTCTAAAAATAATTTTATTATCAGCTACCAACTTTTACATGGCTCCGTCCCTGAAAATCACTACTTTCACTGTTTTAAGCAAAATTTTCAAATCCAACGCCATGCTCCAGTCCACTATATACTTTGTATCCAGCCTTACAACTTCCTCAAAATCTGTTATCTTGCTCCTTCCGCTGACCTGCCACAACCCTGTGATTCCTGGCCTGACAGCAAGTCTTGCCCTATGGTGCGGTTCATATCTCTCCCACTCATCCAATGTCGGCGGCCTGGTTCCTACAAGGCTCATATCTCCTTTCAGCACATTGAAAAACTGCGGAAACTCGTCTAAACTCCAATCTCTTATAAAATTTCCAAGCCCTTTTTTCACTCTTCCATCTGGAAGAATCTTACAGCCAATAATACGCGGGTCGGCTTCCATCTTGAACATCAGCCCATCTCCATGCTGGTTCAGTTTTAGCAATTCCTTCTTTCGCTCTTCTGCGTCCATATACATACTTCGGAACTTATAGATACGAAAGCGTTTTCCATTTCTCCCCACCCTTTCCTGGGTGAAAAAAATCGGTCCTGGTGAAGTAATGAATATCGCAGGTGCCAAAAACAAAAAAAGAATGCCCGTAATCAAGCACCCTATTGCTCCTCCGACAATGTCCAGCATACGTTTGGCCAGCTGTTGCACCGGTGTCGCGATACTGATGCTAGTAGTAAGTACTGTATAATCCCCAAAACGCCCTACAGATTGATGCATCTCTCCCGCTTCCTCCGCACGGAAGACGCTGAAATGAACCACCATCCCCATCCCAGCCAACTGTTCTATCAGTTTTCCTGGATAAGGCCTTTCCTTTGGCAACACCACTAGCGCTTCATCCACCCAACTGCGGCACACAGCCTCTGCCACACTATCCACCTTTGCCACAACCGGGACACCGAGAATCTCCTGATTCCGCATATCGCTGTCCAGGATTGCAACACCTGTTACCAGAAACTGTCCCGTCTCCTGCTCCATGGCATCCTTTACCGCCTGCTCGGCCAATGCCTGTTCTGTCACCACGAGCAATGAATGCCGTTCCACTACTGATCTGCGCCGGGACAGAATCGCTTTCCATAGGCATCTGACAAAATACCCAATGCAGACATACAACACGCCCGTTAAATAGATAATAAATCTGGAATAGCTTATTTCTTTTTGTAGAGTGAACAGACAAATTATGATGACAGCTTCTATGAGACAGGCTTGTTCCAGCATTGCAGCAAACTCTTCATAACGGCCTCTCTTCAGTACGCCGCTGAAAGCATCAGACAAAAGAGTCACACAGATACATGCCAATAAAAGAATAATGCCAATCTCCTGATATGCATCGTTCGCATAAGGACTGGAAAGACCCGTACATACCGCAAAAGCCAGCAGAAAAGCAGCTTGCAGACACAATATGTCCAGCACGATGAAGTCAAGATGCTTCAGCCATCCCCCTGCCCTCTTTCTATACATAACGACCGCATCCTCCTCTCTGTGCCTCCATACACTACGGTTCCACATCTTACTCCGCGAAATTTTCTTGCCATTAATCTCTTGAAATTGCTAATATGCGAATTAGCCCTTTTACAGAAAAGCGCTCACGCCGTAAGATGTAAAATCGTCTGAACACATAAATTTGTCTGCGCTCTTTTCATATTGAGCCCCGCATAAAGCGAGGCTCAACCAACCACATGTTTAAGGATTTAATAGTCTTCATTTCATAATCAATTCTTGCAGATAAACATCCGCCTCTGCCAGCTACGCGTAGCCGTCCCATGTTTTCAGCCCCATGGGTAGGCTCTGTTGCAAACGACTATTAGCCGTTGTTACGTACTTTCTTAGCGCATACAGCAACGCCAGCCAGGCATACAAGTACCATTACTGTTGCCACAGGCATAGCCTCACCGGTCTTAGGGGATACAACTCCACCCACAGGAGTTCCAGCTGCAGGTGCAGTAGCTCCACCATTTCCGTTTTCGGTAGTAGTGGTAGTAGCAGCTTTCTTAACCAGTCTCACAAAAATAACAGGATAACCACCTGCTACCTGGAATGTCCAGTAGTTGTTTTCCCAATCCGCAAGCTTAAAATCAATTACTTCAGGATAACCCTTAATATTTGTCCAGTCACTAGTCGGATAGTGAAGAAGCACATATGTGTAGTTATCTTTGTCAGGCAATGCGGGCATTTTGACCTTCACAAAACCATCTTTGGCATCAGCAGAAGTTGCACCAAAATTCCAAACATCCATTACAGCATCGAATGTCCAGCCGGGGCATGCCAGTTCAATCTGTGCCTTAGCATCAGCGCTCTCTGCTGCTGCCTTAGCATTGTTATAGGCCTCTTCCGTAGTCGTCCCCTGCACCCATCCTTCAGGCAACTCTTCAACTATCGTAACCATTCCCGGTGCATAAGGACTCGGCGCAGCGCTAACGCTCATGCCGAACACCATTGCCAGCGTCATTCCTAACGCCAACATTTTAGTAAATCTTTTCATTTCTTTTCTTCCTCCTTCCCTTTCCATGTGGTTATATCAAGCTTTTCAGCCTAATACCGCTCTACAGCCGTAAAACCAGCCTCATTCTACCTCTTCATAAAATATTTCTATAATCAATTTGTACAATGCTTCCTCATCTGGATAAAACTCTTCATATATCTCGCCTATGACAGTCTCTCCCTCCAAAACATACATATTGTCACTGTCGAAGCTGTAGCCTAGCACCTGTGTAGCCAAGTAACTTACCTCGTCTACCGAGATATCTGTCACCATATATTTACTCAATGTCCCATACAGAGATACAGCAAAGCCAACATTCTTCTTCAATTCCTCCATCACCGCTGATGCATACTTGAGCAAATATTGCTTCTGTCTCTGTAAGCGACTCTTTGCACTGTAATCCACTTCAATATTTCTGTCATGCAGATAATGATAGGCATCCATTCCTTCCAGATGTAGAGCGTTGCCCTGTTCTACATGAAACCCCTTAAAATTCATTGTCTCCAGTGCTTCCACATCTATTCCGCCCACTGCATCGTTCAATAACGGGATGGCCCCCATGTTAATTGCACAATAGCCATGAATCGGTAATTCATACATTAAACTTGCAACTGCATTCATTGTACGTTCACAGCTTAATTCAGCTCCATCTCCATAACCATGCTGAATTGCTAATTGTCCCTTAGTCTTTCCCCAATATTCCCCATTACGATCACATACATCAATCTCGGTCATAGTATCTCGGGGAATCCCGATGACACTTATCTGTTTATTGCGTGGATTCAGCACCAGCAAAAAAATCGCATCCGACTGTCCCCCTTCTATCCCTTCCTTCACACGCTCTACAACGCCCATCTTATCAATGCCAAGGAAAAGAAATGTCAAAATGTCATCATTATACCGATAGTGAATTCCCTCGTATCGGAAATCCCCTTCCTGCCAATCGTCTTCTACATCAATACTGCCGCCTAGTTCTACTGCCAAATTCGACAATGTAGCCATAAGTTCGCCATTATCAGCTCTACTGTAAAGACTGTTCTTTCCAGATATCTGCAACAGCAGAAACGATATCACCGCCACAAACACTAGCATTACAGCTCCCAGAGCTATATTTATCATGATACGGTGAAACTGCAAACTCTTCTTTTTTCTACCCCCCACGCCTGCCTTTTTGGGCCTATTCGCCATTCAGCAGCACCCCCTGCACCAACAACCTATTATTCGGTTTGTTCGATATGCATGTAGACAGCGTCAAAATATGACTGTCCACATCCACTTCAATAGCTTCGTCCTCAACGCTCACCATACTCCGCTCACGCTCTATCGCTCCTATGTAACTTTCCATTATTGTCTCTCGTGTATAATCCTTGCCATACAACAGATGTTCATTGCTGTGTTGATGAACCGCAAAAATCTGGTATACCAGCATCCCATCTGGCGTATATATATATATATAAGGATGTTCTGCCAGGTATTCGCTGTCCGAATATTTGTGGAGACCAGCGAACATATTGCCGTTCTTCATATTATGCCCATACAGCACTGTCACAGGATCGCTGAAATCTTTCTTATTATAGTCCTCTGAATAAATGCATCCCGGATAGCCGCTGCTACCGTCCAGATTGTGGTTCAGATAGTATACATTATCTGTAGGATGCTGCAGTATCGGATAATCTATCTTCGTATCAGGAATATAAATCCATGCATAGATATCCTTGTTCACATTCTGCTGCAAATCCTCAAAATCCACTTCCTTCTCCGGGACAGGCACTCCTAACTCTCCCAGAATATCTGCCGACTCCTCGCTCTCTGCCAACGGCTCCTCCGTAGGCTGTACACCTTCCGAAGAAGGCTCCTGTGTTTCAAGCGGCACCTTGCTGGTCCGCTCCGCCAACTGCTCGAACGTGTCCTGAGCCGCATCCTCCTTCGCTTTCCTCGCACAGGCTACCCCCACACATACCATCGCGACTACAAGAAGGACAGCAACCGCTATCTTCCATATATATTTATTCTTTCCGCCCAGATTATTTCCATCTTTCATGGGACAGTCATCCTCCCTTTTCCATGACCTAGCCATTTCATGACACAGCACAGTATCCTTCCTCAGGAATCCGAACCCGCTCTATGGCCACATTGCTTCTCTATTATATCTGCCTTTCAGGACATAGTCAAGTGCAAGAATGTAAAATAAATAGATTTTGCACTGGTAAAATTATACAAAATTTTAAAATGTTATGTTTTTTACCAGCAATTTGTCACTTTAAAAGCCAGCTCTCTACACAATAAAAAAGAACTCACTCCTACTACAGCCAAAAACGTGAATCCCATTATTAAGTATAAAGCAATGCTGGTAGCCGGACTTGAACCGGCACGGGGTCGCCCCCGACAGATTTTAAGTCTGTTGTGTCTGCCTATTCCACCATACCAGCAGATTTCCTACGGAAAATGGATGGAGGTGGATTCGAACCACCGAAGCAATTTGCAGCAGATTTACAGTCTGTCCCCTTTGGCCACTCGGGAATCCATCCATACAGGGCACATTCGCCCCGAACAAAGAGATTGTAGCACAAATCCACGCCGATCGCAAGGATTATTTCAAAACTCGCCGCGCAAAAATGCTTTGCCCTTAGCCAACACCAACTGCGCCCTGGATTGAATCGACATCAGACGCGCCTAAAACTGTATCAAAAACCGGCTCGGCATCCGGCACGCCTAGAATTGTATCGGCTCCACCTCCGCCGTCAAGGGCTTCATCTCATACTCCGGCAGGCTGTCTATCAGCTCCCGCAGGCACTGGGTGGTGTCGTAGACCACATCGTGAGCCAGCATGACCACCGTCTTCCGCCCCAGGGTGCTGCTCACGCCGTTCTGAACCA
This sequence comes from uncultured Acetatifactor sp., assembly GCA_910585665.1. Taxonomy (GTDB): domain Bacteria; phylum Bacillota; class Clostridia; order Lachnospirales; family Lachnospiraceae; genus Acetatifactor. Next base: position 55,254 of record CAJUFI010000018.1, on the reverse strand, counting down.
GCATCTGCGGCGTGGTGTTCTTCGTGGCGTCCTCCAGGCTGGCGTTCCAGTCGAAATAAATGAATCCCTTCTCCGTCATCGCCTGGATGATATCCTTGTAGACCTTCTTATTATAAGCATTGATGCTGCCGCCGGGAAAGCGGAACAGTTCCACCTCCACCCCTGTGACCTCATAGACCAGGTCATAGGCTTTCTGGAAGTCCTCCAGATAGCTGTCCACATCCTTGTAGTCATGGCTATAGCAATGGATGCCGAGGGTATGCCCCTCCCGGACGATTCTGCGGGCCACCTCCGGATGCTTCTTCACGTTCTCCCCTACCACGAAAAAAGTGGCCTCAATCCCCCTCTCCTTCAAGATATCCAGGACGGCTGCCGTATTCTTCTCCGAAGGGCCGTCGTCAAAAGTCAGGTACATCGTCTTTGGGTAAAAATAATAGTCGATGCCCTGGGCGATGCCTTCTATAAGCTTCTTCTGATATTCCGGGGAAGTGATTGCCTGCCGCTCCCTGCTGTTGGAGAGAAAGGAAGTCTCTATCAGACAGGCCGGCATGGAGGTCTCTTTGAGGACATACAGTTCGTCCGTCTCCCTGGCTCCCCTGTCCGTGGCACCGGTCTTGCCCACCGCCCCATTGTGCACCAGCTGCGCCAGCCTTCTGCCCTCCTGCATCCCGGTGTAATACCAGGTCTCAATGCCGTCTATCTCTTCCTCGTCTTCCTCACAGGCGTTCTGATGGATGCTGACATAAATGTCGGCATCCTCGTCCTCCGCCTTTTTCACCCGCTCTTCCAGGCTGAGGAACGACTCATGGTCCTCTCTGAGCATCACCGTCTCGAAGCCCAGGGTCTGGAGCTTTTCCTCCAGCAGCAGCGCCAGTTCCAGATTGACCTCGCTCTCCGACACCCCGTTCCGATGGCATCCGTCATCCTCGCCTCCGTGTCCGGCATCGATGGCTATCCGCGGCCCGTGCTCCTCCTGGGACAGCATGACCACGTCATCCGGGTTCACGCCGACCGGTTCCCCCAGCATCTCCTCCGGCAGCTTCTCCTCTCCAGGCTCCGCTTCCTCCTGGGGCGCGAAGGCGTTGACACATTGGCCGATCAGCACAGAGCAGACTTTCCCCAGGCAGGCGGCCGACAGAAAGAAAACGGCCAGGAACACCCCCAGCCTCACCAGCCGCCCCTTCCCGCCCTTCCTCGTCCTCTCGTCATGAGGCCTGACCCTGACCAGCCTCACCTCCTCCGGATACCTTCTTCTGCCGTTTCGTCTTGCCATACCGCATCCCCCTCTTCTTTCTGATCAATAGAGCAGGCGCCCCATACATCAAAAAAGCTCTTCCGCATCTGCTATCTAAAGCATACGAAAGAGCTTCATCAAATTAACATCCTTTTTGTATCCTAATCTCATCTTTTTTCCATCAAAACTGCATCATTGATGCCCCGGCACCGGATGCCCGGAATCTACCGGGAAATCTTCAGGTACAGTTCATTGATGCCCTCGTAGTAGCCGATGGTCACCACGATGTCCCCCTCTTCCGTCCCTGCGAAGGTATACTTCCTGAAGTAAGGGGTGTTCTCTGACAGCGGATTGGTATTCTCGTATTCCGTCGGCTGTCCCAGCTCCATATACTCCGCCCAGGCCGCCGCGATGCCGTCCGCGTCCACCTGCGCCCAGGACGAGATTTCTGTCCTGACATAGAATTCGTACACCTTCCCCGTGTCCGCGTCCACATAGGCATCCAGCAGACGGTTCTGCCTGTCGGCGTTCCGCGCGCCGGTGCTCAGGCCAATCTTCCACACCAGCACATTGTTCTGAGGTTCCGGCACGTCGATGGCGGAATACAAGTCGGCCCTGTAGTCATTTTCCGTCAGCTCCTGGACTTCATCGGGCAAGACCCCTAAGCTTTTCAGTTCCCGGATTCCCTGGTTTCCCAGCTCGATTCCCGTGCTCTCCGGCACCTCCTGCCCGGAGGCGTCTTTCCGGTTCGCCACGAACGCGTAGGTGCCTGTCAGCTCCAAATTCTCCAGGTCGTTGCGGGTCATGGCGTTCTGGTCGCTCTCCGGCAGAACTTGATTGTTCAGGCATTGGGCAAGGATGTAGACTTTCTCGTTTCCGCCCAGGGAATAGCGATAGCCCTCCGTCCCCTCGCCGCTCTCCTGTTCCTGAATCTGGTTCAGGACGCCCCGGTCCCGGTATCTGGCCAGCGCCTCCGGCCCCCATACCGCCAGCCCTACGATGATTGCCGCCAGAGGAAGCAGCAGAAGGCTAAGCTTCCCCCAGTTCTTCTTCCCAATCTTCATTCTCTCCATCTTCACCTGCCCTGTCCCGCAGCGGCACATCCGGATTTTCTCCGCCCCGCGCCCCATCGTCCTGATTCGGCTCAAACTCGTCGCTCCCGGCTCCGTCCGGTTCCGGCCCAGGCTCGCCACTCCCGGCCCTGTCCTTTTCCAACTTTGCCCCGCCTATCCCGGCCTTATCCACTGTCGGCTCCGGCCTGCCCGGCTCCGCCTTGTCCCGCGCCCCCTCCTCTTGCGCGGCCGCTTCCTGCCTGTCCGGAATCACAAAGCTGATACAGGTACCCTCTCCTACAGTGCTCTCTATCTCCAGCTCGCTGCCGTGCAGCCGCAGTATCTCCACGCACAGCGCCAGCCCCAGTCCCGCTCCGTTTCTGCTGCGGGAGCGGGATTTATCCACCATATAAAAGGCTTCCGTGACCTTTTTCAGCTCCTCCTCAGGAATGCCCACGCCGTAGTCCCTGACGCAGAAGACGTACCCGTCTTCCAGCCTTCTGCCCAACACCTCCACCAGGCCGCCCTGGCTGGAAGCCTTGCAGGCATTGTCCACCAGGTTCAGCAGCACGGATTTCAGAAGGTTCGCCTCCGCGTGCACCGTTCCCGCCCCAAAGGCAAAGCGCAGCTTCTGTTCCCCGTTCCCGGCGAACATGTCCTTCAGGTATTCGAACAGCACCTTGGCCGCCACAGGCTGGGGATTGATGGTCTCCCGCTTGGTCACGATGATGTCCAGCAGCCGGAAAGACATGTTCTCCAGACGTTTCCCCTCGGTATAGATATAGTTGGATGACAGGAAATGCTTCTCCTCATCCAGCCTGCGGGAGCGCAGCAGATCCGCGTAGCCGATGATTGCTGTCAAAGGCGTCTTCAATTCGTGGGCAAAGGCGGCGATGAAATCCTCCCTGGCCCGGATTTCCTCCTGGAGCTCCCCGATGGTGCCCTCCAGCACGTTTGCCATGCTGTTGAAATCCATGGTCAGCTGCCCCAGCTCATCGTTGCTGACCTGCTTGGCCCGATAGCTGTAGTCCCCCTCCGCCATCTTCTTGGTGGCGCCGGTCAGCAGCCGGATGGGCTTCGTCAGCCAGGTACAGATCAGGAACATCACCAAAGAACTGCATACCAGCATGGCCAATGTCACCCGCCTGTAGACGGAGAAGCCCAAGGTGCGCTCCTCGAACACCTCCGTCACGTCCTCCAATGTCTCCAGGTACAGATTCCTGTCCAGGGCGTTGACCATGATGCCCGTGTGGATATAGTAGCGGTTTCCCTTGGGAGTCACCTGCCAGACTTTCGCTTCTTCCGTGATCTGTTGCAGCAGGGAAGTATCCTCCGGAAATCCCTCGCTTCGGTAGAGCACCTCCCGCTTCTCGTCGGACAGCCGCAGGTGCCTCCCTGTCCCCTGGCCGCTGCTCTCCAGCTTGGCCCCAATCTGCTCCACGGCAATGTCCTGCAGCACATTGTACTTGGTGGGAATGTTCAGGGCCGCCGTCTCGAAGGCGAACCGCAGGATATTGCTGCCGTCCAGGGCCTGTGCCACCTCCCGTTCCAGGGACTTCTGGAAGACCGAGTTCACGAACAGATACCCGCTGAGCCCGAAAGCCATGGCCATGATGATGATTGTCCACAGCAGAATCTTGTATACAAACTTCATATCAGATTTCCAGCCGGTAGCCTATCTTGTACACCGCCACCAGATTTTCCTCCCAGCCCATTTTCCGGCGCAGCCTCTGGACATGCAGATCCAGCGTCCGGCTGTCAGCCAGATACTCGTCTCCCCACACTTTTTCGTATAGGTTTTCACGGAATAGCGCTATATTCTTGTTGCTGATGAACAATACCAGCAGACCGTACTCCTTGTTGGTCAGCACCACCGGCTTCCCTGCCCTGGTCACCTTCCGGGCCTCCGTGTCCACCACCACGTCCCCCGCCGTGAGCAGGGTCTCCGTCTTGTTGTAACGGCGCAGCACCACTTCCACCCTGGCCACCAGCTCCACCACGTCAAAGGGCTTCACCAGGTAATCCTCCGCCCCCAGCTTCAGCCCCTTCACCCTGTCCTTCACCTCATGTCTGGCCGTGATGAATATCACGGGAATCCGCAAAGGCCGGATGTACTCCATGATATCGAAGCCGTCCGCCCCCGGAAGCATGATATCCAGCAGGATCAGGTCGAAATTCTCCGCCTCGATCAGGTCGATCGCCTCCAGGCCGTCCTGAACGGTCTTGCACTGGTATCCCGCCGCCGAAAGGTTGATATCTATCAAGTCGCAGATGGGCTTCTCGTCATCTACTATCAGTATCTTGATCATTCTCTTTAGGCCACCCCCAATATTCCCTGATGATCTCCACCAGTTCTCCCAGCGTATCTTCCTCAGTGCACTGGTAGATTTTGGAGAATTCCGTGTCCTCCTCAAATCCGTCCGTGCGCTGATAATAAATGTCACATCTCGTGTCTATCAGCAATTCCCCTTCCGGGCCGGAATAGCTGTACCTGGCCAGCACCACGATGTCCTTCATGCCGTCCCCGTCCATGTCCCGGCAGGTCATCCCCTTCAGGGCATAGAGATTGTCATAGTCCTTCATAGGCTGGAAGCTCCAGACGATATTGCCCTGCTCGTTCATTAGATAGATCATGAAAATGTCATATTCCGCCATGCTGATCACGCCCGGCACCACCAGCAGCCTGCCCTGCTTCTCGAAATCCCGGGCATAGTTCTGCTCTTCCACGATCCGGAAGCCGTTCTCCAGAAGCTCCTCCAATGTGGTCGCTGTGTACAGCGCTTCCGTGGAATTGCCGTCCCGCACATGGGAGGCGATGAACTCCGCGCTTTTGTTCATGCTGAACCGGTTAATCTTGTCTGATACCCGCCAGTCCCGGTAGAAGCTCCCGTCCCGCTGGAAGAGTACGTCCCCCACCTTGTAAGTCTTGCCGGCGTAATCTCCCGTGGTGTTTTCGCAGTTGGCTATCAAGATGATGTCCGTCAGGCCGTCATGGTTCAGATCCTGGAAGGACACTGCCGCCAGACTCTTGATCGGCTGTTCCAGCTGTTCCATGTACTTGTAGTTGGCCTCCAGCTGGTTGGTCTTGTACAGAACGTTCCCCTCGCTGTCCGCGATCAGCACCCCCAGCCTGTGGTACTCCTGATGCAGGATCGGCACGAAGGTCACTTCCTCCTGGCCGAAGGACTCCAGCGCCACCGGGAACTGCTGGCTCTCAATGATCTCGTACCCGGTCGCCTCCACATCCGCCAGCTTCTCTATCCCTTCAAATTCCTGCTGATAGGCCTCATATCTCTGCACCAAAAGCGTGACCGCCTCATTTTGGGCCGACACACGCATGGAGCAGGTCAATATCCCCGCCATGCCCACTAGCGCGAGCAGCTTTGCTGTCCGTTTTTTCCCCACTGGCAATTCCTCCTCTCACCGGCAGACCGCAGAAGCCTGCCCAGAAAGCCCCCATTGTCAAGAAAAATCATCCGTGTTATCTAAATACAGTGCCAGTATAACCTATCATTGCATCATTTTTGCTACAAAAGCCCGAAAATATCAAATCTCCGGCCTCAGCCTCCGCCTTATCATCATCATATCATGTTATATGGCATAATTCTATAGAAATTTTGCCGGGGCACAACAATCCTCCCCAATTGCACATTCCCCCCGGCTATGCTAGAATAAAACATACGGGTTTCTTCTATAGTTATAGCGTGATGAAAATGTGCGCATCCCTGCGGCGCACGGACGGAGGCATTATGGCACAGATGAAAAAGGATTTGACAGAGGGAAACGTGACGAAGAATATGCTCCTGTTCGCAGGACCCATGATTGCGGGGAATCTGCTGCAGCAGTTCTATAATATCGCGGACTCCCTGATCGTAGGCCGCTTTCTGGGGCCGGACGCTTTGGCGGCCGTGGGCTCCGCCTACACTTTGATGACATTCCTGACTTCCATCCTCATCGGCATGTGCATGGGCAGCGGGGCTCTGTTCTCCTTCTATTACGGGCGGAAGGAAGAGGGGCGGATGAAGGACTGTATGCAGCTCTCCTTCCTGCTCATCGGTGGGGCCACCCTGATTCTCAACGCCGCCGTGATGCTGTGCTGCCGTCCCATTTTGCGGCTTCTTCAGATTCCGGCAGAGCTGATGGACATGATGCACGCCTATGTGTGGATCATCTTCCTGGGGCTGCCCTTCGTGTTCCTGTATAATTATTTCGCCTACCTGCTGCGGGCGGTGGGGAATTCCGTGGTGCCTCTGTGCTTCCTGGGCAGCACGGCGATTCTGAACATTGTCCTGGATCTGCTGTTCGTGATGGTGTGCAGATGGGGCATCGGCGGCGCGGCGGCGGCTACGGTGATTGCCCAGGCAGTGTCCGGCGCCGGGCTCATGGCTTACACCTGGGCCCGGGAGCCGGGGCTCCGCTTTGACAGGCAGCATTTTCATGGGGAAAAAGGCTCTCTGGCAGAAATCCTGCGCTTCTGCTTCTCCTCCTCCGTCCAGCAGTCCGTGATGAATTTCGGCATTTTGATGATCCAGGGGCTTGTGAACAGCTTCGGCGCGGTGGTGATGGCGGCCTTTGCGGCAGCCGTGAAAATCGACTCCTTCGCCTACATGCCCGCCCAGGAGTTCGGCAACGCTTTCTCCCTGTTCATCTCCCAGAACCACGGCGCAGGGAAGCAGGACAGAGTTCGCCGGGGAATGAAGAGCGCCCTGGGGATATCCATGGCCTTCTGCGCCGCCGTATCTTTGCTGATCTTCGCGGCCGCTCCCTGGCTGATGCTGCTGTTCATCCGCCCGGAGGAGACGGAGATCATCGCCGTAGGGGTGGGGTACCTGCGCATAGAGGGCGCTTTTTACTGCGGCATCGGGATACTGTTCCTGCTGTACGGGTATTACCGGGGCATCAACAGGCCGGAGATGTCGCTTGTCCTCACTGTAATCTCTCTGGGGACGCGGGTGCTCCTGGCCTATGTCCTGGCACCGATTCCGCAGATTGGAGTGATCGGCATCTGGAGCGCCATCCCCATGGGCTGGTTCCTGGCGGACGTGACCGGAATTCTCTGCCTGAAAAAAGGCATGGTAAAAAGGACAGCCATGGGGTGACTGTCCTTTTTAGAGAAGGTATTTCTTATGGGGTATAGCAAAAAACTATATAATGTATTGGGGGTTACAAGTAATATGATACCATCGGAACCCGATTTTGCCAATTCCCAAAACTAACAAACTTGACGAAAAACAAGCTTATTTTTTGTGCATTTCGTACATTCCCCATCCCCATTTCCATTGAGCAGAGCCATTTTAAAGACAGGCATTCGTCAAATTGGATCCGCTATGACGGAATCTTCCGGCGAGAACAGGGCCTCGAACTCTTCCCGCCCGATTTTCTCCTTTTCCAGCAGCAGTTTCGCGCAGCCGTGGAGCACACGCTCTTTCTCCAGGATGATCTCCCTGGCCCTGGCATAGCACTGGTCGATGATGGACTTCACTTCCCTGTCAATCTCCCCGGACACCTCTTCGCTGTGGGACTTGGCGTGGGCCAGGTCCCGGCCGATGAAGACCTCATCATCGTCGTCATCATAACAGATGACACCGATGTTCTCGGACATTCCGAAGCGCGTCACCATCCTGCGGGCTACCTTGGTGGCCTTCTTGATGTCGCTGGAAGCGCCGGTGGTGATGTCCTTGAAGATGACCTCCTCCGCGATCCGTCCGCCCAGGGAGACCATGATTTCCTGCAGCATCCTGCCCCTGGTCAGGAACATCTCATCCTTCTCCGGCAGCGGCATGGTGTAACCGGCAGCCCCGCCGCCGGTGGGTATGATGGACACCGTGTACACCGGCCCCACATCCGGGAGCACATGGAACAGGATGGCATGGCCGGCCTCGTGATAGGCCGTGATGCGCTTCTCCTCGTCGGAGATGATGCGGCTCTTCTTCTCCGCGCCGATTCCCACCTTGACGAAAGCTTTCTTGATGTCCTCCTGGGCCACAAAGCCCTTGCCTTTCTTGGCCGCATTGATGGCCGCCTCGTTCAGCAGGTTCTCCAGATCCGCGCCGGTGAAGCCCGCCGTGGTCTGAGCCACCTGCTTCAGGTCCACATCCTCCGCCAGGGGCTTGTTCCTGGCATGCACCTTCAGGATATCCTCCCTGCCGCTGACATCCGGCGAGCCCACCGCCACCTTCCGGTCAAAGCGTCCGGGACGCAGAATGGCGGGATCTAAGATGTCCACCCGGTTGGTGGCGGCCATGACGATGATGCCCTCATTGACGCCAAAGCCGTCCATCTCCACCAGCAGCTGGTTCAGGGTCTGCTCCCTCTCGTCGTGGCCGCCGCCCATGCCGGTGCCCCTTCGTCTGGCCACGGCGTCGATCTCGTCGATGAACACGATACAGGGAGCGTTCTTCTTGGCCTCCTCGAACAGGTCGCGGACACGGGAAGCGCCCACGCCCACGAACATTTCCACGAAATCGGAGCCGGAAATGCTGAAGAACGGCACCCCTGCCTCCCCGGCCACCGCCTTGGCCAGCAGCGTCTTGCCGGTGCCGGGCGGGCCCTCCAGCAGCACGCCCTTGGGAATCCTGGCCCCTACTTTCGTATATTTGCCGGGCTCTCTGAGGAAATCCACGATTTCCTCCAGCTCTTCCTTCTCCTCCATCAGGCCTGCCACCTGCTCGAAGGTGATATTCTTGTCCCCCATGGAAAGCCTGGCCCGGCTCTTGCCGAAGTTCATCATCTTGCCGTTGCCCGCTCCGGCATTCTGGGCATTGATCATCATGAACAGGAAGATGCCCACCGCCAGCACAATCAGCATAGGCACCAAAGTGGTCAGCACCCAGCCCTCCCTGGGCACATCCTTCACCACCGGATCGAAGCTATAGCTCCTGACCAGCTGCTCCGCCTCCACGATATCCGTCACATAGAGCTTCTTGTCTATGCCGCCTGTCAGTTCCACGTCCAGATACCCCGTGGGCACCTCGCTGTTGGGCCGCACCACCACCTCCTGGACCCGCTTCGCCTCCATGTCGGCGATGAACTGCTCCCTTGTATATTCATCATCCGAGCCGCCCAGGGAAGTCAGCACCGCCACCCCCAACAGCAGCAGCATGATGAATAGAATATATGAATTGTATCCTCTATTGTTCTGCCTCAACTTGCAAGCCTCCTATTTATACTCGCGGTCACAAAATCTGCCATGCAACATGACTCACGGCCGCCTGTCAATCCTGGTCGAACTCAATCACGCCGATATAGGGCAGGTTGCGGTATCTCTGGTCATAGTCCAGGCCGTACCCCACCACGAACTCATCCGGTATCTGGAATCCCGTGTAGTCCACGTCCACATCCACCACCCGTCTGTCAGGCTTGTCAAGCAGCGTGCACAGATGCAGGGACTTAGGGCCCCGGTTCTTGAGCATCTCCAGCAGATAGCTCAAAGTCCTGCCGCTGTCCACGATGTCCTCCACCACAAGCACGTCCTTGTCCTTGATCGGCTCATCCAGATCCTTCACGATCTTCACCACGCCCTTGGACTCGGTGCCGCCTCCATAACTGGACACCGCCATGAAATCCATAGAGACCGGCACGGTAATCCGTTTCGCGAGCTCGCACATGAAAAAGCTCCCGCCCTTCAGCACGCAGATCAGATGCACCTGCCTCCCCGCGTAATCCCTGCTGACCTGCTCCCCAATAGCCTGAATCCTTGCATCTACTTCCTCTTCCGGCAAAAGTACCCTAATGCGCTCCGACATCTTTCTCCTCCGTTTCGCTGTCCTTGCAGCCTCTGTTCCATCTTACCTGTAATATGCGCTCCGTGTCCCCGTCCACCTTAAAACGCTCACTGATCCGCCTGCCCACCAGCCACAGGATATGGCTCCCCATGGCCACCACGGGCATCCCGTCCCGAAGCTGCTTGGGTATCTTCTCCTCAATCATGTATTTCTTCAGGGTTTTGCGCACCGTATTTCCCGCCCCGTCGGATATGGTGAAAAAATCCCCTGTGATCCGGGAACGAACCACTACACATTCTTTCATTTTATCATAGTCGAACCATTTCGTACACTGATTTTTCGGAAGTTCCCAGTGTTTTTTTACAAAAAAGGCGGAAAATTCCAATTCCCCCAGGCCGCCCAGAGAACAGACAAAGGGGATCCGGAAGATTTCCTCCCCCAAGGGCACCTCCACAGGCCGTTCCTGCCACTTGGGAGCCGCTCCGCGTTCCAGCACCACCTGACCGTACTGCCGCCGGGCAGTGATTCCGAAAGGCAGCGTGACCGTGCGGTTCCCTTCCCTGGCGAACAAAGTCAGGGTGTCGCGGACATGCACCGCCGAGATGTCCTTCCCGGTGGGCGACAGTCCCTTTATCAGTTCAAACAGCATCCGCTTCTGCAGAACCCCATGAAAGCCCCGGAAAGCCGCCACATCCAGCACCCGAAGCCCCTGACTTTCCGTCTGTGCCAGGCACATCTGCAGGGCTTTTTTCGTCTGTTCCGCCAGGTAGCTTTCCGTCTCCCGCAGCTGCCTGGCTGTCTGGTCCATATGGCCAACGGCCCCCGGGGCGATCTCCTGCTCCACGTAGGGCAGGATATGGTGGCGGATGCGGTTCCTGCGGTAATCGTCCCCGCTGTTGGTGCTGTCCGTGCGCCACGCCACCTTCCGCTCCCGCAGATAGGCCTCCACCTCCTCCCGCTCCAGGCAGAGGATGGGGCGGATGATGCTTGTCCCGCCCTCCGCCCGCACCGGAAGGATGCCGCCGATTCCCTTTATGCCGCTGCCCCGGAACAGATGGAACAGCATGGTCTCCGCATTGTCATTGCTGTTGTGGGCCACGGCCACTTTCCCGCCGCCCATCCGCTCCGCGGCCTGTAGGAACGCCTGATAGCGCGCCCTTCTGCCCGCGTCTTCCTCGGAACATTTCTCCTCCTTCGCCAGGCTTTTCACATCCCGCCGGGCCAAATAGAAAGGAAGCCCCATATGTCCGCACAGTTCCTCCACATACCGGGCATCCTCCACGGCATCCTCCCGGATTCCATGGTCTACATGGACTACAGCCAGCGCCAGGGGCACCTTCCGCCCATAGGCCTGCAGCAGCAGCAGCAGACAGACCGAGTCCGCCCCGCCGGACACCCCCGCCACGACGCGGTCCCCGGGCGCGATCATGCCCTGCTCCTCTATATAGGCAAATACCTTTTTTTCCGTCTCTTCTCTGATTCCCATGCTTCAAATGTTATCGTAAAAGCCGGGAAAAGTCAACAACTCCGCGAAAGTATGGTCTTCCATGGAAACGTCAAGTTTTCCATATGCCCACAACCCCCACAGTCATGTCATCCTGTATCTTCCCCGCCCCCGCGCAGATGGCCATGCGCAGCAGTCTCTCCGCAATCTCCCCCGGGTTGCGGTCCTGTATCCCGGCTATGAGGCCCGCCAGCGCGCTTTCATAGTCCTCCCCGCCGAAAGCGTCCACCACCCCGTCGGAGACCATGATCAGATAGTCCCCGTCCTGGAGCTGCAGGCACACCGGCTCCGGCTCCACCTGCCCGAAGATGCCCAGGGGCAGGCTCCCGCCGGGCATCTGTTCCACTTCCTGGGCGCGCTTCAGGAAGGTGACGGCTCCGCCCACCTTCCGCAGCTGGCAGCTGCCCTCATACAAATCGATGTCGCAGATGTCCAGAGTGGGATGGTTCACATCCTTCCCCGCCGTGAACAGAGCCGCGTTGACCATATTGATGGCGGCGTCAACGCCGTATCCCGCCTCCAGCATCTTCTCCATCAGATCCAGCACCCTTTCGCTGTCCCTGCCAGCCTTCTCCCCCGAGCCGGTGCCGTCCGACAGCATCACTGTCACCCGTCCCTTATCCGACTCCAGCACCGCATAGTTGTCTCCGGAGACATCTTCGTCTTCCTTTACGGCCTTGGAAAATCCCGTCAGCGCCAGGAATCTGGGCTCCTCCTCCAGGATAAAGCTCTGGGGGGCTCCCTCCACCACGTAGGGGCTGCCTCCGGACGGGGCAAGCCTCCTGTCCAGCAGCACGGAAATCATGTCCGCCGCGTCCTCCACGGACACCTTTCCCCCTCTTCTGGTGCTCATTGTCAGCACGATTGCCTGCCGCCCGTCTTCCCTGGGCAGATAGCAGGGGCCTTCCACCTGGATGCCCTCCTCCGCCAGGGCCTGTGCCAGCAGGCGTTTCTTTCTGCCCTCCATGGGGCTGAAGGAAAGCACCTCGCAGGCGGCCTCTGTCATGATCTTAGCCATTTCGTCCAAATGGCCGCTGATGATCTGTCTGTTCTCCCATAGTCTTCTCTCCACCAGAACCACCTCCCGGTCGCCCTGCTCCGGCTCAAACTGCCGGTCGTAGCTCCTTGCCAGTTCATGGAAACTGTCAGCATAGCTTAGGAGCCTGCGCCTGCACAGATCAGACACCTGCGCCGTATGCAGCCCCCGCTCCTCCCCTTTGCGTCTCATCGCACCATCCACACCTTTCTGCTGTCGGCCCGGCCCGAAAGGGCTTCGCCGTATTCCTCATAACAGAGCCTCCGGTAAGGGTTCCGTTATCAAGAATCTATTATAGGAAACGGATTTACGCTTTTTTGTCAAAAACGCGTAGCTTGCCCCTTAAAGTTTTGCGACAAAAAAAGCGGCAGCTTCCTGCTACCGCTTCTGATGCCCTTAAGGACGGTCAATCCTCCTGTTTAAAAAGAATCTCATCCTCGTAGACCAGCCCCAGCTTCTCTCGGGCCACGTCCTCGATATAACCTTTCGTCTGCACTTCCTTGCCCAAAGCTTCAATCTCGGCAGCACGCTCCTCCTCCGCCTCAATCTGGGCTTCCAGCTGGCTCAGTTCCGCTGCCTTGGCATCGATTTTGCTGCGCAGCTCCACGCTCCTCACGCCCACCAGCACCAGCATCATCACCACTACCAGCGTGACCAGGAACATGCTGAAGCGATTCTGCTGTCTTTTTCGATATGCGACCCGCCGTTTCCTTGCCATGAGATCCCCCCTTCAAGCTTTTAGATTCATTTTAAATAGTTTCAAGAAAAACGTCAACCGCATTTTGATGGCCCGGCGGATTTTTTTCATTCTGCGCCGGAATCGTCCTCCGGCTTTGCCAAGGGCACTGCCTGTCTTCCTTCCCGCATAGGAAAAGGGCCTCAGCATCCATTTCAGAACCTTCCCCGCCAGGCTCAGGACCCTGGACAGCAGAACAGATATGTATTTCACGAACAGGGGGCTGAACAGCTTCCGATAAAAGAACATCCCCGCCAGCGCTCCCAGGACGGCGAACCATCTCAGGGTGCCGTTGCTTTCACGGTACATCAGCAGAAAGACCTGTTCGGCGCAGTAAATCCAGAAGACCAAATCCTCCAGCGACACCAGGAACCCCCCATGGGGCAGCACCCGCCGCAATATCCGCAGGCAGTCGTACAGGAACGTGATGAAGGCTCCCATGCACAGAGCGTGCAGCAGGAATTCGTTCTCGCTCACCATAGGCTCACCGGAACAGCCTGGCCAGCAGGGATTCGTTCTTGCGGGCGGCTCCGCCTGCATCGGAATACGTCAGGCTGTCTATCCGTCCGTCTATGTCCACTTCTCCCTTTTCCAAGGTCAGCCTGCTGACGTGCAGCTCGTCCCCTTTGATCATCAGCATCCCCTGCTCCGTCTCCAGAAGAATTTCGTGGATATCGAAAGAGAGCACATCATTGACTCCGCCTATGACGCAGCTTCTCCGATTGGTCATGGACACCTTGTGCATGCGTGTGCTTCCGCTTAAATCCTCCATAAGCCCCTCCATTTCATGAAGTCCCGGGGCTCCGGGCACGCGGCCCTGAGCGCGCCTGCGGCCTTGCAATGCCCCTCAGGCGCCCCGGAAAATCTCCTCACATTAATATATGAAGGAAAGGCTCAGGATAGAACCCCGCAAAGCCGCCTACAGATAGCGGAAGAGCTCTTTGGCCTCCTCTTTCTTCACGGTCTCCTGCACGTCCAGCACTTCCACCTTCACTTCCCGGTTGCCGAAAGAGATGGCGATGATGTCCCCCTGCTTCACCTCCGCGGAGGCCTTCGCCACTTTGTCATTGATTGTCACGCGGCCGCTGTCGCAGGCCTCGTTGGCTACGGTGCGCCGCTTGATCAGTCTGGAGACCTTCAGGTATTTGTCCAATCTCATAAATCATCCTGCCTTTCTGTGAAACCCGGGGACACAAAAAGCCCGGGGATGCCTCTAATCCTGACCGGGCCTTGTGACTCATCACTTATAAACGATGCCTTATTCGTTCACTACGTCCTTCAAAGCCTTGCCAGCCTTGAACTTAGGCGCCTTGGAAGCAGCAATCGGCATGGGCTCGCCGTTCTGGGGGTTCCTGCCCTCTCTGGCCGCCCTCTCTACTACTTCAAAGGTTCCGAAGCCAACCAGCTGGACCTTTTCACCCTTCTTCAATTCATCAGCAACGACATCGGTGAACGCTTTCAGCGCCTTCTCAGCATCTTTCTTGGAAATACCAGCCTGGTCAGCCATTGCTGCGATCAGTTCCGTTTTGTTCATATCGAACTCCTCCTATAATGAGTTTTCTTTGTTGTACATTTCTAAGTTGTCCCTCTGAAACGTCTATACATATATATATCTGGTTTTCATAGGTTTGTCAAGGCATTTTCTCCACAAACTTAAAATTAAGAACCGGACGCGCCGCCGGAAGAGCTGCTGCTTTCCGATGTGCTCCCGCTGGAGGAGCTGCTGCTTTCCGATGTGCTCCCGCTGGAGGAACTGCCGCTTTCTGATGTGCTCCCCCTGGAGGAACTGCTGCCGGAGGACTCCGTGGCATATTTTGCCAGATCCGCGAAGGAGAAGGATATGTCCTTTTCCCCGTTGTCGATCTCCACGGTATAGCTCCTGGTCTCATAGCCGGACTTCCGCAGGATGATCACGTGAGTGCCCGCTGTCTTCTTGAAGCTGCAGGGCGCGATCCCCACATAATTGCCGTCCAGGTACACTTCCGCCCCCACCGGCGTGTCCACATAGACCTTATAGTAATCCGTGGTGGTGTCCACTGGCTCCGAAGAGCTGCTTTCCGTGGAGGACGAACTGATCTCCTCCTCCGTCCCGTCCTCCGTGGCCTCCAGCACCAGGTCAAAGGCCAGGGACTCCTGGGCCACGCGGATATACTGGGTGATGGAATGGTACCCCTGGGCCCTGGCGATCAACTGGTGCAGGCCGTACTCCAGCGACAGAGGGGTCGAGGCGTCCACCCTGGCCCCGTCCACATACAGCTCCGCCTCGGAGGGGCTTACGGAGAACAGCACCATCCCCGTCTGGGGCTCCGGCACCTCCAGATCCCCGATGTCCAGGACAGTCTCCTCATTGCGGCTGATCTGCACGCTCTTGATGCCTCCGCCGCCCTTGTTGGAAATGTTCACCTGATAGCTTCCCTCCGGCACCAGCAGCAGCATGTCCTCCGTGATCCGCTGTATGATGGTCTGCCCGATTTCAATCCATCCGCCCACGAACTTCTCGTCACCCTCCAGGCGCAGGTACCCATGCCCTTTCTCCACCCGGACGCTCCATATCTGGTTGCCGATGCCCTGGAAGCTCAGCACGTCCGCCGCGTTCAGATCCATCAGCTCCACGCCCCTGCCCTCCGACAGATATATGGTGTTGGAAGTCAGCTTATAGGTCTCCGGGCCGATGCTCACCTCTCCCCTGGCGGCATTGATCTCATACCGCTCCGCCTCCGCGTACGTCCAGCTGTTCTTTGACAGCTGCATGGTGGTGAGGTGCTTCTTGGATTTCAGGAAGGTGATATCCACGATATCGCCCTTCTCTATCTGCTCGATGGAGACCCCGTCGCCGTATTTATCGTACAGCTTAGTGGTGCCGTCCATGGACAGCGTGTAGTTCCGGCCAAGCTCCAGGTTGAGGAAAGTCACTGTGCCGTTCTCCTTGTCCCGGTCCACCAGCACTGCCGTGTCCGCCGAGTCGTAGCTTTCCGGCCCGGGGACAACGAAGCCCGTGTCCACCCTGGAAGGCTCGCCGGAGGCAGCGTCTCCCTGCCCGTTTTTTAGAAAAGGGACCGCGCAGCCGGAAACTGACAGCAATGTCAGAATCAATATGGCCGCCACCGTCCCGCTATGTCTCATCTTGTCTCCTGCATTCCATTTCTTTTTCATATTATCCTCTTTGTACCTCTGCTATCTTCCTCGCCGCCCTTCCAGGGCGCTTTTGGGTTTCTGCCGGATTCCGTCCCCTCCAGGGCGCATGCGCCGCCCCAAAGGGCTGCCTTTGGAGCTCTAGCGCCGCCCCTTCACATTGCGGAACACCTGGTCCAGGAAATGCTGCTTTTCCTTCTCCTGCTCTATGACCCGCTCCAGCTTCTCCTGATTCTTGCCGGGAATCCAGGCCTTTCCGGAATTGTAATAGAAATTCACGATTTTCCAGAACTTCTCCGGGTAGGCAAGCCTGTAGTACAGGTCGATCCAGCTGCGGGCCGATATGGGGCGCTCCTTTTCGTAAGCCGCCAGCAGCTCCTCCCCCAGCGGCACGGACCAGTTCCCTTTTTCCAGGAGCTTCCGCAGCAGCAGGTACAGATCCCGGATAGGATCATCGCACATGCATTTCTCGAAGTTCACCACGAACCAGCCTCTGGGCCCCAGCAGGATATTGTGGTACTGATAGTCCCCGTGGCACAGGGAGACCGAATCTTTGTCCCCGGCGCCGGGCTGTCCTGGGTCCAGGCAGTATTCTCTCCACTCTTCCGTCACCGCCAGGGCCTGCTCCAGGAAAGGGTCGAAGGCTTTGCGAAGACTGGTCTCGAACCAGCTCTTCTGCCCTTTCTGGCGCAGGTACTTGCGCACCCGCTTCAGCTCCTTGTTGTGCTTATCATACTCCTTTTCCGGGGAGAACGCCACCGGAATATTCGGCGTGTCCGCTGGAAGCTCCATGCTCCCGTGGAGCCTGGCCAGGAGACGCACCGCCTCCAGGCATTCCTCCCTCTCATGGACGCCGCATTCCCGTCCCTCCTGCCAGGTCTTCAGCACATACGCCGTGCCGTCCATATCCTTCACGAACAGCGAGCCCTCCCTGGCCGGTATGATGGCCTCCACGCGCACCAGTCCGGCCTCCGCCACCTGCCGGAGCACCCTGTCCTGCAACTCTATCCTGTCCTGGCTTCCCGAATATTCTTTGAAAATCAGACATCCCTGATTGGTGTCGCACACAATGGCGCCCCGGCCCTTTCTGGTGCGGAGCACCTCGATATCATACTGTTCCAGCAACTCAACTGCTCTGTCGTTCACCTCAGTCCCCTCCTGATCGGCTTCTTGGGAACCGACACTCGGTATCGGGAATCCCTGGGCGGATATCCGCACAAGGGGTCCGATATGGAGCACCGGCTCCGTCCCCTGTGGCCGCACTGTGTTCAGTCCGGCTCTTAACCTATCATATGAGAAGATTTCTGAAAGTATGAAACGGACAGCGGGAAAAGATTAGATTCTCAGATCCCTTCCCGCGCCTTCGCCAGCAGCCATTCCCTGTCGTTGCGGGCCGGATCCTCCAGCACCTGCTCCAAAAGCATCGAAAGGGCCTTCCCCAGCTCCCTGCCGGGCTTCCAGCCCATGGCGATCAGGTCGGAGCCGTTCACCGCAAGGGTCTTCAAGGATACACACTGGTGGCTGTCCAGAATCTGCCGGTAGCAGCCCTGCCAGGCCTCCAACCTGTCCAGTTTCTCCTGGCGCAGGTAGCTGCTCTGGGCCAGGATGTCGGCGCGCTTCACCGCAAAGAGCCCCGGGAAGGCTTCCTCCCCGATCCGATTCATGGCCCTGCGGGCCAGGCGGATGTCGATTTCCTGGCCGTTCCCGTAATCATGGTACTGCACCAGCCTGCACACCCTGCGGACGGTGTCATTGTCGAATTTCAGCCGCCTCAGAATCTGCTCCGCCATGGCCGCGCTGACTGCGGCGTGGCCGTGGAAGTGGGTCATGCCATCCTCGTCCACGGTCAGGACATTGGGCTTTCCGATGTCGTGCAGCAGCATGGCCAGGCGCAGGGTGTGCTCCGCCTCCACCAGGCACAGGGAATGCAGAATATGCTCCCCCACGCTGCAGCAATGATGAGGGTGGTTCTGAGGGGTCTCCATGGCCTTGTCGAACTCCGGGAGAATCACTTTTGTGACACCTTTGTCATAAGCGGTGCGCAGGTAGTCCGGATGGGGCGAGACCATCAGCTTCACCAGCTCCGCCTGAATCCGCTCCGCGCTGATCCTGCGCAAAGTAGGGGCAAGCTCCTCCACCGCGGCCAGCGTCTCCTCCTCTATGGAAAATCCCAGCTGCGCCGAGAAGCGGATGGCCCGCAGGATGCGCAGCGCGTCCTCACGGAAGCGCTCCCTGGCCTCCCCCACGCAGCGCACAATGCCAGCTTCCAGATCCTCCAGCCCGCCGAAGAGATCCACCAGCCCTTCCGCGTCATTGTAGGCCATGGCGTTGATGGTCAAATCCCTGCGCCGCAGATCCTCCCTCAGGTCCGGGGTGAATGTCACCTGTGCGGGATGCCTGCTGTCCTCATATTTTCCGTCAATCCGGTAAGTGGTCACCTCAAAGCCTTCCCCCTGCAGCATCACCGTGACCGTGCCGTGCTGCAGCCCGGTGTCGATCGTCCTTTGGAACAGGGCCTTCACCTGCTCCGGTCTGGCGGAGGTGGTGATGTCCCAGTCCTGGGGCGTCCTGCCCAGGACCGAATCCCGCACGCAGCCGCCCACCGCATAGGCCTGGAAACCGGCATCCTGAAGCGTCTTGATGATATATTGCCCTTTTTGGGGCACGGTTATCCGAATCTCCTGTCTCATGTCGCCCTCCCTGTCTGTCACGATTCCCTCCTGGGATTTCCAGGCCGCTTGCCTTGCGGCGTGCCGGAGTTCGCTCTCGCCTGTTCTCCGGCTTATCCGGGCGCCTTTCTGAAAAATCCCAGCTGTCTGTTCATTGAGCGTCTGCATCGGCCAAATCGCCTGGCGCGTGGAAGAACCGGGCGATGGCCTCCACGATGCCGTCTTCGTCATTGGTGGCCGTGACATAGTCCGCTGCGTCCTTTACTTCCTGTTGGGCATTTCCCATGGCGATGCCCACGCCGGCGTACTGCAGCATGGAGATATCGTTGAATCCGTCGCCGCAGCAGACCACATCCTCCCGGGGAATGCCTGTGTGTTCCGTCAGGCGGCGCAGGGAGTCCCCTTTGTCCACGCCCTTGGGCACGATTTCGATGAAAAAGGGCTCGGAGCGGTAAATTGCCGCCTGCTCTCCGTAGAGTTTCTGCAGCTTCCGCTCCAGCACCGCCGCCTTCCTGTCGTCCGCGGTCATGAAGCATTTATAGATATCGAAGTCCACGAAATCCGGGAAGCGCTCCACCTGCCGCATGGGCATCCCGTTGATGCGCGCCTCCAGGGAGACATATCTGTCCGGCGCGAAGGCGGAGATCACCATGTCCCCTTTGTGGGTGGCCAGCCCGCAGCCGTTTTCCAGGGCGAATTCATACAGCCCCGGCACGATTTCCAGGGGCAGGGCCTTCTGGTAGATCGGCTCGCCGGTACGGCTGGACAGAATGCGGGCTCCGTTCTGGGAGAGCAGATAACCGCCGTATTTTTCCAGTTCCAGCTCCCGTTCATAGCGGCGCATGCCAGGCGCCGGGCGGCCGGAGGCGAGAACGCATAGATGTCCCTTCTCCATGATCGCCTGGATTGCCGTTTTTGTGGCAAGGGTGATGTCTTTCCGCGAATTCGTGAGGGTGCCGTCAATGTCCAGCACCAGTGCCTTTCTCTTCATTCCGGCTCCTTTCTGTGGCGCAGACCCATGGCCCTGGCCATTGTGCTTCGGCGTTTGCCCGGGGCATTGCGCGTTGACGTTTGCGCGTGGTATTGTGCGTTGGCCTTTGTGTAGGTTTTCTCCCGTCAGGGAACAAAACGCGGCATGGACAGAAAAAGCGGTGAGGAATCCCACCGCTTTCCGATTTTTCTATCCTCTTGCTCTGTCATTTGAACATTCTCTGCCCACGGCCGCGCTCTTCCGCAGGCCAGGACACTGGATCACTCTTCACCCTCTGCGGATTCCTCATCCTCCGGCTGGCTCTCGCTGTCGGTCCCATCCTCCGGCTGGCTCTCGCCGTCGGTCCCATCCTCCGGCTGGCTCTCGCTGTCGGACGCATCCTCCGGCTGGCTCTCGCTGTCAGACGCATCCTCTGACTGGCTCTCGCTGCCGGAAGCCTCCTCTGACTGGCTCTCGCTGTCAGACGCATCCTCTGACTGGCTCTCGCTGTCAGACGCATCCTCTGACTGGCTCTCGCTGCCGGAAGCCTCC
>CAJUFI010000018.1:0-34545 GCA_910585665.1 uncultured Acetatifactor sp. | reverse complement strand
TCTGACTGGCTCTCGCTGCCGGAAGCCTCCGTGCTCTCCGAGGACTCCTGAGCCGCGCTTTCTTCCGCTGCCTGGACTTCCAGGTACCGCAGATGCCCCTTGGGATCCTCCACCTGGCCGTTCGCCAAAAGCTCGCTCACGTACTCCGACATCTTTTGGTTCACCAGGGTCTGCCGTATGCTCAGAACCCATTCTTCATCGCCGGTTCCCACATAGTACACCACATAGGAATTGGTTTCACCCTCCGGAGAAATGACAATCGTGTCACCTGCGGCCCGGCCCTCCTCATGGGCCCAAGCGCTCATCTCCGCAGGCATATTGGAAGACAATACGCCTTCCATCAGTCCGCCCTCCGCCTGGGTGGTGGAGGCGTTGTTATATTTATCGCAGATTTCTCCGAAGCTCTCCTCGGTGGCCGCGCCTGCCTTCCACTCATCCAGGATGGCCTGTCCATTCTCCTCCGCGGTGATGACCAGGCGCAGGTCCACGGCGCGCACATCGTCCAGGTAACGGTCCTCAAAGCTGACCACATAGTAGCGGTGGTTCGTGGAATCCTCTATCACCGTAGTGTCCCCCGGCTTCCTCTCCTCCTCGAACAGCCAGCTGTTAATATGATAGCTGATCGCCGACTGGCGCTGGTTCTCATACAGCTCGCCCTCTGTGGCCACGGTCTTTTCCGCCTTTTCGGCCTCTTCCTTCGCCTCGGCCATGGCTGCCTCGATTTCTGCCTCGGAGGGCTCATAAGCGGCCTCGGCATCCTCGCCGTCCCCGGTCTCGGCATCGTCCTGTCCCTCTGCCTCCTCGTCTGCCGGGTCAGCCAGTTCCGTCGGCTCCGTGGGCAGTTCGGCGTCCACTGTCAGCATGCGATAATCCACGGAATCATAATTTTCCTTGTTCTCGTCATAATACGCCTGGACCTCTTCCTGGGAAGGGGCATTGCGGTCGGAAAGTTCATCGTAGTACGCAGCCACATACAGCAGCTCCTCCACAACGGGCTTCAGCCTGGACTGGGTGGCATAAGCGCCGTACAGCTGCTTTCTGTACTCATTCACCGAGGTCCCTCCCTCGGTCGCCATCTGCTGCAGGGACTCTTCGAAGCTCTTATATTCTTCGCTGACATCATAGACGAAGTTCTCGTCCTTCGCCTGTTTCAGCAGGCTTTTGTTGCGCACGATATTCTCCACAGCCATCTGCTGGAAAAAATCCCCCCACGTCAGGGTCTCCGAATACATCTGCGAGGTGAAGTCGGACGTGGGATCGAGCCCCATCATATAAAGGTAATTGCCGTACTGATTGAGGTAATTGCTGACAGCCATGTTATAATTATAGTCGTACTCCACCTTGGATATGTTCTCTCCGTTCACCTTCACATAGGTTCCGTGCACCGTGAGATAGGTCCGGATGGGAAAGGACGCCACCAGGCAGACCAGCGCCGCCACGATCACGATGCCGATGATGTTGCCGTTGCGCCTGCTCCTCGCCTCCCTCTCCTTCTCTTCTTTTCTTCTCTGCATCTTCAAGTCATATTTTGTCTGTACCTTTTCCGGTTTTTGCTCCGTATTCGGTGTCTCATGATTGGACATGACCATGTCTCCTTTCTTGTTTGTACTCCCTTCTCGTAGTCCTTTGCGGTCCCGGTGCTCTCTGGGCAGTGGCTGTTCGTGATCCTGCCTCTGCCACACCGGCTTATTTTACCGTATTCTTCGGAAAATGTGAAGCTATTTCACATATTTTTCAAGTTTTTCCACAATATTTTTCATGCAGCCGGGCTCGAAGGGGCTCATGAGGCCCACTTCCCTGATCATATTGGTGAAGAAATCGCTGGCGGAGAGCCTGCACAGCTTCAGGTAGCTCTCCCAGGCCGCCCCAAAGTCCGCGTCCATCTTCACCTTGTACTGCAGGGCGCAGGTCTGGGCCAGGCAGTAGTCAATGTAATAGAAAGGCGAGGTGTAGATATGCTGCTGCCTCTGCCAGAAGCCTCCCTTGCCAAAGAACCTGTCATCGCCGTAGTCCTGATGGGGCCTGTACTCCCCCTCCAGCTTCAGCCATGCGGCATGACGCTCGTCCGGCGTCATGTCCGGGTTCTCGTAGACAATATGCTGGAACTCGTCCACCATGCAGCCGTAAGGGATGAACGCCGCAGAGTCCTCCAGGTGCATCTCGATATAATCCTCTGCCCGGTCCGCGAAGAACAGCGGCATCCACTTCTGGGTGAAGAACTCCATGGACATGGAATGGATCTCCGCCGTCTCCATGGTGATATCGCTGTGCTCCCGGATGGGGTCCTTGCCGGAGAGCCATCCCTGGAAGGCATGGCCGCACTCATGGGTAATCACGTCCACATCCCCGCTGGTGCCGTTGAAGTTGGCGAACACGAAGGGGGCTTCGTAGTCGGGCATGTAGGTCATATAGCCCCCGGCACGCTTGGTCTTGCGGCCAAGCACGTCAAACAGTTCATTTTCCATCATGAAATCGATGAATTCTTTCGTCACCGGCGAAAGCTCTCCGTACATCTTCTGCCCGGCGGCCAGGATTTCCTCCGGGGTGCCGAAAGGCGCAGGGTTCCCCTCCTTGAAATACACGGCGGTGTCGACGCAGCTCAACTTGTCCAGCCCGAGCCTCTGCCTCCTGCGGTCATGAAGCTTCTCCGCGAAGGGAACGAAGTCCTCCTTCACCTGGCGGCGGAACGCCTCCACTTCCTCCTTGCCGTAGCAATTGCGGTTCATCCTGTAATATCCCAGTTCCAGATAATTGTCATATCCCAGCTCCCTGGCCTGGGCGGTGCGGTTCTTCACCAGCTTGTCATAGATTTCGTCCAGCTTTTCTGCGTTGGCCGCGAAGAACTCGCTCTGGGCCTTCCACGCGGCGGCCCTGACGCTCCTGTCCTGATGCACCGTGTAGGGGCGCAGCAGGGAAAGGTTCAGCACCTGGCCGTCAAAGGGAATCTGCGCATTGGCGATCAGCTTGCTGTACTCCGTGGTCAGGGCGTTCTCCTCCTGCATCAGGGGAATCAGCCGCTCGTCCATGGCTTTCTGGGCTATCTCCATATTCTTGAAGGCCACCGGGCCAATCTTCTCCGTCAGCTTCTCCCGGTAGGGCGATTGGTACAGCTTTTTTTCATACTCCAGCACCAGGTTCCTGTAGATGGGCGACTTCTCATTGTAGTACTCATGTTCCGCGCTGTAGAACTCGTCCGTGGTATCCACGTCATAGCGGATATGGGCTATGACCATCTGGGTACCCACCGAATCAGTCAATTTATAGTACTTCTGATGAACCCGGAACTGCTCCTCCCCGTCCGCGGCCCTGTCGAATTCCTCCATCAGCTCCCGCATCTGCTTTTCGACCTGGTCGAAATCCACTCTCTTGTATGGCATATCCTTAAATTTCATTCCTGTTTCCTCTTTTCTGTGCTTCCCAATCCGCATCGCAAGCACTTTTGCTCTATTTTACATGATTCTTGCCTTTCTGTAAATATGGCTTTACAACAAAATCCCCCTTGTGGAAGCCGCTTTGCTGTCCTGATCGGACAAAAGGCTTTTGTTAAATTTCACTTAAATTTTTATAAAAATATATGCTTCTTGTACCTTGCGGTTTCATAGTCCTGGTGGTAAAATGAGAAGAGTGGCTTTTATATTTTATTCTATTATTTAAGTCGGAGGAAAAAGGAAATGTTTGAAGAATTGAAGAAGAAAGCACTGAAAAGTACCCTGGCCTGGAGCATCATCCTGATTATCGGCGGTGTCGTGCTGGCAGGCTGGAATGCCATGGACGCGTTCTACAGCGTTCAGGGAGGCGTGGATTTCTCGACCCTGGGATACGAAGAGCTCGGAAGCCAGATTGTGAACGTGGATCTGGAATATAATTTCGGCCGCTATCTGAAAGAGTATTCACACAACACCAAGACCAATGCCAACACCACCACAGATTATTATTACGTCATCCCTGCCTTCAACAAGAGCGGCACCGATTTTCTCTACATGACCATCAAGGTCCCCGCCAGCTATGGCTCCCGGATGGACACTATGGCCAACAATACCGCCGATAGCAACGCTTCCTCTCCCATCAACTTCCGGGGCAAGATCAAGAAGCTGGATTCCGAGGAGCTGGACTATTTCAACGATTATTTTGAGGAGGCCGGCTTTACGGCCAGCGAAATTGCCGACGGCACGCTTCCTGTTTATATCGATGCGTTCGCTGCGCCGTCCCTTTCATTCGGATTGTATATCATCCTATTTGCGGCGGGTGTCGTCCTTTTCGTCTACGGCATCTATCGGATCGCCAGCGCGGCCAGCGGCGGCTCCCTGAAGAAGATGCATCAGGACATCGCCAATGGGGGCTTCACCGAGGCTTCCATCGAGTCCGATTACAGGAACGCGCAGGCTTTTGACAAAAAAGGCGACCTGAAAGTCGGAAAGCTGATGACCTATTATACGGCCGGTTCCATCCCCAGAGCGCTCCCCAACAGCAAGATTATGTGGGCTTACCAGAACACTGTCACCCACCGCACCAACGGCGTCAAGACCGGTACCACTTACAATGTCATGGTGTATGATGAGCTTGCCCCGAAAGGGCGCACCTTCTCCGTGGCCAACGAGACCGTGGCGCAGGATATCCTGAATCTGTTCCATGCCTCATTCCCCTGGGTTGTGGTGGGGTATTCCGATGAACTGAAGAAACTGTACAATAAGGACCGCGTCCAGTTCCTGCAGCTGCGGTACAATACCTGCGAGCACACGGCTGTAGAGCCCGGCTCCGAGAACTGATTCTCGTATTCCCGCGGGTTCTTTCCATAACCATAGGCTTCAGACCAGTAACTTTATTGAAATTTTAAAATCCGAGGATTCCGCAGAAACGGGTTCTCGGATTTTTTATTCTGCTTTTCCTTTTCTCTCTATCCGCTTTCCACCTCTGGTTCCATTTCCGGCATCCCCTCATTTCATAACGATATATCCGGATATTTTCACATGACCTCCACAGCGATGCTCAGAGCCCTGACTATCGTCTCCAGCGGCATGCTGAACGCCCCTTCCGGTGCCTGTTCCGGCAGATAGGGCACATGGATAAAGCCCACGCCGGTCTCTGTGCCGTTATAGTGATGGCGAAGGGTATAGAACAGGTCATTGCACACATATGTCCCCGCTGAATAGGAAAACTCACAAGGTATGTTGTTGCCTTTAACGGCGTTCACCATCTTTCGGACAGGGACGGATGCAAAATAGGCAGCGGGGCCTTCCGGCGCCACTGGCTCGTCCATGGGCTGGTTCCCGGCGTTGTCTTTCATGGAGGCGTCCCGCAGGTTGATGGCCACTCGCTCCGGCGTCACCGCTTTTCTTCTGCCGGCCTGTCCTATGCAGAGAATCATGTCCGGCGCAAGCGTCTCCGCAGCCGACAGCACTTGCTCCGCGGCGGTGCCGAATATGACGGGCACCCGCAGTTTGGTCAGTTCGTAGTCCCCGATGATGTCCTCCAGCCTGCTTACTGCTTCCCAGGAAGGGTTTACCTCGTCCTTTCCGAAGGGCTCGAAACCTGTAATCAGTAGTTTTTTCTTCATGTTCTTCCTCCCGCTGTTCGCTCTGGGCGCGTGGGCTCCGCTTTTTTTGGTTCTGGGTTCCAGTGCGTAGGATACGCTTGTATCCGTGTCTTCTATTTTCTCTTATTTACCCTCACCTTGTCAACTGTATTTTGTGCGAGGATACGATTCTTGGCAGTCTCTTCTCTGCTTCTGTTCACTGCTAATTCGAGTACCTTCAGCACCTTCTCTGCTCCTGCGCAATGCTGGTTCGAAGGGTCTCCGGCCCTTCCCTGCTCCTGTACACTGCTGATCCGAGGGGTCTCCAGCCCCTTCCCTACTCCTGTGCGCCGCTGGTCCGGAGCATCTCCAGCCCCTTCCCTACTCCTGTGCGCCGCTGGTCCGGAGCGTCTCCAGGCCCTGCTCCTTCAGCATGGCGTTCACGTCCAGGATGTTGCCGGAATGCCGGTTGAAAGCTATCATCAGGACGGCATCCCTGGGGATTCTGGCGTACAGGGGCGACATGCCGTACAGCTTCAGGGCCCGCTGGGTCTCCTCCAGCGTCAGCTCCGCGGCATAGCAGATGCGTAGGATGACGTCCCTCTGGCGGGTATGCTTTTCCTCAGACAGAAGCTTATAGCCGTAGCGCTCTGGAACATCCGCCTGGATGAAGATGTCCTGCTGGCTCAGATTCTTTTCCTTAATCAGCTTTTTCATATAAGCCGA
This sequence comes from uncultured Acetatifactor sp., assembly GCA_910585665.1. GTDB lineage: Bacteria > Bacillota > Clostridia > Lachnospirales > Lachnospiraceae > Acetatifactor. The sequence goes on along the minus strand of CAJUFI010000018.1, from coordinate 28,307 downwards.
AAAGGGGTGCTCCCCCTGCAGAAGGCTGTCTCCCTGCTCCTTCAGGTATTTTCCGGCTTCAAAGGTGTATGCGTTTTTCAGAATGTTTTCCAGTTTTTCGGTGGTCATATCGCCCATTGTCGTCTCTCCTGCCAGGTTCCGTCCTCACAATCTGGGTCATTTGCCTGCTGCCCTTCTCTGATTGGACACCCTGCTCCAAAGCGCTCCGAGATTGATTAAATCCACAAGCCATCCTACAACGAAACCGCCGCATGTGAACATCCAGAGTATTCCTGTCCCAATCTTATTTTGATAGAATCTGTGGACACCGAAGACGCCCAGAAACAGACATAGCCAAAACGCCGTCTGCGTACTTTCGTAATACTGTTCACACGCTGGCGTCCATTTTATTTTTTCTGGCTCATTGGCGGAATGCATTGTCCCGCTGGCAAGTGCCGCTGGCTGTCTGGACAGTTCGGCAGCGCTGGTCAGCGCAATGCCGCATATGGGGCATCTCACAGAATTGCTCAGAAATTCTCTGCGGCATTTCGGGCATACCCTGGCGGTGCCGCCGATCGGGACAACGGGCTTCTCACGGATGCCCGCCAGCGCAGCCTGAGGATCCAGCTCATCGTACTCGTCCTCATAGCCCTCTATCAATTTCGCCAGGAAATCCCTGTCCCATAATTTTACCCCTGTGGTGTTCGCCAGGTTTTGGGCATTCTTTGTAAAACGGCAATTGGTGATCACGGCTGCGGCATCGCAATGATAATAATCCGTGCCCAGCCCCGCTTCCTGCACTGCCTTGACGCCTACCGCGGACTTATACCGCTTACATTGTATGGCGTATCTGGTGCTTTTTCTGCGGGCCAGGATGTCAATGCCGTAGTCTCCGCTGCCCTGGGTCACCTCTACGTCCCGCCAGCCGTTATGGCGGAGCAGGTCGGCCACCGCATATTCAAATTCGTGGCCTTCCATCATGTCAAGCTGCTCCATCTTATATCTCAAATTTATCCCCTCCCTGTAGCAATAGGTCTCTCGGAATCTCCGGGCCGCCTGCAATGCGGCTTTCCGGAAATCGTTTTCGCACCTGAAATTTAGGTTAAGGTTTAAATTCCACTTTTGACTTGAATCCTCACCTAAGACAAGTTATAATCATACTAACTTATGGTTTTCCGACAGTTCCTTACCTTATTTTGTAGGAGAAAGATACAAATGACGCCCGCAGCTTCACCCGCCTTGTCATGTTACAGAATAGTCGCCGATATCAATTCCGAGCACGGAATCCATCTGGTACAGCATCAGGAAACCGGGAAATTCTATGTCCGGAAGACCCTGGGGGTCTACAGCCTCGCTGTCTTCCAATATCTGGCAGAGCATCCGCTTCCCGGAATCCCCCGTATCTATGAGACGGTTGAAGAGGATTCCCGGCTGATTCTGATTGAGGAATACATCCCCGGCGCCACCCTCCAGGAACTGCTGGACGCAGACGGACCCCTGTCTCAGGCACAGGTGGTGGATTATATGGTGCAATTATGTACGGTTTTACATTCTCTCCACAGCTGTGAGCCGCCTATCGTCCACCGGGACATCAAGCCCTCCAATATCGTCATCACGCCGGACGGCATCCTGAAACTGATCGACCTGAATGCCGCCAGATGCGCAGACGGCTCCGCCGGAAAGGACACCGTGCTGCTGGGCACGCCGGGCTTCGCCGCCCCCGAGCAATACGGCTTCGGCTCCTCGGATGCCCAGACGGACATCTTTGCCCTGGGGGTGCTGATGAATCTGCTGCTCACAGGACAGCTGTCGAACGAGTGCACTGCTACCGGCCCCCTGGCTCCCGCCATCCGCAAATGTGTCATGATGGAGCGGACGCGGCGCTATTCCTCTGCCCTGGAGGTGCGCAAGGCCCTGAAAAAGCTGCAGAAAAGGCCCCATCGTCCCATTGAGACCGATGATTGGATGTCCTATCTGCCCCCTGGCTTCCGCAAGGGCAATCTTCTCTCCATGCTGCTGGGCACCATTGGGTATGCTATGCTTTTCTGGGTCTGCCTGACCATGGAGACAGAGAATGTCCCCGTCTCTATGCAGCAGCTTCAGCGGGTCGCTATGCTTTTGTCTTTCCTGGCCGCAATATTTTTCTCTGCCGATTACAGGCATATACAATCCAGCATTCCCCTTTGCAGGAGCAAAAAGCCCGTGGTGCGGCTATTGGGGATTCTGCTTGTGGATGCCCTGTTCTTTTTCCTGTGCATTGTGGTGTTGGCGATTTATGAAACGGTATTTGCTTAAGGCTACAGTTTATTTGCCACTGTCGGAAACCCGCTTATCCAAGTCAGGTATTCCCTACCCCTTTTTCTTCCGTATAGAAACGAACGCAAGAGTGGCGCATACGAGACACCAGATGGACCAGATGACCAAATCGGCATAGATGCCATAGCCCACGAACCCAATCAGCGCGGCCAGCCCATACAGCACAATCAAAGCAATGTCTCCGCCCTTTCCAACGGCCTTCCGTGTAGCAATCGACACAATTCCGCCTGCCAACATCAGGATACCCGTAAGCATCCCGGCACCGCCGCTGGTTCCTCCCTGCCCCTGAATGGCATCCACCACACCGGCGGCGCAGGACTGGAACATCACTACCAGGAACAGAACCGTTGACAGAATACCTGATACCAATTTCCATGTCTTCATGTCATATTTCCTCCTCTTTCGCTTGTTCATGAAGACATTATAACAGATCGGCAGTCTTTCCGTTGCCCCCGCGGAGGGGCAATCGGGATTTTTTCCACAGTTTTACATGCCTTTTCTGATTGTCTAAATGCTCAGCAGAGCCGCAATCTCGGAGAAGTCGATAAATAAGTCCTCATATATATTGGCTTTTACCGATTCGGAAAAGGTATAGCTTCTGGTATCTTCCGCTTCAAAATCATATACGGTAACGCGGTTTTTGTCGGGATCCACAATCCAGTACTCGCGTACGCCGGCAGCGCGGTATTTAAAGAGCTTTGTGAAATAGTCCATCCACCGGCTGGCTGGCGATACGACTTCGATTATCCAGTCCGGCGCACCAAGGCATCCCTTGTCGGCAAGCTTATCGGGATCACAGATAACGGAGATATCTGGTTCAACATAGTTTTTTACATCACCTTCATTCAAGAATACTGCAAATGGAGCTATATCCACTTCACAGGAACCATTATTCGTGTTGATATATTCGCGGATGACGGCAAATAATTCGCCTGCTATTCGCTGGTGCTTTCTGGACGGAGGCGCCATATAGTATATCCGGCCGTCAATCAGTTCGGCCCTGCTGCCCTCCGGCAAACTGTAGATATCGTCAATCGTGTAAACTTTCTCTTGTGCCAATGCTGGTGCCATAGCAACACTTCCTTTCTTGATGAAATACAGACAATTCCATACTATCACAGAAACATCCCCGCAGGCAACCGAATCAGAAAAAGAACCGGCCAAACCGGTTCCTTTCCTTTTCCCAGGCAATATTTCGGCCCGAATCGTTTTATGTCCCTCTCCTACTCCTCCTGCTTCCGGTACTGCACCGGGGTGAGCCCGTAGTTCTTCTTGAAGAGACGGTTGAAATGCTCCACGTTCTCATAGCCCACCTCCGCGGCCACGGTCTCCACGGTCTGATCCGTCTCCCGCAGAAGGGTCCTGGCCTTCTTCATGCGCTCCTTGCGCACGGCCTCCTGGAAGGTCATGCCCGCCTTCTCCTTGATGTACTTGGACAGATAGGGCTTGGAGAGGTGGAACTCCTCGGACAGGGTGTCCAGGGTAACGTTCATATAGTCGTTCTTGATGTAGCTGATGATCTCCACAATCCGCTCTTCCCGGCCCTCCGTGATATGCTGCTCCACAGCCAGCTTGTTGGCGGCGGAGACCAGCGCGGCGATGGAGGCCTTGATGATGTCCTCGTCCACGCCCACGCCCCAGTAAAGCTTGCCGTCGCACAGAATGGCCACATAGGCCGCCGCCTTGGAGCTGGAGCCCTTGGAAATGGCGTGCTCTTCGTACACCGAGAGCTGGTAGCTGATGCCGAAGTAGGTCTTGACGGCGTTGCTCACCGCGTCCAAGCGGCCGTTCCCGCCTGCTTTGATGAGCCGGGACTCCCCGTTCTGCTCGATGGTCACCTCCGCCTGGATGCCCTTTTCCTGCCGGAAATGGCACTCGGGAATCGAAAAGACATTGTGCAGATTGATGTAGTTCTCCTCGAAAATCTCGTAGATTTCCGAAGGGTGCAGCTCCTGGTGCCGCCTGTCGGACACGCCCTTGATCAGGTACCCCACTTCCTCTTTCATGGCCGCGGGCAGGGAGAAGCCGAACTGCTGCTTTAGCACAAAGGCCACGCCGCCCTTGCCGGACACGCTGTTGATTCGGATCACATCGGACTCGTACTCCCTTCCCACGTCCTTGGGATCGATGGGCAGGTAGGGCACGTCCCAGCGGTTGCCGCTCTTCCCTTCCTTCAGCCAGTTCATGCCCTTGCTGATGGCGTCCTGATGGGAGCCGGAGAACGCGGTGAACACCAGGTCTCCCGCATAGGGCACCCTCTCGTGGACTTTCATGCCCGTGAACCGCTCGTAGGCCTCCCGCACCTGCATGATATGGGAAAAATCAAGTCCGCTGTCCACGCCGTGGCACATCATGTTCACCGCCACCGTGACGATGTCCACATTTCCCGTGCGCTCGCCGTTGCCGAACAAGGTGCCCTCCACTCTGTCCGCGCCCGCCAGGATGCCGAACTCCGCGTCGCTGACGCCGCAGCCCCGGTCATTGTGGGGATGGACGCTTAATACCACGTTCTCGCGATATTTCAGGCGCTTGTGCATGTATTCTATCTGGCAGGCGAAGACATGGGGCATGGCCACCTGCACCGTGCTGGGGAGGTTGATGATAGCCTTGTGGTCAGTGTCCGGCTGCCATACGTCCAGCACCGCGTTGCAGACCTCCAGGGCGTACTCCGGCTCGGTCTGGGAGAAGCTCTCCGGGCTGTACTCGAAGGTGAAGCTGCCCTCCGTCTCTTCCGCCATCTCTTTTAAGAGCTTCGCGCCGTCCACCGCCAGCTGCTTGATAGCTTCCTTGTCCTTCCGGAAGACCTGTTCGCGCTGTTCCACGGATGTGGAATTGTAGAGGTGCACCACCGCGTGGGGGGCCCCCTTCACCGCCTCGAAGGTCTTCTTGATGATATGCTCCCTGGCCTGGGTCAGCACCTGGATGGTCACGTCGCCGGGGATCATGTCCCGCTCGATCAGGGCCCGGATGAAATTGTACTCCGTGTCGGAGGAGGCCGGGAAGCCCACCTCGATTTCCTTGAAGCCGATATCCACCAGGAGCTTGAAGAACTCCAGTTTATCCTCCAGGGGCATGGGGTCGATCAGGGCCTGGTTGCCGTCCCGGAGATCCACGCTGCACCAGACGGGGGGCTTTTCTATGGTGTCCTTCTTCACCCAGTCGTAGGTCACTTCCGGGGGCATATGGTATGTTTTGCCGTATTTCTTGCTGATTGTCGTCTTATCCATCCTTCTGTATTCCTTTCTTTCTGCGCACTCCGCCGTTTCATGCCCGGATTTCAGAAGACACTGTCATCTTCTTCCCTATGTCCTGTTCCAGCACTGTTCCCGCTTCATATGGATATTTCCTGATAAAGCATGCCGAATCAGAAAATCTGCGCTGCTGATTTAAAGATAGTAACACAAATTTCAACATTCTGCAAGTGCCTATTTAATTCTTATAATTGACCTTTAATATCATCCACATTCTTTATAAATTCACTTTTCGTCTAAAATACTGTATTTTCCTTAATTACTCATTGTCTTATTTTTATCCAAATATACGTCATATTTTAACTTATCTTTTTTCTTGAAAAAGAAATCAATATGTGGTAAAGTAGAGACATCAGATAAATTTCCTCAAAATGGGAGTCTGCCGGAAAATCGTCATGGAATCCGGTTTCTGTAGTTCAGCTGATTTGCATTTCAAGGCAAGGGTAATGTTCAATGCACAATTCCCAACACCACAATACAGTTTCGTCAGGCTTTGCCTTGTAGGACTGGCGGCGGCAGAAAGGCTTACAGATTTTCAGGCGGATTCCTTTGCAAAAAGAAAGGAGGCACATACCGTGACCCTGACCCATGAAGATCTGCTTTCCATCTCCAATCTGCTGGACGTCAAAATCCAGGCAGGGCTACAGGTCGAACTGCAACCCGTGAAAGACAGCATACGGGATCTGAGATTCTTCATCCAATCCGAACTGGAGCTGATCAAGAACGACATCCGCAACCTCTACGCCGAGCTACAGGCTGTCAAGGATGACATCCGCAACCTCTACGCCGAGCTACAGGCTGTCAAGGATGACATCCGCAACCTCTACGCTGAGCTACAGGCTGTCAAGGATGACATCGGCTGCTTACACTCTGAGATGCAGACCGTCAAGGACGATGTCAGCAGCCTGACGTACCGCGTAACGAGACTAGAACTGCATATCGAAAACGTCACCGACAAAAACATCCAATTACTGGCAGAAAACTACGTGCCCGCCGCCAAGCGGTACGAAAAGGCATCGGCCCAGATCGATGCCATACAGGCAGATATAGAAATCATCAAAGGCGCCATAGAACACCATTCAGAAGCGCTCCATAAATTGGCATAGCGCAGATTCCATTGTGTTCTTTATGCCCATGCCATTGTTTCGTTTTCTATCCGACCTTCCCCAACGTTCCGCCGAGGAGGTTATATCTGCCAATCTTACCTATGCGGCTACATAATATCCATTTCAACAAAAGACATGAGACGATTTCCCAATATTTCGGCACGAAAATATCCGCCGGAACACACGCTCCGGCGGACTCCTTACTCTTCTTATACTTCCTTATCGTGGAGATGCTAACGCTGACTTACGACTGCGATTTCAAATCAATGTAAACGGTCCTATAAAAATCCAATAGCTGCTGGTTCGTAGTCTCCCGACAGCGGACAATGCTTCCCAATGCCTCAGCCCTCACTTCCGCCGTGTTGCCGCCATTTTCACCGTCATCGCTGCCATAGGTACCGGCAAGCGCGGATATCGCTTCGCTCAAATATGCCGTATTGTCCTGAATCGCTTTTACCTGGGCCAATATATATGCCACATCCACCGTCCGGCGCCAAGGCGCGGCCCGCCCGCACAGCCTGCTCAGGCTTTGTCCAGGAGCCTGTGTATCTTCTCGTGGGGATCCAGGAGCTTGGAGATAGACTTTCCGGCGTTCACGGAATGGATATAGATGGCGATATATTTCGTGATGTCCACCTCCCGGTACCAGGGCGCGTTCAGGATCTCGTCCCGGCGGTAAGAAGCGTTCGTGATGAACACGGCTTCCAGCACTTTCTTCTTGTAGGCCTCGTCAAACCGCTGGAGCCCCTCCGTGAACAGCGCGAAGGTGGCCGCCGAGAAGACCCTTTTCGCCCCCTGCTTCTTACAGTATTTCGCCACGTCCAGCATGGTGGTGCCGGAGCAGATCATGTCGTCCACAATGAACACATCCTTGCCCTTCACGCTGGGGCCGATATATTTATGTACGTCCACCACATAATTGCCGCCCACCACCTTGGTCCTGGACCTGCGCTTATAGAAGATGCCCATGTCCAGCCCCAGTTCATTGGTGTATTTGAAATTCCTCGTGGTCGCCCCCAGATCCGGAGAAATGAACAGGGAACTGTCCTCCGAGAACGTCACGTCTGGATAATTTTTCTTGATTGCCTTGATCACCTGATAAATGGGAAACAGGTCGTCGAAACCGTTGTACGGAACCGCATTTGCCACCCGATTGTCGTGCACATCGAAAGCCGTGATGTTCCTGACGCCGATGTTCTCCAGCTCCCGCAGCGCCATGGCGCAGTCCAGGGACTCTCTGGAAATCCTTCTGTCCTGGCGGCTGGCATAGAGCAGCGGGGAAATCACATTCACCCTGTACGCCTTCCCGCCGATGGCGGACACCGTCCTCTTCAGATTCTGGAAATGCTCCTCCGGCGACATGGGAACCGTCTGGCCATACATCTGATAGCTGCAGGAATAGTTCCCCACATCCACCAGGATATACACATCCGCTCCCCGGACAGTCTCTTCCAGGACCGCTTTCCCGTCTCCTGTGGAAAAACGGACAATCTGCGAATTCACCACATGGCATTCTTCCTTGTTATAGGTCTCCCTCAGATAGTACTCAATCTTGCTGGCTAGCTCCTCCGTCCCATATAAAGGAATCAACACAATGGGAATGGAACGGCTTGCTGACAATAGACTCATATTTCCCTCCTTATGATACGCCATATCCTCCCGGAATCTCCAGACCGCTTATCATGCATCTTTCCAGATGCCTTTCAGCCCCCAATGCAGGATTCCGCTTCCTGGAATCCTGAAATCCTATGCGGCCTGACGCGCTCCCGGCGACCTCACCACCTCTTTCCTCTTCAGTTTATAATATTTTCTCCATCTTTACAAGTCCATCCGGAAAGATTGGAAAGATTACCGGAAAAGAATACCATCTCCTCCGCCAGCCCGCAGATGCGGGAGGCCGCGTCCCGCCGGATATATCTGCTCTGACAGTCCACCATCCCGGCACAGGCCTGTTCGTCTTCCAGCATGCGGAACACGGTCTCCGCCCCTCCTTCAGACACTTCACAGGGCGCGCTCATCCCATGTTCCAGGAAATACCTTGCGTTGTGGGTCTCGCAGCCCGGAATCGCCGGCATGTGCAGCAACGGTATCCCGCACACCGCTGCTTCCGTGGAAGAGAGCCCTCCGGGCTTGGTGATGTAGAGACTGCTGATTCGAAGATAGTCCGCCATGCAGTCTGTGTGCCCTACCACAATGATCCGCGTGCCGTACTGCCCTTTCAATTTCCAGTACAGCTCCTGATTGTTCCCGCATATCACAATGATGCCGGTCTCCCGCCTCAGGGCTTCCCGCTCTGCCCGCTCCAGCAAAAGGCCGATCAGCTTGTCAATCTTTCCGGCACCGATGCTCCCTCCCGCTATGAGGATGTATCTCTTGCCGAATTGACAGTGTACGCCGCTCAAAACCGGCACGCTTCTCCTTCTGCCTGCCCGGAAGCTTCGATCCACCGGAATCCCCAGAGGATATATCTTCTCCCGCGGTATCCCTCTGCCGGCGAATTCGTCCGCCAGCTCCTCCCCGGGCACCACGTAGGCGTCGCAGTCCGTCTCCTCCGTAAAGGGGATGCAGCAATAGTCCGTGGCTAGGAACATCGTCCCGGGGATGTCCATGCCCCGGCGCTTCATATTCGTCATGATTTCCGCGGGGAACAAGTGGGGCATAATCACCACGTCAAAATGGTTTGCCCCCAGATACTCCTCCATCTGTGAAATCATCGCCTGGTTGGCATAGTAGACCGGAGAGCGGAAAGGCAGCCGCCGGTACAGCTCCCCGGCCTCATACACGGCCCCGAAGGCTCTGGGCGCTTTCTGGGCCGTTGCAATATACATATGGTCAATCTTTCCGGCCAGGCCCTGCCCCCGCAAGACATAGGGGTTCATCATCACGGCGCGGTGCCCTCTCCGAATCAGCTCCTCCCGGACGGCCTTTCCGGCAGCGTCATGGCCGCCTCCTGTGCCGCAGGAAAGTATCAGCGCATCCATAACAGCTTCACCCCCATCTTTTCCTTTCTCTCCTTACTGGTCAGCAGCCTTGCGCAGACCGTCACCACAATCAGCAGAAATCCCAGTTCCACGGTTCTGCTCTCCACCGCGTACAGGACAGAGCAAAGGGCGCACAGGTATGCCGCCAGCGTCCGGTGATAATGGGGCGTGATCCGCAGCACCACAGAAAAGAACAGAAAGAACACCGCCAGCGCCGCCACAGGCCGCCACAGGGGAAGCAGCCCCAGCAGACAGCCAAAGGTGACCGCTATCCCCTTTCCGCCCCTGCCGCCGTAGAACAGCGGAAAAGCGTGGCCGATCACCGGCGCCGCTATGACCAGCCCATTCCAGAAAAGGCGCGGGCCTTCCGGCATATCCGCATGCCAGAACAGAAACACCGGCAGAAATCCCTTCAGCAAATCTCCCAGAAGCGTCAGAAAGCCGCACCAGAAGCCGCCGTAGAGGAACGCATTGGCCGTTCCGGGATTCCCGTCCCTGCTCTGCTCCAGCATGCCCTCCTTCCGGAACACATGGGAAAATACGCGGGCATACAGCACGCTTCCCGAAAGATACCCTAAAATGACGAACATCACTGTCCCCAGCATAAAATCCACCCCCTGACACGGCATGTGCACCAGCACAATATTTTATACCGGAAACAATATCACAGAAAGATAAACTGAAACGAAACTGGAGCCGCCTAAATCCTCCTGGGCAGTTCCACCGAAAAAGAAACGATCCCCCCGCCGCTGTCCACGGAAACTTTCCCCCGGTGCAGCTCCACCACCCGTTTCACGATGGCGAGCCCCACCCCATTCCCCTCACTGCTGTGGGACTCGTCCGCCTGATAGAACTTATGAAATACCCTTTCCCGGGCCTCCTCCGGAATCTCCGGGCCGGTATTGGCCACTGTCACGGAGACCCGCCCCGGAACCTCGGAAATGCTGATTTCCACAGTCTCCCCCTCAGGCGAGAATTTAATGGCGTTGTCAATCAGATTGACCCATGTCTGCTTTAACAGCTCTTCGTTCCCGGCCACCTCAACTTCCCCGAAATCAAGCTTCCAGTTCAGAGCCTTGGAGGACCATTTGTGCTCCAGCAGCAGGATACAGGAGCGAATCTGCTCCGAGAGATTAAATTGTGACACATTTGTCAGAATGGACTGGTTCTCTATCCGGGTCAGGTTCAGCACATTGGTGGCCATCTCCGAGAGCCGCAGAGACTCCGCCTCAATAATGTCCAGATACTCCGCCTGCTGCCCGGGCGTCAGGCTCTCCCGCTTCAAAATCCTGGCAAAGCCCGCGATAGACACGATGGGCGTTTTGAATTCATGGGAAAAATTATTGATGAAATCGTTCCGCAGCATCTCCGTGCTGCCCAGTTCCTCCGCCATCTTGTTGAAGCTGTCTGTAAGCTCCGCAAAAGTGGGATGGCTGGTCAGAAGCCTGCCGAAATGCAGACGCGCCTGGAAATCACCGGAAGCCAGCCGATTCATCTGATTGATCAGATTCACCACCGGCTTCAGCGGAATGGCCGTGGCCGTGATCACCACCGCAAAACCGATGAAGGTGTCCACACTTGCCAACAACAGGAACACCCGGCCTGCGCTCAGGTTTTCAATCCGCCCTGTGCTCAAATCGGCGATCCACTCCATGCTGACCACCCCCGTCCTCACCAAAACGAACAAAGCCAGCAAGGCCACCAGCACCGTCGTGAACTGAATCACAAACAAGACCAAAAACACAAGCAAGCCCAGCTCAAAATTATGCTTATTCTTCCGGCTCTCTTTTCTCCCTCCGGCCCTTCCGTCCTTCCGCCTGTCACCCTTACCCTTCATCCTGCCATTCCCTTCCCATCCATTCCAATATCCTCTCCCGATGCCCACCTTCCCCTACCAGAATCAACCCAAAACCGCCGCATTTCTGGCACAAAGCCAAAAGCTTCCCTTGCGCATTCTTCCCTACGAGACTGGCCAGCAATGCGGATTTCTTCGCAAGCGAGCCTGAAAGTTCCTGGCGGATGCCCTAAAGAGACGGACGATGCCACTCCTGGCCCCCTAGGGCTTCTTCTCGCACTTGACGGCTTTGTAGCCAAGCCCCCTGACGGACTCTATCCCGAATTCCTCCCAGCCCTCAAAGCGCTTGCGGAGACGGCCGATATGGACTGTGACGGTCTCCCACCCCGTCTCGCTGTCCGCTCCCCAGATCTCATCCATCAGCTGGATGCGGGTGAAGATTTTTCCCGGATAGGACAGCAGCTTATACAGCAGCAGGAACTCTTTCTGGGGCAGTTCCTGTACTTCCCCCCTTCTGGACACGGTGAGCGAATCATAGTCCAGTACCACATCGCCTATCACGATTTTCCTCTCGCTGACGATCCTGGCCCTTCGCAGCAGAGCCTTGATCCGCAGCAGCATTTCTTCTTCATCGATGGGCTTGGTCATGTAGTCGTCCGTCCCCACCAGGAAGCCTTTTCTCTTGTCCGCGGGAAGCTGTCTGGCCGAAACCATCAGCACAGGCAGATTGTCGTCCACGCTCCGCAGTCTCTCCGTGAATTCATACCCGTCCATCTCCGGCATCATGACATCCAGCACCACCAGATCCACATGCTCCCTGTCCATGATTTCCAGGGCTTCCGCCCCATTGCGCGCGGCGGTCACCGTGTAATTCTCCGCTTCCAGCACTGCCCGCAGCAGAAGCCTTGTGCTCTTATCGTCATCCACCACTAAAATATGGAACATTCCGCCCTCACCTCACCATCCTCTTGCCGCGATGTAGGAGACCAGCCCTCGCCGGGCCGAATGAAAAAACCTGAGCCGTCGGATGCTCTCATGCACTTCCCGGCTCCCCAGCTCCCTCTCCTCTTCATCGCCGCATTCTATCCCCAGGGCCCGCCTGGCATTATAGGCAAGCCAGTCCAGCCAGCCGTAGCCAACGCCGGAAATCCTGTCCCAGTCTGCCCTCACGACCCCATACTCGGCCTGATAAGCTTCCAGAAACCCTCCAAACCGGCCCAAATCCAGTTCACACGCCGGCCAGCCCGCCCAGCTCAGTGCCAGCTGGAACATCTCCAACAGGGGATTCCCGTAATCCAGGCATTCCAGATCGATGAGGAGCGGCTCCCCGTCCAGCCACAGGACATTTTTGCAGTCCATGTCCCCGTGGCAGAAGCAGCGCATGTCCGGAATGCTGTCCAGCGCGGCAGCATATTCCTTTTCTGCCAGAGATATCAGCTCCCGGTTCCCTTCCAGAACCTCCGCGATATCAGGCCGACACTGCCGGGCCGCTTTTATGTAGGCATCCCAGTCTGCTGCATTCTCCCCTACGCCTTCCATACATGTCGCCATGGTTCCAGAGGTGGCTGCTGCCGCTGTGGATGCTGCCTTGTCGAAGTCGCCTGTCTCTTCGACACCTATATCTTCAAAGTTCTCCTCCGCCTTAACCTTTGTACTTCCTGAATTCTCCTTCGCTTCAGCCCTGGCACCTTCTAAGCTGTCTTTCTCTTCGCCACCTACATCTTCGCAGCTCTCTGCACGCACCTTCATACAGGGTATTTTATGGATTCTGGCCAGGAGCTTTCCTATGATCCGGCAATGGTTTTCTTCAATCTCATGCCAGCCCATGGCTTTGCCTTCCGACCAGTCAAACAGATAATAATGCTGCCCTTCCAGGCACTGCATCTTTCTGCCATCCCGCTCCAGCGCCGGAATCATGGGAATGCCCTGTTCCCACAGCAGCCGCTCTATCTCTTCTGCCCTCCTGTAGTTCTCCATTGTCCCGGGACGCTGCATGATTACCGGATTCAACACTTTCAGCGCATACTTCCCCGCCGTAGTTTCCAGCCGATACATCCTGTGCAGAAATCCTCCCGTCACTCTATCCGGCGGCGCTGTCAGCTTCCCTAACCCAAACTGCTCCGCTACTTTGCCACAAAATTCTATGTATTCCATACGCTCCATCCCAACTGCTCCAATCTTTCCGCCATTCTTGCCCTGTCTGTCCTCACGCGCTCCATTCGTAGACATCGTAGGCATGGCTGAAATGGTAACCCAGTTTTTCTGCCAATGCCACCGACCACAGGTTCTGCGCGTCCCAGCTGGGGTACCATCCCCGCTCCAGACAGTCCAGAATCAGCTTCGCCCCGCAAATGTACGCCAACCCTCTCCGCCGATAATCCTCCCTGGTGTCGATTTCTATCTCTATGCCCCCTAGATAGCCGGAATAGGAAGACGCCCCTGACACAGGCTCCCCAGCCCTCAAGATGACTGCCCCCAGCCCGTGCGCCTCATACTGGGCATAATCACGATACTGGGACACCAGATCCCTGCACCAGGGGATTTCTTTACAGCGCCGGAACAATGTCTCGTCCATCCGCTTCAACACATAGCCCTCCGGCAGACCCTCCACTGCTGCCTGCAGCTCTTCCCTGCGGAACACGTCCGGTTCCTTACGAATGGCATACCGGACCGTTTTCCTCGCCCTTTGGCCATGGCAGTCCTCTATCACTTCCGCCCAGCGCCCATTCTGCGGCACCATGATCAGGAAATTCCTGCCGTCCTGCTCCGGCGCTTTCGCCGCCAGCTCCCTGTCGGGCTCTCCCGCCAGGAAGCAGAAGTCCCCCAGCAATGCCATGGCGGATACAGGGTTTTCCTCACAGTTCCCGTAAATCTTTCCCATCACGCCCTGCAGGCATGACGCAATCATGGTCTCCTCCCATCCGGCGAACAGCGGTGCCGCTTTCTCCGTCCGGCTTATCTCACAAATCATCGCAGCCTCCTCGCTCCTTCCTCCCTGGTGTCCTGTCTTCCAGTTCATTTCCCTCCCCATAGGACACATCCAACCCGCCGGTTCCTCCATATCCTCCCCTGCTGCCATCTAAAAACCATACCTAAAATGCCAATTCACCGGCTTTCCGCCAAACAACAGGGGCAGCATTCGCGGCCGCCGGGCCAAAAACGGCCACACCATAAAGCCATCGCCCGGCAACAATATTCTAGCACAGCTGCAACCCTGTTTTCAAGGGCGCTTCTCAAAAGCAGCCGCCCGGGATGCCCCGGCGCAATTCCGAATGCCAATGGAATTTGCCACAGGCACATCAGTTTTATATTTTTCTATATTTTTTATGAAAATAAGAGAAAAAAATGATGAAAATGCACAAATAATCTTGCGGCAGCAGCCATTAAGCCTATCCCTTTTTCTTCAAAATCATCGAAAAAAGTGATTTCTAAAACGATTCTTTTACTTTACGCGGGAAAAATTTGTGCTATAATCATGTGTGGTTAGAAGATATCAAATAAAGAAAAGAGTGGTTGAATCATGGAAACATATGCAATTTTTAAGGATCTGGCAATCATCATCATAGCAGCGAAGTTTTTCGGGATATTGGCCCGGAAATGCAAAGCGCCGCAGGTAGTGGGCGAAATCATCGCCGGGCTTCTGATAGGCCCAAGCGTGCTGGGCCTGGTGCAGCAGTCGGATTTCCTGAACATGATGGCGGAAATCGGCGTGGTGCTGCTGATGTTCTCCGCGGGGCTGGAGACGAACCTGAAGGATTTGATGAAGACAGGGCCCGTGGCGCTTCTGATCGCCTGTTCCGGCGTGTTCATCCCTTTGCTGGGCGGCTCCCTGCTCTATATGGGCTTTTACGGCATGTCCCCCTGGGGATCGGATGCTTTCTATAAAGCAGTGTTCACCGGCGTCATCATGACGGCTACCAGCGTCAGCATTACGGTGCAGTCCCTGAAGGAGATGGGGAAGCTGAAGGGGAAGGTTGGCACCACGATCCTCAGCGCCGCCATCATCGATGATGTCATCGGCATCATTGTGCTGACTTTTGTCATCGGCTTCAAGAACCCGGAATCCAATCCGGGCGGCGTGGTCATCTCCACGGTGCTGTTCTTCGTCATGGCATTGGTGGTGGGCGTCATTGTATTCAAAATATTCCAAAAGCTGGACGACCGTTATCCCCATACCCAGCGGATTCCCATCCTGGGGCTTTCGCTGTGCTTTTTCTTCGCCTATGCGGCTGAGCGCTATTTCGGGATTGCCGACATCACGGGAGCCTATGTGGCCGGCATCGTTCTGTGCTCCATCCGGGACTCTTCCTATATCGACCGGAAAATGGAAGTCAGCTCTTACATCATCTTCGGCCCGGTGTTCTTCGCCAGCATCGGCCTGAAGACCAGCATCGACCATATGAGCGTAGGGATTCTGCTGTTTTCCGTAGGGTTCGTGGTGGTGGCTCTGATTACCAAGATCATCGGCTGCGGCCTGATGGCAAAAATCTGCCGCTTCCGCTTTCAGGACTGCCTGAAAATCGGCGTGGGCATGATGACCCGGGGCGAGGTGGCCCTGATCGTGGCCCAGAAGGGGCTGTCTGTGGGGCTGTTGACCGCGGAGTATTTTACGGCTGTCATCCTTCTGATCATCGTGTCCAGCATCACCACCCCGATCATCCTGAAGGTACTGTATGCGAAGGACACTGCCGCCGCGGATTGATGGCTGGCCCGCGTGAGCGTTTCCGAAAGGGGCTGCGGCAATAAGCAAGGGATTTCCTGTACTTATTGCCGCAGCCCCGGTTTTGTTTTTGTCTTTCTTGCGTTTATATTTCTTCTGTTTATCGTTTTCCTTTTCCCGTGTCCGCTTACCGTCCTTTCCCTGACAATGCGGCTGCAGTACAGGGAACTATACTGCATAGCGCCAGAATTTACCGTGCTGCACTGGTTAAACATATATGGCTGCCGTTATGCAGTCTGGTTACTCGGAAATTTTATAGTAAACGACTATAGTTTCACTCAAAACAAGAATAATTAGGAATTGTCGGAAAATAACCGCTACAATTTGTTTAGGAAAAAGCCCGGAAATACAACAAAAATTGCTGCAAACTTGTAGCGGTTATTTGTAGACAATTCCTTACGACGTTTACTATAACTGTTAAGCAGTATATGTAACAGACCATGTATCGGACATGGAATAAAATCAGTTCTCCGCGCCCGCCATGAGCAGCTGCTCCACAATCTCCGTGAGCCCGGCTTCCGAAGCGTAGTACAGCGCGCTGTGCTGTTCGTTGTCCACCGCGTTCACATCCGCGCCCTGTTCTATCAGCATGGCAGTGAAATCGTTCTTGCCGCTCCTTGTGGCCAGGATGAGGGGCGTCTGTCCGTCCGTGGTCTTGGCGTTCACGCTGGCACCGGCGGCAAGCAGCGCCTTGCCCAGGAACAGGTCTCCGTTGTCGGCCACGATGTGCATGGGCAGAACGCCGCTGATGTTGGCGATGTCCGGCTTCGCGCCCGCCGCCAGCAGCAGCTCCGCGATCACCAGGTTGGACCTTCTCACCGCCAGCATCAGCGGGGACTCGCCCTCATCGTTGAGACTGTTGACGCTGTCCTTGTCCTTCTCGATCAGGACTTTCACCACCTCGCCCTGGTCGTTCCAGCAGGCGTGATGGAGGGTGGTGTTGCCAAAGGCATCGGTGTGCTCCTCCTCCGCGCTTGACAGCGCCTTCACCAGCTCCCGCAGACCGGCGGAAGTGGCGTAGTCGATGGCCATGCGGTTCTCATTGTCCTTGATGCTGATGTCGATGTCCGGGTTCTGGAGGAACTTGATCGCGGCGTCCGTCTTGCCGTTCTGTGCCATGAGCATCAGCGGCGTCACGCCGTTATTGTCGGTGCAGTTCACATCCGCGCCTGCGCCCACCAGCAGGCCGATGACCTCCGAATTGCCCGTCTCCGCCGCAAAGTGCAGGGGCATGCGGTTCCTCTGGTTGCCCAGGTTCACATCCGCCCCATTGTCCAGCAGGAGCCTGACCAGATCCCTGGCATTCTTCATACACACATAAATCAGCGGCGTGTTGCCCGATTCGTCGCGCTTGTTCACATCTACGCCGCCGCGCTTCAAGAACGTCTGCACCACGCTCTTCTGATTGTTCTTACAGGCCTGTAAAAGCATATTGTCCAGCTGCATTTCCTTCTCCTTCTCTCGATTCAAGGGGACGTATCCCCTGTCTTTCGCGCGCCCGGATGCCCTGCGGCGCTTGCCGTGGCCGGCATGGGCTTCCGCCCCGGGATGTCCGTGACTCTCCGCAGCAGCATGTTCGTTTTTTGCTACACTTCTATGCGATATTGCGACAGGAACCGGACAACGGGCGCCGCCTCCTGCCTGCGCCCAAGGGCTGCCAGGCTGAGGGCAATCAGCCATCTGACCCGTATCAGCATGTAGCGCTCCAGGCCCGGGCCGCCGTCCGGATCCAGGGGAAGCAGCGCCCCGTTCTGTCCCACAGCTTCTATGGCCTGCAGAAACAGCTTCCTCTCCGCTATGTCCAAATCGGGCGGATTGCCCAGGGACTGTTCCGCCTGCTTCAGCACGGCCAGGGCCTTCTCATATTCGCCCAGCCGGTACAGGCAAAGCCCGCAGTTGAAAGCTTCCACACAGGGCAGCTTCTCTGTCTTCGCCCTGTCCACGGCGGGCCGGGCAAGCAGCCACGCGCCGGGCAAGTCTCCCAGGGCCAGGGCCCGGTATAGACGGTCTCCGGCAGAAGCACTTTCCGCCGTTCCTTTGCTTTTCCCTAAAAATTCCATCGCCATCCCCATCATTCCATGAAAGTAGCCTTCGCGGGACGCCTGACCGCGAACTCAGCCGCCCTGCGCATACCGCTTCTATTATTCTATCCCCTGGAACACCACAAGTCAAGTATTTGAGAAAAGTGTTTTCTCATCAGGCCGTTGGAGACGCCGCGGATCGACCTGGCCTATCGCATGCTGGGAATCCGGGGGAATCACGCGGAGGAATTCCTGAAAGCGAACATCGTGGCGAAGGCCATCCGTCTGGAGGAAAACGGGGCCATGCGGGAAAGCATGTCGTTCCCGCCCTTCCGGTTCCCGAATCTGGCGTCCCAGGAATGGGAGGACTCTGATGTCTATGAATATTTCTCCGAGGCAAAGCTCCTGTTCGTGACGGCCCCATGCAGCCAAATCCGCCTATCGATTGCACAACGGCATCATCCGCGGGAACGTGGAGCGGGACGCCAACCCGCTGCCTGACGGCCAGTGGATGACCACCCAGAGTTTTTGGATCAATAACAGTTATGTACTGGAGCAGCTGTAAGGTCCCGCGGGGGCGGAAAGCCGGGCGCCGCTTTCCTGCCCTGGCTCAGGCGATTCTCACGATCTGCTCATACAGGCAGACGCTTGCGTACACCGGATAGGGCCTGTTGACATGCATGTGGCCGAAGAGCCAGTGCCTGTAGGATACGGTCTCCCTGACCTGTTCCAGATAGTCTGTAAGCGCGTCCGGCAGAAGGTTTCCCTCCCCGCCGTTCAAATCGGCAATCAGCCTTGTAAAGGGGCTGTGGGTGAGGATGTAGTCCACCTTGTTGCCGCATGCGGCCAGGTTCTTCCGCCCCTCTTCCATTTCCGACTCCGACGGCATCTCCCTGGCCCACCAGCTGATGTGGTCGATGCGGTACTGGGCGTCCCTGGCATCCAGCAGCCGCCTGCGCCTGCGATAGTCCGGCGCGGATGCGTCCAGTATGCCGTCTTCGATGTCGTGGCTCCGGGCACCTCCGAACGCGAAGAAACGCCTGTCCTGTATGGTGAAGACCTGTCCCCGCATCAGGTGCAGCACCGAGGGCCGCAGCGCATGCACCTTGCCGCCACGCCATTCCTGCACGGGCATGGCATCCAGCATATCGTAGTTCTCGTGGTTGCCGTCCACGAACAGGGTGGTGAAGCTTCTGCCCTCCAGCCAGTCCAAGGCCTGCCGCTCCCTCCTGGAATCGTCCCACAGGCCAAAATCGCCCAGGATGATTACATAGTCGTCTTTCTTCATGTCCTTCTGCTCCGGGAAGGATGCCATATTGAGCCTGTGCATCCAGCCCCCGTGGGTGTCTCCGGTGGCGTATATCATCCCTTTCCCCCTCTTCCTAACCGGGCCGTCCCCGCTCTTCCATTTCTTTTAATCCAAAACGCTACCGTCAAGAGCTCTATCTGTGCCGATGCCCCAGGCGCTGTTCACGCTTTCCGAAATCTCTCTAAAATCTTCCGGAATTCGCCGTTCATATCGCAGAGTTCATTGTACCAGACGCAGCCCAGTATCTCCGGCAAGTTATAATTAAGGGAAGAACAGATAATGACCGGAATCTCCAGATTTTCCCTCCGGAGCCTCTCAATCAGCCTGAACCCCGCGTCCGGGTCTTCCGGCATTCCGGAGTCCAACGGGTAGTTCATATCTGTCACAATCAGCTCCACGGGCTTTTCGTCTCTTTGGCCCGCGTATATGATGTCGAAACCCATCTGCTGATTTTTCGCCTTCACAATTTCCCGGACGCCGCAGAACTCTAAGGCCTTTTGGATTCCGATTTTCTTAAAAGGATCGTCGTCAATAATCAATACTCTCGGTGCGCCGCCTGTCCTGTCCATACTATCCCTTTCGGAGCTGCCGCATGACAACTCCTTAGGAGCTGTCGCCAGACAACTCCTTTCTTTCCTCAACAGATGATGTTTTATATCATACTATAGCTTACCGCATATTTCAATATGCAAAGGCCATGCGCATCAAAAATCCTCTGCGTCTGCCCGGCTCAGGAACTGTCGGAAAATAACTGCTACAGCTTCTTTAGAGAAAAGCCCGGAAATACAGGGAAAACAGCTTTAAACTCGTATCAGTCATTTGTAGACACTTCCTTAGGAACTGCCGGAAAATAATCTACGCATTTTGTTTAGAGTAAACCTGATAAAATCTGTAAATTTTGCAATAGGCTTGCGTAGGTTATTTGGAGGCATTTCCTTACCCTGCGGCCGTCCGTCGGGCAGTCTGCCTTCTGTGGACGAAAACGGAGAAATTGTCGTTCCGGCAGATTCCTGTATGCTCTGCGCGGCCAGTTCCTCTGCGTCTGCGGCAGGATTCCGGCGCAGGGCGCATTCCACGATCTCTGTCATCTTCGGAAGATAGCAGATGGAGTTTCCCTCAGAGAGGGCGTGAAGATGCCCGGGAAGAGGAGCGCGTCAACACGAAACACCTGACTTTACACCACTTTTTCTTTTATTTGAGAAACATTATTCGAGAAACAAATGAATGGACAGCTCCTGTCCCTGCAGCGATGCGCCCACCTGGCCCCCGTGGAGCTCCACGATGCGCTTTACAATGGCTAGCCCCAGCCCGGAGCTTTGGGGGGCGCTCCTGGCCCGGTCTCCACAGTAGAAGCGCTCAAAGATCCGGTCAGGCTCAATGCCGTGAGGATCCGCCACCCGGTTGGTGATACAGATATGGAGCCGGCCCGTGTCCTGTGCCGTCACGGTTACCGGGGCGGAACGGTGGGCGTACCTGCGGGCGTTGTCCAGCAGATTCTGGAACACCCGCACCATTTGCTGGATATTGATATGGGCCATATGGCTTTCCGCCTCCAGCTGCCATGAAAGCGTCAGGCCCTCCGCCTCCATAAGTATTTTATATTCATAGAGGATATGCCGCAGCAGCTCCAGCACATCCCTTTTCTCCATGTCCGGTAATTGGTCGGCGGAGTTCAGCTTCGTATATTCGAACAGTTCGTTGATCAGCCCGTTCAGCCCTGTCAGGCGCCGTTCCACCACTTCGATGTATTCGGCAAAGCGCTGCCTGTCTTCGGGCCCCGTCTCCTTCAGCAGCTCCACATAGCCGATGATCGAGGTAAGGGGGCTGCGCAGGTCATGGGACACATTGGTGATCAGCTCATCCTTGCTTCGTTGCTGCCTTTTCTCCCTCTCCTCCTTTTCCCGAAGCTGGACGGACATCTCGTTGATGACGGCGCACAGCCGGGTGATCTCATCGTCCCCCTGCAGCTCCATGGTCCTTCCAAAGCCCTCCTCCCGGATCTTCTGGATTTCCCGGGACAGGTACTCCACATACCTGACCCTGCGGTTGATCCTGACGGAAAAGGAGACAATAAAGCATATCACGGTAAGCGCCACTGCCACCACCGATGGGAGATATTCGGCGGCAATGAGGTATTTATAGCCCAAATCATGAAAATAATCCCACAGCCCGGAATGGAGCAGAAGCTGCATCATGGACAGCACCACCGCCAACACTGCCAGGCTGATGGCAAGGGAGACGCAGGCCGCCTTCAGGAAATATGCCGTGAGGCGTTTTTGGTATGTGGAGGACAGTCTTCTGTAAACCAGGAAAATCACGAAAACCGTTCCTGCGATGACAATGCCGTTGATTAAAATATAGTTTGGAATCATTCGTAATAACGTCATATCTGATACCCTCTTCCCCAACAGGTCTTGATAAAATCCGAATGGACATTGTCCCAGTTCAGTTTATTGCGGAGATTGGCGATATGCATCATCACTGCATTTTCCGAACAGAAGAATTCTTCATGCCATACCGCTTCATAAATCTGCGCCATGGTCAGCACCTGCCCCTTGTTCCGCAGCATATACTCCAGGATGTCGTACTCCTTGCGCGTCAGCCTGACTTCCCGCCCGCTTACCCACACCTGGCGGCTTTCCATGTCCACCGTCAGATCCTCCACCTGGAGCGTGTGCGCCGGCTTTTCCGTCTCATTGTACTGTTTATAGCGGCGGAGCTGGGCTTTGATGCGGGCGAGGAGCTCAATGGGCTGAAAGGGCTTGGTCACATAATCGTCTCCCCCCACCGTGAGCCCCTGTATGATGTCTATGTCTTCTGATTTTGCCGACATGAATATAATGGGCATTCTGCTCCTTTCCCTTATCTGCAGGCAGGCGCTGATGCCGTCGATTCCCGGCATCATCACGTCCATCAGGATCAGGTCTACCTGATAGTGTTCCAGGATATCCAGCGCCTGGGCCGCATTTTCACAGGTGAGGTAACGGTAGCCCTCATTGCCCAGGTAGATGCCCAGAAGTCTGCAGATATCTTTATCGTCGTCAACAACCAGTATGAATTCTTTCATGATAGTTTGCTTCTCCCTTTTTGCAGAAATGCTGCAGCAACGCCGAGGCAAGGAACATAAGCAGAAGCTCCACAGCAATCATCTGCCATCGCCTCAGGCCGCACAAGCTGCCGAAAAACCCCGAAAAGGCAATCATACCGATGGATATGATTTTAGCAATTATACCAATTTTCAGGAACTGAGGCAATGATATTTTTAAAAAAGCGGAGCCTGCGCAGAGCACTTCATCGGACACAAGCGGAACGATCAGCAGTACGCCGAGAATCCAAACGCGGTACCGCCCCGTCAGCTGCTGCAGCCACGCAAGCTGCCGCCTCTCTTTTTTTCCTTTAAAAATACGATGTACGATCAGGGAAGATAAGGAATACATAATCGTCAATCCCAGCACGGAGCCCATGACCCCAAGGGTAAAGGCTCCCAGGCTGCCAATCTGTCTGGTTCCCCACAGTACCACTGCCGTTTCCGGCACCGGAATACAGATAGGGAGCAGCACGCAGACAAGAAAATAGACACACCACATAACGACACCTCCTGGTATTGGTCCATGCCGCACCATCCGCAGAGCTTTGCTCCCCGGGGCAGCATTTTATAGTAAGCGATTTACAGTCTTTGTTTTGACGTTCTATGCTGATTTCCATTGCAAGGATAGTTTCCATTACAATGCTGGATTTCAAGCACTAATAAAATGGCTATGGCATTTACTATCATTTCATGTGCAGCACATATGCCGGGGGCAGGTTTTGCCAGACCCTTACGATTCTCCGGATATGGAAATAATTTTCCAGAAAGGCTTTCCGCAGCAGCGTATACTGGAATGTGGTAAATACGCCTTTGGCTCCGATAGCCTCTTGGGTCTGTGACAGTATTCTGTGGGACACCTGCCGGGGGAGTGATGTAAATGGCAGCCCGGAAATGATATAATCCGCATGCTTAAACCCCTGTTCTCTTAAGAAGCTGCATACATTTCCGGCATCTCCGTGGATCAGCACCACTCCCGGCATTCCCTGAAACTGTTTCCGAAGCATCTCGTAAAAACGGTCATTCTGTTCGATTACAATATAAGTCGTGTCCCGCCTTTTTCTTGCTGCCACCTCTCTGGTAAATACGCCCGTCCCCGCCCCGTATTCTACAACGCAGCGCGCTTTCCCGAAATCAATAGAAGCCGTCATGGCCGCCGCCAGATGCCTGCTGCTGGGTGCAATAGCCCCGATCGTGTTCGGA
This sequence comes from uncultured Acetatifactor sp., assembly GCA_910585665.1. Classification (GTDB taxonomy): domain Bacteria; phylum Bacillota; class Clostridia; order Lachnospirales; family Lachnospiraceae; genus Acetatifactor. The sequence continues at coordinate 4,541 of CAJUFI010000018.1, read as the reverse complement.
GCACTGATGTATTCTCTTAAAAACTGCCACATGGGATATGCCTCCTCTTAACAATAAAATTCACACTTACATTCAGCGTGTTATGCTGTCATTTGATGATTTCAGTATAAAGAGGAGGTATAAAGAGAAAACCGTAAGAATTATAAAGATTTCTTTAGAGAATGGGGCTATCTGCGCAGAAGGAAACCGGACGCAAGATGCTCCCCGCGGCGGAGCGCATGCCAATCAAACTCCCGCCATGCTGTCTGCGGTGTCAGTGCCGTAACGCCGCAGGAACCCTGCGGCGGCTTCGGGGAAAACCTGGAAATCAAAGAGAACAGGAGGAAATTGCAAATGGCCGGTATCGATTGGGAAGACATCCTTGATGCGGAGGGGGACCATCTTCAGGACGCATACGATGAGACGGTGGAGGCGGAAGAGAGATTCCGGAACCAGGATTACGATGAGGCAGCAGAATCCGGCGCCCGGCATGGCAGCCGGGGCGGGAGCCGGAAAGGAAGCTACAGACTGGCGGCAGCGCCCTGAGTTTGTCTGCTTAGAAATACTGCAATAGGAACCACAGAATGATGATTACGATAACCCATGTTCCGCAGCCGCTCTTTTTTCTGCCGGAACCGTAATATCGCGTCGGTTCGGACTGGCCGTATTTTTTTGATGAGTAGTTTGTGCCGCGGTGCCATGAGCTGCTGCCATAGGACGAACCGGATTCTCTTTCCAGATATTCCGGGCGGGTCCAATAGCCGCACAGCTCACAGGTGCAGTTGCACCCGCCTGCGCCGGAGGGCCGCAGCAGGCCTGTCTTACATTTGGGGCATGTTCCATACGATCTCATAATGATAGCTGCCTCCTTTCTTTGGATAGGCTTTTCACGATTTGGATGGCCATCTGGTTTCCCGGATGTGTGCCTTATGAAAATAGTATAGCAGGTCCGCACTCGCGTGCTCGTAATTATTACAGATATCTTCTCATTCCTGGACGGACATAGCGGCGCAGCCTGCGAACAGGCTGGGCGTTCAGAATGCTTTTTCCGCCAGTTCCCGCGTCTGATAGAAGGAAGACGCTGCCTGGGGGCTTACTTCCATCTCCTCCAGATTGTCGAAGGCCCAGCGGAACTCATCCGGAATATCGGCGGGCGACTCCTCGTTGAGGTTCTTGACTGCCCGGCGCGGGCTGCCGGTTCCGGTCAGGCAGTACCGCTTGAAGTCCCTCAGTGTTTATCCTTGGCACGCTCACTGCGGAATCATGTCAGGAACTGCCTGCAGGCGGTTCCTTAGGAATTGTCGGAAAATAACTGCTGCAATTGCTTCAGGCAAAAGCCCGGAAATACAATAAAAATTGCCATAAACTTGCAGCAGTTATTTGTAGACAATTCCTTATGATGTTCATGATCTTGCAGGTCATGGCGGTGCTTCCCTGACCGACAGAGACTGCGGTTAAGTTGTCAAGGAGCGGGCGTTCCCCTGTGGGAACATGTCGGCACAACAAAAAAGCCGATGTATTATACTTTCAAGAGGGCAGAGTACTCCCTAGGATACTCATTTTTGCTCTCTCAAATATAATACATCCGCTTATCAGTCAAGCTATCTAAACTGGTTGCATGAAATGATATAAATCTACGTGATGAGCATTATATCATGTGAACATGCCAATGTCAACAAAAAATTTTCAGCCCCTTCACGGCCTTCCCTGCCTTCGATGTCCAGGATGGCCCCGCCGATGCTGTACACATAGCCGTTGCAGGTGCCGGTGACTCCGTGGTAGAACAGCAGCCACCCTTCGCTGGTCTCGATGGGCGCCGCGCCTCCGCGGAACACGCCGATGAAGCTGTCCCCGTAGGGCATCACGGCGCTGTTGAAGATTCGAACCACATTCTTCAGGGGGTTGCGCCCGATGATGGGGTTCTCCGAATACCTCCAGACGGGAGCGCCGGTAAAGGACTCCGGCCCTTCCTGCCAGGGCATATTGGGTACGGCGGGGCCGGTTCCAATGCCTCGATCCCGGCAGGCATCCGCGGAGTGCGCCCGAAGCCCTGCATGTCCTCTGTCCGGCCTGCTGTCGGCAAAGCCGTCCCTTCCGTCAGCCCCGGAGGAGCCGCAGGTTCTGTTCGATCATTTCGCACCTCTGGGCCACGCAGTCCGGACTGCGCAGAGGGTCTTCCGGCGTATGGAACACATAGTCCGTGAGCTTCTCCATGGTGGTAGCCGCCACATGCATCCTGGTATCGCTGGAAGCTGTATGAGTACCTCGTGAATTCATTGAAATGGGGGAGAAGCGCCCATCATTCCTCCAGGACTTTATACAGCTTATAGAACGCCCCTTCCCTCTCCATCAGCTCGTCAAAGCTTCCCCTCTCCACGATCCTCCCGCCGTCCATGACGATGATCTCGCTGTACTTCCGCATCAGCGCCCTGTTGTACCGGTGGGTGATGCTTATTATGGTCATGTCTTCGTTCAGCAGCCTTTCCTCAATCTCATAAGCGGTGGCATTGTCCAGGCCGGAGGTGATCTCGTCCAGGAAGGTCATGGCTTTGTTCCGCAGGAACAGCCTGGCCAGGGCTATCCTCTGCAGCTCGCCGCCGGAAAAGTTCTTCCCGTTCTCCTGGATCTCCTCCTCTATCCCCCTGGGGAGCCTGCGGACGGTATCGTAGATGCCGGCCTTCTCCAGGGCCTCCGCCACCTGCTCTTTGGTATAGTCCTGGTACAGGGCCACATTGTTGAAAATCGTGTCGTTGAAGAGATAGGTCTGCTGGTAGCACACCGGGCTCACGTGCATGACGCTCTCCCTGTCGAGCCCCGAAAGCTCCCGCCCGTTGACCAGGATCCGGCCTGTGTACTCCGGCCCGTATTCGGTGAGCAGCCGGATGATGCTGGATTTCCCGCTTCCGCTCCTGCCCACGATGGCGTATTTCCTGCCCTTCTCGAAGGTCAGATTCAGCCCCTCCAGGGAAAAGCCCTCGCCGATCCTCTGGCCGACCTGCTCCAGGCGGATCTCCCGGATGTCCTCCCGGAGGGCTTCCTTCCCGTGGCTCTCGCTCTCCAGCGCCAGCAGGGCCTCCAGCTCGGCCTTCACCTTCTCCATGGCCTTTATCTGGATCATGCCGTTGGCTATGGACATGCACGGGGTCAGGACGAAGTTCATCATGTTGGTGATCGCCACCACCTCGCCCACGGTCATCCTGCCCGCCGTGACGAAGAACATGCAGCTTCCCAGGACCACCAGGAAGGCCCCGTTGTTCACGAAGGAGGCCAGGGCCTGGGCGCTGTACAGGGTCTGGGAGGAGGCCTCGTTCTTCCTGCAGACGAAGTCGCTGAGCTTCTCCTGCTTTCCCAGGATCTGCCTTATGGCGTCGAATGTCCTTATGACCTTGTGGCCGCCCAGGTCGTTCTTCACCCCGTCCAGATAGAGCTCCAGGGCTTCCGTATACCCCTTCCTGGAGGAGGCGATCCTCTTCTTCAGAATGTTCGGCACCGCGAACTGCAGGGCGCTCACCCCTGCCACGATGAGCAGGATGATCGGCTCCACACAGATTAGATAGGCAACGGCCACCACCATGAAGACTGCCTGCATGATCATGCCGTACACATTGTTCACGCCGTCGTCCAATATGATCTTTATGTCCGTGGTGAACTTGGAGAGGTAATATGCCAGGCCCTTTTCCTCGAACTGGTTCGCGGAGATATGGAACAGCCTGCCCATCAGGTCGTTGCGCAGGTTCTTCTCGATGCGCCGCACCACGATGGTCTGGCTCTTCTTGCTGCCCCATTCGAAGAGGAATACCCCCAGGCTGAAGACTGCGGCCACAAGACACCTCTCCAGAAGCTCCTGACGGCCGGAGGAATCGATTAGGAGCTGCATGATATAGGATCGCAGCGGAGCCATGATGCCCACGATTACCACCGGTATCAGGCTGAGCAGGAATGCTTTTCGGTTCTTTTTCAGTATGCTTTTCAACATTTCTTCTCCTTCCATGCTTTTTTGTCTGTTCATTAGCATCATCGTTTACATCGGTAAAATCTGTTGATTCTGTGTCCCTCTCCCCAACTCCAGGCTGTACCGGATCATCCGCCCGGAAGCTTCATCGTGAAAATCCAGAAAAGGAACGGAAATCTTTTCATTCACTCATCTATATCACTCATCTATATAATACTGCGCCTGCATCATGTACAGGTCATAGTACAGTCCCTTCTGGCCAATCAGCTCTTCATGCGTCCCCATTTCCATAACGTTCCCTTTACCACTCATTTTCTATTTCTCCTTCGTTATCGCAAATATTGTTGCGTGTAATAGGGCATATAGCTGACTTACGATGAGAACATTTTACCATATATCATTATCCGGTACAAGGGACAGAGTTGCCAAAAGAACCGTCTTGATTTTTTGACAACTCTGTCCCTTGCAAAGATTCGCGCTATGCTCATACTGTTCTGCTAACAGGGCAATATGCCTCCCCTTTTCCCCGTCCTCCCCTTTCGTCCAGTTGACTATGGAACTGTCGCAAAATAAAATGTACTATTTGAACCCACGTATCACATAGTTCCAT
>CAJUFI010000017.1 GCA_910585665.1 uncultured Acetatifactor sp. | reverse complement strand
CCCAAAGTGGCGTAATTTCTGGTAGTATGCCTAATTTTAGTATGCGAAGTATGAGCTTTTAGTATATATTCTATTCGTTTTAGCGTCAATAGTATATTGAATGGGAATACTAATATTTATAGTATACATTCAGAGAAAGGATAGTCTATGTCGATTGCAACTGAACTGGGGAACCGAATCCGTTATTACCGCAAACAGCAGCATTTAAGCCAGGAAGAGCTGGCCGAACTGTGCGATTTCCATCCCACCTATATCGGCCAGCTGGAGCGTGGCGAGAAGAACGCCACCCTGGAGAGCGTCAACAAATTGTCCCGTGGACTGGGCATTTCCCTGAGCGAGCTTTTGAAGGACATCGACACCATGGACGCGGAGCCGGACAATGTGTCGTTGGAGATCTATCATAAGCTTTTAAAGCTGCCGCAGAAAAGCCAGCTGAAGATCGCCTCCATTTTGTCGGAAATCATCGACCTGGCCCAGAAGACGGAGTGCGGCAGACAGGCGTTTGATTCCAAGATGCCAAAAAAGCCCGGTCCCCGGCGTCCACGCCAAGTTCCGGACTTTATGATTTTCCCGATGAAATCCCTCCCAGCGCAGCTGCCGCTCCCCGCAGCCGGCTGTTCCGAAGCGTCAATCCCCGGCAGCGCCGGACGCCTCCTCAGAGGTTCCTATCTCACCCCGGCAGCGCCGGACGCCTCCTCAGAGGTTCCTATCTCAAATCTCGTGATTTCCAGCATATCCGCCAGGTTTATGGTCTCTCCCTGATCCGTATGGGCCACCACCGCATACTCCCCCGGCACCGATGTCTCGACTTCCGCCCCTGCCAGAAGCCTGTCCCGGATGTCCAGGGCGGTACCGTACCCCAGATGGATCAACGACACGACGATGACATCGATGGACTCCAGTCCCTCTCCGTTCCAGACAAGGACCGCCTTTTCCCCCGGCTCCACCGCGAAGGCTGTCTCATGGGCCTGATACCCCAGGGGATCGTCCTGCACATACAGATTCATGAATTCCGGGAAATTCGAATCCGCATCCTCTTTCCGGTTTTCTCTGCCGGCCCTTGGCTTCCGTCCGCACATTAGATACAGCAAATCCAAAAACGTTACAGCTTTCTGTAAATTTTTCCATCTGTGCGGTTGAAGATCTTGAAATCCTCAGATTATAGGAGCCATTGTCTTCTGACAGGCAAAACCGCGCTCAGATCGCCTCATTTTGTGTAGCCTTGTAGCCGCAACCGCACAGGTGGAATTTTTTCCATATAAAAAAGGAATGTCCCGCCCGGAACCATTGCTCCGGGATAGGGACATCCCCTTAGGAACTGTCGGAAAATAACTGATGCAACTTGTTTAGAAGAAATCCCGGAAATACAAGGAAAACGGCAAAAAACTCGCATCAGTTATTTGTAGACAATTCCTTACTCTCATATCTGATAATCGGAAGCCAGAATTCGGTCCACGATTTTGTGGGCCCTGTCCACATCTTCCGCCGAAACCCCGATTACAAGCCTGTCTTCGCACCGCAGGTAACGCTGCATCCTGATATCGACGCCCTGCAGAGAAAGACTGCTGGCAATCAGGCCGATCCTCCGGGATGTCAGCTGCCCGTTCTCGAGATACAGCAGCATCACATCCCCATTGATGGAAATCCTGGTCCCGCTCAGCTCCTGCTCCAGCATCCCGATGAATCCGTCTATCTTCCCCCGCTCCGCCTCTCTCACGACTATCGCAAGCCAGTCAATGTTGATCGCCATGCATTCACAGGGAATGCGGCATTTCTCCAATACCTCAAATATCTTCTGGACGCTCTTCTCGTCCCTCGCCAGCTTAGGGCGCTCAATTGTAATCCGAACAGCCGTTATCTCCTGAATCCTGCTTTCCATCTGCCACTCCAGCGTCTCAATCGCTCTGTTATATTTGTATCCCGAAAACATGTGCAAGTATACCACATTTTCACCAAAAACACAACAGATTCAGCGCCTCATCTGGCAAAAACAGTAAAATCAGGAAAATAATCCGCCCTCCATCCCTGTCACCGCTTCCACGGCGATTCTCGAACCGTCCTCCATCACCAGGCTCCTGCCCGGCAGGTCTATCTTCCTGACCCGGCCGGTGACAGTCACATAGGCCCCGCCCTTTTTTCGGACATCCGGCCGGAAATACGTGACGGAGATCTCCGGCCTGTCCCCTATCCGCTCCTGCAGCAGCCGTAGCTTCCTGTCCAGGCCGCCCATCTCGTCCTCCTCCAGCTCTATCCTCTCCTCCGTCAGCCGCCCGGTCTCTTTGATGGCGTCCTCATAGCCTGTCAGGGCTGCAAAAGGGGAAAACTGGGCCGCCCGGCTCTCCATGGACATCTGGGGATGGACGGAGGAGATATGGTGGGGAAGATTGATGATATCTTTGTAGTCATCTGGGGAATACGCCGATTTCCCGGCAGCATCTGCTTTCATATACAACACGCCCCTTTCTCTCAAAGCCTGCGCCTTACGCCTTGTGTCCCCCAATCTGCCCGTTCCTCTCCCTGGCAGTGGCCCCGTCCTGTAGGTTCATGCCCTTTAAAATCGCATTTCCACCGAATTTCTTCTTGATGTCCAGCATGGCCTCCTGAATCTTCCTTTCCCGCTTCAGCTGCTCTTCCTCCTCCGCTCTGCGCTTCTCCAGGGCCTCATAATCCGTGAAGAGATCCAGCTGCTCATAGACCTCCCGCTGTCCCATTTCGCTTTCCTTTGTCACATGCCCCGCCGCCACATTGACCCTTCTGATCAGCAGATTCTCGTCTACGATTCTGTCGTACAATTCCGTCACGGCATCTATGATCAGCCTGGTGGAGGAGGTATGCCGCCCCAGATTGGCTGTGCCCTGAGCGTGTTTGGGCACCTTCCGCCCATAGTGGTCCGTGGTGACGGGGCCTTTATAGCATCTGCGTATCTCTGGATCCGTCAGGCTCTCCCTGTCATAGCCTATGCTCAGCACAATCTGGTCCGTCACAAGCTTCCTGTCCACCAGCCCCAGCACCAGGAGATCCGTCATCTCCCGCACCACCAGCCTCCCCTTCCGGAAATCATAGGGGCAGTGGAGCACCTGGCCTGAGCTGACGCTGCTGCTCTCCGGCTTGTAGGCTTTCACGTCCGCAATCGTACAGGGCTCCCACCCCCAGGCATGGTCGATGAGCAGCTCTGCATTGACCCCGAACAGCCTGTACAGCAATTCTTCATTGTGATACTCCGCCGGGCCGCCCAGGGAGCACCTGGCTATGTCGCCCATGGTGAACAGGCCGTTCTCCTCCAGCTTCCTGGCGTACCCTCTGCCCACCCGCCAGAAATCCGTCAGCGGCCGGTGGCCCCACATGAGCCTGCGGTATTCCCCTTCGTCCAGCTGGGCGATGCGCACGCCGTCCTCGTCCGGCTCCACATGCTTGGCCTCGATGTCCATGGCCACTTTGCACAGATACAGATTCGTACCGATGCCCGCCGCAGCCACGATGCCCGTGGTCTGCAGCACGTCCTGCATCATCATCTTCGCCAGCTCCCTGGGGGTGAGCCGGTAGGTGTCCAGATAGCCGGTCACGTCCAGGAACACCTCGTCGATGGAATAGACATGGATGTCCTCCGGGGCAATGTATTTCAGGTAAATATCGTATATCCTCGTACTGTATTCCATATACAGGGCCATCCGCGGCGGGGCGGTGACATAGGCCACGGACAGGGCGGGGTCGGCCCTCAGCTCGTCGGCATCCCAGGAGGCTCCGGCAAACCTGCGGCTGGGCGCATTGCACAGTCGCCCGGCGTTCACCTGCCGAATCCGCTGCACTACCTCAAAGAGCCTTGGCCGCCCGGGGATGCCGTATTCCTTCATGGCGGGCGACACCGCCAGGCAGATCGTCTTCTCCGTGCGGCTGGGATCCGCCACCACCAGGTTCGTCTTCATGGAATCCAGGTTCCGTTCCACGCACTCTACCGAGGCGTAGAATGATTTCAGATCGATTGCTATATAGACATGGTCTTCTCTGGCCATCCGTGCCTGCCGCCTTTCCGTTTCCTTTTTGGTCTGATATGATTATACCAGAACTTATGTTCTTTTTCAACCCCTTTCGGCTTTTATCCAGGCTCTGCAGCCTTACCCGATTCGGCTATCTCCCTCAGGCCCCTCTGTCCTGCGGAAGCCCTGCCGTCTGCCATATTCCTGTCTCAATCCATCCCCTCCCGCAGGATGCCCTCCGCAATCTTCTGCGAAAGCGTTTCCTGGTAATCGTCGTCCGCAAGCTTCCGGCGCTCGGAATCATTTGAGAGAAACCCCATCTCCACCAGCACTGCAGGCATCCTGGTGTTCAGCAGAACATAATAGCCCTCGTCTTTTGCGGTCCTGGCTTGCATCCCGTCGCTCAGCGAAACCGCTTCCACGATGCTCTCCGCGTAAGCCTTGCTCTCCGTGGCGTCCGGGCTGCTGTAATAACACTCCAGGCCTGCTATCCGGGCGTCCTCCTCGTAATAGTTGCAGTGAAGGCTGATAAAGAAGTCCGCGCCGGCGTCGTTGGCGGCAGTGGCCCGCTGCTCCAGGCTCAGATACTCATCAGAGCTCCTGGTCATGACGACGTCTATATCATCATCTTCCAGGACGGCCTTCAGCTTCAGCGCCACGGAAAGGTTGATGTCCTTTTCTATAGTCCCGCCGCTGACGGTTCCCCCATCGCTCCCGCCGTGTCCCGGGTCTATGACCACGCGGAACTGAGGCCCCTTGTCCTTTATGGTCGCCGCGGGAATCTGGCTGGGGGCCGTTTCTATGACTTCCTCCTCTTTATCCGTGAATTTTTCATATATATAAAGGCAGCCGCACACCATAAGTATGATCATCATCAGCGGCACCAGCACAACCAGTACCCTCAGCAGATACGCGATGACAATCCGCTTGAGCCGCCTTCTCTTCCTGAGTTTTTTTCTCTTTCTGCACGTTTCCTTATCCATTGTCACGTCTGTTCCTCATCATCCTGTCCTCTGTCTGTTCCGGCTGCGCGCCAAAATCAATCCTCTCTCAAATGATAAATCTTTCCCTGTAGGAATGTCAAGTTTTTTCCTGCATGCAGCCGCCCCTGCCGCATGGCGCACCAACGGGCGCCCGCAATGCCCGTATAGGTTCCGCAAGCAGCCCCGCACAAATTCGCAGACAAATCCCACAGGAAAGCGCTATTGATTTTATCGCCAAAGTGTTCTACAATAGGGGCGTAGAACCATACTTCCGTATGCCGCCGGACCCGTGACGGCACCCGGCGGCTACGTCAAATTTATCGTTTCCGGCAGAGGCGAACCGGAGACGGGAAAGGCATGGAACAGAAAATGACAAATCGAGAGAAATTCATCCGGACACTGAAATGCGAGAAGATAGGAGGCCAGGTGCCGACATTCGAACTGGTATTCTTCCTGACCATGGAGAAGTTCGGGAAGGTGCATCCCTCCCACCGCTACTACTCCCAGTGGAATCAGATGAGCCGTTCTGAGAAAAGCCTGCACATGAACGAGATGGCGCAGCTCTACATAGACACGGCCAGGGCCTACGGACACAGCGCCATATTCGTCCACCCCAATCCGGGCGGGCTGGAGGACACCCAGTGGCTTCTGGAGCTGATTCGGGAAAAGAGCGGGGACGAGTATTATATCATGGCCCACGGCGACCCCACCTGGGCCATTCCGGACGGGGAAGGGATGATGGAATTCTCCACACGGATGTACGAAGAGCCGGAAAAAATGAACGAAGAGTCCCAGATTCGGGTGGAGCAGGCGCTGGATTTTGCCCGGGCGCTGGATGAGCGAGGGCATCTGCTGGACGGCTTCACGCTCTGTTCCGACTACTGCTTTAACGTGAATCCGTTTTTCAGTCCGGAGAAATTTGACGAGATCATCGTGCCCTATCTGAAGGAAGTCATCACGGAATACAAAAAGCTGGGCTATTACACCATCAAGCATACCGACGGGAACATCATGCCCATCGTGAAGCAGATTGCGGACTGCGGCCCCCATGCCATCCATTCTCTGGATCCCCAGGGAGGGGTCTCCATTCCCGAGGTGCGCAAAATCGTGGGGGACAATATCGCCCTGGTGGGGAACGTGAACTGCGGACTGCTCCAGACAGGCACCGACGAGGAGTGCAGACAGGACGTGCTCCGATCCCTGCGGGAAGGCATGGCAGCCGGCGGCGGCTACATCTTCTCCACTTCTAACTGCGCCTATACAGGGCTTTCCCTGGAGCGCTACGAGATGATGATCGATATCTGGCGGGAGTACGGCAGTTACGATAATTATGAGCGGAATTTCGGATAGACGTAATGTTGCCGCAGCCTCTGAATCGGAGGCTGCGGCAAGGTAAGCACCGTGCTGTCCCCATTTCCTGCCGCGCAGTGCCGGAATTCCCGGCACTGAACCGCATGCGGCTCCTTACTCTCCGAACACAGCTTTGTAATCAGCCTGGAATTTCGCGATTCCGGCATCGGTCAGCGGATGACCCACCATTTTCTCGATTACGGAATAGGGAACCGTAGCAATGTCCGCGCCTGCCAGGGCACAGTCGGTCACATGCACCGCGTTGCGGATGCTCGCCGCGATGATCTGCGTCTCCAGATCCGTCTGCGCAAAAATATCCGCGATTTCACGAATCAGGTCCACCCCTCTCTGGCTGATATCATCCAGACGTCCCAGGAAGGGAGAGACATAGGCAGCCCCTGACCTTGCAGCCAACAGCGCCTGATTCGCCGTGAAAATCAGCGTCATATTCACCTTTATCCCCTCGGAGGACAGGGTCTTGCAGGCTTTCAGCCCCTCAACCGTCATGGGAATCTTCACCACCATATTGGGATGGATGGCAGCAATGGCGCGTCCCTCCCGAACCATGCCCTCCGCGTCCGTGGTGGTGGCCTTTACCTCTCCGCTGATGGGCCCGTCCACGATGGATGCGATCTCTGCGATGACTTCCTCGAAATTCCTGCCCTCTTTCGCAATCAGGGAAGGGTTCGTCGTAACTCCACAGATTACACCCATGTCGTTTGCATTCTTGATGTCTTCCACCTTTGCCGTGTCAATAAAAAACCTCATTCTTCGCATTCTCCTTTTCTGTTTTTCATATGTCCTCAACATTTTTCCAGTATAGAAAAAAGGCTCTGAAATCCATGGCAACCACTTAAATGTGTGATTACAAGGCTTTCATACCTCATATGATGTCACATTATTGTAGGACAGGCTTCGCTTACATGCCCATCTGTCTTGCGAAGTTTTCTGTATCAGAGCTTTGTCTTCTTGCTTGAAATACAGTAAAAATCACCAGTTTCCGGGCTTTTTAATTTTCAACATACCGCTCAAACATCTCTTTGATGCTGCAGTTACTCAATTTTCCTGAGCAGAAAGCATCAGCTACATGATACCCACCAGGCTTTCATGCTCAATTGTTTCCTTCCAGCTCTTTGGCCGCTCCAGATACTCCAGAAATACCTTCTGCTCTTCTACGGAAAGCACCCTGTGCTCAACGCTTTCAGCTTCCAGTCATATAGCGCTAAATTATGGCACAATTCGGATGTCATTGTGGTATCTCTCAGTTCTCTGATTGGAATAATCTTAGGCATCTTCCCATCTTTTTCATGTTCAGTGTAGCATAATTTTGTTGCGTTTTCAAGACTTTTTTATGTCCAACGGACCAATTACATTGTCAGCTGATATTTTGCGCTTTTTTCAACTCTTCATCGAATATTCTCATTTCATGATACCACCATACTGTATAGACTTGTCAAGGTGCATATTCCCGCTACAATGAAATTACGCAATAATTCCGCCTCAACCAACTATATCGGCGCTGTCTATGAAAGGGGTACGGGAAAGCCCCTGGCCTCTGTTGCGGTGAGCAATGGCCGGGATGTCGTTCTGACGGACGAAAGCGGGCGCTATGCCCTGAACGACTGGCACAAGGCGGATTTCATCACTGTTACCATACCATCCGGCTATTGGACGTCAAACTATTATCTGCCCGTATCGCGTGAAAAACAGATTATGACTTCTTTTTGGACAGGCTTGAGACCGATGCTACAAGCCACACTTTCCTACATGTGGCAGACAGCGAAGTTGGTGCCGCTGGGGCAGGAGAATGGCTCGAAAAACTGCGCAGGACTGTGGAAGAAACTCACCCCGCCTTTATCATCCACACCGGCGATATCTGCTATATTGACGGCCTCAGGGCACATATCCGTGACATGAATGATGAAACCATGGGCGTCCCCGTCCGGTATGCCATCGGCAACCACGACTATGTCAATTGGGGAGAATACGGCGAAGCGCTGTTTGAAAGCATTTACGGCCCTGTTATGTACTCCTTTGAGGTCGGCCGCATTCATTATATCGTCACCCCCATCGTTCATGGCGATGTAAAGGCCAAATATACGGAAGGCAACGTGGCGGCATATGTGCGCAATGACCTCAGACAGGTCTCTCCGGACAAAAAAGTGATTCTCTTCAACCACGATTACTGCCAAAACGATGAAACCGGCTTTGTGCTGTCCGACGGGCTGACAGAGACAGACCTGAAAGAGCATAATCTGCTGGCCTGGGTCTTCGGCCACTGGCATTACAACTATCTCAACGAGATTGGGGGCATTTTCAACATAACCACCTCAAAGCCGGACGGAGGCGGAATTGACGCTTCCCCCGCCGCCGTAAGAAGCGTTGTAATCGTGGGCGGCAGACTGACGGCCAGCCATTGCCATTATAACGATTTTCAAGGTGCCAGGCCGAACGGAGGTTATAAATGGAGCGTTTCCCTGGGTGGCAATATCCTCTACTCTGCACCGGCCTGGAAGGACGGCATCGTCTATGCGGGCACATCGGATGACGGCTGGCCCAAGGACTGCGGCGTTACAGCCGTCCACGGCGAGACTGGCCGGGTGCTCTGGAAATACAAAACCAGAAACTCTGTCAAGAGCGACATCCGCATGGCTGGCGACACTATAATCGCGTAGGATATCCAGGGCAATGTGTACTGTCTGGATCTTCAGGGCCAGGAAATATGGACGGTAAGCTTGAATCTTTTGGGTTCCAACAATACAAGCAACAGCATCGCGATAAAGGAAAACCGCATTTACTGCGGGGGCCAGCAGGACATCTACTGCCTGAATACGACCGATGGAAGCTGTATCTGGAACCGGAAACTGGCGGGTGGCAATACCTCTCCCGCGGGTTTTATGCTGCATGAAAACAAGCTGTTTGTCGGCTCACAATGGAATAAGCTCTACGCATTGGACGCTGCTTCAGGGGAGATACTCTGGACAAACAACGATGACCAGCTCCATAATTTCATCATGACCCCCGCCGCCTCTGATGGCTTCCTATTCACCGGTTCCGGAAACAGGCTGTACAAAATCCACGCCGCCTCCGGCAGGACTGTAAAATATAAGGAAATTCCGGGCTATACCTTCCAAAGCGCCACAACGCCCTATGCGGAGAATGGCATCCTGTATCTGGGAACCGCTGACAGGGGAGTTGTGGCTGTAGATATGGAAAGCCTGGAACTCCTGTGGACTTTTGAGACAGGCAGGAGCCTGATCTACACCTCTCCCTACAGCAACGGCGATGTGGCCACAATAGACAGTGCCATCGTGCCTGTGGCAGGAGAATGTCTCTGCTTCGGTGCCTCCGATGGCTGGCTCTATCTCATCGATAAAAAAGGGAGCCTGCTCCGGAAATTTGATGTAGGCTCCCCCATTAACCAGGCTCCCATTGCTGAGAGCGGCTTTATTATAGCGGCCGATTTCAGCGGGAACATAACCAGGTATGATATTCGGTAAAATACATTGGCTAAAGGCGGCTTGGCTCTTCCGTCATGCGTTGGCCAAAAGCGGCCTGGCCCCTTCCGCCACACTTTGATTTCATATCTTCCCATGGGCAGGATATCCGCCGCATTGTCCCCGGCCATGACCTGGAATTCCCCGGATTCCACATGCCACTGAAATTTCCTGTCCAGGGTGCGCATCTGTCTGCTGCACAAAAGCCACTCCACCCTCTGGCTCTCCCCTGGGAACCGGCATTCCAGGATGGCCGGGATATGGGCTTCTTTCATGGACTGGGCGAACCCATTCACCGCCCATAGGCAGACGGCATTATCAGCCTGAAGAAGCAATCCGATTACGACATTACTTGCAGCTGTCAGAAGAAGGCCTGCTGTAACCATCCGTCTTGAGGAGAAGATGTCTCCAAGCCATCCGTTCAGCAGCTGCCCCAGAGAATATAGGAGAAAAAAGACGCCGCCCATCAGCCCGATCTGCGAGGAGGATAGGATGCCCTCCTCAATCAGGACAGGTGCGGCTATCGTCAGATTCATCCGGGCAACGTAGATAGCGGCATAAGGAATTGTCTACAAATAACTGATGCAAGTTTATAGCCGTTTTCGTTGTATTTCTGGGCTTTCTCCTAAACAAGTTGCATCAGTTATTTTCCGACAATTCCTAAGATACATAAGCGGCAGCGAATACGGACCGCCGGGCAGAATGCTTCATGACTCCTCCTTTCTGCGGATATGTTCCAAAATCCGGTTTTTTGATGCCAGACGCTCAGTTGTTTCCGTTCCTCCCTGTAACGCCAGGGCAACCGTCAGCACATCCATAAGGCACAGATGGGCCAGCCGGGCCGACACTGCCTCCACAGGATATGTGATATCGTCCGCATAGGCGACAAGTTTGTAATCAGCCATTTGGGCCAGGGGACTTGCCTGATAGCTGGTGATTGCCACAGTGCGCGCGCCCTGTTCCTTGGCCAGGCGCACAGCCTCCAGGGTGGCTTCCGTGCGGCCGCTGTGGCTGATTCCGATGGCGACCTCCCCTTTTTTCATATTCATGGCGGCCACGGACATAAACAGGATATCTGTATAACAGGAGGACGGATATCCCAGCTGAAGGAAGCGATATTGGGAGTCTTCCGCGATGGATGCCGAAGTGCCTACGCCAAAGACGCAGATCCGCTCAGCCTGTGCGAGCATGCTTACAAGCTGCTCCAGTTGGGATTGTTCCATCATGGCAGCCGTATTCTGCATGGTGCGTATACCAGACATAAAAACCTTCTGGGCCACCTCGGAGAGGGATTCCCCTGTTCTTGGAGGCGCAGAGGGCACACTGGGGTAAACTGCCAGTTCTCTGGCAAGAGCCATACGGAACTGCGAGAATCCCGTATAACCCAGTTTTTTGCAAAAACGGATGACGGCAGAACCCGCCGTCCCGGCAGCGGCGGCGACCTCTGCCACATTCATTTCAAGAACCTGTCCGCTGTTGTTCAATATATAGTCGGCAATCTGCCGTTCAATCCGTGTCAGCATTTCATATTGATTGCGGATGGCAGCAAGACATAATTGCATAAAATCCCTCCTTTTAGAATTTCATTCTAATCATTTATTCATATCGCAGAATACTATTGCATTAATATATATGCAATGAACTGTCAAGAGACAATAATCTATAATTCTGCATAACTTATCTGCTTACACCTCAACGCTTGTAAGACTCCGTTATTGTCTCGCCAATTCTACATAATTCCTGTTACGGCATTATAAATCATCTCATCTGTAATAAGGAAATGCCTCCAAATAACCTACGCAAGCCTGTTGCAAAATTTACAGATTTTATCAGGTTTACTCTAAACAAAATGCGTAGATTATTTTCCGGCAGTTCCTAAAAGCAAAGGGTTCCGGCACCCCCCAGTGTGCCGGAACCCCTTGTTTTCAGTCGTTTTCCCGATATTCTGTTCATGTATGTCCGTTGTAGCAGATAAGAGTTTTGCAGCTCCTAGTCCTTTCCCATTACCCCAACGTAATCTTCGCCGACTGAATCACAGGCCGCACCGGCCGCCCTGACAGGTCACAGGGCGGATTGTCCGTCATTTCCCGCGTGATTCCCATAAACATGGAACTCTCCATCCCCTCGATGGTGATGGTATTCCCCTCCAGCGTCACCACCGCATGGAGCGGGTCATTGTAAACCAGAGTATTGCTGATACAGCTTATTTTCTCCCGCAGCTCCTCCGGGTAAAAAGAATGACTGTTGTCAATCCAGTCGTATGACACCGAATTCACATCCCAATAGCACACATTGTCCAGGATGCGGATGTAATCGCGGTGATAATGCCCGTTCATGCACAGGAGCACGCTGCCCGCCTTCCTCCGGTTGGCCCCGTTGATGATCCGCCTCACTTCCGCCCCGTTCTTCACCCCGTCCGCCTCCCGCTCAAAGCTCTCATGGCTGACCAGGACGCAGGGGCCGGGGGCGGCGGCAATCGTCTCCTCCAGCCAGGCAAGCTGCTCCGGCGGCATATAATTGCAATAAGGGCCGTACTTCGCATTGTTTGCCATGGAAAAATGAATGTATTTCCCGTCCTCATAAAAATAGTTGGGATCGCAGACCACCATCCGGTAACCGCCATGGTCAAAATAGTAATGTCCGTCCGGCATATTGTAATACCGAAGCACCTCTTCCCAGGGCGTATTGTCCGTATCGTGATTGCCCAGGGCGTGATAGGCGGGGACGGGGGAATGGTTGTATTCCCCCACAAAATCGGCAATCTTCTCCCCCATCAGCGTCTGGGACGGCCCGTGGCAGAAGTCGCCCCCATGGATCATGAATTCACAGCCTGCCTCCCGGGCATGGCGCTGCATCCGATGCAATGCGTCCCTGTCCCCGCCCATAAATGCCCCCGGCACATGGTGCAAGTCCGAAAACATCAAAAATTTCATCTGTCTCCTCTTCTGCCCGCTTCCCGGCGCTGACAGCCCCCTGGGCGTATGAATCATTTTCAATCGTTATTCGTCACAACTTCGCCATGCCCCAGGTTATAAGTAATCTCGCCTTCCAGCTCCACCTTCAGCACCGTGACCAGAGGATGCATCTGCATCTTGTCCGCCCGGATCCACAGGGTGCCCGGAATACCGCTCCAGGGCAGGGAGCCTGTGTAATCATAGGTAAGCTCTTCGCCGGTATGTAGGACGCTGACTCTCTTCACGGGAGTCTTCACACCCTTCACGCACAGGAACTCAGATGGCCTGTCATAGACAAAGAGGTAGATGGTCTTCTTATCCGCGGACAGCGTGCTGCCCCCCAGGAACTGGTTGTAGCTCAGTCCTTTCTCCGTGTCATAGATAGCTTCTTCGTTGTCATGGATAAACTGACCCAGATCCTCCAGCACCTTCACCTGCCGCTCATCCAGGGTACCGTCCTCCTTAGGCCCCACATCCAGAAGCAGTTTCCCGCCCAGAGTCAGGCAGTCGCAGAACATGCGGATCACCTGGCGGCTGGTCTTGTAATGGTTATCGGAAGGGCGGTAACCCCATGACGAATTAATGGTAGTGCAGAACTCCCACACACCCTTAGGCCCCAGCAGAGGGATGCCCTGCTCCGGCGTCTCGTAGTCGCCATGGCCCTGGAGCCTGGAATTCACAATCACATTGGGATTCATGGACTGGAGATATTCCTTGAATTCCTTCGCCTTCCACTGGTTTGCGCTGCGCTCCCAGTCCCCATCGAACCACAGCAGGTCTATGGTTCCATACTGCGTCATCAGTTCACGCATCTGATTATTGTTGAACTCCAGGAATTCCTGCCATTTCTCCGGATCCTCCGGGCCTCCCGCCGGGGTGGCGAACACATCCTTAAGGTGATCCTGGGGATTGGAGCCTTCCGGGTAAACCGTCCTGTAACGGGGATCCGACCAGTCGATCAGGGAGAAATACAGCCCGACCCGCATGCCGGCCTCCCTCACTGCCTCCGTATACTCCTTGATGAGATCCCGTTTTGCCGGGGTCTTCTTCACCACGCTCAAATCGGAATACTGGGTATCAAACAACGCCACGCCGTCATGGTGCTTGGATGTCAGCACCACATACTGCGCTCCCGCTTTTTTAAACAGCTCCGCCCACGCCTTCGCGTCGAACTTTGACGCCGTGAAGCCGTCGCACTGCTTCATGTAATCCTCATAGGAGATGCCCCCATTGTGGAAAGACCACGATTCCGACACATCCCCCACGGCATAAATTCCCCAATGAATGAAAATTCCCAGTTTCGCTTTTCTGAACCATTCCTGCATCATAATGAAAATCCTCCTTGCCGCTTCCGCCCTTGTTAATTATTGCCTCCTGTCCGCGGAGAAAACTATCCACAGACCTTGCCGCCAAGTAGCTACCAACAGTTTACTATCTCTTCCTTGATAATGTCAACATATTTTTTCGCCTTCGGGATATCTCTGTTAATCGTGTAGACATCCCTCTGGGTAATTTCCATCTCGCACCCCTTCGCCGCCTTCAGGCTCTTCCTGATATGGGCGCGGAAAGCCTCCTCGTCCAGTACCGTTCCCGTCCCCAGATAATTGGGGCTGGGCTTGCGGTGGTAGATAACCCTGCTGCCCCGAAGCCGCTCTCCCATATATTCCTCATTGCACCAGGGGGATATGGACACCTTCCGCAGGTTTTCCAGCCTGGAGATGCAGTTTTCCCAGATGGGATCCACCGGCTCGCAGCACCCATAGGAAAGCAGCCCGTAGCTCTCCGAAATCTTCTTATAGCAGGGAAAAATAAATTCCTCAAACATCTCCGGCGAAATCCCTACCGTCTCCTGGGAGTCCATGAATCCCCACACATCCTTCGCGGTATAGCTGCCCGGCGCTTTCCCATCCGGCAGGGTATGGTTGTAACACCAGCTCCCCTGTCCCAGGAAACCGCCTCCCGTGGTGGGCAGAATCAGCCCCTCCTTCTCAAGCAGACGATAGTACGCCAATGTATCATCGGCAGTCCGTTCCATCATTTCCTTGAACAGCTCCGGATAATCGTACATGGAAAACATCATGGTTTCCATGCTCATCAGGTGGACCACCATCTGGGTGGGGACGGAATACAGGCAGTTCCCCTCCAGGCGCACCGGCAGAATATCGCCGATGACCTCCTCCACAGCCGCCTTCCGTTCCAGGGAAGCCGCCGGGTTCACCCCGAACTGCGTCTCCCCCAGTTTATCCCAGTCCTCCTCAAGATCCTCAATCTGGGAGACAAAATGATGCCCTACACTTGTTTTTCCCTCCGCGTCCTTCGTACCCTGCACCTTTACCTGCAGCCCGAACAGGGTAAAATAGCTGTCATATCCCACCGCGAAATAATCCGGCGTCACCCTGTCGTCATCGAACAGCTCCTGGTTCAGGAAATTGCAGTACAGCGCCCGTTCCAGCTGTCTGGCAAAATCCCCCGTGCACCGCATCCGCTCCGGCAGAATCTCCTGCTCGAAGGTTCCCATCTCCAGATGAATCAGAGGACGCTCCCCCTGCAGTTCATTGTGGCGGTACCATTCCTCCCGCCGCTTCAGATTACATTCCTGGTTGGCGTAAAAAAGCTGCTTTTTCGCCAGTTCCCGCAGAATCTGCCGATCCTGGCCGCTTACTTCATATCCCATATGACCTCCGGCTGTTTTCTAATGTTTTGCTCTTTGGACATGTTCCATCCTGTCTAAACGCCTGAGCATACACAGACTCCTTCCGTCAGGAAACGGAATTCTCCCCATAATACTCCTCCGCAGCTCTGAAGATTGCGGATGGCAGCAAGACATAATTGCATAAAATCCCTCTTTTTCAGAATTTTATTCCAAATATTTATTCGTATTATGGAATATCATTATAATAATATATATGTAATGAACTGTCAAGAGCCAATAATTATTTTTCAGTCGTTTTCCCGATATTCTGTTCATGTCCGTTGCAGCAGATTTAGGACCGGGAGTTTTAAGGAACTGCTATAATTGAGTAAACTTCGCCGAAGATTGTGAATACTCATTTTACTCAACATCGCCCTTGAGTAATACTCAATTTGAAGTGATTTTAGACGATTCCAGACGGTAAAAGACGGCATTTCCGCTTCCCCTTTTCAGAACACAAAAAAGGCCCTGAAATCCTCCGCAACCACTTAAAGATGTGTGATTACAAGGCTTTCAGGGCCTCATATTTCATGACAATAGACGAAAGTCTACTGTATTACTGCGTTTGCTGATATGAAAACTTCTCTTACATGCCCATCTGCGCGGCTACCTCAGCAGCGAAGTCCTCCTGCTTCTTCTCGATGCCCTCTCCGGTCTCGAAACGCACGAACCTGCTGATGCTCAGCTCCGCATTGTTCTCCTTCGCCACCTGCGCCACATACTGTGCCACAGTCTGCTTGCCGTCCTCAGCCTTTACATATACCTGCTCTAACAGGCATACTTCCTTCAGCTCCTTGTTCAGGCGGCCGTTGACAGCGCCCTCGATGACCTTCTCGGGCTTGCCTGCCATCTTGGGATCCTGCTCGATCTGTGCAGCGATGATTTCCCTCTCATGTGCCTTGTACTCCTCGGACACGTCAGCCGTGGCCACATACTTGGGATTCAGGGCTGCCACCTGCATGGCAAGGTTCGTCATGGCTTCCTTCACGGCATCGTTCACCACATTGGTCTTGGCCTCGATGATGACGCCGATGCGTCCGCCGCCATGCACATAGGTAGCCACACAGCCGTCCGTCGCCACTACCTTCTCGAATCTCCTGATGCTGAGCTTCTCGCCGATGACCGCAATCTTGTCCACCAGCGCCTCATTTACCTTCTTGGAGCCGTCCTCGATCCATGCCTCGTTCAGGAACGCATCGATATCGGCTGCATCGGACTCCACAGCCTGTCTGGCGACTGCCTCAACGAACTGCTGGAAGGTCTCGTTCTTCGCCACGAAGTCGGTCTCGGAGTTCACTTCCACCACAGCGGCTTTCGTTTCGCCCTTGGAAGCGATACGGCAGATGCCCTCCGCCGCAATCCTGCTCTCCTTCTTGACAGCCTTGGCCTGTCCGCTCTTTCTCAGGACTTCCACAGCCTCTTCCATGTTTCCGTTGGTCTCATTCAAAGCTTTCTTACAATCCATCATGCCGGCGCCGGTCTGCTCACGGAGCTCCTTGACCATTGCCGCAGTAATCTCTGCCATCTATATCATCCTCCTAGATACATACTTATTTTGCGCTGCGATCTGTCTTATGCCTCTTCCTGTGCTGCCACTTCCTCGATATCCTCCGCTTCGCCGGCCTGTGCAGCCATCTCCGCTTCGGTGTAGACAGCTTCGCCCTGGTTCGCCTCGATGACAGCGTCCGCCATCTTGGAGACGATGAGCTTCACGGCTCTGATTGCGTCATCATTTCCGGGAATGATGTAGTCCAGCTCCTCGGGATCGCAGTTGGTATCGCCGATGCCAATCAGCGTGATGCCAAGCGTGCGGGCCTCCTGCACACAGATTCTCTCTTTCTTCGGGTCTACTACAAAGATGGCATCGGGAACCCTGGTCATGTTGCGGATACCGCCCAGGTTCTTCTCCAGCTTCTCCCACTCTTTCTTCAGCTTGATGACTTCCTTCTTGGGAAGCACATCGAAAGTTCCGTCCTCAGACATCTTCTCAATCGCATGCAGCCTTCCGATACGGGACTGGATGGTCTTGAAGTTGGTCAGCATGCCGCCCAGCCATCTCTCGTTCACATAGTACATGCCGCAGCGCTCCGCCTCGGTCTTCACAGCGTCCTGGGCCTGCTTCTTGGTGCCCACGAACAGGATGGTGCCGCCCTGGGCGGCAATCTCGGAGACCGCCCTGTAGGCCTCGTCCACCTTGCCTACGGATTTCTGCAGATCAATGATGTGGATGCCGTTCCTCTCCGTGAAAATGTAGGGAGCCATCTTAGGGTTCCATCTTCTGGTCTGATGTCCGAAATGGACGCCTGCTTCAAGCAGCTGTTTCATAGAAATAACGCTCATGTCCTTACCTCCGTTTGGTTGATTTCTTCCGCAGTGCCTTTTATGCCGAATCCGCGTCTTGATCCGACAGTCTCCGGCAACTACCCTTTGGGGCATGCTGTTCCGCCGCGCCCAAAAAGCACCATTGCCGAATCGGCCTGCGTGTTTTCTGTCCTCTTGAGACATGTCAAAAAAGCACGTTTCACGCACTCTCCAACATTTCGCATTATAACACAATACCTCCTGCCGCGCAAGAGGTATTGTCAAGATTTGCCTTATTTTTGTGTTTGTTTTATCTTTTTCCCGTGATGATCCTGGCGATTTCTTCCTCGCTGGTTCCCGCTGGAATCTGAAAGGTTCCCTCCCGGACGCTTTTGGAATATCCCATGTCGCACAGAAAATTATCGAACCTGGCAGCGTCCTCCACCAGTCCCAGCCGCTGCAGCTCCAGACAGACGCTATAGGACGTTGCGCCGCCTTCAATGACCACCGTAATCGGACTGTCGGATGCGGTGCCCTCGGAAAAACCTTCCGCATTCCCGAACTGTCCTTCCTCTCCGGCGGCATCGCCGACATTCCCGGACTGTCCTTCCTCTCCGGCGGCATCGCCCACATTCCCGGGACTCCCTTCGCCGCCGACAGCATCGCCTGCGCTTCCGGATTCCCCTTCATCGCCGCTGTCGCCTCCGGAATCCCCCTGGGGCCCGGACGCAGAACCCCCTTCCTCTGAGCCGTCTCCGCCGTTCTCCTCCGTCTCCGGCTCAGACGCCCCATCGGCTCCTGTGGAAGACGGTTCGTCTTCCTCCGAAGACCCTGGGGCCACATTCGGGATGTCCGACAATTTCAGGGAGTCGCTGTCCACCATCCCCAATTCCAATGCCAACATTCTGATTTCCGCATCGCTCAAGGGAATCCTGTTATCTGTCACAACCCCCATCAGCAGGGCAGTGACAATGATCCCAATCCCCAGGCCCCGCATTTGATATTTCAGCTTCACCTGTCTCCTCGATTCTATTGCTTCTTATACCCTGCTAATTCCTGAACAAACCGATTACCAGCTTTACTTCGCCCACGCCGAGCCCCAATTCCTTGGCAATCGCAGTGGCAGATTTCCCCTGCCTGTACAGCGCCATGATTCTCTCATTGTTGTTCCGCTCCTGCTCCCCTTCCCTGAAGGCATCTTCGTCTTCTCCATTTCGGACCGTAAGGGGAGGAGGCTCCAGGCCCCGGAACGACTCCGGGACAGGCTTTAGCGGCTTTTCTTCCTCCGCCGACACAGGCAGCTCCCACTCCTTCCTGGCCTCCGCGGCCCCGCTGGCCGAAAGCTTCTGCATGGCCTTCACGGCCTCCCTGGCCTCCTTCACGGCCCGGTTCACCTCCGCCACCGTGTTCTTCAGGCTGGTATGCTTATTGTTGAGCATATCGTACAGGAACATGACCTCCTCATGATTCTTCCGAATCTCTGCCAGCACGGTGTCGGAATATTCATTGACCGCCATGATCTTCTCATTGGACAGCCGCTCCAGGGAACGCTCTGTCTTCTCCATGGCGTAAGTGACCGCTTCCTCTACCGTGTCGTCCACATGATGGCCCACCCCAGCAAGCTCCTGCTCCACCAGAGCCTGGATATCTTCCCGGGACAGCCCCTTCCCGCCGGATGCCCCTCTCTTATCGGGTATGAAGAAACTCAGCGTAAATATGACTCCTCCTGCAACCAAAAGGATAATCTCCATTGTCTCCATTTTCTTCCATCCAATCTATACCACACGCCAGTAAAACTTGCCACGAATTTCCACTGTAGACCGCCGGCAAGACACCTTTGCTTATTTTCCTACTGTAAATTCCGGCGGTCTACAGTATAATCTGCCCTGTCCGCAGCCAGAATCATATCTTCATATCGAAGCCGCCTTGATTCTTCACCACGACGCGCTCCTTCGTCTGCTGCTTCTTTCTCTTGCTGCCTCCGTCTCCGGCGTACTTTCCGTTTCCCTTCTCCTTAGCGTCAGGCTTGTTCTCGTGCCACATAGTGTCATCGCTCTTGTGCACCCCGCGAATGTTCTGTTCTGTGGTCTTCTGAAACTGTTCGCTGAAATTCGCCTGATCCACGTTCACCTTATTGTCTTCATTGTGTTTGATTGTCGTGTAATCCTGCGCCCTGGAAATCGTCGTCAACTCAATTGATCCGAATGCCATAGATTGCCCCCTTTCTCTTCAATGCCGCGGCTTACATGGATACCATACGCACTTCGCCGTCCTCTTTGATGAACTTGCAATAGCGATAATCGTTCTGAAGCGTCTTCCCCACATTCCGGATGATAATCGTAGTGTTGGGATAAACCTGCTCATTGATGATCACTTCTCCCTGCTGTCTGTTCTCCATCATGGCCCGCAGCTCTTCCACGCGCGTCCCCACCTGCTCCTGTTCCGCGGCCTTTTCCTGAATCAGCGATACCACGCTCCTGATGTATCTCAGCTGGCTCTCATTGTACTGGATGCCCTTTTTCTGCTTCTCCTTGAAATTGTCGAATACCACCTGGGCGGCGTCCATGGTCTTCTTTCCTTCCTCCATCGTCTTCACCGCCCGGTCATATTGGGACTTGATCAGAGGATCCACGCCCACCTCCAGGACAGTGGCAGTGCTCATGTTGCCTCCCACCGTCTTGGCCGTGATAGAATTGGCCGCCTGGATATGGCCGCCCAGGATAATCCCTCTCCGGCCGTCCACCTTCACGTCCGTGCCAGCGGTGACCACACAGTGCAGAATGGCCTCCGTCTCCAGGAATCCCCCCGTCACGACCCTGGTGTTTTCCAGGAACTTGACCATGATGTCTCCTCCGGCCCGCAGATACCCCTTGCCCGTGCCGTTCATGCCCTTGGCGATGATGATATTGCCCCCGGCAATGATCCTGGCACTCTCCACGCCACCGTTTATCACCACGTTCCCGCCGGCCTTCACCTCCATGTTCGCCGCCACGCTTCCGGTTATCTCAACGCTTCCGTCGTAGACGATGTTCCCTGTGGACATATCCACGTCCTTCACTGTATATACGCTGGAAACGACCACCTTGCCATCCTGCAGGGCCACATGCCCATCCATCTGTGCGGTGAGCGTGAGCTTATCCTCGGAAATCTCCACATTCTTTCCGCATTTCAGAGTCTCCTTCTTGACATCCCGGGGCTTTATGGACTTGCCGTACACGTCATGTCCCGGACTGCCCTGCCGCTCCGGGATGATCCTGGCAAGCACGTCCCCCTCCTTGCACTGGTTGATGGTGGTCAGACTGAAATAATCTACCCGTCCGTCCTCCCTGTGCGCAGGCCGTTTATGCTGTTCCGTATTGAAAGAATATTCTATCCTCGCGTCCTCGCCCTGGTCAGGCTTGTCGCCCCTGGCCACCAGAATGTCCGTGCAGAACATCCCCTCGGAGCCGAAATGCTCCTTCAGCCCTTCCTTCTTTATCCCATAGGTAATCTTCTGCTTCTCCACCTCTGCCAGGAAACCGTTCAGCGTCATCCGCTTCCCGCCTTCGGAGGGCGGAATGAAGCGCGCGATGGCCACCATATCGTCCTTGCTGATGTCCAGCTTGTATGTCTCGTTGCAGACAGGACAGTCTCCGTTGCCCAGATGGCAGACAGTGTCCATCCCCATGCTGAACTCCAGCTCTATCTGCTTCCTGTCATACTTAATGTCCAGCTGGCTCAGATACCGCCAGAGCTCCTCCAGGCGGATGTCCTCCCCGCCTCCGATGGAATGATGAAGCGCGATGCCATATCCCGTAGAATCCTTCACTAACTGAAAGTAACCATTCTGCATAGCCCTATCCCCTTCCTTAATTGTCCGAAAGAATACCCATATAGTTCCCCATCTTAACCTTCATCTTCTTCAGCGCTCTGGTATGCAGCTGCGATACTCTCGATTCAGAGACCTCCAATATGCTGCTAATCTCCTTTAAGGTAAGCTCCTCATAATAGTAAAGGGTGATTACCTTCTGTTCCTTTTCCGTCAAAAGCAACAGAGCCTCCCCCAGCACCTTCGTCAGCTCCTCCCTCTCCACGCGCTCTTCCGGCCCCTCGAAGTGGGAAGTCGTATGTCTGCTGCTGTCATGGGACACGTCACTGCCCTGCTGCATATATTCATCCAGGGAAACCAAGCCCGTGATTTTCATCTGGGACTGCCAGTCCAGGTACTCATCGTCCGATATGCCCAATGCCCTGGCCACTTCCTCGTCCGTGGCAGTGCGTCCTTCGTTCTGTTCGATTTCCTTGGTCACTGCCTCTATCTTCTTCTGCTTCTGCCGAATGGTCCTGGGAATCCAGTCCATCTTGCGTATCTGATCCAAAATGGCGCCCCGGATGCGCAGACTGGCATAAGTCTCGAATTTCACGTCCTTCAGACAGTCGAACTTATCTATCGCGTCTATCAGGCCGAAAATGCCGTAACTGACCAAATCCTCATACTCTACATTATAGCCCAGATACATGCTGAGCCTGCCGGCCACCACCTTGACAAGAGGAGCGTACTCCAAAATGATCTGCTCTCTGGTTTCCGGTGATTTCGTCTTCGCGTATTCTTCTAAGAGTTTCTTCTTGCCTGCCTCATCCATGAAACCTTCGCTCCTTATCTATCGTTATATGGCCAATTATGCCAGACATCCACAGGCGCGTCAAGCGCATTTTCGGCTATTGCTTCTCTTCCTGATTCATTTCCTCCGGATTCTGGTCCGCTTCGTCCGAATCCTTCTCAATGACCTCTCCCTCTTCTTTCAGCTTCTCTTCGTTCTGCTTTTCAAAATAGTTCATCGTCCCTACCAATATGCTCCCCAGCACATAAAATATTACCAATACCACAAACAGGGAAATCAGCTTCGCATTCATAGAATACCTTTTCACATAGGTAATGATGCACGTCACTGCCCCGGCTGTCAGCATCAGGAGAAGCGGTATATTCTTCCTGTTCATCTCTTTACTCCCCGCCCTTTTCCCTTCTTAGATGACCTTCTCCGGCTTACCCACGGCACGGATATGATACGCGCCGGTTTCAGGATAAAAAATGACTGTCCTTCCATAGTTCAGGCCCGTGTCCGCCGCCAGGATAGGAATGTTCATCTGCTTCAGCTTCGCCTTGGACGCCTCCACGTTCCGCTCCCCTACTTTTCCCACGGCATTCATGCCTCCGCCCTGATAGTTGAACATATTGGCGCCTCCGGCGATTTTCGCCACCATCCGGACCCGCCTTGCGCCCAGCCTCTCCATCTGCCGCACCAGCTCCTCGATGCCCGTATCCGCAAACTTCGCGATATTGTGCTGCCCGCCTGTGATTGCTTTGCTGTCCGGCAACATGATATGTACCAGACCGCCGATTTTATTCATCGGATCCCTGATTGCAATACCGACACAGGAACCCAGCCCCAAGGTCATCACGCCGTCAGGACTCTTGCAAGTCTTCAAATCCGCTATCCCTACTTTGATTATCTCGCTCATGCTCCACTTCCATACCCTTTTATCCGTTATTTTTGCTTTCCACGATGAATCGGACTACATCATCGCCGGCATCCCCAAAGCCGTCAGCATCTTCCCAAAAGATTCCAGATCCGGAATCAGAATGAAATACCCGTCCATCTGCAGATTGTCGTAAAACTGTGACTGTATCAACAGAATTTTGTCTCCGTATATGCCGAACTGAATCGCCGGCACGCTCAGGATAGCCCCCGCCATGTCCACCGCCATCGCCGGCGGAGAAGGGATGATTTTCAGCCCAGTCATGGAAGACAGGGAATTCAGATAAGCGCCGGTGATGATATTGCCCACTTCCTGCAATGCCGACATCCCCATCTCCTCAAATTCAGAACCCTCCGGCAGCATGCCGCCCGTAATCTTCCCAATCAGGTGCCTTGCTCCCTGCTCTTCCGCCATGAACATCATATAGCCCGTGATGTCGCCTTCCACGCCCAACAGCACAGCCGCCATGATCTGTTCCTCGCCCCCCATCAGCGCGCCTACCTCGGAGAACTCCAGAAGCCTGACCTGAGGGACTTTCATATCCACCTTGCACTGAAGCATCTGTGACAACGCCGTCATTGCATTGCCAGCGCCTATATTGCCGATTTCCTTCAGCACGTCAAAATACTGATTAGACATCTGATCCAGATTCACATCTCTCATACCATAACCTCCTGCCGCTTCAGCGGACATCTAATTGATTATCCGTCACCTGCCCGATTCGGTGCCGAAACGCTTCTTCTGCCTGCTTTTACGCTCTTCCTCAAAGATATATTTGATGATTTCCTCCCGGGCCATGGGATCGATATCATAGAACCGCACCCTGTGCTCATAGGTTCCCGGACGGTTTTCAAGCTCCATGGCGCTTATCACCTTACAGATTACCTCATACTTCTTGTGCTCCCCGCCGTTCATCAGATGATAGGAACAATACAAAAGGCTGTCCTGCTCGAAGCGCTGGGACGACAAGAAGCGAAGGCCGCCGCCGCTGATGTCCACAATGACGCTCTCCTTCAAAGGCAGGTCGTTCGCCAGCGAATACGGCATCCTGCTCTCTATGTTCTGCACTTCGCTCTCTTCCAGATTCCTCGTATGCATCTCCAGGGCACATTTGAGACGATAGAACTCACGTCTCTGATATTTGCGCAGATTGCTGATCATTTCCACCAGGAGCAGATAAGTGTTGTTGCTCTTGTACCGGTCAATGATTCTCCCAAGGCACTGGAACAGGCCGCTGGATCCGTAGAAGACCATGTCGTACTCACTGTCTATGGGAAGAAGAATCAGCTTCGTCTTCTCCATAGGCATCCTGATTTCAATGGTGTCCTCAGACCGAATCTCATTCACCGCGCTATGGTACACTTTTGACACGGTTTCCTGCTTCTCCTCATACTCATGTGATACAGCCTGCAATTCGATTTTGTCCCCTATTGATATAAACTTTGAAAACATAATGACCACCTGCCTTTATTATTCATTTTAGCGCTTCCCATTGATAATATAAGAGAAAAATGCTGCCATCCCTCTCTTGGGCTGACGTTCCGCCTCCTCCTTGTCCAAAAGCCTCCTCGCGACCCTCTCATAGGCAGCCGTGGACCTGGCCCCTGGATCGTGCAGAGACACCGGTACCTGCTGCATCACCGATTTGGCCAGTTGTGAATCCTCCGGCACGCTTCCCAGATATATCAACGGCACCTTCAGATATCGCTCAATCACCGCATTCAGTTTATTGAAAAGCACTTTGCCTTCCGCTTCTTTCTGTACCCTGTTGGCAACCAGCTTCACCTTTATGGCATTGGGATCGAACCTGGGATGCCGGTACAGAGCCTTCACAAGAGAATAGGAATCCGTAATGGACGTAGGCTCCGGCGTCGTCACCAGCAGGATCTCGCTGCTGGCCACCAGAAATTCCAGCACCGCATCGGAGATGCCCGCCCCCGTATCCACGATGATGATGTCCGCGATGCTGTCCAGCTGGACCAGGTTCTGGATGATATAGTTCAGGTAATCCCGGCTTAAGTTGGACATCCCCGCGATGCCGCTTCCGCCGGAAATGAATCCCACTCCCATAGGCCCCCAGGTGATGATGTCCGTGATGCTTTTGCCCTGATAAATCAAATCGCAGAGATTATGCTTCGGCACCGTCCCGAACATGATTTCTATATTCGCAAGGCCAAAATCCGCATCCAGTATGATGACCCGCTTTCCCATCTTCTTGAACTGGATGGCCAGATTGATGGAAGTATTGGATTTGCCCACGCCGCCTTTCCCGCTGGTGACCGTGATGACCCGGGCCAACGCTTTCGGCTGCTGGCTGCCCGCCTTAAGAATTCTTAACTGTTCCGCCTGATCCATCTAACGCCTCCTTGCAATCTGCTCCCAAGCATTCTGCACGCTTCCCGGAGCATCAAGAATTCCTCTCCTGTTTATTGCTCAAAATCTGCTTTACCGTCTTCTGGGGATTGAACCGTTCGATATCATTAGGCACATTCTGCCCATAGGTCACATAAGCTATGGGCGTATCCGCATAAAGCTTCAGATTCAACAGATTGCCCAGCACTTCTGTCTCGTCCAGTTTCGTGAATATCAGCTGGAAATCCGCGATTTCCCTGTAACATGACACGATACGCAGCAGATCCCGGTACTTGGTGGTGGCAGAAAGCACCAGAAACGCCTGGCTTTCCCCTG
Organism: uncultured Acetatifactor sp.; assembly: GCA_910585665.1. GTDB lineage: Bacteria > Bacillota > Clostridia > Lachnospirales > Lachnospiraceae > Acetatifactor. The sequence goes on along the minus strand of CAJUFI010000017.1, from coordinate 45,613 downwards.
CCTGCGCCACAGCCTCCAGCATTTTCCTCATATGCTCCAGCTGCTCCTCATTCTGATGGGAATGGCCCGCAGTGTCTATGAAGATGTAGTCAAAATCCGCAAACTCCCCGATGGCCGTCCTGACCTCTTCCTCCGAATAAATGACCCGGAAGGGGACTTCCAGAATATTGGCATAAGTGCGCAGCTGATCCACCGCGGAAATCCGATATGTGTCCGCTGTCAACAGGGCCACCTTCTTCTTTTCCTCCACCACGTAATTGCTGGCTATCTTGGCTATGGTAGTGGTCTTGCCTACCCCGGTGGGACCCATGAAGATCACGATTCTGGGGCTCCCCTCCGCTTCGGGGATTCCGTCCGCCCTGCCGAATTTCAGGATCATCTTCTGATAGACGTTGGCCAGGATATAATCAAAGGGCAGATTGGACTGTCCCCCCACGTCAATTTCATCCACAATCTGATTGGCATATTTCTCATCGATCTCGCTGTCCAGCATCGTATTGTACAGCAGCTTCAGGAACCGCTGCTGTTCGTTGACCTCTTCCCTCTCCTCCGGAGTCTCTTCCTGGGGCTCTTCTTCCGAATACCCTTCCCCGTCCTCCTCCTGCAGCTCCCGCCTTTCGGCTTCGCTCTGCTGGAACCGGCTTACCAGCAAGTTCTGAAGGTTGTCAAGCTTCCTTTCGATGGATTCCCTGTCCTCTGCGGCAGCTTCCCTGTCCCTTCCCGAAAGCCTGCCCTCTCCGCCGCCTGATATGCGCTGTCCTTCCTCCAAAGCCGCGCCCCGCGCCGACCTGGAGCCGATTTCCCTCTGTCCCACCTGCACCGTGTCGCTTTCCTCCTCCAGCGCCACGGTGACCTCCATCTGCCTGGGACGAAACAGCGCGGCCAGCCCCTTGTTCTTGACAGTCTTCACATTCATGATGACGATGCCGCTTCCCAGTTCTTTCCTGGCTGCCTCCACAGCATCCTCTTCCGTCTTGCCTGTAAACTTCTTAATTATCATTTTATGCTGTCACCATCCCAACCGACTGTAATTCCACATTCGTCTCCACTTCATTATAAGATACGACCACCAATTCCCTGAAATAATCTTCTGTCAATCGCTTGAAGTACATCCTCACGATAGGCGATGTAATCACGATGGGATTCTTTCCAAGGTTCTCCAGTTTCTGGACCTCTTTGCCCACAGAGTCGATGATCGCTCTTGACCTGCTGGGATCCAGATTCAGGAACGCGCCGTTCTCCGTCTGCTTCACGCTCCCCATGATTTCCTGCTCCACCTTCGGATCCAGCGTCACTACGCTGGTAGTCTCATGAGTGGGGAAATACTTGTTGGAGATTGCGCGCTTCAGGCTCTGCCTGACGTATTCCGTCAAAATATCCGTATCCCTTGTGGCCGGCGCATAGTCCGCCAGAGTCTCCATGATGGTCAGAAGGTCTCGGATGGAGATGCCCTCCTTCAAAAGGTTCTGCAGTACCTTCTGGACTTCGCCGAGCCCCAGAAGCTTGGGCACCAGCTCCTCCACCAGAGAAGGATTGGACTCCTTCATATTGTTCACCAGGTCCTGGACATTCTGTCTGCTCAACAGCTCATCGATATGCTGCCGAATGATTTCCGTCAGATGGGTGGCGATGATGGACGGCGGATCCACCACTGTGTATCCCAGGCTCTCCGCCCGTTCCCTCTGCCCCTCCGTGATCCAGATGGCCGGCAGATGGAAGGAAGGCTCGAAAGTCGGGATGCCCGTAATCTCCTCCTCCACATAGCCGGGATTCATGGCCATATAATGGTCGAACAGAATCTCGCCTTCACTGACCTGGATGCCTTTGATTTTGATCAGGTACTGATTAGGGTTCAGCTGAATATTGTCGCGCAGGCGGATGATGGGAACCAGCATACCCAACTCCAGCGCAATCTGCCTACGTATCATCACCACGCGGTCAAGCAGGTCTCCGCCCTGGTTCACGTCTGCCAGAGGAATGATTCCGTAGCCGAACTCCAGCTCGATAGGATCCACCTGCAGCAGCGTGGCCACATTCTCGGGCTGACGCATCTCCTCCGCGGCCATTTCATCGCTGTCCACCTCGCGCTCGATTGCCGCCGTCTCCAGGTTGCTGGCAATCATCCTGCCGCCCACCACGAAGGCCAGGCCCATTCCCATGAACAGAATCGTATTCAGATCCGTGAACACGGAAAGGAAAATCAGCGTCCCGCCCACCATGTACATGACCTTCGGTATGCCGAACAGCTGCTTGACGATGGCAGGGCCGAAATCCGATTCCTTGCTGCCCTTTGTCACCAGCACGCCGGTGGACAGAGAGATCAACAAAGAGGGAATCTGGCTCACCAGGCCGTCACCGATGGTGAGGATGCCGTAATTGTTCAGCGCGGTCATGGCATCCATATTGTTGCGCAGCATGCCCATGGCAAGGCCGCCCAGCAGATTGATGAGAGTCAGCAGAAGGCCTGCGATGGCGTCTCCCTTGACATACTTCACGGCACCGTCCATGGAACCGAAGAAGCTGGATTCCTGCTGAATCTTGTCACGCCGCTCTTTCGCTTCCCGGTCATCGATGGCTCCTGTATTCAGATCGGCGTCAATGGCCATCTGCTTACCGGGCATGGCGTCCAGCGTGAACCTGGCCGTCACCTCAGCCACACGCTCAGAACCTTTGTTGATGACCAGGAACTGAATCATGATCAAAATGATGAATACGATTGCCCCGATAATCAGATCGCCGCCGCCTACGAACTGTCCGAAAGTCATGACTACGTTTCCTGAAGTACCCGTTTTCAGGATCAGCCTCGTGGAGGACACGTTCATGGCAATCCTGAAAATGGTGGTAAACAAAAGAATCGTAGGGAAATACGACATATCCAATACTTCCTTGATGAACATGCAGGCAAACAAAATGGTAAAGGCGACAGCTATGTTAAACGCCATGAATACATCCAGAATCGCCGCTGGGAGCGGTACAATAAACATCATGAACGCCACCAGTACATAGATGGCTATTATGGCATCTGTTTTGGCCAGTCTCTCACTCATGCTGTCCTCTCCTCCCCTGATTTCTATCCAAAATTCTCTATCCTGATTCCCGGGCTCAGACCCCTGGGATTTTTCTCATATTCCTTTAAATCTTTCCTTGCAGCTGATATACGAAAGCCAGCACTTCCGCCACCGCCTGGTACAGCTCCGGCGGCACTGCCTGCCCTATGTCCACATTGGCGTAAAGCATCCTGGCCAGCGGCTTGTTCTCCACGATCTCGATTTTGTTCTCTTTGGCCACTTCTTTGATACGGGCCGCCAGATAATCTTCACCCTTTGCTATCACCAGCGGCGCGTCCGCCACATCCGGATCATACTTGATGGCCACCGCGTAATGGGTGGGGTTCGTGATGACCACGTCCGCCTGGGGCAGAGACTGCATCATACGTCTCATGGAAGTCTCGCGCATCTTCTGCCGGATCTTGCCCTTGATCTGAGGGTCTCCTTCCTGTTGCTTGTACTCCTCTTTGATCTCCTGCTTGGTCATCTTCATATCATTGGCGAACTTTATCTTCTGATAGGCGAAGTCGGCAAATGCTATCAACATATAGAACACCGCGATGCGTATCCCCAGATTCGTCACCGTGTCCGCCACCAGCTGCAGCGCCTGCATCAAAGTCACGTCATAGAGATTGAACAGTATGACCCATTTATCCTTCAGATAGGCATAGCAGATATATCCGATCAATCCAATCTTGGCCACGGACTTCACAAGCTCCACCAGAGCGTTGACGGAAAAAATCTTCTTGAAGCCGCTGATTGGATTCAGCTTGTTGAACTTTGGCTTCATGGGCTCTAAGGTCGGCTTCCACTTCACCTGGGCCACATCCGTGAGGAAGGCGATCAGGTAGCCCACCAGCAGGATGGGCGCGATAATCAGCAGCACGCCCAGCAGCATCTGCTGGAAAAGCATACTGATATCCCTCTCAGGCATGGTGTCCTGCCAGTACACTGTCACATCCGGAATCCTACTGTACATCGCATTGAAGATATCCAGGAACTGCACGCCCATGTGCCCCACCCAGAACTTCAATATCAGGAACAGCGCCAGCAGCTCCAGTCCGTTCGTGATCTCACGGCTTTTGGCCACCTGCCCCTTCTTACGCGCATCGTTTAACTTTTTCTGGGTGGCGGGCTCTGTCTTCTCGCCGCCCATGCCTTCCTTTGCGAAAAACTGCAGATTATAGCGAATCATGTCATGCCCTCCACAAAGGAAATAATCATTCTCTTCATCTCTTCAAAAATGAAATCCGCTATCCCGGGCAGAATGCTGGCCGTGAAGAACAGCACAGACAACCCCACCAGGACCTTAAGCTGGATACCCACCGCAAACATGTTCATCTGCGGCGCCACCTTCGCCAGCACACCTAAGACCGCATTCAGCAGCAAGATGGAGCAGAAGATCGGCAGCACGATCCGAAACCCGATGATGACATAATCCCGCAGAAAGGACAGCATGGAATTCATCAGCGAATCCGTATGGAACACCGCTCCGTTCACAGGAATCAGGATAAACGTGTCCGCCAAAGCCCCGAACAGGTAACGGTACATCCCTGTGGCGATCATCATGAACATCAGCACATACTGGTACAGGACACCGGTGATGCTGGTGCTCTCCCGGGAAGTGGGATCCATCAGCGTCACCATGGACAGCCCCGTCTCCATATCCGCGATAGAACCGGCAAAATTCACGATAGAGGTGCAGATATTGGCCGCAAACCCAATCAACAGTCCCACCAGCGCTTCCTTCAGCACAATGACCGTATACGCCGTCAGCGAGGAATAGGCCACCGCTTCCGCAGGGGTCAGCGCCTGGTATAAGAGCACTGCCGTAAAGAAGCTGATGGCGACCCTTACATTGGCAGGCGTATTCCTCATGCTGAAGAAAGGGGCCACATACACAAAACAGGCCACCCGAACCAAAATCAGGAGAAAATATTCCAAATCATAAATGGAAAAGGAGTAATTGATCATCCTTTCTGCTCCCGCTACCCGCCCATGTACATGCCGAAATTAGACCACAGGCTCGTCATGAACTCCACCAGCGCCGTCATCATCCAGTTTCCAAACAACACCAAAGAAAGGAACACACAGATAATCTTCGGCACAAAAGTAAGCGTCTGTTCCTGGATAGACGTCACCGTCTGGAAGATACTGACCGCCAGACCTACGCACAATGACACCAGCAATACCGGCAGCGACACCTCGATGATCAGATACAGGGCCTGCCTGGTGATATCCATCACGCTGTCTATCGTCATAATCTATATTCCCTCCTTATCCAAAACATACCCTCTCGCTCCCCCGCTACCAATAGAACGTTTCCACCAGCTTCCCAATCACCAGGTTCCAGCCATCCGCCAAAACGAACAGCAGAATCTTGAAAGGCATGGAAATCGTCGTAGGAGGCAGCATCATCATGCCCATGCTCATCAGTGTGGACGCCACTACCATGTCAATGACAATGAAAGGAATATAGATCACAAATCCTATCCAAAACGCCATCCGCAGCTCGCTGAGCATAAAGCTCGGCAGCAGCACGGACATCGGTATGCTGTCCAGGGACTCCCCATCCCATTCCTGTCCTGAGATATCCATGAACAGCTCCACGTCCTTCAGCTGGGTCTGTGGATACATGAATTTCCTCAGCGGAGCGACTCCTTTTTCCAGCGCCTCGTCCAGTTCAATCTCCCCGGCCTCATAGGGCTGATAGGCCTGTTCGTTGATTTCCGCTATCGTTGGCTCCATGATAAAGAAAGTAAGTATCAGGGCCAGCCCTATCAGAATCTGGTTCGGCGGCGCCGTCTGCGTATTCAGTGCCGCCCGAGTGAAGTGCAGCACTATGATGATACGCGTGAAAGACGTCATCATAATGATGAGGATGGGCGCAATGGAAATCAGCGTCAGCGTCAACAGAATCCTGAGGGTACCGTTGATTTCCCCGTTCCCGTCATTCAGAGTGATGTTCAGGACGTTGGAAGCATCCGTCTCCGCCGAGCTGGCAAATACTGTCATTGAACTTAAAATACACAATATGCCCACCGTGACCAGCAGGCATATTGCGGTTGATATCCGCTTGAATGTAAGCTTATTTTTCATCATGCAACTGATTATCCTTTGGCTCTTCCCGGGCGGTGCCCTTTTTATTCATAGCCTTGTCAAGAAGTTCTTTAAAGCCGAAGTTCTGCACAGGTCTCGTCGCCTTCAGCGAATCCTCCGGAATCTCGCCCAACATGGTAACTGTGTCCTTGCAGACAGCAATCACCATGTACTTCTCGCCTGCCCGTATAATCTGGATATACTTATTATTCGCAATACGAGTGGTCTCTATTACTTCTATATTCTCATTCACGCTCTGCTGCTTTTGATAGCTGGCCAGCCACCTGGTGACGACAGCCGTGATTCCAAGGACCACCACAAATATCAACAGAACCGTGATGAACTGGGCATAGCTGCCCGGAGTCCCTGTCAGCAGCGCCATTAACCGATGACCTTCTTCACCGCTTCAAGGACACGATCCTCCTGGAAAGGCTTGACAATGAAGTCCTTCGCGCCGGCCTGGATAGACTCAACGACCATCGCCTGCTGGCCCATGGCGGAACACATGATGACCTTCGCGTTCGCATCTATCTTCTTGATTTCCTTCACAGCCTGGATACCGTCCATCTCAGGCATCGTAATGTCCATCAGCACAAGATCCGGTGAGAGCTCCTTGTACTTCTCCACCGCTTTCAGGCCATTCTCGGCCTCGCCTACGACATCGTAGCCGCCTTTGCCCAAGATACCCTTAATCATCATTCTCATGAATGCAGCGTCATCGCAGATCAAAATATTCTTTGCCATTGTAACCTTCCTCCTACTTGATAATCTCTGTTATTCTTACACTGAAGCACTCTTCAATTACTACCACTTCTCCCTTTGCCACGAACTTACCATTTACCAGCACGTCTATGGGCTCACCGGCAATACGTTCCAGTTCGATAATGGAGCCGGGTGCAAAGTCAAGAATCTCGGAAATCGACTTGGTCGTACGGCCAAGCTCTACGGTAACGTTCAATGGGACATCCATGATAAGGCCGATATTTTCCTGCCCTGGCACAGCGCCACCCACATTGGCAAAACTCTGAAACTGCGCGGGCTGAACGTTTATATTCTGCATGGGAGCCTGCTGACCTGTTCCCGCCGGCACTCCCATACCCATCATCTGCGGGTTCATTCCCATATTCATCATCTGCGGATTCATCCCCATTCCCATCCCCATCATCTGCGGATTCATCCCCATCATCTGCGGGTTCATCCCCATCATCTGCGGGTTCATCCCCATATTCGCAGCATTCATGTCCATCTGGGGATTCACTCCCATTCCTGTCGGCATTCCCATGTTCGTGCCAGCCTGCCCGTTCATATCTGTCTGAGCCATGGCGGCCTGAGGATTCGCACCCGCCGGCGCGCTGGCTGCCGTATTCGTGGGAGCCGTCTCCTGTACAGGGGGCTTTTCCTGCGCCGCTGACTGGGAATCCATGAAAGTATCCACGACTTTGCGCGCAAAATCTATCGGATAAAGCTGCATGATGGAACTGTCTACCAAATCGTCAATCTGCATCCGGAACGAAATCTTGACGAAAATTCCTTTCAAAAAGGGCGAGATATCTTCTCCGTTCCGAACCTGTGCCAAATCCAGCAGTTCTGCCTCTGGCGGGCTGATATCGATTTTGGTCTTCATCATCGTGGAAAGGGATGTGGCCGACGCGCCCATCATCTGGTTCATGGCTTCGGATATGGCGCTCAAATGAAGCTCCCCCAGCTCCCCGTCCGTATTCGTGCCATCGCCGCCCATCATCAGGTCGGTGATGACCTTAACATCCTGCTCCTTCAGAATCAATATATTCGTGCCGTCCAGACCAACCGTATACTTAATCTGGATAAAGACACAGGGTCTCTCGTATTGGTTCAGCAGATCGTCCCATGTAGCGAATTCCACCACCGGCGTTGTGATGTTCACTTTTCTGCTCACAAGAGAATACAGCGTAGTGGCCGAGGATCCCATACTGATATTGGCGACTTCCCCAACGGCATCCTTCTCTACATCCGAAAGCAATTCATTGGCTTCTTCCATACTCTGAACCGCGCCTTCCGCATTCTCGTTGCCACCTTTACTGCTTCCAACTGTCCCGGACTCATCGTCCTCGGACAAATCAATGCCGGAAAGTAATGCGTTTATCTCGTCCTGAGACAATGCACCATCCATTGTTTACTCCTCCTCTCTAATAACCGACGTAATCCTGACAGCATAAGAGTCTCTTTCGGTGCCGGGTAATGCGGTAAATTTTTTGATATTTCCTACATAGACATCCATATCCTGATCCACTAAAGAATTCAGCCGGATACAATCCCCTACCTGCAGATTCGTGAAATCGCTTACAGAGATAGTGCTGGTACCCAGCACCGCTTTCACAGGCACGCTCACTTTCCGAATCAGAGACTCGATATACATCTCATAATTCTCGTCATGCTGCTCCTGCATGGTAGAATACCAATACTTCGTATTCAGCTTATCCATAATATCCTCTAGTGTAAGGAAAGGAAGGCACAGGTTCATCATGCCTTCAACATCACCAATCTTGATGTTCAACGTCACAATGGCGACCATCTCATTGGGTGCGATTATCTGCGCGAACTGCGGATTGGTCTCCAGATGGTTCAGCACAGGGGTTATATCAATAACGTTCTTCCACGGCTCCCTCTGGAGCTGCGCGAACATCACTAATATCTTTTCAATGATAGTCTGCTCTATCTCGGAAAAGTCTCTGCTTTTCTCCAAAGGCAGGCCGCTTCCGCCCAACATGCGGTCCAGCATGGCATATCCAAGATTCGTGCCCAGTTCCATGATGATCGACCCGTTCAACGGGGAGAAATTGATCACACCCATAATGATAGGGTTGGACAACGAATTGGTAAATTCATTGAACTTAATGGCTTCCGAACCCACCACCGATACCTGCACGTTCTTGCGCAGATATACGGGAAGGTTGGTGGAAAGCAGCCTGGCGTAATGCTCATATATGATTTCCAATGTCCTCAAATGCTCTTTCGAGAACTTGGTCGGACTGCTGAAATCATAAATCTTAACCTTTTTTTCATTCTTCTGCTGCATTTGATCGGTGTCAAGCTCGCCAGAAGACATCGCCGAAAGCAGGGCATCTATCTCCGCCTGGGAAAGAATATCGGCCACACAGGTTCACCTCCTGTCAAATTCTTCTTTGACTGTCTGTCGCATTGCCTATACTCATCCTACGCGTCAGCCGCCATATTTTACATTACTGAGAGTAATTCCGTATACGACCTTCGAATGGAACAGGTTCTGGATAGCGTCTAGAATCTCATCCCTGATAGCGCCGCTGAAATCCGCCCGGCACTCCTCCTCCGTGTAATTCGACACCACATTCTCGACGGCATCCTTGATCATACTGTCATACTGGCTTGTGTTGTCCCCGCCGTACTGCTCATAGTCGGCATGTGTCTTATCCAACAGCAGGGCGATGTCAAAGACAATATACACCTGCTTATTACTGGTAGCGACTGTGCCGTCCTCTCCCACTACCTGGGAATACTCAAGATGAATCGTCATCTGTCCCACATTGTAAGTCTCCGTATCCGTCAGGGACACGTCCGCAAAGCTGCCGGGACTGTTCAATTCCAGATTCATGGCGGCCTCGATGCTGTCCATCAGGGCAGCTGTCTTCTGGTTCGTGCCAACGACGCTCATCATCATGACCGCAGACATAGCGATATTCACAATCATCAGAACCAATATCAGCACGCTAAGCAAATTCTTCTTCATATCATGAAAACCCTTTCCTCCGCCTTACTTCTGGGACGGATTGTAGATCAAGATTTCTACCCTTCTGTTCCTGCTTCTGCCCTCCGGGGTGGCATTGTCCGCAATCGGTACCCGCTCTCCCATTCCGGCATGTTTCAGATTAATCGGATCCAATGAAGTGGTATCCAGCAAATAATAGAACACGGACAGCGCCCTGGCGCTGCTCAGTTCTTCGTTGCTGGGGTATTGGGCGCTTTTCATCGGCACATTGTCCGTGTGGCCTTCGATTTCAATGCTGCCTCCATTCCCGTAACGCTCCAGCATCAGCCCCACCTTGTCGATGATCAGCTTCGCCTCGTCCTTCAGCTGGGCGCTTCCCGAATCGAAAAGCAGGCCGCCGTTCATCGTAAGCTTCACATACTGCGCCGTAAAGCTGACTTCCACCTCATCAGCGATGTCGTTTTCCCTGAGGGCTTCCTCCATCTCCTCCACGCGCTCTTCGTTCTCCTGCAGCATCTGATCCTGCAGAATCTCCTCCATGGCTTCCGGCGACATCTCGAACTCATTGAAATCCTCGCCGTCCGTCTCGCTGTCTGCTGTCTTTCCGGTACTGTTGATGTACTGGTCAAGCTCATTCAGCTGACTGACACCATTACTGATCAGAAAGCCGTCTCCAATGGCTGACGCGCCCCCATCGAACACGCTGAAAGTATTGTTCATGGCGGCTACGAACTCCTGCAGCTTGGCCTCCTCAATACTGGACATAGCAAAAAGCATGACAAAGAAACAGAGAAGGAGGTTCATCAAATCACTGAAAGTCGCCATCCATGCCGGCGATCCCGGTGCTGGCGCATCTTCTTTGCGCTTTGCCATTACTCCTCACCCCCTGCTTCTCCGGAAGAAGCGGCTTCTCTTTCATTAGGAGACAGGAAAGATTTCAGCTTCTCTTCGATAACCCTCGGGTTCTCGCCGGCCTGAATGGACAGCAGGCCCTCAATCATGACTTCTTTCAGCATCATCTCCGCGGCGTTGTCGACTTTCAGCTTGTTGGATACCGGCGTACAGATTGCGTTTGCAAGCACGGAGCCGTAGAAAGTCGTTATCAAAGCCACAGCCATGGCGGGACCCAGCGTAGCCACATTGTCCATATGATACAACATGTCGACCAGACCAATCAGAGTACCGATCATACCCCAGGCAGGACCCATGGCTCCAAGAGTGTCCCAGAAACCGATGCAGGTCTTATGCCTTCCCTCGATGCTGACCAGTTCCGTCTCCATGATGGCGCGCACCAGCTCAGGATCCGTGCCGTCTACCATCAGAAGGATTCCCTTTTTCAGAAATGCATCATCCATGTCCGCGGCAGCTTCCTCCAGAGAGAGGAGGCCTTCCTTACGGGCCACATTGGACAAATCGATAATCTTACGAATCATCTCAGCGGTATTCACCATCGGAGCCTTGAATATCAGCCCGAAGCTCTTCAGGCCGCTTATGTAGTCTGCCAGGCTGTGTGATGTCAGCGTAGCAGCGAAAGCGCCGCCGAAGGTAATGATAGCCGAGGGGAAATTCCAATACTCCTTTACCAGGTTATTGATGCCGGCACCATCTATGATACCATAAAGCATCATCGCGAAACATAAAATAATACCAATTAAAGATGCAATATCCACGAAAATCACCTACTCTTCTGCTTCTTTTGATTAATCCGCAAAAATACCCTTTCTATATAATATTACAAGATTTTTGATCTCTTGTCTACTTTCTTTTACAATTATTTTTTTCCCCGTAGTAAGAGTGATCACCGTATCGGGCGTCTCCTCCACCACTTCAAACAAATGTGGATTCACCAGAACCTTCACGCCGTTCAGTTTTGTCACCTCTATCATTTCAACGCCCCTCTTCTCTATCCAGTCATAACACCACCATCCTGAAAACCTTCCGCCCTGCGGCTTTTGGCTTTCCCTCAAAAGACCCCCCTGTACCATACATGAATGTGGGGGACAGAGCACTGTCCCCCATTCATATCGCAAATCCTGATAAATTTACGATGGATGGCCATTCGGCCGCTTCCTGTTCCGAATGTGAACATTATAACATATATCCAATCATATTGCGAGAAAAAATTACCGTTTCAGGTTAGTTAATTCTTCCAAGAGCGTATCGGAAACCGTTATGATACGGCTGTTGGCCTGGAAGCCTCGCTGGGTGGTAATCATCTCTGTAAATTCTGAGGACAGATCCACGTTACTCATCTCCAGCTGTCCGGTGGACATGTAGCCGCCGTCCGCTGTGATGTCTACGCCAATCCCATCGAAAGAACCGGAGTTCAGGCTGGCGGAATACAGATTGTCCGCCTGCTTCTCCAGACCGGAGGCATTGGCGAATCTGGCCGTGGCAATCTGGCCCAGCAGCTTGGTCATGCCGTTGTCATAGCTGGCGTAAATTTCGCCGTTCTGCTGGATGGCGATACCAATCATGCTGCCTACGCGGCGGCCGGAACCGGTGTTGTACTTATCGTCCTTACCGTTGGTGGCTCCGATTGTGGAAGTGCCCTTGTTGTCATAAGTGGTGACCTGGGATATATCCATTTTAATATTTACGAAATTACCTACAGCCGCTGTTCCGCCGGTACCAGTTCCATTAAGCTGTGCAAATTCCAAATCAATATTTACCCCATCGTTCAAGGTAACCTGCTTGCCATCCACTGTCTCAATTTTACCTGTGTTCTTATTAAATGTAATCTCCTTATCCTTCATCAATGAAGCCATTAATTTTTCATAGTCTGCATCCGCTACACCTGCGGGATACTTCTTCGAATTAGCATCCTGAATCTCGGCAAGTTTCATAGTATATTTATACTTATCGGCATCAGCTCCATTAGTTCCCTGATCCTGTTCAAACGTGAACTTAGCTGTATAAGTATACCCTAATGAATCATAAAAACTCAAGTTCACCACACGGCCGCCATTTGTGACATCCTTGTCATTCATGTCAATAATGCCGGACATATACGCATCTGTAGTCGCTGCGGGCGGGTATGTCATGTTGGCAGAACTCATGATGCGCAGAGCGCTCACCGTATCCTTCTTGATGGACAGCTCTCCATTGCTATCTTCCACTGCCTGCCATCCCATGACATTATAACCGATACTGGTCATAGCCAGGTTGCCTGCGCCGTCCACATAGAACGATCCGTCTCTGGTGAAGTAGTTCTGGTTCCCGTCGCTGACCACGAAGAAATTCTCCCCCGTAATCATGATATCGAACGGATTACCGGTAGACTGTGACGCTCCCTGTGCCGTGATGTTGATGTTGATGGCACTGGTCTTCACGCCCAGACCAATCTGCCTTGCGTTGACGCCGCCCGTTCCCGTGGCGGCATTGGCGCCGCTGGCCCGCTGCGTCGTCTGGCTCATCAGCGATGCGAAAGTCATGGAGCTGTATTTATAAGCTACCGTATTCACGTTTGCGATGTTGTTGCCGATAACATCCATTCTTGTCTGATGTGTCTTCAAGCCTGACACACCAGCGAAAAGTGACCTCATCATAGTGTCTGTTTCCTCCTAATCAAAGTACCGTCTCTGCCCTCGCGCCCTTCATGTAGAATCTGCCAACGCATTCGTGACAGCACATCTCCCTTGCGCGTTCGCTCCGAGACTGTTATAAAAAGTTACATTTCTGCATTCCACTTTTCTCAACCGGATACTTCTCAATTCCGCCTCTGTCCTTCCGGACATGCCGCGGACTATGCTCCTGTCTGTCATTCCAGAAGCCGTGGCCTCCTGTCAGGTCCGGTCACATGATAACCGCTCCGTTGATATTCGTGAAGATGCTCTCATCTGTCTGTGTACTGTCCATTGCGGTGACCACTGTCTGGTTGGGTACGTTCACGATGAACGCCAGCGAATCCACGATGACCAGCGAATCCCTGATTCCCTTCTGCTCCGCTTTCCTGGTCCCCGACTCCAGCCTTTCCAGCTGATTGTCGCTCAGCTCGATATTGCGGTCGGCCAGTCTGCCCATGGCATGCTTGGAAAACTTCAGGCTGCCGACACCGTGCTGCGCCTTCTGCTGTAGGACATCCTGAAAAGTCAGACCATCCTTGGTCTCCCGGACCGTTTTTCTCTGAGACGTGCCCAGATACTGATCCGTCAGCTGTGCAATGGACATATAGCCATTGTTCTGAATATCCATCCCTGTATGCTCCTTTTCCTCTGACAACTCCCTGTCGTGCTCCCAAAAGCCAGCGGCTTACGGCCATCCCATGTAAATGGCCATTTCTGCCTGTGCCAGCCGCCAGACAGGTCTATGCCTGACCAGTGCCGCCAGCACCCTCGGTTCCCTCTGTCTTGGAATCCTCCTCGTCTTCGCCGTCTTCCTTGTCGCCGCCCTCGACCTTGTCCGCAGCCTCGCGCACTTCCTTCAGCTTCTCGATATACTTCTTCAGCTTCTCCACGTTCTCGTCTGTCAGGAAGCTCTTCTCGTAATCGGTCATCTCGTTGTAAATCTTCTCCAGCTCGTCGATATCGTCCGCGTAAGAGAGGTCGATGCCGTTTACCACAGGAAGCTTGTTCAGCTTGACCGTAAAGTCATAGGCCTTGTCAAAGGCATTCTTGTAATCCAGATCCACTACCGTGTCCAGATCGTCCAGCGAATAAAGGGACTCATCGATGGCCAGGTACGCCTTGCCGTTCTCGAACACCACATAATCCACCTTGCCGTACAGGAGATTCTGCTTTCCGTTGGAAGTGGTGGTCTTGATATAGACTTCCTGTCCTACCAGGGAAGTGGCTCTTGCAAGTTCTGACGTAGCTGCCATGTTCTGCATCTGCTCTACCTGGGAGAACTGGGCATACTGGGAAATATACTCTGTGTTGGAAGTGGGCTCCAACGGATCCTGATACTGCATCTGAGCTACCAGTAGCTGCAGAAACGCGTCTTTGTCCATGCCGTTGTTATCGGCGGTCTGGGCTTTCTTTATAGAAGCCTGGGAATCCGTCTCCTGAATGACTCCGTCCTTCACAGGTGCCATTAATACGCTCATTCATTTTCTCCTTTCTCATTTCATTTTCAGTGCTTTCCAACCTTGGCGCTTTTCTACCGCTATGCGGTGTACTCCACCGTGCTGCTCCCCACTGCTATCCTGCCCAAAGGCGTTATCTCTTCCATCTCCGAATCCTCCGCAGACAGGGAACCGTTCAAATTGATTCTTCTCGTCCGGTTCTTCTTTTCCGGCTGCTGATTCCTGCCCCGGCCTTGTTCGTCCAGATTTCTTTCGAACTCATGGGTCTGTACCGTGACCTGGATGGATTCCACTTTGATGCCCTGCTCTTCGAACTGCTCTTTCAGCTGCACCATCTGGACTTCCAGCGCCGCCTTCACCGCTTCGTTCTGGGCGATGAAATTCGCCGTCACCACGCCTGCCTTGGAGGCCAGCTGTATCTGCAGCGTTCCCAGACTCGCGGGATGGAGCTGCATCTCCAGATTCGTAGTGTCCGCATTCAGCTGGAGCTTCATGTAGTCCAGAATCTGGTTCATGATTTCCTGGGTGTTTTCGCTCCACGCACCGATACCTGTCACATCCTGTGCCTGCCCCACATCCGGCTGGAACTGCTCTGCCCTCAGATTCTGAAGGAACAGATTCATCTGGGGCTCCTTCTCCTCATTCCCTCCGGAATGCCTTTCCTGTCCTCCGGACTGGCTCTCCTTTTGATTCTGCGCTTCCTGAGTCGTGCTCTGGGCCATATCGGCATTCGCCGTCTGTTCCTCACCGGCCGCCGCTTTCTCCGAGGCATCCGTGTCCATTTCTCTGACATCCGTAGGATTTACCAGCTGTCCTGTCAGGTCCACGTCCTCTTCCAAAGCTGTATCCTGCCCGAACCCGTTCTGTAGCAGCGAAAGCAGTTCTTCCCTGGAAGTGCCCGCCTCCTGTGCGCACTCCTCCAATACATTGTCCAGCTGCCCCATCAACATGCGATAGCTGTCGTAGAGCTCCCCGTCCGTGACCAGCGCGCTGAGGTCTTCCGCCCCGCCCAGCCCCAAAAGCAGGCTGCTGAGTTTAGCGGCATCCAGCACATCCAGCTGCTCCATTCCCAGGCCTTCCATCACTGCCTGCAGCTCTTCCATGGAAATGCCGAAAACATCCGCAATCTCCTGCATCAGTTCCATCGCAGCCGTTCCCAGCAATTCCACTGCTTTCTGCAGTTCTTCCGGGGACAGTTCCTGCACCGGTTCCTTCTCCGCCACCTGGCTTTCCTTGACCTTCAGCGAAGAGCCTTTCTGCATCTGCTCGCCGGATACGCCTGTCTTCCTGGCAGCGCCGGCGGCATTGTCCTGCCGGGAATTTTCCATGGAATTCTTATTCATCTGGTTATTCCAGATATTCTGAAAACCTGCACCGCCTACATTGTTCCGGCTTACCTGGGCCGCTGTCATGTTCGTGAAAAGCGCGCTTACTTCTTTTACAGATGTACTTGTCATCCTTACCCTCCTTTCCTCAATGTTTTTGTTCTCGCTGCCCATCTGCCAGATGTACAGCGAACGGCTGCATCCTCCGCATTCACGGTAGGCCTGCCGCCCTGGGATTTATCTGAATGCAGCGGAACCGCCTGGCGCCTCCGCCGCATAATCCCCCATATCGGGACGATTCTGTCCGTCCTTATCAGCTGGGATCCATCATTTTCGTAAGTCTCGCAGCCACCGCAGAG
This sequence comes from uncultured Acetatifactor sp., assembly GCA_910585665.1. GTDB lineage: Bacteria > Bacillota > Clostridia > Lachnospirales > Lachnospiraceae > Acetatifactor. The sequence continues at coordinate 29,039 of CAJUFI010000017.1, read as the reverse complement.
TCCATGACTCCCATGATGGCTGCCCGGTCATCCACGGACATGGCGTTCAGAATCTTCGCCACCAGGTCCAGATTATCCGTCATTTCTTCAAAAACCTTCGCCGCCTGCTTCGGCTTCATCTCCGAGTAGGTCTGGGCATATTCCTGGACTTTGCTGTCCGCTGCCTCCTGGGTGATGACCTGTCTGTAAATGGACTCCGCTACGGTCGGATTGGCGGCTTCATAGAACTTCCTGTATTCCTCGGCACCCGGCCCCTTCTCGGCATATACCACTTCCTCCATGAATTCCGCCTGGATACGCTGGAACTCCACCTGCCGCTCCTCAAACTCCTTCAGGCGCAGGGTCTCAGCCTTCAGCTCGTCAATCTGGGTGTCCTTCGCCTTGGAGGCGGTCTGTTCCCGCTCCAGCTCCAGCTCCAGCTGCTTGATATAAGCCACAGCCTCCTCCATACTGTCATAGCCGCCATAGTTCTCGGAAGTCGTATTGCTGCTCCCTGAGTGAGACTTGGAGGGAAGAATCATATTGACCACCGGCACATCCTTCAGGATGGGCGTCAGCACACTGCTTCCGAAGCCGCCCACGTCCATCTTGATCACCACGCAGACTATCGCCAGCCACAGGATGACAATCAACACTGTGGCAAAAAACGTGACGATGCCGTTGCCGCCTTCGTCCCCCAGCGCTTCTTCCTGCTTCGCGATTTCAGCCGCTCTCCGCTTGGCTTCCTTTTTCTGCGCTTTCTGCTCCTGCTTGAATTTCTTCTTCTCTTCTCTGAGCTTCGCTTTTTCTTCCTCTGCCGCAGCCGCCACAGGGTTCAATTCCTTCGTTGCCATATATCAATCTCCTAAACGGGTACGCGCTCCGCGTTCTCCTTGCTTCTGCGCTGTCCATATGTATAACTGGTCAGCTGATCTATCTCCTTGCTCTCCAGCCGCTTCTCCTCCATAAGGAAAGCCTCGAAAGCCTTTTCCTTCAATGTCTCATGGGTCTTGCGCTCTATCTGTACCATGGTCAGGCGCTGCCTGGCTTTCTCCAGATTCTCCTCGGCCATGTCCACATTCATCTGCTGCCGCTCTATGTAATCCTCCATGCAGCGTATAGCCGCCTGGTTCTCGCCGATCTCTCTGATATTCAATGTGCCGGACAAAAGCTCTGTCCCGCGCCTTTCGTATCCTCGCTTTCTGTCACACAGCTTCTCCAGCCGTTCCTCCTCCTCGTCCAGCGCGGTCTTAGCCACCGAAAACTCCTGTTTCGCCTGGGTCTCCATCTTCAGTTTGATGTTCAGAATGCTCTGCATGGAATATCGAAACCTTGCCATCATCCTTCCCCTTCACGCTCAGTCAAACAGCTTCTGCAGCATGGCGACGCTGTCCTCAAATCCGAATTTTTCTTCCACGTCCTGGCATAGGTAACGGTTCACCGCCTCTATCTTCGAGATGGCATAATCGATAGAGGGATTGCTGCCGTTTTTATATGCCCCAATGTTGATCAAATCTTCCGCCTCGTTATAGGTGGCCAGGACATTCTTCAGCTTGCCCGCAGCCTGTTTGTGCTCCTTGGAGGCTATCTGGGACATACATCTGGAAATGCTCTGCAGAATGTCAATGGCAGGGTAATGGTTCTTATGCCCCAGCTTTCTGTCCAGCATGATATGTCCGTCCAAAATGCTCCTGGCCGTATCCGTGATGGGCTCATTGAAGTCGTCCCCATCCACCAGCACCGTGTACAGACCAGTGATGGATCCTTTGGCCGCGCACCCCGCCCGCTCTAAGAGCTTTGGCATCTCCGAATACACGCTGGGCGGATAGCCCCTGGTCACAGGAGGCTCGCCGCTGGCCAGGCCGATTTCTCTCTGGGCCATGGAAAAACGGGTCAGGGAGTCCATCATCAGAAGCACGTCCTTGCCCTTGTCCCTGAAATATTCCGCGATAGCCGTGGCTGTCTTGGCAGCCTTGTTCCGCTCCAGGGCCGGTCTGTCGGAAGTGGCCACCACCACCACAGAGCGCCGCATGCCCTCTTCTCCCAGGTCCCGCTCGATGAACTCGCGCACCTCACGGCCGCGCTCGCCGATCAAAGCGATGACATTCACGTCCGCCTTGGTGTTCCGGGCGAACATTCCCATCAAAGTGGACTTTCCCACACCGGAACCGGCAAAGATGCCGATACGCTGCCCCTTGCCCACCGTTATCAGGCCGTCCACGGCTTTCACGCCCAGAGGCAGCACAGAATCGATGATCTTCCTGCTCATGGGATCCGGGGGCTGGGCCTCCACCAGGTATGGTATCCCGTCAAAACGTGTCCCGTCTACCGGATTCCCCATGCCGTCCAGGGCCTTGCCCAGCAAGGAGTCGCTGACCGTCACCTGCAGAGGGTTTCCCGTGTTCTCCACGATACAGCCCAGTCCGATGCCGTCCACGGAATCATAAGGCATCAGCAGCGTCTTCTTGTCCTTGAAGCCTACCACCTCTGCCAGGATGGGCCCTGCCTGGGATTCCTCTCTCCCCTGGCGTTGGCCTCTCCCCGCCCCTTTGGGAAAAATCTCACAGATGTCCCCAAGCTTCGCGTCCGGACCAGCCGATTCAATGGTCAGTCCCACCACATTGACTACCTTGCCCTTCTTTTTATAAAAGGCCTCTTCGGATAATCCATCATATTTTGCGAAGTCTACAGTAATCTGCCGCAACCGTCCAATCCTCCTCAATCCGTGTGGGACTTAAAAATTCTTCTCGCGATTTGACCAGGACAGAAGCGCCAGTTTCTTCCGAATCTCCGAAAGCTGGGTATCCAGCCCGCAGTCAAAAATACCGTTCTCTGTCTCAATCATGCATGCATTCTTGCCCAGAGCCCCGTCCTCCACCACATCTACGTTGACATTCTCCCAGACAGTGCCGGCCAGCATCTGCTTCTTCTGTAAGCTGACATAGGGATAATCCTCCTTGGACACATGAATCATGAAATTCCTGCTTCCTTCCAGCTTATGCAGCGCATCGGAAATCAGTGCAGTCAATATCTCCCGGTAGGAAGATAGCTCCACATGGAAGACATGCTCATAGATGCCTGTAATCGTATCCACGAAAGCAGGCTCCAGTACATCAATCTGCTGCTGGTACTCCTCCTCCAGGCTGCGGGCCTTCTCCAGATACTCCTGCTCCATGGCCTTCTCGTGGGCCTGGGCCCGGGCCATGCCCTCGTCATATCCCTGCTGCTTTGCCTGATCCAGGGCAATCTGTTTCTCGATTTCTGCCTGTTTTTGGGTCTCCTGGCGGATTTGGTTCGCCTCTGCCTGGGCTTCGGCGCGTATGGTCTCCGCCTCCGCCCTGGCCTGCTCCAGAATCTCCTTCGCCTCGTCCTGGGCCTTGATCACATTGCCCGTGGCGTCCTCGGACACCTCCACCACATCCGCCACGGCAAGCCCGGAGACGAATCCGTCTTCCGAACCGCCCTGCTCCCTGGAGAGCATCGCAAGCCTTCTGCGGATTCTGTCATTGTTGTCGATGACCCTCTTCTCTTTCTCTTCAGGCAATATGGTATAAAACTGTTTCACCAGATTACTAGACAACGATCTCGTCACCTCCGCCTCTGGAAATTACGATTTCACCGGCATCCTCCAGTTTCCTGATGACATTGACGATCTTCTGCTGGGCTTCCTCCACATCCTTCATACGTACAGGCCCCATGAAGTCCATATCCTCCTTGATCATGACTGCCAGACGCTTGGACATGTTGTTGAAAATTGCCTCCTTCACCTCGTCCTTGGTGCTCTTCATGGCCATGGTCAGGTCATTGTTCTCCACGTCACGCAGCACGCGCTGGATAGCCCTGTCGTCCAAAAGCAGAATGTCTTCGAATACGAACATCTTCTTCCTGATCTCTTCCGCCAGCTCCGGCGCCTCCGCCTCCAATGTCTCCATGATATGGCGCTCCGTGCCCCGGTCTACCGTATTCAGGATTTCCACCACAGCGTCCACGCCGCCGATGATCGTATAATCCTGGTTCACGAGACTTGCAAGCTTGGACTCCAGCACCTTCTCCACCTCCTTGATGATGTCCGGGGTAGTCCGGTCCATGACGGCGATACGCTTTGCCACATCCGCCTGCCTCTCAGGGGGCAGACCGGACATGACCATGGCCGCCTGACTGGGTGCCAGGTAGGACAGAATCAGGGCAATGGTCTGAGGATGCTCATCCTGGATAAAGTTGATAAGCTGTGTGGCATCCGTCTTGCGCACGAACTCGAAAGGCTTCACCTGCAGGGATGCCGTCAGCTTGCCGATGACGTCCATGGCCTTCTCCGAGCCAAGCGCCTTCTCCAGCAGATCCTTCGCATAGCCTATGCCGCCCTCCGCAATGTACTGCTGGGCCAGGCACAGTTCGTAGAACTCATTGATGACGGCTTCCTTTACCTGGGGGGTGACGCTCCGGATATTGGCGATTTCCAGGGTCATCTCCTCAATCTCTTCTTCTTTCAAATGCTTGAAAATACCGGCGGAGCGCTCCGGCCCCAGGGAAATCAGGAGGATGGCCGCACGCTGCACCCCTCTGAATCCCGTTTCGCTTGTCGAACTATTTGGCATATATGTACCTCGCTTTTATTTCCCGGCCTGTATCAGTTCCAGTCCTCGTTCAGCCAGTTACGCAGCAGATTGGCGGCAGCTTCCGGATTCTCGTCCACGAATTTCTCCACCATCTTGCGCGTGTCGGATTTCGTCTCCACGTCGATATCATTCACTTCGGACTCAGGAGGCGTAGACTGGAGCATCTCCTCCACGGACAGTTCCTGTTCTTCCTCCACCGCGTTCTTCTTCCTGCTTCCCATGCTGCGCAGGATCACAAATGCGAGCAGCGCCAGAATCAGAATAATCATCACGATGCTGAGGATGTCCGTCCAGCTGATGGTCTCTATGAAGCCTTCCTTGTCATGGAAGATGGGGGATTCATAGGAGACCACTACGACCCTGTCCGCGCTGATGCCGCTAGCCATGGCCACCATCTGGACAATGTCAGGATCCACTTCCTGCTTGATGTCCTCTCTGTTGGCTTCCTTGAACTCCTCCCAGGTAATCCCTTCCAACAGACCCTGCCGCTCTACATTCTCCTCGAAATATTCCCGGTACCTGATCACGGCCACGGACACGGAGGAATTCTCGTAATTGATGCTCCCGGCGGGCGTGACAGTGGTGGTCTCCGACACATTGTTGTCATAGTCTACCGACCGCTCCTCGGAGGAGCTTTCGCCGCCACCCGCCCCCAGATAGTCATATCCTGTCAGGTTCTCTCCATTGGAATCCGTGCCGGGTATCCCCTCGTCCAGAAGACCCGAGCTTTCCATGGTCAGGCTGTCCTCATGCCTCGGCATGCCGTTGGTGTATCCGTCGTTGGCGTAATATTCCGTCACTTTCTTCTTGTAATCGGAAAAGTCAACGGAAAGATGGCTGCTCACTTCCACCTCGTTGAACTGTTTCGTGCCCAGCAGCACCTTCTTCACCTGGTTCGTCACCATGGCTTCGGCCTGAACCTGCAGTTCCTGCATGGAACTGGCGATTCCCATGGCGGAATAGTCGTCCCCGCCCGCGAACAGCAGATTGGAGTTCTGGTCTATGATCGTAATGGATGCCGTGCTCCTGTTGCCCAGGGCAGTGGCGGTGGCTTTCGCCATGGCCGTAGCGTTGGCCGCGTTGAAGTCATCCGTGACCGTCACCGTGAGCGTTGCGAAGGACTCCGTATCGGAATCGCTCAGCCTTCCGGAATTGGAGGCCTTGTTGATTTTGATATCGACGCTCTCTACCGGCATTGTCTTGGAGAACATGCTCTCCAGCTCGCGCTCCAGGTATTCCGTCTGCATGCCCTCACGGTCTGCCGATGTGACGGACATGCCCATCTCCACCACATCCTTATAGGTAAAGCTGTCGGGCACATACCCTTCCGTGGCAATCGCCATGTTCGCCTGTGCCAGCTGGGTGCTCAATACGTCAATCGTCCGCGCGTCCGTGGATTCCCTGTGGGTGATTCCCGCGTCCTCCAGAATCGCTACGATTTTCGCCGCCGTGCTGGTATTCTCATAAGTTCCAAGCCTTGTGTACTGCGGCCTGCTGAACGCGTACACAATAATGACAAAGGTAAATATTACGACCGCAACAATCCCGATGATAATTGTCTTCTGTTTGCTGGTGTATTTGTTCCACCATTCCAGCAATTTACCCGGTATCTCTTTTAGCTTGTCAGCCATGGTACTTCTCCCCTACTCATTTCTATATTCCCTGCCTTTCCTATCGCTTACGCTCCGCCAAAAAGACGATTCTGTCGTCAAATCTGCATCTGCATGAGTTCCTTGTAAGCGTCCAGCAGTCTGTCCCGGACAGCCACAGTATACTGCAGGGCCGTGGAGGCTTTCTGTAGGGCGATTGTCAGGTCGTGGAAGTTCTCCGTCTCGCCCATGGCAAACTTCAGTTCCTCATCCTCTGCCCTGGAGAGGTAACTGTTCGTTGTCTTGATATTGTTAATGGCGCTGTTCAGAAACGCATCGAAGAGACTGCCCCCTACCTTCTCCTCCTTATCCGTGAGAGTCCCGGTAAGAGACGTGCGCTCCGCGCGTTCAAGCGCGGATAAGCCATCAATCCCTGTCAAACCCGTTATTGCTGATATATCCATAATTATGTATTCCTTCCTTCACCGTCAGATTTTCTGCCTTGGTGCGTCACAATGATATTCGCCGTCAGGAGCCGATCTCCAGCCCTTTCAGCGCCATGGCCTTGCTGGCGTTGAAGGCCGTGGAATTCGCCTCATAGGCCCGGCTGGCGTCTATCATGTTGGTCATCTCTGTAATAATGTTCACATTGGGATACGTCACATAACCGTCGTCATCCGCATCGGGATGGGAGGGATCATAGACTTTGTTCATCTCCGTGACATGATCCTCATATACGCCGGACACTTTGACCCCTGTGCCCACAGACTGCGCATACTTATGGTCATGGAGGGTTTTGCCGAATATATGGCTGAAGGAGGACACCCTGGTGCCGCTCTTCTCCTCAAAGGAAACTACCTTTCTGCGATAGGGTGTGCCGTCCGCGGTGCGTGTAGTGTTGGCATTGGCCACGTTTTCCGAAATCGTGTCCATACGGTACCTCTCTGCCGTCATGCCGGTGGCATTGATATTGAAAGCTGAAAACAAGCTCATCTTCTTCTCTCCTTTTCCTTAGGAACTGCCGGAAAATAATCTACGCATTTTGTTTAGAGTAAACCTGATAAAATCTGTAAATTTTGCAACAGGCTTGCGTAGGTTATTTGGAGGCATTTCCTTAAACTCTGTCCACATGGACCCGAAACTATCGTCAGTCCCGTCACTTCATGACTGTCTGCAGATTAGTGAATTCCTGAGTGATGCTGGTTATAAGGCCCTGGTATTTCAGCTGGTTCTCCGCCAACATGACGCCTTCCGTGTCCGGATCCACATTATTGCCGTCCAGACGGTAGGAATAGTTGGCATGATCCGTGTATACCTGCCCTGTCAGCCGCTTCAGATTCAGGCCGGCCACTTTCGCGTCCGTAGATTGGTAGCTGCCTCTGCCCAACTCCCGCTTGAGCACATCTTCAAAGGCCACGTCCTGCCTCTTATATCCCGGCGTGTCCGCGTTGGAGATGTTGTTCCCAATCGCCTCATTGCGCATCCAGCTGGCATCTGCCGCTCTATCCAGAACATTTACATAATTGAACACACTTGACTGAAACATTGTCTGCTCCTTTCTATCCGTATCTCCTGTCTATGTAATCAAACTACATAAAAGTAAGTGACATTTAATCCCACTATAATCTATTATAATCTCTTTCTCCAAAATTACAATACAAAAAAACAAATTTACTAATTTTCCCACCCTCCTATCGGAATAGCGGCAATTTCCTCATGGAAAAGCAGAAAAAAGAGACTTATTGCTCTGTTCCAATAAATCCCTTTATCTTCTTCACTACCGAAGCCGCCGTAGCTTCCCCAAATCCTTTTGGTTATGTAGTCCCGTATTCTCTTAGTCCAGTATTCTCCCTTATTGCTGCCTCTGGTTCTGGCGCTTCAGCTCTTCAATCTCATCGAACAACACATCGTTGAGCACCTTGATATAAGTCCCTTTCATGCCCGAAGAGCGGGATTCGATTACGCCCGCGCTCTCGAACTTCCTCAGGGCATTGACAATAACGGAACGGGTGATTCCCACTCTGTCCGCGATCTTGCTGGCCACCAGGATCCCCTCCATGCCGTTCAGCTCATCAAAGATATGGGTGATGGCCTCCATCTCGGAGAAGGACAGCGTGCTGATGGCCGACTTCACCACTGCCACTTTGCGGCTCTCCTCCGCGTTCTCCTCATTGATGGCCCGAAGCATCTCCAGACCCACTACCGTCGTACCATACTCGCACAGTATGATGTCATCTATGTCATACTGCATATTGCATTTGTAAATGAACAGCGTCCCCAGCCGCTCCCCGGCAATCTCGATGGGCGTGATGATCGCCTGGAACTTCCTGATATCGGGGCTCTCGAAGCCCAGGGTCTCCAGATTGACGTTCTCCTTGGTGGAAAGGACTCCCAGAAGCCGCTCGTTCAGCATATTGTCCACGAAGCCGCCCACGGACTCGTCTATCAGCTCCGCGATGGAATCGATCCCCTCCGACTTTCCAACGCCCAGAACCTTCCCCTTGCGGCTGATCACCAGCACGTTGGACTCCAGAATCTCACGCATCACTTTACAGATATCGTTGAACACGACTTTGCTGGAATTGTTGTTGTGCAATAGCTTACCGATTTTCCTGGTCTTATCCAGAAGCTGTACGCTGCTCATTCACATCCCTCCGCTTTCGTCCCTATGCCAGACTCCGATCCAGCGAATCCTGACCTCCCGACCGCTTGTTTTGTACGCAATCCTATCATATCATAAATAAAATCAGATTACAATGCACAAATGATGAAAATTAATGCATTTAGCTGGATTTGTTTGACAATTCGGACAAAACGTGGTAGCCGCACTGGGCATCATTGCACACCAGCTTGTTCCCTTTTATCAGGAGAGGGCCTCCGCACCGGGGACAGTTCTGCCCCGAGGGCTTCTGCCAGACCATGAAATCACAGTCCGGGTTGTCGATGCAGCCGTAGTACTTCCGTCCTTTTTTGGTCTTCTTCAGCACGATGTCCTTGCCGCACTTCGGGCAGGCCACGCCTATCTTCTCGAAATAGGGCTTGGTGCTGCGGCAGTCCGGAAAGCCGGGGCACGCCAGGAACCGCCCGTGGGGGCCGTACTTGATCACCATCTGCCTGCCGCAGACTTCGCAGACCTCGTCGCTGACCTCGTCCGCGATGGACACCTCCGCCAGATCCTTCTCCGCCAGCTGCACAGCCTCGTCCAGATCCGGATAGAAATTGGCCACCACTGCCTTCCACTTGACGCTGCCTTCCTCCACGGCGTCCAGAAGGGCTTCCATGCTGGCGGTGAAATGCACGTCTACGATGGAAGGGAAGGCCTCCTTCATCATGTGGTTCACGATTTCCCCCAGCTCGGTGACGTAAAGGTTCTTCTCCTCTTTCACCACATAGCGCCTGGCCAGAAGGGTGGTGATGGTGGGAGCGTATGTGCTGGGGCGGCCGATGCCCAGTTCCTCCATGGCCCTCACCAGCGTGGCCTCCGTGTAATGGGCCGGGGGCTGGGTGAAATGCTGCTTCGGGTCGAAAGAAGCGAAGGTGAGGACGCTGTCCTTGTCCAGGCCTACCGTCAGGGTATTCTCCTCCTCTTTCTCCTCCGCGGGGCTGTATACGCTCAGGAATCCGTCAAACTTCAGTGCCGATGCCGCCAGCGTGAAAATATGGTCCCCCGCCTGTATCTTCACGGAGGTGGTCTCGTACACCGCCGGGCTCATGCGGCTGGCCAGGAAACGCTTCCAAATCAGCTGATACAGCCGGAACAGGTCCCTGGGAAGCTGTTCTTTGACGACCGCGGGCATCCGGTTCAGGTCGGTGGGGCGGATGGCCTCATGGGCATCCTGTATCTTCTGTCCGTTCTTCTTCTCCCCCGAAGCGCTGCCCTGGTAACTGTCGCCGTAATGGGAGGCGATGTAGTCCGTGGCCGCGGCCTCGGCCTCCCGGGAGACCCGGGTGGAGTCTGTACGCAGATAGGTGATCAGGCCTACCGTGCCCTCCCCTTTGATGTCCACGCCCTCATAGAGCTGCTGGGCCAGGCGCATGGTCTTCTGGGTGGAGAAATTCAGTGCCCGGCTGGCCTCCTGCTGCAGAGTGGAGGTGGTGAATGGCAGGGGCGGCTTCTTGTGGCGCTCCCCCTTCTTCACCTCGGTGACGGCATAGGGGACATCCTTCAGGGACGCCATGACCGCTTCCACCTGCGCCTTGTCGGCGATGTTCTGTTTTTCCTTCGCGGTGCCGTAGTATTTCGCGCAGATAGGCTTCTTCTCGCCCTTCACGTCCAGGGTCACGTCCAGGGTCCAGTACTCTTCCTGAATGAACGCGTCGATTTCTTCCTCTCTGTCGCAGATGATGCGCAGCACCGCGGACTGCACCCGTCCCGCGCTCAGCCCCCTCTTGACCTTCTTCCACAGAAGGGGCGAGATGCGGTAGCCCACCATGCGGTCCAGCATCCGGCGGGCCTGCTGGGCATCCACCAGGTTCATGTTGATCTCCCTGGCGTTCTTCAGGGCTTCCTTCACGGCATTCTTCGTGATTTCGTTGAAAGTAATCCGGTACACCGTCTTATCCTCCAGCTTCCCCTCCAGCTTCAGCGCGTAGAGCAGATGCCAGGAGATGGCCTCCCCCTCCCGGTCAGGGTCCGTTGCCAGATAGATCTTCTCGGCTTTCTTCACTTCCCTGCGCAGGTTCGCCAGCACGTCCCCCTTTCCGCGGATCGTGATGTACTTCGGCTCATAGTCATGCTCTATATCGATGCCCAGGGAACTTTTGGGGAGGTCGCGGACATGTCCGTCGCTGGCGGCCACTTGATAATTGGATCCCAGGAATTTCTTGATGGTCTTCACTTTCCCGGGCGACTCTATGATTACCAGATACTTTGCCATTTCTGTCTTCCTCAGCTTTTCGTTTCTTATTCTCAATTCTTATTATGATTGACAGCAAAACATGATTATAACGGCTTATCCCATAACCAAAATCAGCCAAATGGCCCGGTATGCTAAGCCGTTACATAAAAAATGCTAAAAACCGCATCATATGGTCTTCAGCACTTTCAAGGGTAGTACTATTCTCTTCGAAACAACAGCTGATAGGGGAATCGAACCCCTGTTTCCGCCGTGAGAGGGCGGCGTCTTAACCGCTTGACCAATCAGCCATACTTGCCATCCACCTCGCTGTGAATCCTCACCGCCGTGGCATGTGATTATATTACTACACTTTTTTGGATAATGCAAGTACTTTTTTCAAATTTTTTCAAATTTTTTTCTTAGGTTTTTTCTTAGCCTATTCGCCGGAGCCCATGCTCTCCTCCTGCAGCCTGTCAAATTCCGCCATGCACTCGTCCACCGTGGCCCCGTTCAGCAGCTGGCGCACCACCAGGCAGGTATTGCCCCACTGCTCCATCTTCATGCCCGCGTTGGCCCCCAGGACATAGACGTTCTCCTGAATCCTGTCGTTCAGCGGCTTCAGGGCCGGAATGCACTCCACCTCCACATTCTTTGAGGGGGAGATCACCTTATTGGTCTCCGCGTACACCCGGAGCGCCTCATCGGAGGTCATCACCTCCAGCGTGCGCATGGCGTCCTGGGCGTGCTCGGCCTCTGCGCCCACGCCCAGGCCTGTCATGGGCATCACAGGCATCTGCCCTCTGCTGCTGGGGAATCCGATGACCAGCATCTCAAAATCCGGGTTGCCGTAGGCGGTGTCTGTGTTGGCAGCGCCCCAATAGGCCATCACGATGGGGGTCTTCTGGGCCAGAAAGTCCGCCCCTTCCCCTTCAATCGCCTCGCTGACATAGGCCTTCTCGGCATCGATGTATCCCTTGTCTATCATCTCCTGGAGGAACTCGAAGCCCGGGCGCATATAATCGCTGTACTTACTCTCCCCGCTGTTCAGGGCCTCGATCTCCGCCTCTGTGTTCCCACCGTTATACAGGTCCGCGTAGGCCTGGGCCAGGACAAATGTCTCCAGCCACCATCTGTTGGCCCCCACGGGCGTCTCGATGCCGTTCTCCTTGAACACCCGGCAGCACTCCAGGAACTCTTCCGGTGTATTCGGCAGCTCCAGCTCATACCGGTCGAACATCTCCTTATTGATGAACAGGCCGTAGGCCGCTACCTCCTGGGGAATCGCCACCAGCTTCCCGTCCACCACGTTGGCCGTCTTCACCACGTCCCTCAGGTTCTCCGCGCTGGCCAGGCCGGAAAGGTCCATCAGCCTTCCCTCCTCCGCCAGGATTTGGATGGTGTCCGGATTGAGCAGGTACAGGTCGTCCATATTGCTGCGGGCCCTTTCCAGGGCCACGTCGTCATAGGTCTTATCCTGATAATCCTCGGCGGTATAGGTCACATAGCTGACCCTGACTCCCAGCTGCTCCTCCGCCATGATGACTGTCTTGTCCGTGGCGCTCCTGGCAGTGTTGACCGTATCCGCCTCCGTCTTCTCCATGGGGCTGAACATGTTCACCGCCCTTGTGTTCTCTTCCTCTTCCGTAATCAGGTTGATGCTGCCGTCCTTCTGCCCGCAGGCAGCGGCGGCCAGCGCCGCGGCACAAATAAGACAGGCTGCCTTCGCTTTTGCCCTGCCCCTTTTTCTGTTCCCGCTCATTCTCCCGTCCTCCTCTATTTCCCGGTACGACTTTCTTTTTTCACATATTCCTTGAGGATCTGCCTTAACAATTCCACGTCCACAGGCTTCGCCAGATGGACGTTCATGCCGGCGTTCAGCGCCTCCTTCTCGTCCTCGACGAACGCGTTGGCCGTCATGGCTATAATCGGTATCTGTCCTGCGTCCCCGCGCTCCAGCGCCCGAATCGCCCTTGTGGCATCGTAGCCGTTCATCACCGGCATCTGCACGTCCATCAGAATCGCGTCGAACTCGCCCTCGGCGGAAGCCAGGAAACGCTCCACGGCCTGCTGCCCGTTTTCCACCAGCTCGTAGGAGGCGCCTTCCATGGCCAGGATCTCCCGCAGGATCTCCGCGTTGATCTCGTTGTCCTCCACCGCCAGGAAATTCAGGCCTTCCAGACCGCTCTCCTCCTCTTCGGCGCTGCCCTGCGCCTTCCCTCCGCCCTGCATCTGCGCCACCTTTTCTTTCAGGGCGGAGACGAAAAAGGGCTTCGGAATCATGCCCGTCTTTTCCGTCCGGGGTATCTGGATGTCCTCTTCCTCAGATTCCGTCAGGAACACAATCAGGGCCTGGGGCAAAAGCGTCCGGATGCCCTCTGCGGCCCGGTCGGCATCCAAATCCGGTATCTCCCAGTCCAGCAAGACCAGCTGATATCTCTGGCCTTCCGCCCCGGAGCGCACCAGCTCCATTGCCTCCCGGACGCTCCGGGCCCTGTCAGCGGCCACTTCCATATCCCGCATCAGGGCCTGTATGTTCTCGCCGCTTGGCCCGCCGTCCACCACCAGCATTCCGGAGATCCCGCTCTCTTTCCAGAACTGTCTGTCCGCCTGCCTCTCAGGTATCCGGAATTCCAGTTCCACCCGGAAAAGGCTTCCCCTGTCCACTTCGCTGGAGACCTCTATGGTGCCCCCCATGAGCTCCACGATGTTTTTCGTGATTGCCATCCCTAAGCCGGTTCCCTGGACTTTGTTGGTAGTACTGTTCTCCGCTCTGGTGAAGGCATCGAAGATCGTCTTCAGGTATTCCGGCGTCATGCCGTATCCATTGTCTTCCACTTCCATCCTGATATGCTCGAACTGGCTGGAGCGCTGTCCCAGGCCGATGATCCGGAACCAGATGTTCCCGCCGGTCTGTGTATATTTCACCGCGTTGGACAGGAGGTTGATCAGAATCTGGTTCACCCGCGTCTCGTCCCCCATAAGGTATTCATGCTTCACGCCGGTCACTGTCACGCTGAACTTCTGTTCCCTGGCTTTCGCCATGGGGCGGATGATCGCATCCACGGATGACACCAGGTCGTTCAGGGTGAACTCCTCCACCGAGAGCACCACTTTGCCGCTCTCAATCTTGGAGACGTCCAGGATATCGTTGATCAGGCTCAGCAGATGATGCCCGGAAGCCATGATCTTCTTCGTGTACTCCCGCACCTTGTCCGGGTTCTCCGCGTCCCGCTCCAGCAGGGTGGCAAATCCCAGCACCGCGTTCATCGGGGTCCGGATGTCATGGGACATGTTCGACAGGAACGTAGTCTTGGAATTGCTGGCGGCCTGGGCGGCCTGGAGCGCCTCCGCCAGCTGCCGGTTGTGGACCTCCCGCTCTGCCTCCCGCTCTTTTCGGATTTTAATCTGCTGCCTCTGGTTGAAATAATAAAGGATGCAGCACAGGAAAAAGGCAATCAGCATCACGGCAACCACAATCAGAATATTCTGGTTGACGGTAGCCCCTTCCTGCTGGATTGCCTCGATGGGCACATAGCCGATCAGGTAAATGGTCCCGCCGTTCACGGACCACATATAGTTCAGCGCCCTTTCGCCCCGGATGTCATGGTAGAACATGATGTTCCGGCCCTCTGCCAGGCATGTGTCCACCTCTGCCAGCAGGCTCTCCTCCTGGATCTGGTTCGCCCGGTAGAAATCCTTCAGGTTCAGATGCCCGGCGTCCCGCTCTCCCATTCCCTTGGGCTTCAGCACAAGGCGCTCGGTCTTCGCGTCCATGATGTACAGCTTGGCTTTCTTATTGTAGAATCCGTCCGGGAGGAATCTGTCCAGGGAATCATACGTATATTCCACATAGAGCGTGGCTACCTCCTCCCCGTCCCTTTCCACCGGACACTTCATAGTATATGCCCATGTGCCCATATAGTTCACGTAAGACTGGGAGACCGTCACGCCGTTCTCCCTTTCCCGGCCTGTGAAATCCAGTCCCTCTTCCGTGAACGCCTCGCCGTCATCAGAGATTCCTTCCGTCTCTCCCGCAGATATCAGAGAAATCTTGACCATCGTCTGGCTGCCGCCATAGGCGCGCAAATCCTCCTCCGGGTCTTCCGCCAGCGCGATTTCCTGGGCCATCAGCTTCTGGAATTCCGCGTCTTTGTTCTGAATCGCCTCTATCGTGCTCTTAATCAGGTTCAGGCTCTCCGTGAGATTCTGAATCGCCGCGTCGGACATCTCCACGGAAATTTTCCTGGACACGGAAAACACCACCGCCCCCAAAACGCAAAACACCAAAATAATAGAAAGCAGCAGGGAACCCCCTTTATCTATCTTTCTTGTGCTCTGTTTCTCTCTCATCGCCGTTCCCAATTAGCCTCCCAAGGTTTCCGCAATGTATCCTATCAATCCTTAGCCCTATTCTATCACAAATTCGCTTGGGAAACAAGCGAAAAACCGATGGGCGCCAAGGCGGCATCCATCGGTCTCGTCATTCGTCACACGTCTCCGGCTCCGCCCTGCAAGCGGGGCACGATGCCTACCGTGTAGATTTCGAAGGGCTTCACGGTCACGCGGTAGCGGGAATCCTCTCCCAGGGCCACTGTCCCCAGGTTCTCCTCGACCACATTGCTATGGTACATTTCGCCGAACCATTCCTGACGGTCTATCGTCAGCTCCGTCGGCTCCCCGGTCTCATTCACGAAGCGGACGATGATGTGGCTGCCGCCGTCCTTTTTCTTGAATCCTGTCAGGTTCAGGCCTTTGCCGCTCCAGGTGAAGAAGCCTGCCCTGGTCGGCAGCGTCTTTTCTCCCACGTATGCCGCCGGATTCTTCAGGTAGCCGCGCCTGGACGCCAGGCTCACCGCCGCCAGTTCTGTCTGGAAGAGATGGCCCTCCGCAAAGGCGTCCGCTGCCTCTTCTTTCTTATAAGGAAGAATCTCGTACGCCACCGTATGGACGCCGGGAAGCTGGGCCGCAGGCGTGGGGAAATCACCCCAGTCGCCCATCTCTCCTGTGCAGCGCAGCAGCGTCACGGCTATGGTGTTGTCCCTGTCGGGCAGCACTTCGTATTCGTACAGGCCGAAGTTGGCCACCAGGATACCGTCCTTCTCCTCGTGCATAGCCACGAAATTCTGCTGGTGCTCGCAGCCGCTGGGGTTCTGCCATGTCTCACTGTGGCGGTTGGGGCGCTCCACCACCTCAAAGGTGGAATCCGCGAAATGGGTGTCCGTGCGCAATCCGGTGGGAACCATCACCCGAATTCGGTGGTCCCTGGCCGTATTGTGGATGGTGGTCTCCACTTTCAGCCCCTTTGCGCCCCGCTCCAGCTTCAGAAGCGTGATGAGGGTAAGCTCCACAAGCTCCCCGCTCCGCCCCGCTTTCCTGTGGTAGAGATCCACGCACTGGCGCTGCTCCCGCTCCAGCAGTTCGTCCGCGCCGACGGGCACCATGAGCTTATGGGTGATCCGATAGGTGCAGCGGTACGCCTCATCCTCCGTCAGTTCAATCTGCGCCGCCATTCCCCGGGTGGTGAATTCCTTCTTGGCGGAATCCTGTACGAAAATGTACTCGTTTCCGACATCTCCGCACTCCTGGTAGTATCCGATGTGGGAATAGCATTTCCCGCTTTCCTTCTCTGTCACGGAATAGCTGCCGTCCTGGTGGATCTCCACCCGGAGGAAGCCGTTCTCCATCACCCCCTGGGCCGGAGTCAGGGACCGGGTTTTTTCCGCGGCTGTCTCCGCTTTTTCCAGAGAATAGGCGCAATACCCGAAGGCCGGGACATCCTGGGCCTCAAAGGTCACTTTCAGCTGTCTCGCCATATAGGGCTGGCGGAATCTGTCGTCCGGGAGCTCGTAGCCGAAGCCCACGCCCAGATCCTCTATCCTGGCGGCCAGGGCCTGTCCAGCCGCATCCTTCAGCACCAGTTCCGGAAGCTCCAGCCGCTCCATCTCGCCATAGCGCCCGACCAGGAATCCGCCGTAGGCTCTCTGGAAATCCACCACTGCCTCCACCACGCCGCTGCGGTTCCAGCCGGTCATATTGAACACCACAAGGGGCCAGGTCATGGCCTTTGTGTCAATCCGGTCCGCCACCCAGCCGCAGGCGTCCGCGAACAGCTCCTTCGCCACCTGGCGGCTCTTGTCAAAGCGAATCTTGATCTCCGCGTTCACGGCGTCCACGCTGCAGCCGCAGATGCTATCATGGGGATGGTTCTGCATCAGCGTCTTCCAGCTGTAGCGCAGAAGGTCTTCCGGGTACTCCTTCCCGCAGAGGTACGCCAGCGCCGACATGGGCTCCGCCTCTTTCTCCAGCGCCGTCTCGCAGACCCGGTTCATCTGCTTCAGCGGGATGTGGGAGGAGGTGGTGTTGACCAAAGTGTAGCGGCCGTCCGTCTCCTGGCTGGTCAGCTCGCCCCGGACCGTGGACACGTCTTTCAGCTCCGCGCTGACCGCCTCCACATAGGTGTCGAAATCAGAGTGGACGAACTCTATCTCGGGATAGAGCCTCCTGGCCGTCTCCAGCGCCGCCCCCAGGTCTTTCTGCACCGGCTGGTGGTCGCAGCCGTTCATGAACAGCAGGTGGCGGGTTCCGGCGAACTGCCGGGCGCTGGCCAGCTTTTGGTCCCAGAAGGCCTTCGCCGCTTCCTCCTCCACCGGGATTTCCATGCCGTTGCTGTACCAGTTGGCGAAGAGGATGCCGGGGAGAGCGCTGCCGTCCGGGGACTCCCACATCATTTCCGAATACACGGACTCGTACTCGCCGCCCTGGACCTCGTTGTTGAACCCTATGGGCTTGACGCCCCGTCCGAACACGATTGCCTTCATCCCCGCCTGCTTCAGCAGCTGGGGCATCTGTCCCGCGTTGCCGAAGGCATCAGGGAAATAGCCCACCGGACAGTAGCCGCCGTATTCCAGCGCCTCCGCCCTGCCCACCAGGAGGTTGCGCACATTCGCCTCGCCGCTGGTCAGGAATTCATCCTGCAAGATATACCAGGGACCTGCGGAAAACCTTCCCTCTCTAACATGCTTTTTCAGCCTTTCCCGGTTCTGGGGCTTAATCTCCAGGTAGTCGTCCATGACGATGGTCTGCCCGTCCAGGTGGAAGCTTTTATACGAAGCATCCTTTTCGAACAAGTCCATTGACTGGTCAATCAAATCCACCAGTTTCATCCTATGCTGTTCAAACGCCATATACCATTCTCTGTCCCAGTGAGAATGGGAAATAATATGCACTACTGTCTTCATTCTGCCAATTCCTTTCCATCGTCATTTCTTTCTTCTACCTCATATGCTAACATTTTTCTTCCATACTAGCAAGCCGCTTTTTACATTTTATGGAAAAACCCTTGATTACTGGCTCCCCTGCCCCACTGTCCGCCATAGCATTTATTAAGGAAGTGTCTACAAATAACTGCTGCAAGTTTATGGCAATTTTTATTGTATTTCCGGGCTTTTGCCTGAAGCAATTGCAGCAGTTATTTTCCGACAATTCCTAAGGCAAAAGGAAAGCGCCAATCTCCAGCACCTTCCGCTGGGCGGCCAGGATTTCCTCTTCTGTACCGCTCCAGTGTTCTATATCCTCATGGATACAGCATAGGATCCTGTCGGCCAGGTTCGACAGGAAGCGCACCGCTACTTTGCCGGACGCGCCCGCCAGCGCGGCGGTCAAGGTGTCATTGTCCATATTCCGCAGCATTGTCTGTATCTCGAAATCCCCCAGGTCTGCCGTCGCCTCTATCAGCCCGGTGGCTTCCGAATAGAGTTCCTTATCTTTGTGGCTGTCGATTATCTCCTGTCTGGTATTTCTCAAAATCTGTGCCATATGTCCTTTCTTCTTCCAATACTCCAGACCAATGTAGGACGCAATCAGTTCCTGCAGAATAACCGGATTCTCTCCCTCAAAAATCATTTTCAGTGCTGCCGCTATCATATGCCCTTCTCTTTGCTCCTCCTTGGGCAGGGTCCCCACATAGTTTTCCAAAAAGCTGAAAGCCTGCTCCACTCCCTCCTGTTTCATGAAGCAATACATGATATAGGGAACCGCGAATGCCAGAAAAGCGCTCTTTCCTTTCAGCCCGGGGACTGCGGCCTCCATGGCGATCAAACCTTCCTTTCTGCTGATTTCGCTGCATTTGAGCAGGTCCTCCCCTATCTCGGCCAGACGGAGCTTTTCCGAGTCGTACACGCCCATGGCTTCTATCTGTGCAGACTTTCTCCCCACCAGCTCATCGATGCTGCAGTCGAAAAAATCCGCCAGCGCCCACAGCAGCTCGATGCTGGGAGTGGCCAGCTCCCTCTCCCATTTGGAGACCGCCGCCGTACTGACGTTCAGCACTGATGCCAGCTGCTCCTGTGTCATTCCCTTCGCCATGCGCAGAGAAGAAATCCTCTTCCCGATTGCAACCTGTTGATACTGTACCGAATCCATATGACCCCCTTTCCGGCGCGGCGGGAGTCTTCCCGGGCGCCTGAAACCGAATGTGTACTTCATAGGTATAGTTTATCCTACGCCCTTTCCAGCGTCAAAGGATAAACATTCCTTTTTATCAACCAACAGTTTCGCAGCCGTCAGACCCGCAGACGGGAAAGGTGCCACTCATGGGCGTAATAGTTGTACCAAAGGGTAAATGTCTTTCTGGCGCCGCAGACCACGGCGGTGCAGGAGAAGCTTGCTCCCACTTTATTTTTGTACTGTTCTTCCGACAGCACTTTATCTATCGTAACGGTAATGAGCTCTCCGGTCTTGTCGCGGAACCGGAATCTCATGGGCGTAATCTTCCCATTCGTATCCGTACAGGAAATCATCTGCACTGGGATATCTACGCACAGCATGCTTTCCAACCCTCAATCCCCCTCTCTGTCCTTACCTGTACCTCCATAATAGCATTTCGAACATTTGTTTGTAAAGAGGGAAATTTTGTCAGAACGGCAACACCGTTCCAACCGCGCCGTGTCCTGCCTCATCGCCCCTGAAGGTACTCCGACAGCGGAAGATATTCATATGTGATATGGTAGGTTTCGTCCGTCTTCTTCCGCAGGCCTCCCTGGGCGTCATACTCGTAGGTGTTATGCGCTGTGGTGCCTCCGCTGGGCGCTTTCTGCTTTTCGTCGGCGATACGGCCCTGGGCATCGTACTCGTATTCCCAGGTGAACTGCGACATCTCCGTGTCCAGGGTGCCGTCCGGCCTGAAGTTCTTCTGCTGGGTCTGTCTGCCTTCCTCGTCATAGGTGAATTCCCGCCAGCCTTCCATGGTGCCGTCCTCATTCCAGACTGTCTGCTTTATCATATTGCCCGCGGCGTCATATTCGTAGGTTTCCGGCAGCTCCGTTCCCGACGTCTCGGTGTCCTGCCCGCTTTTGCGGATCAGGCGGCCCTCCGCGTCATATTCATAGAACACTTCTCCCTCCGTGAACTGGCCGTCTTTTATCGTGGTCTTGCGAATCAGCCTGTTTTGAGCGTCATATTCCTCCTCATACTCCCACATAGGGCTCCCCGGGACGCCGTCCACTACCATTTTCTGGTTTCTGACGGTAATCCGTCCTCCGGCATCCTTATATTCGTTCTCATATTCCTGGATATATTCCAGCACCAGTCCTTCTCCCCGCTCGTAGAACACCTGAATCAGAGTCAGGTCGCCCCGCTCATTGTAGTCGTACAGAATCTGCGGCATATTGTCGTCATGCACTTCCCGCACCAGCACATAGGGCTCTGACGGCACGGGCGCTTCCGCTCCCTCCGCCGGATTCTCCGGAGCGCTTTCCCTTTCCTTCTGCCCGTCCTCCTGTCCTTCCTCCATCTGGCCCGATTCGCTTCCCCGGCCGCCGCCTGTGTCCTCTGTCCCGCAGGCGGCGAGCCCCAGGCAGAGGCCCCCCGCCAGAATCAATCGGAAAATACTTTTGAATGCTTTCATTTCTGTCCTCCTTCTCTGTTTTTATAACCATTTCCCCATGTCATCCGGGAAAATCAGTTGTGAAATGTGTTGCAACCCTGTCTTCCGGATCCTGCGCGGCATTTCCAGTATCCCGCCCCAACCCGGCTCGCCGCTGCCATAGCAGATACCCGTCAGCGCCAGACAGCCTTCAAAAACGCTTTCTCCAAGATAGCTCGCGCCGACAGGAATGGTGATGCCTGACAGGCTCTCACATCCGGGGGAAAAAGCCCCCTTCCCGCAAAATAGGCCAGGCTTTCTCATCTCTCCTTTCGCTGCGCAAGCGGACGATTTTAGCGTATATAAGTTACTTCGCACGAATAACAGAAATGGGGACAAAGAAATTTAAATGAAATTTAAATTTTTGCAACTGCACCGGTGGAATTTTTTTGAATATCAGATTTGATGAATTTGCGCAAAAAACGCCCCGGCCGATATGCTCTATCAGCTTGGGGCGAAATGCTGTGGCTTTCTGCTCTCCACCAGTTCGGCTATTTTCTGTATCTCGTCCGGAATCCGGATCCT
Organism: uncultured Acetatifactor sp.; assembly: GCA_910585665.1. Lineage (GTDB taxonomy): Bacteria > Bacillota > Clostridia > Lachnospirales > Lachnospiraceae > Acetatifactor. The sequence continues at coordinate 7,570 of CAJUFI010000017.1, read as the reverse complement.
GGACGGGCAGTCGGTGAGGCAGGGCATGTCCGCGCATTTCCGGCACCGTCCGGCGCTCTCCCGGATTCCCATGTCCAGTTTGCGCAGGGACCAATGGTCTTTTCCCAGGAAAAAGTAATTGTATTGTCGGAAAGCCGTATGAATCTCCGTCCCGTATGGGCAGCGGCATCTCTGGCAGCGGCAGCAGGGGATGGGGAGGAACTCTTTCTCCAGGACGGACAGCACCTGGTCAAAGTCGGGCAGCGGGATTTCCGTCCCCATCTCCTGGCCGAAGGCCTCGTCCGCCTGTTCCGCGGAGCCGATGCCGATCAGGGCGCTGGATATAGGATAGGACAACACGCTCTTGATCAGGAGCTCCGGGGCGAAAAAGGCCGGCAGGATTCCCGCCGCGTATACCTTATTGATCAGGAGCCCTTTCCGGCGGAAGGCTGGCTCCTCACGAATCCTGTCCAGCATTCCCCGCTCCAGGAGATTGCCGCTGCCCTGGAGCACATCCACCCGGGCGTCCCCTGCGCCGCGGAGCAGAATGTCATAGTAGTGGGAGGCCAATCCGGCAAACCGGATCCGCCCCTCCGCCTTTAGCTGGCCAAGGGCGTCCAGGGCCCCGCCCTTTCGGAAGATTTCCTCCTCATGGTCCCAGTCCGCCTGGTGGACAAAGTAAAGGTCCGGGCAGGTCCCAAGGTTCTCGCAGGATTCCAGGACCGCCATGCACATCTCGTTGCCGTCGAAGAAGCGGGCCTTGTCTGAGATGATTATCTTCTCCCGCCGCCCGCCTGACGCGAATTTCCCCAGCTTCGGCTCCGCGTCCCCATATTCCGGGACAATGGCCGTATCGTACAGATTGCAGCCCAGGCGGAAGGCGTGTTCCATTACGGCCAGGGCCTGTTCTTCGCTGAGGTTGTAGTAATCCGGAAGGACCGGAACGCTGCCCTGCAGGACAGGGATGGTGCCAAAGCTGACCTCGGAGACCATCAGGCCGGTGTCTCCCAGTTTGCGGTATCGCATGATTCACTCACCTCTCTGTGTCATTGCCGTATTGCGTCTCCCGGCCCGGGACCGGTTCTGTTCCGCTTTCTTCTCTTCCCTCTGGTGCCCGATTACGCCTTCCGCTCCGGAACTTCCCCTGTCCCAGCACATTCGAATGCGCGTTCTCCCATCAGGACGCTGTCTGGTATCTCAGGCTTCTCCAGGCTTCTGCAGAACGCGAACGCCTCTTTCCCAATCCGTTTCAGCGTGGAGGGCAGGCATACCTTCCGCAGGCTGTGGCATCGGAAAAACGCCCTGTCCGGTATCTCTTCTATCCCCTCCGGCAGCAGAATCTCCCGAAGCGAAGTGCAGTTCTCAAAGGCTCTGGGGCCAATCTGGGAAAGGGCCTCTGACAGTGCAATCTCCTCCAGGTTCCCGCACCCGGAAAAGGCCCTGCTGCCGATGGATTTTACGCTCCGGGCCCCGTAGACGCCGCGCAGCCATTTGCAGCCGGCGAAGGCATTCCTGCCGATGGCGGCCACGCTCTCCGGCAGGACGATCTCCGTCAGCAGGTTCCCCTCCTGAAAGACATTGTCCCCGATGGCCGTGATCCCGTCAGCCACCAGAAGCCGGGAGATATTGCCGGTACATTCCACCAGGACGTCCTTTTCATCTGTCTTGAAGCAGTTCAGCCTGTCCCAGACGGCCTGCTGCGCCAGGGCGGGCAGTTCCCTCTTCCGGTCGAAGATTCCGTGAAACGCAATCTCCGTGCCGTCCCCCAGCACCAGTTCTCTCAGATAGATACAGTTCCGGAACGCGTAGGCTTCCGCTTTCACCCGCCGGGACAGGAAACGGATTTTCTCGATTCCCATCCCTCCCGCGAAGGCCCAGCCGCAGACCAGGCGGATATCTTCGGGGACCACCGCCTCCCCCACGCATCCGGAACCGTCCAGGAGCATGTGGTTCACCACTACCATGGGCGAGAGCTCCCGCTGGCGCTCCATCCAGGCGGTCTTGTGGAAGGCTCTTGCGCCGATGTATTCCACCGTTTCCGGAATGGTCACCTGCTCCAGCATCAGACGGTCCCGGAAGACTTCCGCCTCAATCCGCCGGATTCCCTCCGGAATCTTTACCATGCGCCCAAGCCCCCGGTAGCCGCGGAGGTCTTCCTCCCTGTCTATGTCAAAACAGCTGAAGGCGCTGCCAAAAATCAGCCGCACGGCCTCCGGCAGCTTCTCTGACAGGATATCCGCGTAGGTATGCAGCTCCCACAGCTGTCCCTGCTGTTCCACCTGGCGCAGGGCGGTGCAGCCGGAAAGGGCATATTCGCCCAGGTCCAGGCAACCCTGGCTTCCCGTCAGGACGATTCGTTCCAGGCGGCCGCAATCCTCAAATCCGTGGGGATGTATCAAAACATTGTCGCCGAGGGCAATCTCCTTCAGCATGTCGCAGTCCTGGAAGGCATAGCTGCCGATTTCTTTCAGACAGCGGAAATCAAAGCTTCTAAGCTTTCGGCAGCCGCAGAAGCACTGATTTTTTACTGCCGAAACACGGTCGACTGCGCAGAATTCCAGATTTTCGCAGCCTTCGAAAAGCCTTTGGTCCAAAAGGGTCAGTCCGTGAATCTCTGCCGTTTCCAGGGACAGGCAGTAGGCAAAGGCGGCCTCTCCCGCATGGCTGGCATGGAGGTTGAGCGCATGGATTCCGGTGCATTTTTCGAAGGCTCGGGCATCGACGGCGCAGGCTGACGCCGGGAAGCGGATATGTCCAAGCCCGCTGCAGCCCCAGAAAGCGCCCTCTCCGATGTGGCGGAGAGTCTCCGGGAGAATCAGCTCTGTGATTCGGCGGTTCCCGGAAAAGGCAAAAGGCGCGATTTCCGTGATTCCTTCCGGTATGCGGACTTCCCCTTCGCAGGGCCCGCCGGAGACAAGGATGCTGCCCGCCACGCTCAGGCCGGATGCCTCTTTGATGCCGCCCACGCCCTGGAAGGCCGCCTCTCCGGCCTGCTGCAGGGAAACCGCCCGCCCAAGCGTCAGGGATGCGCAGCCGAAGAATGCTTCTTTTCCCACTGTATGGATGTCCTTCCAGGTGACTGTGGAAAGCTTTCGGCAATTGTAGAAGGCGCGGTCTTTCACCTCTTTCCAGGGAACAGGTACTGCCGACTGGAGATTGGCGGGCTCCGGGCTTTCACAGCCGGAAATGACGGTCTCCAGGTTCACGCAGCCGGAAAAAACTTCCGGTTCCGCTGTTGTCACCGACTCCGGCCATACAACATGGCGCAGCTGCGCACACCCTTTCAGCGCTGCCCCTCCTACCCATGCGACATGGTTGGGGAAGCGGACTTCCGTAAGGGAATGGTTTCCATAAAATGCGCCTCCGGCCACGATTCGGGTCTCCTGCGGAAGGGAGACGGCTCCCGCCAGCTTTCGTCCGTCCCAGAAGATTGCGCACCTTCCTTCTCCGCTTTTTTCCCTCCGGTTCTCTGGCTGCTGCCCTGCCCGGATTTGGTCTCCCGGCCAGTGCGCCGTCTGTCCTTCTATCCAGCTATCCAGAAAAGGCGTATGCTCCCACACGTTCCGCCCCACAGATTCCAGGGTATCCGGCAGGATCACCTGCTTCAGGGCAGTGCAGCCGTAAGCCAGCTTGTCAGGGATATGGCTGACACCCGGCTCCAATATCACCGTGCGCAGGCCGGCGCATTGGAACAGAATCGCTTCCCCGTACTTTCTGCCGCTTCCCTCCATCCGGAATTTTCTTACGCCGCTCTGGGCAAAGGCCAGGTTTCCCACAGACTCGATTCCGGGCAGCAGGCGAACCTCTTTCAAAGCCTTACAACGATAGAAGGCCATGCTGCCCACAGAAGCCAGTTTATCAGGAAAGCATACCTCTTTTAACGAAAAACAGCTATAGAAAGCCTGCTCACCAATGGCCCGGACATATTTCCCGAAAGCGAGCTCCTTCAGGCGGCTGCAGCGCTTGAACACCTTGTCCTCCACTTCCTCAAGCCCCTCCGGCAGCAGGGCCCGGAGAAGCTTCACGCAGTTTTCAAAAGCGCCCGCGCCGATACGCCTTAAGCGGGGCGGGAAATTCACCGCCTGCAGAATCAGGCAGTCCCGGAACGCCCCCGCCCCGATCATCTCCACGGAATCCGGCAGAATCACCCTGTCCACTGCCTCATTTCCGGCAAAAGCCTCCTCCGCGATGCGGACTACGCCCTCCGGGACCACCACCCTGGACTCGCTGCCCAGGTATTTCAGCAGGACGGTGCCGCTGAGGCGGAAATTTCCCAGAACCTGCCGCTGCACAGCCCTGGCCAGAAGCGGCGTCTCCTCCCCCGAAAGGCTGCCGATTCCCTCCATCTTATAGGAGGCCCCGTCCGGGGTGCGGACTTCCTTTAAGGCGCTGCAGTTCTTGAAGGCCTCTTCATGGATTGCCGTCTGGCCGCTGCCGAACTTTACGCATTCCAGGCCGATGCAGTTGCGGAAGGCGCGGCTTTCAATCTCCCGCAGACTGGAAGGGAACCGAACGGAAAGGATGCCCCGTTTGTCGAAAAAGGCGCTTTTGCCGATTTTCTCAATCCCCTCCGGAATCTCCACATGCTTCAGGTTGGTGAGGAATCTCACCAGGCACCGGCCGTCCAGCTCCATCATCCGCAGAACGTCCACCGCAATGGCGCGCACCGGCAAAGGGACGTCCATCTCCCCGGCCACCACCTCCACCGCGTTAGGAAAGGCGAACCGCTGGCCGTCCGGAAAGGAAATCTCCGAAATCCGGCTGCAGCCCGTGAAGACATCGCAGAGGCACTCTTCCTGCAGATTCGGGGAAATCTCCAGTCTCTGCAGCAGCACGTCATTGACGAACACCTGTCTTCCCAGCCGTTCCACACCGGGGATGCGCGCCTGGGTCAGGCTGTCGCAGTAGAGGAACACGCAGTCCCCCAGCTCTTTCACAGAAGGGGGAAGGGCCACGGCTTCCAGGCTGTGGCAGCGGTGGAACGCGTACTCTCCCACATAGGCGACGCTGCCGGGAATCTGGATTTCCTTTAGCCTGCGGCACCCTTTGAAAGCCCCCGCCAGAATCCGCTCCAGGCCGGACGGCAGGATTACCTTTTGCAGGGATACGCATCCCTTGAAGGCTTCCTCCCCGATGGTGTGGGCCTGGCCGGGGACCACGATGCGCTCCTCTCTGCCGGCATAGGATTTCAAGACGCCGTTTTCTATCGTAAAATCATGTTCCATACTCCCCTTCCGCCTCCCCGGAAAATATCTGTACCACAATCTCCCGCAGTTCCTCCAGGCTCCCGCACTGGAACATCTGCTCTTTATACCGCTTCGTGCCCTTGCGCTTCTTCATCCCGTAGGAGGCCAGCTTCTGGATATAGCGGATGGTGAAGGTCTCATCGTAATCGGCAGCCGTCAGTTCCATCTGCTCCAAAAGAATCTGCAGGGTGGTCTTCCTGATGGGTTTCCGCGTCAGTTCGCTGAAGATAAAGGGATTCTCCAGCGCATACCGGGCAATCATCACCCCGTCTGCCCCGGTGCGCTCCATCATCTCCTCCGCCGCTTTCGCGGAAAAGATTCCGCCGTTGGCGATGACCGGAATGGAAACCGCCGCTTTGGCCTGGGCAATCTCCTCATAGCAGCAGGCCCCGTCATACATCATGCTGCGGCTGCGCCCATGGACTGTGACCAAATCCGCCCCGGCGTCCTCGCACATGCGGACAAATTCCGCTGCGAACATGCGTTCTTCCCGGATGCCTGTGCGACATTTGACTGTGATGATTTTCCCGCTTTTTCTGCATCCGCGGATGATGGCAGCCGCTCTTTTCTGGTCCGCCATCAGGGCGCTGCCCTCGCCGCTCTTGAACACATTGGGCACGGGGCAGCCCATATTGATGTCGATGATGTCAAAGTCTTTCAGGAGTTCGGAGCAGGCCATCCGCGTCATCACGGCAGGGTCCCCGCCCAAAAGCTGCACTGCCCTGACAGGCTCTTCCGCCGTGGTGTGGAGGAGGCGCCTGGTGGCACGGTCTGCATATTTCAAACCGTTGGCGCTGGACATTTCCGTGAAGCACAAGCCTGCGCCCAGTTCATAGGCCAGCATCCGGAAGGGGTAGCAGGTATATCCCGCAAGGGGCGCCATAAAAACATTGGAGGGCAGCAAAATGCCGCCCAGACGTAATCTTTTGATTTCCATAATAGCGATGCACTTTCCATGAGACGCTTTACGATTGCCGACAGTTTTCATCTAACCCAAGAAACGAAAGCACTGCTGGCAATTTCCGGTAACTCCTTTTCCATAATGCAACCTCCAGACATTATAAGCCGAGCCATCAGCCCCTATGGAGGCTTCACGGAAAATATTCGTGCTTATTATGCGCTATTTCTGCACATTTGTCAATTATGCATTCCCCCGCCCTATATAAACTTAAAGTGCAGCAACAAAGTCGCAGATATGAAAGAATGGCTGAAAATAGCAATTTTATCCTTGTTTCACCACTTTTTCCGTTGTACCGGTAGGACAAAACATATTGGCTAAATCAGAAAGAGGCAAGGAAGCGAGAAATCGTATCCGTTATTTTCCGACGATCCCTAAGTAAATTGCCGTCCCTCTTCTATCCTACAGGCGCCGAACCGTTACACTATAAATCCTTTTTCTGCAAAATGCCCATGCCGACAATCGAAAACGCAATGCCTGTGACCAGGAACACGGCGATATTCCTGGCGCTCCAGTCCTGGTACAGCAGGAACTGGTCGGACTGGCAGAACAGCACATAATCCATGACTTTATCCAGCCCCGCTATCTTCTGCCCCATCATCTGGAGGATGCTGGGCATCACCCAGAACAGCACGATCAGATAGATAAAAGGCATAATGGTGCTATTGCACACACAGGCGATCATCACCGCGGTGGCGCCTATGGCAAACCCATAGATCATATAGATCAGGATTTCCTTTCCGATGACCGCCAGCAACCCAGACACTGTCCAGGGCTGTGCACAGATGACTATTGCCACGTCGTACAGTATGCCGCCGCACAAACCAATCAGCATATCCGCAAGGGCTATGCTCACGATTTTCGCGGTGGCAATCTGAATCCTACTGCTCCTTGACGTAAAGACGAACGTGGCCGTCTTCAGGTCGAACTCCTCCCCCAGGCTCTTTGCCGCCAGGAACATGATCAGGATGCTGGAAAAGTTCCCGAAGAACGCAATCACATTGTGCACCCCGAAGCTCTCCGGGAACGCATACGCGCCGTATGCCATGCCGCCTCCCATGACCAGCGACATCAGCAGGCCCAACAGAAATTCTCGCTTTTTCAATAACTTTTCCAATTCCAGGAATGTAATGCTTATTGTCTTCTTCATGTTTTTGACTCTCCTTTCTCTTTCCTCCCCATTATAAACAGTTTCCATCCCCATCCCTGTTTTTTTCCTAAACGATTGAAAATCCGTCGCAAACGCTGTTTTTCCGTCCTTTTCTCGTATCTGTATCAGGAGTATCTACAATTTGCAGTTCTCCCTTTCGCAATTTCAAAATCACATCAGCCTGCTTTGCAAGCTCATTGGAGTGCGTAACGATAACCACGCATTTATTCATCTGGT
>CAJUFI010000016.1 GCA_910585665.1 uncultured Acetatifactor sp. | reverse complement strand
TCTGGCCGTTCGTCGCAAGCAGGTACCGTGCAAGGGAGAGTATCTTCTGGGCAGTGCCGGAATCGGTGTTGTCATAGACTGCGTCATCTATCCCGGATGTCTTCCCGATATGGTCTATGATGTCCATCATGCCGACTTTTTTCCGGGATGCTGAAACGGCATATGGAGGCACGGTCGGATTTGACGCTTTTTCCTTGCTGCTGCGTTTAGGACGGGTTGCTACCATGGTTTCCTGCCCTTTTGGGATTTTCCCGATGATTCGGCTCGATATGACCACGTTGTATTTTTTGGCAGGGTCATAGCGGGTCTGCCTCTCGATAACATAGATATCACCGTTCTTTTGGGGCTGGTGGATTGTCCTGGTCTTAATCTCGCAGGATGATTTTTTCGGCATGACAGCACCTCTGTATTGAGTATATATAAATTATGATACATACCCAATTGAATTTCAAGTGGAAACGCTGATAAAATCAAGGTCTCTTGATGCCGGCATATTGGCTTTTATCGTTTTGAGTACTTATAATCCGACTTTAGGGATAATAAGAGAAGTTTTTGAAGATTTCATAAAGATTTGCAAAAAATGGGTGGCCGTAAAAGCCACCCATCCTATCAAAATGGAATTTTCAAAATTACTTTTGCACCCCCTGTACTTTTGGAGTTTTCTAAGACAAGCTCACCACTATGTTGTTCCATAATGGATTTTGCAATATATAGGCCCATACCAAAGTGCAGCTTTGAATTACGGCTTTGGTCGTCCATAAAGAATTGTTCTTGTGCGTGCTGCAACGCTTCGTTAGAAAATCCTTCCCCCTCGTCCGTGACTGAAATTTCAACGAAATTGTCTTTTCCGCAGACATCTATATGAAGTGTTCCATCTTGCGGGGAATAGTCCAACGCATTATTTACCACATTTTGAATAGCACGTCCTAACAAAACCTTATCTGCGGTTAGTTGCATCGGGATGTCGGACGTACTCATTCGCAAATGAATTTCTTTTGTCCTGCACAAAGCATCTATTGATACTTTCACTTGCTTTAGATAATCAGGAAGATGAAAGATTTCTTTATTCAGCTGATACCCTGTTGAAGCCGTAGACAGGTCTATCAGGGTTTTGACATAAACTTGCATCTGCGTATAGCTGTCTGTGATGTAGTCAGCACATTCCTGTTGTTCTATTGTTAAGTCAGTATCGTACAACAATTCTGTATTGCCACGGATGATGGTTAGCGGTGTCTTGAGATCATGGGCTAATGCAGAAATCTGTTCTTGCCGCAGTTTGTCGGCCTGCCATTGCTCTGTAAGCGATTTTTTTAGTGCCAGTTTCATGTGATCGAGTGCGTCAAGAGTTAAGTCGATTTCATATAAATGGCTTCTTTCAATCTCAAAATTCAAATCCTGCTGCTCAATTTTCTTTACAGCAGTCAGCAATTTATCCATTTTGTTCCCAAGGTATTTCCCGAATAGATATGACAAAACAATCAAAAAAAGCAGGATTTCCAATATAATGACAGCAATCAAAACCCAGTCTGCCGAAGGAAATATTCTATGCAGCAGTGGATTGCTGAACTGGGCTGTCATTCTATACCTTAAAATCAGTATTTCGTCAGTCCTGTCTATCACAGCATACAGATAAGGCTTGCTGCTTGTCTGATTGTTCACGATGCACATTTTCCAAACGGAAGCTGGTTCTTCCTGATCAAGCGAACCGCCAATATACTTTCCGTCTTTTGTGAAAAGGGCATATTCACAAAGGGGTGGTATTTCATTTTCTGTAATCCGATCTGTGGATTGTAAACTTCCCCTCGCATTTTCTATTTCTGCGCTCATTCTATTTATTGGGTATATAAATCCAATTTCAACTCCAAATAGATAGAAGGCTATGTTGACAAAAGCAACCAGAAAGACACCAAGCGCAAGAAATATCGCATACTTCATAAAAACAGTACGCAGTTTTCTTACACCCATTTATAGCCAACCCCCCAAATTGTTTCAATCGTTGACAAATGAAATTCAGCTAACTTCCCGCGTATATTCTTGACGTGAGTAGAGATAACAGAACTATCACTTTCTCCGTCAAATCCAAAGACCGCCTCATAGATTTGCTCCCGCGTAAATGTTTGTCCATGATGTCGCGCCAGATATTCGCATATTTCGTACTCACTTTTTGTCAACGGAACCTTTTTTGAGTTGATTTCAACTTCTTTCGCATTGAGGCGGAAAATGACGCCGGATATTGAAAAGCTGTTTTTCTTTTCTCTTACATCACGCCGCAGGTGAGCATTTACCCGCGCTCTAAGTTCGTTTGTCCCGAACGGTTTCGTGATATAGTCATCTGCTCCAAGTCCTAATCCCTGAACAATTTCACTTTCCTGCGTTTTTGCAGTAAGGAAAATGATCGGGCAATCTACACGGTCACGGATTTGATTGCAGAGGTCAAAACCATCAATTTCCGGCATCATAACATCCAGCAAAATCAAGCCAAACTTTGAAAAATCCATTTCTGTGACTGCTTTGGCGTTTGATTGAAGTGTAACTAAATGCTGATCTTTTTCTAAAACACGCCTGACAAGCTGGAGCATAGCTATATCATCATCCACTACCAATATATGCGCCATTATCTCACCTCTCTGCCCTGGTTTATATATCCCGCTTGAGATAACCTCTTTTTCATGGCCCTATTTGCACTCCAAGGACATCTACATTACTGTTGCGCCAAAAGGCATCAGCGCCAGTTTTGCCATTTTGAAGCACTGTACTCCGAAAGGAATACCGATAATCGTACAACACAAAAGCAACCCATTCAGCAGCGCCACCAACGCCAAAGGGATACCGCTGATAAGCAGCCACAAGATATTGGCAATCGCAGACATAGCACCGCCGCCATAATTCACATCTTTTCCAAAAGGGAAGAACGCAAGTGACGCAAACTTAAAGCATTGACGGCCAATCGGAATACCGACAATGGTAATGCTCCATAAAACACCGGCAACCAGCCAAGAAATTCCCTGCCACAGTCCGCAGCACAAGAACCAAATAATATTGCCCAACCAATTCATCAGTTCTACCTCCACTCTCAATCGGCTGACCGATTTCCGCTATATCTGGAAAACCAGAGGACTGCAATTCCTATTATAGCACAAGTTGACAATATGCAAAAGAGGATGCCAAAATCCATACCTATTCTGTCTGGCGGCATTAGGCCAAAGGTCGTTTCCAGAACGTAAGAAGAAAAACGAATGCCCCAACCATAAGGGATGACAAACCAGATGCCCGTGCCTAATCCTGTTTGGAGAAGCGCAACCAAAAGGCTCCCGAACACGCCAATCCCTATTCCCAAATTTTTACCAAATCGAATTGCTAATACGAAATGAATACCATACAGCAAAATGTTGCTGCCCCAAAGGACAAGGGGAATTACTGTATAAAATCCGGAAGGAATTTCTGTTGTGCCGCCAACCAGTGGAAATAGCACGCCAAATAGCACACTACTCAATACGGTTGCCAAAAGTCCGGTCACAAGCAAAATAGTCAATTTGGAAAGAGCGGCTTTTGGTCTGTACGGAAGTGTCAATATATTTTGAAAATGCCCTGCTTTTGCTTCCTGTTCTGCTGCAACATAGCAGACAATCCCGATTGCAAAGGGAAAAGCAACGGCCATGACCTGAAAATAAGCAGCCAGCTTATTGATGTCATCGCTTTGGGAAACGTCTGCATACAGTAACATCATAGCCGCCCCGCATACGGCAAAAATAACGTGCAGAAGGAAAAAGCAGGAATGACATAATTTGTATAAATCACTTTTCAAATAACAGATATAGTCAGCCATTGGACTTTCCCCCACTTCCAAGCAATTTAGAGCAAATCCAAAAGGCGGCAGCAGCTAATGCCAAGCTAATGGCAAGAGCGGGAAAAATATGCTCAACAGCCAATAACGGGGAACCGTCCTCAATGGGAAGTCCGTTAGGACGTATCTTGAAAAATGGGCAAACTACACGGGCCGGAATAGCGTATGGATTAAGAAAGAACCATGCTTTTTCTGCGCCAATAGTAGATGAAACAATATTCGCCACAAAAGTTATCAGCACAGAGGGAAGATACCCTGTTTTGCTTGCAATCAGCATAACAAAAGGAAGTTGCCACAAGCAAGTAAGGAACAGCAGCATACAGCCGATTATGCTGTCCAGCGGCGAAATATTCATAGTCGTAAAACTGGCAATTCCCGTAGTAAATAACCACATGAGCAGATTGCTGATAAAAAGCACAGCAGTCAGGGCAAGTCCTTTGCCAATCCATATTTTCGCAGAAGGGAACGGCAAACAAACAATGTTTTGCAGCCCTGTATTTTTCTCACGGATAACAGTGCCTGCGGCCCACAGTGCGGTCACAACAGGAAGAAGCATAGTGTACCACCAGTTGTAAGCCGAATATTGTACTGCATGACTGCTCAATAAAAAGCCGACAAGTACAGTTGCCAATGGCGCACCAAAAATCAATTTCATCGAGAAGCTGTGCCGCATTTTAAGGAGTTCCGAACGTACAATCCCGAACATTATTTCTCACTCCTTTCCCTATGTGCGCCAACAACATCCATAAAAATACGTTCCAGATCGTGGTTCTTATGGATTTCGTTTTCATAGCCTAAATGTCCGGCAGATATAATGCCAATGTGGTCAGCAATTTGCTCAACTTCGGAGAGTATATGACTGGACAATATGACGGTGATCCCTTTTTGCGGAAAACTTCTGATAAGCTCACGCAAATCTTGAATACCAATCGGGTCTAACCCATTTGTCGGTTCGTCCAAGATAAGCAATTTGGGCTGTGACAACAGAGCCAAGGCAATTCCAAGCCGCTGTTTCATTCCCAGCGAAAAATGGCCTGCCCGTTTTTTCCCAGTATTCTCAAGCTGCACAATACCAAGCACCTGCTTGATGCGGCTTTCTGGAAGCCCCAGGGCCAGTGTTCGGGCTTTCAGGTTTTCATAGGCCGAGAGATTTTCATAGAGCGGAGGCATCTCAATCAAAGCGCCAATGTTTTCCAAATCCGCCCGGCTCCACGGATGGCCGTCAAATTCAATCGAGCCAGAGGTGGGACGGAGAATACCTGTAATCATTTTCAAGATGGTAGATTTCCCCGCACCATTCGGCCCAAGCAGCCCATAAATTGAGTTGCGCTGAATATTCAACGATACATTGTCTACCGCCATTTGTCCTTTGAAATTTTTGCAGAGATTTCTTGTTTGCAAAATATAACTCATATCAGACACATCCTTTCTTGAGATTGTGGTCTAACGATACCAAATGATTTTGAAGATTTCTTGAAGATTTGACAAAAACTTCGGAACCCTAAAAAGTGCCGAAGTTGCATTTTATCAGAGCAATTCTCAAAATTGCCTTAGATGTATATTATACTGCTTAACGATTTCACTTGCCGTGAAACCAGACTGCATAACGCTGACTGGTTCATTCGCATGATTACATTAGGCAGCATTCAGCGTTATGCAGTATAACTCCGCAAAAATAATCTCCTCCACCTGGGCCTTACAGCAATCCATCAACCCCACCCAGCGCATGGGGTCACGGGCTTTCAAATCCTCGGTGGCCCCGGCCTCCTTTGACATCCCCGGCATCATGCTGTCCGGCAGGTCATGGGCGGCATCCCCCACTTCCGGCAGATGGGCGTACAGCTTGCCCTCCATCACATACTCGGCCCAAACGATGGGACGATGCTCTTTCAGATACCGCAGACGCAGCAGGCCATATTTGCCCAGGCCGCGCTTGGGGTACGGCTCCGCTGCCAGGTCAGGGAGGTAGTAATCGCCCACTTTCACATAGTCCAATTCGATTTTCATTGTGCTGCCCTTTCTCCCTTACGGGTCATCGTCTGGCACCAGCGCAATCACATCAGAAATATCACAGTTCAGCGTTTCGCAAATCTTGATAAGGGTCGGCATGGAGATATGCTCCCCCTTGCCCATGTTGGCGATATGGTTCGTTGTCAAATGCGCTTGGAGCCGTAAATCTTTCTTGCTCATGTTCTTGTCAATCAGTGTTTTCCACAGCGGCTTGTAGCTGATTTTCATAGTCTGTTCCACCTTTCCGGGCTGGGGCCAGCAGGAACAGCCCCGGCCCTATGGCCTTTCGACTATTATACCGCCTCCATTGAGAAAACACAATGCACTGTTGCAATTCTTCTCCAAAAACTGCGGCATACACAACGCATTTGTCTTTACATCAATTTAGGTATCAAGTGGGAGATACCGTCACTTTTTCACAGGCAGGAAACAGCATTACATATACCGTATCTGCTATTGTTTTTGATAGGAACAGATCTGCCAGCTTTATCCTTCCGGCAGGTGAAATGGAACAGATGGTTCCCTATAATGCAATATGCCGTTTCAGCAACCCGGAAGAAAGTCGGCATGATGGACATCATAGACCATATCGGGAAGACATCTGGGATAGATGCCGCAGTCTATGACAACACCGATACTGGTACTGCCCAGAAGATACTCTCCCTTGCACGGTACCTGCTTGCGACGAACGGCCAGACCCTGCCTGGGATCACGGCCTGGCAGTACATGCATCCGCTGCCTTATGAAGACGGCATCTCTGAAGACACCTGCCACGAGCTCTTCGGACAGGTCGGACGTGACGGGACGCTCATGCGGAACTTTTTCGCGTCACGCCTTAAGGCTTTGGGGGACAAGGCCCTGCTTGCATACGACTCCACCACGATCCCGACCTGTTCAAGCCAGATTCCAGAAGCCAGGCATGGCTTCAATAAAGCACACGACGGCAGGGAGACCGTCAAGCTGCTCGCCCTTTATTCTGTCGGGACAAGGCAGCCTGTCGCATTCACGAAGCAGCCCGGCAACCAGCCCGATGTCATCACGGTAGAGAATGCGCTGAAGCAGCTTTCGGCCATCGGCATAGACAAGGCCGAGATCATAACGGATAATGGCTACTACTCTGAGAAGAACCTGGCGGAGCTCCTCCATGCGCATTTCGACTTCATCACGCTGGTCAAGACCAGCATCAAGTGGGTCAGGAAAGAGCTGGACGCCCATCTGGACGGTTTCCGCAGCACCGGCAGCGCATGCCCGTTCGATACAGACACCCACTGCGTGACCATCATGCGCATGCAGGAATTCTCCAGGCCCCGCAGATATGCAAGCCGGAAGAAGGGGCTGCAGCCAGGCGATGAGGACAGGTTCAGCCGCAGGATCTACCTGCACCTGTATTTCAACCCGATGCGGCGGGTGGAACAGGATTCCTCATTCGACAAGGACCTCTTTGAGCTGAAGGGCCTTATCGAAACTGGATCCACCGAGGAGGAGCTGTCGGAAAGCGCCGTCGAAAAGGTGCATAGATACCTGCTTGTCCAAGGGTATGGTCAAGCGAAAGCCTTATGGGGAGGATGTTCGTCCAGTTCGCTGCATTATGCTATTACGAATACCTGAGCGAACAGGTCCGCCAGCTGAAGCTGTCGCTTGGCAGGGAGAATGGGGTTCCAGCGTTCTGACGTTTTGAGTACTGATTATCCGACTTTTAGGATCCCATATGGAACGGGCAGGCTCCCAGGATTATCAGTATATTTTTGGAGAGCTATGATTTTTTCCGGAAAGACAATCGTTCCGTTCTGTACCTCTCATAGCAGCGGGATTGGCTCCAGCGCAGCCAAGCTCCATGCCCTCTGCCCTGACACCTTGGAGTGGGCAGAGGGCCGGCGGTTTGAAGCGGGAACTTCCAGGGATGCCATGGAGGAATGGCTTAGCAGCATAGGGGTCAGATGACCTGAAAACATGGTTCGGCTTCCCGGAGAGAAGGTGACGGCTTTGTGATATCAGCCGGGCATCACCAGACAGGCAGGGCAGGAGCATCTTTGGAAATCTGCAGTGTGAGAGTGCAGCATGCTCATTTTTGTAAAGGATGGACAGCTCTGCCGTCATATAACCATCTGGCTCGGCTGGATCTGCTGTTTTGCTGCTGCGTTATCAGACGATATCCCGATTTTGATATACCGCCGCCGCAATTCGGTATGAGATGAAAAAACAAACACCGGAAATGACAAGAACGATATTAAAAGCCAACAGGATATTGTTTTTTACAGGAATAAAGAGATTTGTGAGAAGCATAAGCCCAACAATAATGCCTGTCGATGCCATAAAGGACATCATGAAGACAACCTGGGATTTTTCCGGGTCAAACAAATAGGCACATGGTAAGCTGATGCCGCCCGCCAATAAAGTAGCGCTCATACCGATAGCAGCATATAAGCACAAAGAATGAACGGTTATATCTGCTCCCGCCAACATAAGCACAATGCACGGAATAAGCGCTGTCATCAGACCGGCTGCCGCAAGCAGGATATAAAAGATGAATTTCTCGCTGATAATCTGATTTCTTGACACGGGCATGGCAATCACATTTTTATTCCATTTTGAGCCTGCGTCGCTTGTGATGCTGATAAAAGCCGCTGTTGTGGAAGCTACCGGGGCCAATATCAGAAGTGCGCTTGTTTCCAGCAGAAAAGATAATCCAAACCCTAAAACGATCAAGCTGACGATAGTTACAAGGATATTGCTCTTTGCAATATAGAAGTCTTTTAGTAAAACGCCTTTCATCATCTTTCCCCCTTTACATAGAGAAGCATAATTTCATCAATCGTAGCTGGTACAATCAATGCTTTCGGATATTTTTTCTGCATTTTATCCCGCTCAGAAACTAAAATCTGCCATTCGTAATCCATTTTTCTGTATGTGATAATATCCGATTTATCCAATGCGTCAAATTGTGCCGCTCCGCATTTTATCACGCCATATTGTTCAATCAGTTCATCTTTCGGTTTGGAAAAAACAACTTTTCCCTCATGGATAAAAACAATGTAATCGGCAATTTTTTCTAAATCGCTGGTAATGTGGGAAGATACCAGTATGGAGTGTTCTTCGTCCTGCACAAAGTCCAAAAGCATATCCAGAATATCGTCCCGGATAACAGGGTCGAGCCCGCTGGTTGCTTCGTCCAGAATCAGCAGCTTAGAATGGTGTGAAAGGGCAACGGAGATAGCCAGCTTCATTTTCATTCCCTTGGAAAACTGTTTGATCTGCTTATCAAGGGGCAAAGAAAATTGTTTCAGCAGCCGGAAATAGGCCTGCTCGTCCCATGAGCCATAGATATTTTTCATTATCCGGTTGATTTTCCTGGGAGAAAGAATTTCCGGGTAGTTGCTTCCGTCAAATACTGCTCCAATCTGTTCTTTTGTTTCATTGTCCAGTCCATCTTTTCCAAATACCGAAACATAACCGTCTTCTTTTTGGATAAGCCCCAAAACCGCATTGATTGTCGTGCTTTTCCCTGCGCCATTTTCTCCGATCAGCCCGACGATAGAGCCGCTTGGGACGCTGAAGGAAACATTGTCCAAAACAAAATCTTTATATGTTTTGGTAAGACCTGAAATAATCAAAGCATTGTTCATTGTCAATCCTCCTCATACAATAGTGTCAACAAATTGAGTAATTTATTAAGTGGTATTCCACTTGTGCGGGCTATCTCAATAGCCTCATTAAATCGTTCCTCTATTTTTTTCTGCTGTTCTTCCAGATAAAAATCCTGGTTTTGCACTGATACATAGCAGCCTTTTCCGGCTGTCGTTTCTATAAAACCGTCTGTTTGAAGAAGGTCGTATGCCTTTTGTACCGTCAAAACACTAATCTGCAATGATTTTGCAAGAGAACGGATAGAGGGAAGCGCTTCTCCGGCTTTCAGTTCGCCATTCATAATCTGCGATTTAATTTGTGTTGAAATTTGCTCATACAGAGGGCGACTTGTTTTGTTGCTCACGACAATTTCCAAAGTCCCACCGCCTTTCTGTCCCTAACTGTATTGCTTTAATAAGTACAGTATAATACAATGCATAGCGGTTGTCAAGAGGGGAATATATACTGCATAACGCTGAATACTGCCTAATGTAATCATGCGATTGAACCAGTCAGCGTTATGCAGTCTGGTTTCACGGCAGGTGAAATCGTTAAGCAGTATAAAATTCAGAAGGGTGAAGGAACCCTGTCCATCCGATTATGACGGGTGCCAGGAGCGTGGGGCAGGCAGAGAGCGCCAGGCCGGATATATTTCTCTCTTTCCTATTGACAGAAAGAAAGGAAGGTGATATATTTGTCATATAAAGAGACAAAAACATCACAAAAAATAGGAGGATTACAATGAAAACAAGTAAAAAGAAAATTTGGATTGGCTGTGGGATACTTTGTGTGTTGAGCGTGCTTCTTTCGTCATGGTATGCGGTAGCCTATAATGATTCCCGTCTGGTAGTCCCCATGGATTTTAAGGATTATGTATTTGACATAAAGGATTTGCCGATGATTGTTTCGATTTTTCTTGTTTATGTTTATCTTGCCGCACTGTTTGTCATGCTTTTTATCCATGGAGGGAAAAAGCGGAGGCAGGCGAAAGAAACAGATGTCACCCGTAAAATAAATCCAAAGCTGGGGTGTTTGGGGGTATTGGGATTTTTGGGTTTTGCCGGTTTCTGGACATATCCTGTGGATGGTACGGTTTTTCCCTTTGCGTTTTTCCTGTTCTTCGGTTTTTTTGGTTTTTACTATGAAGGAAAGATGTCAGGAACATTTATGGATGAGCGTTTCCGTGAGAACATTGTCCGCGCTAAGCTGAAAGCGTATAGGATCACTTTTGGGGTTATGCATGCCGCACTGATCATTCTCTGTCAGGGGAAACTTTTTGGAAACCTCGAGTACACCCTGATTGCTGCGATTATTAGCCTTTCCCTTGCATTGGGCCTGGGGATTTTCCTCTCGGAATACTTGCTGTACCGGTATGACCATGACGACCAGGCAGAGGAAGGCGGGGAATAAGATATGGCAGAATTTGAATGCAGATTAAAAAAGTACCGGCAGATGAAAGACCTGACACAGGAGCAATTGGCGGAAAAAGTAGGTGTGCGCCGGGAAACGATTATGCGTCTGGAAAAAGCGCAGTATAATCCGTCATTAAAGCTGGCAGTTGATATTTCCAGAGCTGTAGAAGCCCCGATTGAAGAAATTTTTGTTTTTCAATAGAATTTCGCAAATTTATTTCCAGACAATTCCTGATAAAATCTAAAGGAGTATGGATATGAAAAAGATCTTGCTGGTAGAGGATGACGACCTTTTAAATAAAACGCTGACGTACAACCTGATTTCCGAGGGTTATGATACCGTATCAGCTCTGAATGCAGGCACAGCCGCCGCGTTATTGACGCAGACGGAATATGACTTGGTGCTTCTGGACATCAACCTGCCGGACGGCAGCGGCTATGACCTGTGCAGGCTCATAAAGCCGGAGAACCCGGACACGCTGGTGATCTTCCTGACTGCCAACGACCAGGAGAGCGACCAGATCCGGGGATATGAAGTCGGTGCGGTGGATTATATCACCAAGCCCTTTTCCATTGGGGCGCTGCTGCGGAAGATACGGGCCATGTTCGCTATGCTGGAGCACCGGGGGTTTACAAAGGATTTCTATGATGACGGCAGGCTGTTCTTGGACTTCTCGGAGCAGTCCGCCGCGCTGAACGGAAAGACCATTACCCTTTCCGCCATGGAGTATAAGATGCTGCACCTGTTCTGCAAAAACCCAAAACAGATCCTTACCAGGCAGCGGCTTCTGGAACGGCTGTGGGATGCGGAGGAAAAGTATGTGGACGAACACACCCTGACCACCTCCATCAGCCGTATACGGGGCAAGATTGAGGCTGATGGCGACGCTTACATCAAAACGATTTACGGGATTGGGTATCAGTGGATGGGAGGCGAGAGGAAATGAATCTGGGGCGGATCTCTGTAAAAAGGATATTCCTGCTGGTTAACGGCGGTATGGCGGTTTCCATGCTGGCCATCTGCGCGGTTTTCTTCGCGGTGACAGGACAGATGTGGATACTGGCCTTTGGCATGCTCCTGATGCTCTGCGCCTTTGCGTGGATGTTCCTTCTGTCGATTGCCTTTGGCAAACGGCTTTCCATATTTACCCGGGAGCTGTGCCGGGCAATGGATCAGATGATCAGCGGAAGCGGAGAGCCTGTGCGCGCTGGGGACAGTGAAACGCTCTTTGCCCGTATCAGCCACCGTCTGACCCGGCTGTATGGGATCATGCAGGAGAACCGGCGGAAGGTGGATGCGGAACGGCAGGAGCTGCAGAGGCTGGTGTCGGATGTCTCCCATCAGGTGAAAACACCGGTGGCAAATCTGAAAATGGTGACGGATACGCTGCTTTCAAAGCCGGTCACAGAAGAAGAACAGCGGGAGTTCCTGAAAGGCATCCGGAATCAGACGGACAAGCTGGAGTTTCTTTTTCAGGCGCTTGTGAAAACTTCCCGGCTGGAAACCGGGGCGATCCGGCTGGAAAAGAAAGACGCCCTGCTGATCGATACGCTGGCGGTGGCCTTAAGCGGCATCGTATATGCGGCGGAGAAAAAGAATATATCCGTAACGGTGGACTGTCCGGAGGAGCTTCGCCTTTCCCATGACAGCAAGTGGACGGCGGAAGCCGTGTTCAACCTGCTGGACAATGCAGTGAAATATACCCAGGCCGGAGGAACCATCCGAATTTCGGTAGAACGATGGGAAATGTATGTAAAACTGAGCGTGTCCGATACCGGCAAGGGTATCCCGGAGAGCAATCAGGCCGCTATTTTCCGGCGCTTCTATCGTGAGGAAGAAGAGCACGAACAGCAGGGCGTGGGCATCGGCCTGTATCTGACCCGCGAGATCGTAATGCGGCAGGGCGGCTATATCAAAGTGGTTTCGGAGCCGGGCAAGGGTTCGGAATTTTCCATTATGCTCCCTACAAGATAATTTTTTGAAATGTCCGAATCTTGTAACATTTCAGCCGCATTTTTTATGCCGCCTCGGACATTTCTGTGACATTTGGATTTTATAATGTCCGAAGAACAAGGTTCTGAGAACTTTGTTCTTTAATCAACAGGCAGAAAGCCTTGAAGGGAGCATTTGATTTATGAATGTATTACAAACAATCGATCTGAGAAAGTATTATGGCAGTGAGCCAAACATTACCCGCGCCCTGGACGGCGTCAGTCTCTCTGTGGAACAGGGGGAGTTTGTGGCTGTTGTCGGAACCTCCGGCAGCGGCAAATCCACCCTGCTCAACATGATGGGCGGGCTGGATACGCCTACCTCCGGCAATGTTATTGTCCGCGGGGATGAGCTGGCAAAAAAGAATGACGAGGAGCTGACCATCTTCCGCCGCCGCAACATCGGCTTCATCTTCCAGAACTATAACCTTGTCCCGATCCTGAATGTCTATGAGAACATTGTCCTGCCTGTGGAGCTGGACGGAGATGCGGCAGACAAGAAGTTCATGGATGAGATCGTGGGGATGCTGGCACTTCAAGATAAACTGCAGAATATGCCGAATAACCTTTCCGGCGGACAGCAGCAGCGTGTCGCCATTGCCCGCGCCCTGATCACCAAACCGGCCATCATCCTGGCCGATGAGCCCACCGGAAATCTGGATTCCAAGACCAGCGCCGATGTGCTGGGGCTTTTAAAGCGTACCAGCATGGAGTTCAACCAGACCATTGTCATGATTACCCACAATAACGAGATTGCCCGGCTTGCTGACCGGATCGTAAGGATTGAGGACGGCAGGATCGTGGAAAAAATGCCAAAATCGCAATTAGGAGGTGGCAAGATATGACATGGCCTTTTGAGAATGACACCGGCGCTGTTATTAAAAAATTAGCGTCTGCTCAATTAAAGAAAGAGCGTTTGAAGAAAATTTTTACGGTTACTGCAATTTCATTGGCAACATTTTTGATGGCATCCGTATTGCTCCTGGTTTCTGGGATTATTACAGTGAACCAAAATGGAGGCAATAATATAACGGGGTCTTATCATGCGCTTATTTCCGGCATAGAAAAAGAACAATACCAGAAATTGAGTGATGATGTGCGGGTGGATCTATGCGGATTCACAGCGTCCATTGGCAGCGTGAAATCCGGAAATGACCGCCTTAATATTTCGTATTGCAACAAGGATGCACTTACATTAAATGGGCTGTCTGTTGACCAGGGGAAAATGCCGGAGAAAGCGAATGAGATCCTGATTGAACAGGAATATTTAATCCGGCAGAAGATAAATGCTAAAATTGGAGATACCATCCGACTGCCAGACCCAAACAACGGCCAGGAAAAATCCTTTCTTATAACAGGATACTTAAAAACAGGGGCGAAAGGCACTGACCGTTCCTTATATGCGGCTATGGTTTCTGAAGAATACTTCTCAGAAATGGATGGATGGGATCGCTTTTCTCCGGCAGTCATGCTCCGTGTAAATTTAGATGCAGGCTCTGGGGATGTAAAAAGCTTAATATCGCAGATAGCGGCAGATGCAGGCTGTAAAACGGCTCCTTCTTATAATGAAGCGTATCTGAACCTTAGCCAGCCTTCGGCATTGATGGTTCTGGCGGCTGTTGCCGGGCTGGTTGTGATCGTGATCGCTGGTGTTTTGGTTATATACAACATTTTTTATATTTCCATTATCAATTCCATTAAACAATATGGACAGCTCCGCACAATAGGTATGACAGCAAAACAGATTCAAAGGCTTGTTCTCAGGGAGGGGACTTTGCTGATGTTACCTGCAATTCCGATGGGACTGATTGCGGGAATTGCAGTGGCTTATCTTTTAATTCCGCATGGATTTGGGTTATGGAATGTGCTATGGATATGCCCGGTTGTTGTTGCGTTAACCTATGCCACTGTGCGCCTGTCCATCAAAAAGCCTGCTAAGATAGCCGCCGCCGTTTCACCCATAGAGGCTTCCCGCTATGAACAAAATAAGGGGCCGAAAGGTAAACATAGGCAGCACAGGCTGACGCCGGGGTCTTTGGCAGTCAACCAGGTTTTGCGTTATAAGAAAAAGAATATACTGACAGCCGCCTCCCTTGTCCTGACTGGCGTCCTGCTGTTAGGCTTATCCTCTGTCCTTTCTTCGATCAATGCAGAAGATATGTCTTTATCCGGATTTGCAAGAGGACAGTTCGTTTTAAAGATCTCGAATCAGGAGCTGATGGAAAATCCTTTGGAGATTTTGCAGGGATCAAGCCCTTTTACGGAGGAAGTGGAAAAAGAACTCTCGCAATTATCAGGTGTGCAAAAGATCATGAACGATTGGCATCTCCCGGTTTCCTATGACCTGCAGGCCCTGGAATCAGATGCTGAAATCGTGGGATTTGAGAAAGCAGATATGGATTTGCTGCAAAGCTGTCTCTTAAATGGAAACCTGTCAGATTATGGGCAAATGGCATCTGAGGATCAGATGGTGATTGGCAGGCCGAATGACTTTGAGAAGTATTTTGGCATTTATCCAAAAGTCGGCTCCTCTGTAACGCTGAAGATTTTTGATGGGCAGCATACGGAGAACCTGGAATTTGAGATTGCGGCAGTCCTTGACGAAAGTAAGATTGGAAATCATGGCGATAAAATAGATATGCTGTTATTGCCGGTTGATTCCATGCAGAAAATCGCACACAGCAATCTGACATATCAGTATGTGATCCGTGTAGAGGATTCTTTGGAACAGCAGGCAGAAAACGAAATAGACCAGATTGTATCCGATAACCCGCGGCTGAGTGTGGATTCCCTTTCTGCTGCCATTGCCCAGAATGAAAACTTCCTGCAGGGGACACAGTTAGCCCTTGCAATCGCCATTGTTTTGATTGGCTGTTTTTCCGTGATGAATCTGTTGAATACAACTTTGACGGGAATTATCGTAAGGCGCAGGGAATTTTCCCTCATGCGTTCCGTGGGAATGTCCCAAAAACAATTATCCGTGATGGTCCATAAAGAGGGACTGATCGTAGTCGGCATGGGACTTGTATTATCCGTGATAATTGGCGGAGGGATTGGATATGTTCTTTGCTCATTTTTGAAAAACAGCCTGATGAGCTATTTGAATTATCAATTTCCAGTGGGTATTACAATCTTGAATTGTGCGGTTATTATTTTATGTAGTGTGCTGATTACAACAGGAGCCTTAAAGCAGCAAAGCAAGTCATCCATGATGGAAGCTTTGCGATAATAGAAGGAGGTGGCGTACCATGACATGGCCTTTTGAAAATGATACCAGCGCTGTTACCCGTAGGTTATCAAATGCCCGTATTGGACAGAACCGTTTCAGGAATCGTCTGATTGGGATCATTATCTTTATGGCGGCAGCCATTATGGCGTTTGTTTCTTCTTATGCATATAACATTACAAATGAATATGCGGCATCAACTGCATATCAGGGAATTTTCCAAAACCTTTCACAGGAGAATATCTCTTTGCTGAAAGAAGACCCCCATATTCAAAAAGTGGGTGTATACCAGTCTGTCGGTATGACGGAACAGGAGAATGGCATCACAATGAGTATGGTATGTTCTGATGAAACAACCATGCAGCTCTCCAACATCACACTGTTGGAAGGACGTATGCCCCAGGCGGCGGATGAATTGCTCGTGGAAAGGGGATATATAGATGCCCTGTCTCTGAAAGCGGGGATCGGCGACACAATATCCCTTCATTACCGCAACCAGGCAAGCCGCCAGTTAGAATCAAAAGATTTCCGGATTACAGGTTTTATTCAGACAACCGCTGAGAATGACAGGGACAGGGTTGCTTATAACGCCGTTGTTTCACAAAATTTTGTGCGGGAAAACCCTGCTCTTTCCACTGGGCCGGTGGCAGCTATGGTTTCTGTCCATGATACTGCAAAATATACCAATCAGGAATTAAAAGAGCTGATACGGACGATTGGCCTGGATTGTGGGATCTCTGCAGACAATATTCAGGTAAATAATTTATACATTGACAGCAATAACATGTCAAAAGAGACGGTACTGACGGTTTTGCTCGTTGGGTTGGTCTTAATCGGTGTATGTTCCCTGGTTGTCTACAATATATTTTACATTTCGGTTATAAATAATGTAGCTTCCTTTGGACAGCTGCGCACGATTGGTACTACGAAGAAGCAAATCAGACAAATTATTTCACGGGAAGGAAACTATCTTGCGCTTCATTTCATTCCGTTTGGATGTATGGCAGGCGCGGTGTTATCTTTTTTGATAGACTGGAGTGCTTTTCAGCTGCTTCCGGATATTGTGATTGCGTTTTTATCAGGAATCGCTGTATTTATTTGTGTAAGGCTGTCTGTTTTAAAACCGGCAAAGATTGCCATGTCAGTTTCACCTGTGGAAGCATTCCATTATAGCGGTTATAGCGGAACAAAAAAGAGGAAAAAGAGCGGGAAGCATCTTACGCCGTTTTCACTTGCGGCTATGAATCTGTCCCGTAACAGGAAGAAAAGTATATTGACCTTTATTTCACTGGCTTTGAGCGGAATGATGTTTATAGGGATTTCTTCCCTGCTATCTTCCCTTGATCCTGAGCAAAGGGCGAAACAGGCCTTCCCTTATGAGGGAAGTTATGTGGTGGAATTGAACCGGGCGCTGGTCACGCCTACGTTTTCCCTCACTCAGCTGCAGGAAAACAATCTACTGACAGATGAATTGAAAAATGATATTTTGTCAATTGACGGGGTAGATGAAATCATCTGCCAGCAGGAGATATGCGTCGGGATAGATGGAATGGAAACGGCAATCCGGAGTATGAACACAGAGGATTATAAGGAATTAAAGAACAAGATAATGATCGGGGAATTGCCGGATTATGACCATACAGGGGAAAACTCCCTTGTCATTAACATGGGCAGCCCGGAATTGGAATACCTGCATAAGAGCTATGAGGTGGGCGATACCGTCACTTTTTCACAGGCAGGAAACAGCCTTACTTATACCGTATCTGCGATTGTTTTTGACAGGGACAGCTCTGTCAGCTTTATCCTTCCGGCAGGTGAAATGGAACAGACGGTTCCCTATAATGCAAACAGTGCGTTTGTGATCCGGGTAAAGACAGACAGTTTTGCCGGAATTGAGGATGAATTACATTCATTGGTTTTGGCAAGCGATACTTTACGCTTGAAGACATTAAAAGATATGACGATGCAATACAAAAGCGTATTCAGCACAATTTCCATTGCGGCATATGCACTGTTGGCAGTTATTGTCATATTCAGTATTATCAACCTGGCAAATACCAGTATAACGAATATCATTTCCAGAAGGAAAGAAATGGGGTTATTCCGGGCGGTTGGCTTAAGCCACAGACAGCTTTATCATATGATAGGGTTTGAAAATTCATTTCAAACGGTTGGCAGTTTTGCCGCCTCCCTTATCTGCGGTCTGGGAATTGGAAAAGCAATATGCTCTGCCATAGGGAACGTGCCTGGATTCAGCTTCGTAAATTATACTTTTCCTGTAGTACCGGTTCTCTTATATGTTCTGTTAGTTTTTATGCTTCAATTAGCCCTTACAAAATGGGCAGGTCGGTATTGCAGAAAAAATAGTGTCGTAGAGCAGCTTCGTGTGACGGAATAGGAGGTGGCAGACCATGACATGGCCTTTTGAAAATGACACCGGCGCCATTGTGAAAAAACTTGCAAAGCGCAGCCTGGCAAGCGAAAAGCGCCGGAACCTGATGGTGGTAATTGCTGTGGCCTTGGCGGCGTTCCTGGTCTGCCTGTCAGCGGTGATATCCGCTTCGATTGCGCAGATCCAGCGTAATCAGGTGGCCGATACCTATGAGGCGGTCTTCACCGGCGTGGAGGCGGACCATGTGGCGGCGCTGAAAGACCTGCCGGAGCTTGCCCGGGTGGGCGAATACTATC
Source organism: uncultured Acetatifactor sp. (assembly GCA_910585665.1). Lineage (GTDB taxonomy): Bacteria > Bacillota > Clostridia > Lachnospirales > Lachnospiraceae > Acetatifactor. Next base: position 57,877 of record CAJUFI010000016.1, on the reverse strand, counting down.
TGCTGGGGCAGGAGCATTCGGGGCAGGGATACAACGCCTCCTATGTGTACTGCGACAGCGACATGATGTATATTGCCCGCAGCCAGATGGAGCTGGTAAAAGGAGAACTCCCGGCACAGGCAAATGAAGTCGCTGTCAGTGAATATTTTCTTTCCGCTTACGGCTCCAATGCCAAAATCGGCGAGACGGTCCGATTGGATACCGAGAGCTTTCATGGCGACTATACCGTGACCGGAATCCTGTCTAATGTGGGAGAAAAGGAAGCGAATCTATGTGCCATTGCCGTCTCCAAAGCGGCCTTGACGCAATGGGCCGGATTTGACCCTGCAGGATACCGTGCCTATGTGCATTTCAAAAATGACAGGCAGCTAGACCAGGAGACCATGGCTGCCCGCTGCAGGGAGATTGCCGCACAGTTTGGCTCTGCGCATGTAGGGATGAACAGCAATTATTTTGCTTCTAACTCAAAGTCTATTGACTTTGTGACTGTTTTCGGTATAGCCGCCCTTGTGCTCGCCGGCGGGTATGTGGTCATCCAGAGCATTTTCCGCATCTCTGTGAACGACAAAATACAAAGCTATGGACAGCTCCGCACCATCGGCGCAACACCCAGGCAGATCCGGCGCATCGTGAAAAAGGAGAGCCGGCGGCTGGGGGGCATTGGGATCCTAATCGGCATCCTGTCAGGCGCGGGCGGCGGCCTGCTCCTGTTCCCAAAAGGTTTCCATGGGGGGTATTATGGGATAGCTGTGCTTCTGACCATGGTGGCCTGCTGGTTCATGGTATCCGTATCAGTTCACAGACCGGTCAAAATAGCTGCGGGCATTTCCCCCCTGGAGGCAATGCGCTTTTCCACAGGTCAGGAAAAGGTACGCGACAGAAGGAAACACCGGAAACTAAGCCCCGTATCCATGGGATTCGCAAATTTTGGACGGGACCTTAAAAAGTCAGTGAGTATTGCGGTATCCCTGAGCCTGGGCGGAATCCTTCTTCTGACGGTGTCCTCCGTGATTCTGACCCGGTCACCGGAGCAGGCTGCAAGGCTGTTTTTCCCGGACGGGGATATAAAGATATATCTGTCCTCAGAGCAGCCGGAGGAAGAAATCATGGCTGCGGGCAATCCGCTGGACGAAAACTTAAGGCAGGAGATCCTTTCTGTGGACGGGGTGACGAACGTGCTGGTCACCCGCCGGTCTCTGCACGGCAAATTTAGAACTTCCGAAAGCGCGGAGGCCGGTATGTGCGACATGCTGACGGACTCGAACCGCATGGATGTAGAAGCTTCACTGGTATCCGGCGCCATGCCGGCGGATGCCCACAGCATTCTCCTGAGTACGGGCTATCAGAAGCGCCATGCCGACATGGATGTTGGAGCCGCCGTGGAGCTGGTCCTGGGCCGGGAAACGGTGACAGTTACCATATCCGGACTGTTCGATGGGGCGAAGATGGCAAACGGACATGGTGCGCTTGCCATGGACTCGGCGGCCCTGTTCGCGCCGGAGGAGCTGTTTTGTGAGATATATCCTGAAATCGAAAGCTTTGACTACTCCTGGAGCATTGTCAGCGACCCGAAGAAGGCAGAGTCTGTGGAAAGCAGTCTGCAGGAGCTGGTATCCGGCCGCAGCAATCTTGGAATGGATACCATAGCCACACATATCGAATATGAGAAAATGCAGAGCAGCATTATTTTGGGAAGCCTGCAGGCTCTTTCCTGGCTGATCTTCCTGTTCGGCGTTGTCAATCTGATCAATACGACGCTTTCCAACCAGATGTCCCGGAAGCGGGAGAACAGCATCCTGCGCTCCGTTGGCCTGACCGGGAAGCAGCTGCGCTTAATGAGTGCCGTTGAGGGGATGTGTCATGGGCTTTTTGCGGTGCTTGCCGTCTTGGTCCTGGGGCTGCCGCTTTCCATGGCAGTCTGTACGGAAGTCAGTAAGAAATCCTTTGCCGGCGCGGTTGTCCCATATCAGTTCCCGTTCCTGCAAATGGGGCTGTTCCTCTTTGTATTGTTTGGCATGGAGGCGTTTCTGTCTGCCTGGACGGCGCGCAGGCAGAAGAAACAGTCCCTGGTGGAACAGATGAGGGCACAGGCTGAAATATTCTGAGTGATAGATCGGATTTTGTACAGCATCTCGCGGCAGCAGATAAACATTTCACGGCAATTAAATTGTTCTGGTATTTCTGGCAGGTTATAATAAAATATTCTTTAAGTCAGCGGCAAAAGTTTTCTTTTGCCGCTGACGAATAATGGCAGAGAGGTGGCACATTGATCCGTATTGCAATCTGTGATGATGAAAAACACATGTCCGATCATATAAGGGCTTTTGTATCCGATTTTTTCCGTAAAAAGAACAGGGAGATTCAGCTTCGGACATTTTCAAGCGGTGAGGAGCTGCTAAATTATGACGGGCAGATTGACATCCTGTTTCTGGACATCCAGATGAAGGGCATGGACGGTTTGGAAACAGCGAGAAAGATGCGAGCAGGTAAGTTCCGCGGCTTTTTGATCTTCATTACGGTACTGAAAGAGATGGTATTCCAGTCTTTCGAGGTAGAGCCTTACGATTACCTGGTCAAGCCGGTGGATGAAAAACAGTTTGAAAAGACCATGGAGCGCCTTTACGCGTCCATGCAAAACAACGGCGAGGACAGCCTGCTGGTGCAAAAGGGGTACGAGGGGCGCATCATTCTAAAGGATGAGATTGTTTTCTGCGAGGTCATAGACCGAAAAATATATCTGAATCTGGCTTCCGGAGAGGTTGTTGATTATTATGAGCGGATTGAAAATCTGGAAACGAAGCTGGGCAGCCATTTTTTCCGGTGCCACAGGAGCTATCTCATCAGCCTGGAGCATTTAAAAGGATATAAAAGCGGGACTGCCTATATGGACAACGGCAGGGAAATTCCCGTATCACGGCTGCGGAGCAGGGAGTTTTCCAGTGTTGTCCTGCAGTATATGAAGAATATGTAAGGGCTTTGGCATTTGGGGGCAGGTAACATGGCTGAGAATTTAGATTTTTTCAATATATATATTATGGGCATGATGGAGACGTGCTTCCAGCTTTATTTTCTGGCAAAATTCCTGAAAAAGAAAATGTGGCCTCCTTTTTATTTCCTGTTTGCAGCAGGGGCAGTGATTATAAACGAGTTTATTCCGAGCGGCACGATTATTGGTTTTGTGGAGTTTTCCTTATTGATTTCGATATGCGGGGCTTTTGCCTGCCATGCGAATTTTAAGGCTTCGCTTCTGTATGCGATTCTGATAGCGGAAATCATGCTGCTCTGCAACGGAATCATAGGCTCACTGATGAGCCTTCCATACCCATGGCTGCCAGCTTTTTTCCATGAGACAGGCAATATTGCGGCCATGCTGATCTGCGAGGCGGCATCCTTTTTGCTGAGCGGGTTTTGCTATTATATCGTATACCGCTATTTTTCCCGGGATGACCTTTATCCCGTGGATGACCGCTATCCCGTGGATGACCTTTATCCCGCGGATGATCTGTGTTCCGCGGATGCTCCTGATACCGCAATGGGAATGCAGCAGATGTTTCTGATTTTTGTTCCAATCCTGATGATATTTATCATGAGCAACTATATCAATGCGATCGAATATGACTTCCAGTTTGAAATCCTGGCGGACAAAGGGCCGGCGGGACACTTTTTCAGTCATGGGCAGATGCTGGTCATGTATCTTCTGGGACTTGCCAGTCTGTTCTGCATCCTGTTTTCCTATAAGAAGCTGCAGCAGATTTTCCGTCTCAGCACTGAAATTTCATTGCTGGAGCAGCAGGAACATTCCCTGAACCAGTATGTGGAGGAAGCGAAAACCCGTTACGATGAAACAAGGTCCTTCCGCCATGACATCAGGAACCACATCGCAGTGGTAAAAAAGCTTCTGCAGAATGGGAAACTGGAGGAAGCCATAACCTATATGGAGGATCTGGACGATATGGCGGAAAAAATGTCGTTTCCCTGCAGCACCAACAACCCGGTAGTGGATATTCTGGTGGGAAACAAGCTGGGGATTGCAAAAAGCATGGGGATAGATGTGGACTGTTCCCTGCTTCTGCCATACCCCTGCGGCATTCGGGACATTGATATCTGTATTGTCCTGTCAAATGCGCTGGATAATGCAATTCATGCAGCAAAAAGCCTGGATGCCGGCATGGAAAAGTATATCCGTGTGTCCGGGCGGATCCAGGGGGATTTCCTTATGATGGAAATTCGGAACAGCTTCCATGGGAAAGGCGCTTTCAAAAAAGGGACAGGTCTGTCGAATGTAAAAAAAGTGGCTGAAAGATATGGCGGCGCCATGAGTATAGAGACACAGGAGAATGTATTTGTCCTCCATGTGCTGCTGATCATTCCACAGCATCCAGAAAGCAGCACACAGCAAATGGATTAAAATGCTTTCTTCTATAACCGAAAAAAGAAACAGGGAGCTGCCTGCAGCGGAAAGCGGCTGCATAACAGTTGCCTGATAATATCAGATTGAAGGAGGAACATACTTATGGCAATGCAGATTCATGGAAATTATGATCATTCCGGCACCGGCTACGCAGAGCGGGTAAAGGAAAAACAGGCCGATCAGAGGGCGGAAAAGGCAAAGGAAGCAGAGAAAGCAGCGGAGGAAAAAAACGCCGGTAAGTTGTCCGAACCCCGGGATGAATACATCAGCAGTGAAAAATCGGGGCAAAAGCCTACAGGATTGTACCGGGTAGGCCAGGACGAGAACGGCAACCGGAAAGTCTTTTTTGATGACCCGAAGGCTGGCCGCGCAGACGGAAAGGATGGCCGCTTAGGGAAAGGCGCAGACGGAAAAGGGCCGAAGGTAAGCGGGGACAGCCAGGGAGAGCCGGAGGAGAAATGTGTCGCAAATACAGATAAGGTTGACAGGGAAATCAAAAAGCTGAAGGAAAAGAAACAGCAGCTGGAACAGCAGATCCAGGCAGCCTCCGGAGATGAAAAGAAAATCCGGGAACTGGAGAAAAAGCTGGCGCAGGTAGAAAACGAGTTGAGCCAGAAAGACAATGATACCTACAGGCGGCAGAATGCTTCCGTTATTGGAGTATAAGAGATTCGGATTTTCAGTGTGGTACCAATACCGGGAGATGGCGGCAAATGCGCGCTGTTTTCCGGTATTTTGGAATAGCGGCATCATTCATGACAAAGAAGACTCGCGAAGCGTGGATTCTATTGTATGGGGTTCTTAAAGGGATTATATCAGGAAAAACGCAAAGGAAGGACAATTATGCATACGAAAACAATGGAAGGCCTTGCGGGGGCAAGTACGAATATGAAGTTACTGAATACACCTTTCCATGTGTATAAAGACGCAGAGCGGAGAGGCGATACAGCCGTCATGGAGCGGGCCATGGGATATGTCGGGGACTTTGCAGAGAAAGCGGAGGATTATCAAAAGAAAGCAGACAAAGGAATGAAGGAGGAGGCAAAAGAAGCAAGGGAAAAAGCGAAGACGGAGCAGGAAAACGCCATCAGGAAGCGCAAGGAAGAGCGCGAGGAGCAGGAAAAGAGGATAGCGGAAAGCCGGAATGAGGATACAGATACCGTAAGCATCAGTGAAAGTGGAAAGGCCGCATTGGACAAGAAGCCGGATTCGGTTCAGACTGATGCAGACAACGGCGGATCTATCGAAGAAACAGCGGATGCTGTTAAGACAGAATCTGTAATCTATACGAAAACCGGAGAAGCATTGAAATCGGAATCCGGTGCGAACCTTTCTGTTTCGGTATAGGGATTAATGCGTTAGGCTGCAGCCATCAGAAAGGAAATAAAATGAATAAGAAAAAATTAATTCGTATGGTGTCGATTTACTCGATTATATATACAGCAATTACATTATTGAGCAGCGTCTTGTATCTTTGCAACGGCATTTATGAAGACCCAAGCGGCAACTGGCATGAATTAGACAGGGCTATCATTCTCCTGATTGGGATAGCGGCATTTGAGTTATGCACGAATCTGCCTGTTAAGCCTTTGGCTCTCAGATATTTGATTGCATATATTCCCTCTCAGCTGTTGGCGTTTGCCTGTGTCTGGTTCAGCGGATTGCGGGAACCCTTGGCGAAAACAGCGTACAGGGATATTTGGATTAACTTTACGAGCCTTTTTGTGCTGTTATGTATCATCAATACTGTCATTTATGTTTTTAGGAAAAAGAGAGGGCAGGAAGGGGAAAAGAAATGACAGAAGCTGCTGAAAAATTCATCCCGATTTTCGCAGGGCTGCTTCTTATACTGCGCGGCCTGTTTTGGATTGTTGACGGAAAAAAGGGAAACAAAAGAAGCTATTTCTTTGGCATAGCAGCCATTGCGGTAGGAATCATTATGTTCATAACCGTGTTTTTTCAGGTTTTGTAAAGCAGGACATAGATTCAGAAAGTTTTGGATTTTTGTAATCATTAGAGAGAAAGGCAATGAGTAAATACAACACGTTATGGGAATATGTGCAGAAAAGCGGAAAGGAATCATTTCATCTGACTTTTGAGGAGATTCAGGAGATCGCAGGGATACCGATTGACCACTCTTTTCTGAAATATAAGAAAGAGCTTGCAGAATATGGCTGGCAGGTCGGGAAAATATCCATGAAAGAACAGACAGTGTGTTTTCATAAGATTGACTGATTACCTCCGTTTTCTGGGAAACACAAATTACAACCGGTATCCTGGGAGGTAAGGAAGTGTCTACAAATAACTGCTGCAAGTTTATGGCAATTTTTATTGTATTTCCGGGCTTTTGCCTGAAGCAATTGCAGCAGTTATTTTCCGACAATTCCTAATCATATGGCAGATATGCTGGTTAAACTATATAATATTCCCTGTTCACACGACATAGAAGAAAATTTATTCAAGAGTGGTATCAGAATCAAAAAGGCATTAGCGCCTGACAGGAGCAAAATCATCGCTTTCGCCAGGACATGTGCAAAAGATGATTATTCAGATGAAGTGCGGGCCGCTTTTGCTAATAACCCTGCCACCTGTTATATTGCAACAAGGGAAAAGGAAATCATCGGTTTCGCATGTTATGAGGCGACAGCCAGGAATTTTTTCGGCCCTATGGCTGTGCTGGAAAGTGAAAGAAAAAAGGGTGTGGGGAAAGCCTTACTGTTAAAGGCGCTGGAATCCATGCGGGAGCTTGGCTATGCGTATGCCATTATTGGATGGCCCACAAAATCCGCCGTCAGCTTTTATAAAAAATGTGTGGACGCAATTCTGATTGACGAAAAATCTTCGGGTGTATATAAACGGATGATTGAGATTGATGAATAAAACGAGGTGTCTTTATAATGGAAAGTTTCACCGATGCATTGAAACAAGGGAATTTAGAGAAAATCAGGGCGTTTCCCAAATCTGACCTGCATAACCATTTTATACTGGGCGGAAGCCGGCAGTATCTGCACAAAATGACAGGCATAAAGATAGAGCCTGTGAAAACTCCCATATTGTCCATGGATGAAATGCGGCAGAACTGACGGAAGTTTTCGTTTTGGCAGACGAGTATCTGCAGGTTCCGAAGAAAAAGGTTCTCCCTTCTGCGGAAAACCTGCGTGGAACGTATGAGGAAATGTATTCTAACTGGAAAAACAAAATGACCGAAGCGGCAGGCGGAGACGATGTGTATTCTTCCTTTATGAATTTATTGTCTTTACAGTGGATGTTCTATGAGATTGCAGAATACATCGCGGTGGATGGCTTTGAAATTATGGATAAATTTAGCCCCAAAAATCTGGAGGGGAATGTGGATGTCTTCAATCAGGCTCTGAATAAGTATCATGCAGAATATGAAAAAGTGGGAATTTGCCCAAGGCATTTTGAGAGCATGACAGAATTTATTGAGAGTTGCAGCAGAGAAATTTCTGAAGAAATATAAAGAAAAATCGAGGAGAAACAACAATGGTCATTAAAACGGAAAATCTACTGTTAAGAGAATTTACTCATGAGGATTTTCCAGCATTATTTGAAATCTTTTCAGACCCGGAAACCATGCGACACTATCCCAAACCTTTTGATGAGAACCATACAAAGGATTGGATTGAATGGAATCTCCAGAACTACGAGGAATATGGATTCGGTCTGTGGGCTGTTGTTTTAAGAGAAACGGATGAATTTATCGGCGACTGTGGGCTGACATTACAGAATATTGATGGAGAATTCCTGCCTGAAATAGGGTATCACATTCATAAGAATCATTGGAGGAAAGGTTTTGGAAGTGAGGCCGCAAGCGAGGTTAGAGATTGGGCATTTATGAATACAGAATACGATTGTCTATATTCTTACATGAAATATACAAATATTGGTTCATGTTCTACTGCCATTGCAATCGGTATGAGGAAAGTGAAAGAATATCCTGATGAAAAGAATGGGATATCATATGCATATGCCATAAAGCGTGAAGAGTGGGAAAAATTAAAATGGTAAAATTCCGATTTATCAGGAATTTGCCGAGAACGAGAAATCGGAATTTCTGTAAGATTTTCGCACTGCAAGGAGAGATTGTGATGGCCGGATACAAAAATAAGTTGAAACTCACGTTATGGGTTTCTGTCGTATATGTTTTATCGGTTATATGCTATGTACCTACATTGCTGGAACAGAACGGAATTATCATTCCCAATGGATTATTGTACTTAAAATACTTATATGTGTGTATCCCCACTATGGCTGCTATTTTTCTGCTGATTTGCGAGAAGAACATCAAGGTGTACTTTACGCAAATGTTTTCAGGGAAAATAACAATCAAATATATTTTAACAGGGATTATAAGTATGGCGGTAGGTATATTTGGTTCTTATTGCTATTCGTTCATCGTGAAAACTGACGTATTTAAAAATACATATTCGACAGTAATATCCCTGTTAACAAGTTGTATATACCTGCTGATAACAGCGTTTGTTGAAGAAATAGCATGGAGAGGATTTCTGCTGGAACGACTTCCTTTTAAGAAAATCAAAAGTGTTCTTTTTGTTGGCGCCGTTTGGGCAGTGTGGCATATACCAATGTGGATCATCAGAAATTCATTGAGCATGGAACATATTGTTTGTTTTTGTATATGGACATTACTTGTTTCCGTTGTTTTGGGAATAACCTATTATCAATGCAGAAATATATTGCTGATTGCCATTATGCACGCAGCTTTTAATATCTGTTATTTAGCGCCAATACAATATAACATTGTTGTATTAGCGACCATAATTTTTGTTGGTACTTTATTGTATAAAAAATCAGGCGAAAAATTTTTCACTTGGTAACTTCCTACTTGTCAGGGAGCTGCATATGAAAAAGAGAATGGTGCTGATTGGAGGGCTGTATAAGGTGCAAAAAGGGCAATCGTGCTTTTGGATCAGGATTTCTACAAACATCTTGGCATGATAAAATCATCGGAAGTCGGCACATGGGTTAAAAATAGCAAATAAAACGCACTCGTGGAGAAATCGGGATTTGTGGGGAAGATTGCAGTATGGAAATAATGGTATATGAAATGAAATATGTAAAAGACGGTATCGGGGAAAATAGTATTTCGTGTATTCCTTTTGAGCAAAAGTCCTTTCAACAATACATGAAAATATATAATGCATGCTTTTATGAAATGCGAAAATCACTTGATATTAAGCCATACAATTTTTTGAGTGATTATGAACAAGTCCGTGAAAAAAGTAAAGATATTTTTTTACTTGTAAGCGGGGAAGAAATTATTGGTTCTGTCGCATGTTATGGAAGTGAGATAGACGATTTGATAGTTAATAAGAAATATCAAAATAAAGGATATGGAAAACAGCTTTTATTATGGGGAATGAACCATATTCGCCAAATTAGCAATGGGCCTATTTTGTTACATGTTGCTAAATGGAATGAAAAAGCTTTAAAACTATACGAAAAAGTCGGATTTAATATTACAAATACTGAGAGAGTGCGTTAAATTCTCATTTGTCGAGAAGTCACATATAAAAAGAAATCAGGATTTTTTGGGAAATTTAATAAAGCTAAGAAGGAGGCAATAGAATATGGAACTTGTAAAACTGACACATGAAAATATTGATCAGGAGCACATCTGCTGTGCAATCTCCAATAACAAGGATATCCAGGTCATGTCCAAAAAGAACTGGCTGAAAGACAGGCTGGACGAGGGGCTTGTATTCCTAAAAGGCAATGTCCGGGGAAAATGCTTCATTGAGTATATCCCTGCGGAATATGCATGGGCGCCCATCGAGGCGCAAGGCTATATGTATATTGACTGCCTGTGGGTATCCGGGCAGTTCAAAGGGCATGGATATTCGAACCTGTTGCTGAATGCATGTATCAAGGACAGTAAAGAGAAAGGGAAAAAGGGGCTTGTAATCCTGTCCTCCTTCAAAAAGAAAATGGGATTCCTCTCTGACCCGAAATATATGGGCTATAAGGGCTTTCAGACAGCGGATACGGCAGAGCCTTATTTTGAGCTGATGTACCTGCCATTTGATGAGGGCGTACCCCTTCCCTGCTTCCGGGACAGCGTGGGCAGGCAGGAAGATATGCCAGAGGGATTTGTGCTGTATTACACGAATCAATGCCCTTTTACGGCAAAGTATGTACCGATACTGGAGGAGATGGCAAAGGCCAGGAATGCAGTGTTCCGGTCCGTACATATTCAGACCAGGGAGGATGCGCAGAATGCCCCTTCGCCCTTTACCACTTTTTCCCTTTTCTATGACGGGCAACTCGTGACACATGAAATCCTGTCGGAAAAGAAATTTGATAAAATCTTAGCGGATAAAGGAGTGTGAAAAATGATTCAATTAGTCAGACCAACAGAAGCGATGAAAAAACAGGCCATAGAGTTCAGACAGGAATTTTTTGAACATGGAGAATTTGTCATCAACGGAAGTGAATTATTGGATAAAACGGATGATTACACAGAATGGTGCAGAACCATAGACGCAAACACGAAAGAGGAAACGGTGAATCCGAATTGGGTTATAACGGACACATTCTTTGCCGTGGACGATCAGGATAGAATTGTGGGAATCATTGATTTCAGGCATACGCTGAACGACTTCCTGAAGGATCTCGGCCATTGCGGTTACAGCGTCCGTCCGTCAGAAAGAAGAAAAGGCTTTGCTACGGAAATGCTGCGGCAGTTATTGGAAGTTGCCCAAAAGACTGGGATGAACGAACTATATCTTTCTGTGGAAAGGAAGAATGAACCTTCGGTTAAAACAATTATCCGGAATGGAGGCGTCTATGAGCGCAGCTTTGAAATTGATGGAGAACAGGCGGATATTTACAGGATCGCCCTGTCGGAATAGCCATACTGGTACAAGGGATACGGCAGAGCTGCAAGCTGCCTGGGGGAAAGAATGATAGGATTAAAAAGAGGAAGCGTAAAGCTTATATCCCATCAGGAGGAATGGGATAAAAATGCTGAAAATGTAATTTTGGAATTGAAGCAGCTTTTCGGAAATGCCGCTGTTGACATCCAGCATGTGGGAAGCACTGCGATTGCTTCCATTTATGCAAAACCAATTATTGATATTGTGATTGGCCTCCGTGATTTGAATGATATTTCACCTTATATGCAACTGTTGGAAGAACACGGTTTTATTTTTCGCGGGGAAGATGTTGCCGGGCAAATGCTGTTTGTAATGGGTGATTTTGAAAAAGATACGCGCACACATCATATCCATGCAGTCAAATGGAATGGGACATAATGGAAAAACTATATCAATTTTCGGGATTATCTGAATTGCCATCCTGATAAAGCAATGATATACGATGCCTGTAAGAAAAAACTGGCGTTACAATTTCCAGATGACCGAAAAAGCTATACAGAGGGCAAGCAGGAATGCATAGAATACCTACTGAAGGAGGCATATGTATGGAGACAGCTTCAGGATACATAGAGAACACAAAGAGACGATGAAGGAGGTCAAAGATATGATCGACATTGACATTATGAAAAGGTTTCCGGGAGTCGGCTGTGCCTGTATTAGGAATAACGGAGAAACACGGTATGATTTTTATGGCTTTTCGGATAAGGAGAGCGGAACGGAGGTGGACGAGAGGACGATTTTCCCGGCCTGCTCCATATCCAAGTTTATCACCGCCATCTGTGTCATGAAGCTTTCCGAACAGGGAAGAATCGATATTGACGAACCCGCTGACAGATTTTTATCAAGCTGGAAGCTTCGCGGCACAAACGGGGAGGAAAGTGACGCTTCCGTCCGACATTTGCTTCAACACACAGCTGGAATTTCTGACGGTGAGGACGGATTCTACGGTCATCGGATGAATGACAAGGCAATCAGCATCACGGAGATTCTGGAGGGCACTACTGCCTATAATAATCGTCCCGCAGTGGTCAGACAGGCTCCTGGAACAGCATTTGAATATTCGGATGCGGGATTTTGTATCATACAGGTATTGCTTGAGGACATTACAGGAAAAAGATTTGCAGACCTGGCGAAGGAGCTCGTCTTCGACAAATTAGCTTTGAAGGACATCTTTTTTGGAATTCGTGAACATATGGAGCTTTTCTCAAGAAGGGGGAGGCTGGCTACAGGCTACGGCAGCGATGGCAGGCCCATCAGGGGGAAATACCCTCTAAGCCCGGATCTTGCGGCTTCCGGCCTTTGGAGCTCGCCAGGGGATCTTTTGGCAATAGGCAGAGATTTTGCCGCATCGATTAAGGGGCATGGCCGCGTTCTGGGTCAGGAATCCGCCAGGGAAATGATGAAGTCCTCTGAAAAATTCCCCTGGGTCGGCCTGGGATTGTTTCAGCAGGGGGAGGGTACCATTGTCTCCAAGGGATGGGGAGAGAACGGACAGTGCATGTTGAAAATCAACCCCGGAGAGGATTCCATAGCGCTCATAATGACAAATATGAATCCGGAGCTGCCGCAGGAGGAGTCGGGAGTCGAACAGCTGCTCGATATTTATCTGAGATGATAGGAAAAACGATTGTTGGCGGCAAAAGAGAACGAAAAATGAACGATGCGAAAGAAGTATACTATATCGGTGGTTCTCCCTGTGCCGGAAAAAGCAGCGTGGCCGAGATCCTCTCGCGGAAATACGGTTTATGCTACTTTAAAGTGGATGACTTTCTGGACAGATATATACAGGCAGGAGCGTGGAAGGAATGTCCTGTCTGCAGGAAGGTCACCAGTATGAATGCGGAGCAGATCTGGATGCGGGAACCATTCATCCAATGCAGAGAGGAATTTGCCATCTACAGGGAAATCTTTGAATTTGTGGCAACAGACCTGAAGCAGATTGATTGGAAAGGCGACATTATCACAGAAGGTGCAGCGTATCTTCCGGAGCTGATGAAACAGTCTGGTATTCCGGATAACCGATATATCTCTATTACACCTGCAAAAGAATTTCAAATAACGCATTATAGAGAAAGAGACTTTGTTCCTTTGGTGTTGGAGGGGTGCAGTGATAAGGAAAATGCTTTCCACAACTGGATGGACAGGGATATTCTGTTTGCGCAGGGAGTACAGAGGCAATGCCAGAAAGAGAACTACGTTTCAGTGATAAATGATGGAACCATGGGAATGGCTGAACTGGCCAATCTGGTTGCCATGCACTTTGAATTAAAATAATTGGATATATGGAGAAAGCAAAAGGTAGATGAGGGAGGTAAAAATAATGCGTCATATTTATATTCGTGGGTTTATTGGCTTGATTTGGCTGGCTGCAGCCATTGTATGCGGGGTATCCGGTAACTTCCCGATGATGGGGCTTTATCTGGTATTGGCAGGTGTATTCCTGTACTCCGCATATGCGACATGGAAAAAAGAGAAGGACGGCAAAGGGGGGAGGTAAGATGGGAGAAACGCTCCTGACGGTTCAAAATTTAAGTGCGTGGTACAGTGAAGAGAAAAGGATACTTTCGGGGTTTTCTTTTTCGCTGGCGGAGCATGAAGTGGCAGGCCTGATCGGGCTGAACGGGGCCGGGAAAACCACATTTCTGAAAGTGATTTCCGGCCTGCTCCCTACGTTCTGTTCAGACGGTATCTGCTTTGGCGGCGCTCCCGTGGATTTCCGGAAGCAGGATTTTAAGCTTTGCCGCTATACGGTGTTTGCCGAAGACAATTCTTTTTCGTATTTTACTTTCCGGGAATACCTGGCCTATGTATGTGCCGCCTATGGGAAAGAGGTGACCGATGTGTCGGAGCTGATACAGGGCTTTCACTTTGAAGAATATACAGATACCCTGTTACGGGAACTGTCAACCGGGAACCGAAAAAAAGCATTTCTGATTACGGCTTTTGCCCTGAAACCCAGACTGCTCCTCCTGGATGAGCCGGTCAACGGTCTGGATTTCCAGAGCACGGAATATTTGTACCAGCAGATTTTGGGCTATAAAGAGTATGGGACTGTGCTGTTTTCTTCCCATATCCTGGAGAGCATTACGCTGACCTCTGACCGGGTTTTTGTCCTGGAAGATGGTAAGATCCGGCAGACTTTTGAAGGCGGGCAGATCAATGCCGCAGATATCCGGGAGGCACTGCATGATGAAAATGACAGGTAAAGCCTTTGCCAAAAAACTGTTTGGGGCAAAATATGAACGGCTCTCACGGACGCTTTTGATTGATGTGATCATATTTTGGGGGCTGTATATCGCAGGCTTTCAGGTGCAGATTGCGGCATCTGTACGAATCCTGATGATAAGCGCCTTTACAGCCGGCGTAATGTTGCAGGCACTTTCTTCCAAAGATAACGCTGTGGAACTGAAACATATGCTGATGCTGCCGCAGCGCCCCCAGGAGTTTGTTTTCTCCTATGTGGCGGTGCTGGGAGGCTATACGGTCCTTACAAAGACAGGGCTGCTTCTGGCGGTTCTGCTGGCTGTTTCTGCATGGAAGCCCATAGAGCTGGCAGGAATGGCCATTAGTATGCTTCATGCGGTTTTTATGGCTGCCGCGGCCTATTGCTTAAGAAAATATTGGTATGTGGGCGGGCTTTGGGCTGCAGCCATAGTATCTGCAATTATATTTTGTGGAGGCAGGACATGGTTTGGACTGTTGCTGCTTGCGAATAGCTTCATTGCTATTCTGATTTTATGGAAGGCAGACGGATATGCTTTTTATCAGGGGGAGAGTGAGAAACACCATGCGATCCGGCAGAGGAAAAAAGCTTCCCTGTGGCGGTACTTTTTCCGGTATTTGAGCTGCCACAGGAATTATCTGGTCAATACTGCTGTGATGTGGTGCGTAGCCATTGTAATGCCGTATTTTTTAAGAGAAATGGCTGGGCTGTTTGTTGTCCCGGTGGGGTTTGCAATTCTATCCTTAAATACCCCTATTTGTATCCTGCTGTCCTGCGACCGTGACCTGGAGCAGGCAGTCCGTTTCCTGCCTGGACAGAAACGACACTTTTGCATCCCATACTGTCTGTTTATCTTTTCCTGTAATATGGCTGCAGATGTGATATTCCTCTGTAGCTGGCAGATACAAAACGGCGGTGTCACTGTCTTAATGATTGCCGGGGCTGTTTTCTTTGCCCTGCAGAGTGCGGTGCTGTCTGTGCTCCTGGAATGGTTTTATCCCATCCGTGGCTGGAAGATTGAAAGCGACCTGTGGCATCATCCCCGGAAATATGTGGTTCCGGTGGTGATGCTGCTGATTGCGGGAGGCGTCTCGGCCTGGCCGGTACTGCTGTATGTCCTGTTGGCTCTGTTGGCTGTGGAGATTGTAATTTTATTTTTTATACCCAAAGGGCATTCGTGAATGCAGGCCCGTTCGGGCGGGCGGACTCCGTCCGTCAAGGTATATGTCGGAGGCATCCTGAGCGATGGATAAAAAATGAATGAAAAAAAGATATTATATGTAGAAGATGATTTAAGCCTGATTGAAGGCTTGAAATATACACTTGAGAAAAATGGTTTTCTGGTAGATAATGCCCGTACTGTAATGGAAGCATATCAATTCTTCCGGGCAGGCCAGTATGACCTTTTGTTGCTGGATGTCACGCTGCCGGACGGGACAGGCTTTGATATCTGTAAGGAAGTAAGAGAGACCTCTGCTGTCCCAATCATATTCCTGACAGCTTCGGATGAAGAAATCAGCATTGTAAAAGGATTGGACATGGGCGGGGATGATTACATTACTAAACCCTTTAAATTGGGAGAGGTTCTTTCAAGGATCAACGCATTGCTGCGCCGTTCGGGGCAGCAATTTCATAAGAGTGATACGATTCTGGAATCCGATGGGATCCGGATTGACCTGTCTGAGCGGACCTGCTGGAAAGGGGAAATGGAGGTTCCCTTAACATTGGTGGAATATAAGCTGCTCTGCCTGTTTTTGAAGAATCCAGACCGCATCCTGCCAAGGGAACTGATCTTAGACCGCCTTTGGGACGGGAACGGCAGCTATGTGGATGACAATACTCTTTCCGTCTATATACGCAGGCTGAGGAGGAAGATTGAAGATGACCCGAATTCCCCCACAAAGCTTTTGACGGAAATTGGGTTTGGCTATAAATGGGTAGTGTGAAGGAAATCACTAAGCTCGAAAGTACCTCGCTAAGTGATTTCAAGCTTCACACGGAAGAACGCAAGAGCAGCGTTCTTCAGGAGGTTTTGTGGAGGATATGAACAGGATGGGAAAAGAAACAAGGAGGATGCTGTGCTGCCTGCTTGCTATCTGCCTGGCAGCAGCGGCAGGCTCAGGTCTCCTTTTGTCCTATGTGACAGATGATTTCCAGAAAACAATGGTGGAACATGATTATGGGACGGCAGGGTATTTGGTAAACCACCCGGGCACAAATGTAGCAGCCGCATTTACGAAAGACAAAACGGACTCTGACCGGAGAGCCGGGAGACAGGCTCTTAAGGAAGCGGGCTACCATGAAAATACGGATTCCAGGATGGTTCCTGCTGTGGCCGCTTACCAGAAGCGTACCGCCGTTATGCTCGGCAGTATGCTTTTTGGCGTTTTTGCGGCTGTTTTTTTGACAGTGTGGATCTATATCCGGAGACAAAGGAAGGCGCTTGCAAAGGCGGATGCTGTGATTACCCGGTTCCTGGAGGGAGATACGGATCAGAGAATCGACAGCGAGGAGACCGGGGACTGGTACAGCCTGTTCCATAGGATCAATGAGCTTGCCGCCATCCTCTCTGCCCAGGCAGAGCATGAAAAGCAGACACGCATATTCCTGCAGGATATGATTTCAGATGTCTCCCATCAGTTGAAGACGCCCCTGGCAGCGCTGAAGATGTATGATGAAATCATGGCGCAGGAGGGAACGGACAGCGGAACAATCCATGCTTTCAGCCAGAAATCCCTGCGGGAAATACGCCGGGTGGAGGATGTAGTCCATACGCTCTTAAAAATAGCCAAGCTGGACGCAGGCGTGGTAAGGATGGAAAAGGCGGAGGAAAACATCGAAATGCTTCTGCGGGACGTGACGGAACGCTTTGAGACACTGGCCGCCCAGGAAGAGAAGGAGATTGTGTTATCCGGAAATCATGATGTCTCCCTTTACTGTGATGCCCTCTGGATGTCAGAGGCTTTGGGGAATATGGTAAAAAATGCGCTGGAGCATACCCGGAGAGGTGGGAAAATAGTGGTCAGCTGGGAGAGGACATCGCTTCTTACGAACATTATGGTGGAGGACAATGGGAAAGGGATCCGCCAGGAGGATATCCATAATATCTTCAAACGCTTCTACCGGAGCCGCGCTTCCCAGGATACCCATGGAATCGGCCTGGGGCTGCCGCTGGCAAAGTCCATTGTGGAAGCCCATCAGGGGACGGTCTCCGTAACCAGCAAGGTCGGGCAGGGCAGCAGATTCGTCTTAAGCTTTTTCCATCTTACAAAAGAGTAAATCTTACAAAAGAGTAAGATGAAATTCATGTGAGAGTAAGACGCATGGGGTATGATAGTTCCCGAAAGGCAGGTAATGATTATGAACATTCTTGAAGTACAGAATCTATGCAAGACCTATGGAAAAGGCGAAGCGGAAGTCCGGGCCCTCGACAGTGTCTCCTTTTCTGTAGGCAAAGGGGAATTTATCGCAATCGTAGGCGAATCCGGTTCCGGGAAAAGCACGCTTTTAAATGTGGTGGGAGCCTTGGACAACCCGACCTCCGGAAAAGTGCTGATCGACGGGAAGGACATTTTTTCCATGCCCGAAAAAAGGCTTACAGTATTCCGCCGTCAGAATATCGGGTTTATTTTTCAGTCCTTTAACCTGATTCCGGAACTGGATGTAGAGCAGAACATCACCTTCCCCCTGCTGCTGGATTACCAGAAGCCGGATCAGAGGTATGTGGAGGAGCTGCTGGGGATACTGGGTTTAAAGGAGCGCAGAAAGCACCTTCCCAGCCAGCTGAGCGGAGGCCAGCAGCAGAGAGTGGCAATCGGCAGGGCGCTGGCCGCCCGTCCCGCCATCATCCTGGCAGATGAGCCCACCGGGAACCTGGACTCCAGGAACAGCCAGGAGGTCATCACCCTCTTAAAATCCATGTCAGCCAAGTACAGGCAGACAATTCTGATGATTACCCACAATGAGAACCATGCGGACGCAACAGACCGGGTACTGCGCATGACGGACGGCAGGCTGAAAGATTTGGGGGTGGCGGCGAGATGAAAAGTTATCTTGGGCTGATACCCCGGTATGAAAGGGTCCACCGCAAAAACAACCGGATTTCCGTACTGTGTATTGCCCTTTCCGTATGCCTTGTGATGGCGGTCTTCAGTATGGCGGACATGGCGGTGCGCTCCCAGAAAAATTATTTTATCAAGACAGGCGGCGAGTACCATGCGGCGCTCCATGATGTGGAGACGGAGACGGCAGAACAGATATCGGCAAGGGTTGACGTAGCTTTGTCAGGATGGGTCTGCCAGGGCAGCACGGGGATGTTGTCCGGCAAAACCGTCAGCTTTGTAGGGGCAGAGGAAGAAATCATGGAATCCCTGACAGAAATGGATATGACGGACGGGGCATACCCTTCCCTGCCGGACGAGGCATTGCTGAATGAAAGCGCCATGGAGCAATGGGGTCTGTCCATTGGCGATAACGTGACGGTCACGGTTCCGGACGGCTCGCAAAAACAGTACCGGATTACCGGCGTCCTTGCGGATATGGGTTCCATGCTGAAAGCGGATATCTGCGGGATGGCGCTGAGCGAGGAGGGGTTTCTGGCCATTGCGGATGAAAACGCAGCCGACGGCACCACCTATCGCATCCAGTTTAAGGAGGGCACCCATATCCAGGAGGCCATAAAGGAAATCAAGGCACAGTTGTCTCTTTCGGACGGCCAGATTTCAGAAAATACCGCTTTATTAGGCCTGATGGGACAAAGCGAGAGCAATATCATGCAGGCTCTCTATCTGATTGCGGCGATTCTTGTTTTCCTTGTCCTGGTTGCAGGGACAGTGATGATCTCCGCAAGCTTTCACACCAATGTATTGGAGAGGACGAGAGTTTATGGGCTGCTGCGCTGCCTGGGAGCATCCAGGAAACAGGTAAGGCATTTTGTAATTCTGCAGGGGCTGAGGCAGAGCGCGAAGGGGGTTCCCGCCGGGCTGCTGGCAGGCCAGATAGTGACGTGGGCTGCCTGTCTGCTGCTGAGGTCCATCAGCGGGGATCGTTTTTCAGAGGTTCCGCTATTTGAATTCAGTATCGCCGGCATCCTGGCGGGGGTCGTGGTGGGCTTTCTGATCGTCCTTCTTGCTGCGCTTTCCCCGGCGAAAAAAGCCTCCAGGGTTTCGCCTGTCACGGCAGTCAGCGGAGGCTCCCAACTGGCACAGAATAAGCGTGCGGCCAATACGAAGCTGTTCCGTGTGGAGACAGGCATGGGCGTGTTCCATGCTTTGTCCGGGAAAAAGAATTTATTCCTGATGACCTGCTCCTTTGCCATCAGCATCATGCTCTTCCTTGCTTTCCAGGTAATGGTCGTCTTTCTGGACCAGGGCATGCCTGCGTTAGCTCCCTGGGCGGGGGATGTATCTGTGACAGCTGCCGCAGGACTGGAGCCTTCTGTAATAGGAGACATCAGGGAAATCAAGGGTGTGAAACGGGCCTTTGGGAGGATGGAATACAGCGGGTTATCCGTTTCTTCCGATACCGAGAGCGGAACGGCCACGCTGGTTTCCTATGAGGAAAACCAGTTCAAATGGGCGGAAGAGGAACTGAACGAGGGAAATGCCGAGTCTGTGCCGGGAGGGACCGGGGAGGTCTTAGTGACCTACCGGGAGGGCATGCAATGGAAGGCCGGGGACGCTGTGACGCTCCATACGCCTTTGGGGGAGAAACAGGTGAGGATCGCGGGAATCCTTTCGTCCGCAAATGCGTCAAGCGAGGCCGGAAGCCTTGGATACATCATATGCTCAGAGCATCTGTTTACAGAGAGCATTGGTATGGCCGGCTATACATCTGTGGACATACAGCTTGCAGACAGCGGCAGTGACGAGACGGTTTCAGCGATACGAAACCTCTTTCCGCCGGACAGCTCCATTGCGGATAAGCGGCTGTCAAATTCGGAATCCCAGAGTTCCTATTATACAGGAGCGGTGTTCATTTACGGGTTCCTGCTCACCATTGCGCTGATTACCGTGTTCAATATCTTTAACAGTATGAATGCCAGTGTGGCGGCAAGGACAAGGCAGTATGGCGTGATGCGTTCTATTGGCATGGGAGCCGGGCAGCTCTATCGGATGATCGCCGCGGAAGCAGCAACCTACGCAGTATTGGGATGTGTCACCGGATGTGTCCTGGGGATTCCATTAAATAAAATGATGTTCCAGTTCCTGATTGCCGGTAAATGGGGGACCGGCTGGCAGCTTCCGGCGGCATCTCTGCTGCTGATCGTGGTTTTGTGTTTCGGCTCTGCGGCGCTGGCAATCAGACGGCCAATCAGAAAAATCGGGAAACTGTCCATTGTGGATACCATAAAGCTGCAGCAGTGACACATATCGGAGGGAACATCGCCAGTTCAATCAGCATGGTTGCTGACGCTGTGACATTCCCGTGTAAGTTGTAGGCGGTTATCAGGGGCAGAAGCGAGTTTGCCCCAATGCTGGTGTTGGAAAGCGCGGAGGTGAATGCTGCGGACAGCTTTCAGGGCAGCGCGCTGTCCTATGGGATTCAGGCACAACTGCAGCAGGCTGTGGAGCTGCCGATTGCAGCAGGTGTGGAAGGGTGACCGATAAATGAATAAAAACGGCGCGGAACGGCATCGGAATGGTATATTGAGGCATCCGGCAACGGCTGTGAGCTGGCAGACCGCCGGATGCGCGAATGCCGCAAGGATGGTATGCCGGAAAGAAAAGGCATTAAATTCAAAGGGGAAATCTACGAAATAACAGTTCATAAGTTTAACGTGAAATGGCAACGTTTTATCTTGTACTATAAATCCGATCATGTTATGATTTAGGTGGAACATTGAAAAGCGTTGCCAGAGGGATGAAGACTCATTTTAACTTCCAAGCGATAAATCGGGCGTCAGAGTCGCCCCGGGAACGCTATATGCTGCCGAAAGCAGAAGTGGTTTCTGCTTTCGGCTATTTCCGCATATGATATCCGCAGGGGAGGAGATTCGGTTTATGAATAGGAGAAAGAAAGCAGTTGGAAATATCTGCCTGGCAGCGGTCCTGGTTTTCGGGCTGACAGGTTGTGGGGACAGGAATCCCCTTGATCCGGGGAACCCGGTGTCCCTGACAGTGTGGCATTACTACAATGGCTCCCAGCAGACGGCTTTTGACGCCCTGGTGGAGGAATTCAACGACACCGTGGGCCGGGAGAAAGGGATTTTCGTGCAAAGCTACAGCCAGGGCTCTGTGTCGGATCTGGAGACGGCGGTGCGGGATTCCATCAACGGGAAGGTGGGAGCCGATGAAATGCCGGATATGTTTTCCTCCTACGCGGACACCGCTTATGAGGTGGAGCAGGCGGGCGCTCTGGCAAATCTGTCCGAGTACCTTGACGAAGAGGAACTGGGGAAATATGTGGATTCCTATATCCAGGAGGGCTGCATCGCCTCTGACGGCACGCTGCGCATTTTTCCCACAGCGAAGTCCACGGAGGTCACCATGATCAACAAGACGGATTGGGAGCCTTTTGCCGAGGCCACGGGCGCTTCCCTGGAGGATCTGAAGACCGTGGAGGGTATCACGGCCGTCTCCCAGGCGTACTATGAGTGGACGGACAGCCAGACGCCTGATGTGCCCGGGGACGGCAGGGCATTCTACGGCAGGGATGCCCTGGCGAATTATTTCATCATCGGCATGCAGCAGCTGGGGGTGGAAATCTTTCATGTGGAGAACGGACAGCTGACCCTGAATGTTCCCAAAGAGGAGCTGCGCCGCCTTTGGGAGAATTATTACGTGCCCATGGTCAAAGGCTATTTCGGGGCATATGGCTCCTTCCGGTCAGACGACGTGAAGACGGGAGATCTCCTGGCCTACACCGGATCCACGTCCTCTGCCATGTATTTTCCCGGCCAGGTGGAACTGGACGACGGCAGCCATGCCATCGACTATATCGTGATGGCGGCGCCTGTGTTCCAGGGCGGGCGGCGCTATGCCGTGCAGCAGGGTGCAGGCATGGTGGTCTGCAAGTCGGACGAGAAGCATGAGTACGCCTCCGTGGAATTCCTGAAATGGTTCACGGAGACGGAGAACAATCTGCGGTTCGGCTGCATATCTGGTTATCTGCCGGTGCGCAAGGAGGCCAACAGCGTGGAAAAGCTCGACCAGGTAATTGAAAAGCAGGATCTGGATGTGGCGGCGAAGACCTATGAGTGCCTTACCACGGTCTTCCGGGAGATGGAGGATATGACTTTATATACCAACAGGAGCTTCGAAAACGGATCCGCGGCCAGGAAAATCCTGGAGTACCATCTCGCCGACCGCGCGGCGGAGGACAGAGCCGGCGTGGCGGCTGCGATGGAGCAGGGCCAGAGCCTGGAGGAGGCATCGGCGCCTTATGTGACAGAGGAGGCCTTTGAAGCATGGTATGGCGCATTCTGCGACGCGCTGGAATCCGCTGTGGGCGAATAGGAGCGAGTGTATAAATGGAAGGAAAGCCGCAAAGTAAACCTCATAAAAAGAAAAACACCACAATCTTCAGAATGTTTCTGATCCCTTTGATTGGGATCATGTTGGTACAGAGCATCATCACCATCGGCACTATGGTGGTCAGAAGGACTGCCGGCATGCTGCGGGAATATTCCAGCAGCATGATGATTCGGCTGGTGGAGAACAGGAAGGTAATCCTACAGAATGACATGAACCAGCGCTGGGCCTCCATCGGGGAACAGGAGGAGTTCATGGATGATATCCTGACACAGTTTCTGGAGGACGAGGAGACAGGGCTGGAGGGGCTTTTTGCTTCTGAGGAATTGAAAAGCAGGCTGTTGGACCTGTACTTTCCGGAATGTCTCAATCTGTTGCAGAATAATTCCAGCACAGGCATCTTTTTGATCCTCACCGGAGCGGAAGTGGGGGCGGAAGGGGAATTTGACGGCTTTTTCGTCAGAGACTCCGATCCGGACACGAATCCTGTCCATTACACGGATCTGCTGCTGGAGCGGGGGAACAAGCGATTGTCCAGAACCTGGGACATTCCTCTGGACACTGAATGGACCACCCGCTTCCGCATGGAAGGACAGGGCCGGAACAGTTCTGAGGATTATTTTTATGAACCATGGAGGGCCGGGGCCGCCTATGGAGACACGGATGTGAAGAATCTGGGATATTGGGCGAAGCCCTTCCATCTGGGAAAGGAGACCACAGATTCCTATGAAATGATTACATATTCCCTGCCGCTTCGGCATGAGGGAAAGGTATATGGCGTGCTGGGGATAGAGGTTTCCTTCCGGACGCTGTATAACCATTTCCCGGTGGCGGAACTGAATGATGCACAGCAGTCCGGCTATATGCTGGCAGTGAAACAGGAGGATGGCAGCTATGTCCCTTTGGTGGGAAAGGGCATTCTTTACAATCTGATCTGTTCCCTGGACACGTTCTCTCTGAAGGAGACGGACTATGGGAATCTTTCCCGGGTAGAAGATGTCTATATGGACAAACAGAATGTCTATGCGGTGGTCTGTCCTTTAAGGCTCTATAACAATAATGTCCCCTACGATGACACGGAATGGGCGCTCCTGGGCCTGAACGTAGAAGAGGATCTGTTTGGGATAAGCCATCAGCTCTATGTCTGGATGGTGGCGGCTGTCCTGATAGGTCTGGTGTTCGGCGTGTTGGGCATCAGTTTCCTGGTGAGATATCTGACCAGGCCGGTCCAGCACCTGATGCAGTGCATCAGCAAGGGGAGGGCAGGACTGGCAGAATTCGAGCCCTCCAATATCCTGGAGATCGACGCCCTGTATGATGTGGTGAAGGATCTGACAGACCGGCAGAAGGAGGCGGAGAATGTCCTTCTGGAGGAGAAGGAGCGCTATCGCATGGCGCTGGAGGCCACCAGGGATGTCTTTTTTGCCTATGATATCGAGCACCATATGCTGGACATCGTGAACCATGAGACCATGAACGGGAAATGGCAGTGCGAGGAGTTTGAGAGCAGTTTTATCGACCCTTCCTTTATCTATGAGGCGGACAGGGAAGCTGCCATCGAGACGCTGCGGAGCAAAGCGGACAGAATATCGGTGGAATTCAGGTTGAAATGGCCGGAGGAAGGGGAATTCAAATGGGTGCTGCTTTCCGGCAAGACGGTCTACGACACCGACGGCAGGCGGCGGAAGCTGATGGGAAGCATCCGGGACATCCAGAAACAGAAAGAAAGAGAGGCGGAGCAGCTCAGGCGGAATGTGACGGACGGCGTCACGGGCCTTTATGTATTCAGCGCCGGCATGGAGCGCATACAGGAGTGCCGCGCACAGCAGAAGAGCAGCCCGGACGGGGTCATGGTGAACCTGTGCCTGAGCCGTCTGAAGGAAATCAATGAGAAGAACGGCATCGTGTTCGGGGACATGATCCTGGAGGAAATCGGATATCTGATCCGCAGAAGCTGCAGAGAGGCTATGGAGAGGACCGGCCTGGAGACCATAGCGCTGCGCCTGGACGGGGACGACTTCGTCTTCTGGATGGACGGCCGGACCGGAAAGCAGGCGGCTGCCTTCCTGGAACAGCTTCTGGAGGATATCGCTGTCAGCTTTGACAGGGACATGTTCGATGTGGAGATTGCCGCAGGGCTGGTCTGCGGAGAAAAAGAGCGGTCGGTGGAGAAGCTGATCTGCATGACCAGGCTGGCAAAGAACTTCGCGAAACCGGCGGGAGGAAAGGGATATTTCTTTTATGAGGACATCCCAGAAAAGGAGCGAAAGGCTCTGCCTGCCCTGCAGGGAAGGGAAATCAACAGCCTGGACTACGGGGAGGATGTGAACCTGGCGTCGGTGGCGCTGAATCTGTTTGGAAAGGGCGCGAACTTCCCTGCCCAGATGATGCTGATTCTCCGGAAAATCGGCAGGTACTACCAGGCCAGCGATGTGCTGGTGTCCGTGCTGCAGGTGGACTTCCGTTCCAATTATCTGGAATACCAGTGGCACAGAAACGGCAGGAACTGCGGCCAAAACGTAAGGAAGTACAGAGAAGAAGAGAAGCAGGAATTCTACAGCTGGCTGGAATCCAAGGAGATGCGGTATTTTTCGGCGGAGGAGAGCAGGCGGGAGATGATGTGCTGTTTCCTGAACATTGTGCCGGGGCAGCAGGGGGTGGCCATCCCCATGTACGACAGCGGAAGCTATATGGGAAATATCTGCATCCTTGACATTGGGCGGCAGTTTCTGGATAATACGGAGGAGAGGCAGAATCTCGCGGAGTTGGGCAGGGTGATCCAGAGCCAGCTGAACCAGCAGCAGCATGACATTGCCAGCAAGGCCAAGTCCGAGTTCCTGTCCCGGATGAGCCATGAGATCCGCACGCCCATGAACGGCATCATCGGCATGACAGAGATTGCGCTGCAGAAGAATCAGGGCCAGGAGCGAATCATGGACTGCCTGCAGAAGATACAGTCTTCGTCAAATTATCTTCTGAGCCTGATCAACGACATCCTGGACATGTCCAAGATAGAGAGCGGCAAGATGAAGCTGGAGCCTTTCAACTTCAGCATGCGGGAAAACCTGGACACGATCAAAGAATTGATCCGGCCCCAGGCAGAGGCGAAAAACATCAGCTTCGTGCAGGATATCCGGCTGGACCACAGCTTCTTTGTGGCGGATGGGGTGCGGATCAGCCAGGTGCTCATCAATCTGCTGGGCAATGCGGTGAAGTTCACTCCCGCAGGCGGCAGGGTGACGCTGTGGGTGGAGGAGTCTCAGAGCAGCCAGGGGGAAGGGCAGGAAGGCGGGAAGAGCCTGGTATCCTTTGCAGTGAGCGACACGGGGGTCGGCATTGTCAAGGAGGATCAGGAGAGGGTGTTCCGCTCCTTCGAGCAGGCATCGGGCCGGAATCCCTCCAAGTACCAGGGGACGGGGCTTGGGCTTTCCATCAGCAGCAGCCTGATTCAGATGATGGGCAGCAGTATCCGGCTGGACAGCGAGCCCGGAAAAGGCAGCAGGTTCAGCTTTTCCATCTGGCTGGACCATGGAGAGGACACCGAGAAAAAAGAGATGCAGGATGAGATTTCCTTTGAGGGATATCATATCCTGGTGGTGGAGGACAATGAGATCAATTCCGAGATTGCCAGGTGCCTGCTGGAGGAGCGGGGCTTCCAGGTGGACTGCGCCTACGATGGGGCCCAGGCAGTGGAGCGGATCCGCGATACCGCGCCCGGCACCTATGACGTGATCCTCATGGACATCATGATGCCGGTGATGGACGGCCTGGATGCCACACGGGCCATACGGGCCATGGAGAGGCCGGACTGTCATTCCATACCGATTGTGGCCATGTCGGCCAACGCTTTCGACGATGACCTGAAGAAGTCTGTGGAATGCGGCATGAATGGGCATCTGTCCAAACCCGTGCAGGTGAATAAGCTGTATCAGATGCTGGGCGGCATCCTGGGGACAGATGGCAGCAGCCTTAGGTAGGATGGGCAGGACGCGACGATAAGCGGGAGGCAGACAGGCGGATTGTCCTGTAGGGGTGATGGCAGGATTGCTGATAGGGAAGAGGGAAAGGCGTGACATGAAGGAATGCAGAGGTTATCTTGTCGTAGAGAGAAAGAAGGGCGGCCAGGCCCGGATCCTATATGGGGACAGCAATGCCTGTGACCTGTCGGGGCATGCCATGGGGGAGCTGCTGGCTTCCGATCCGGCCTTCGCGGCGAAGAATCTGGAAAGCACCGTGGTGGAGCTTGACAGCGGGCATGAACTATGGATATTGGACGGGGGCTCCGGTGGTCGGCAGCGCGTCGACGAGCTGGAACAGAGGAACGCGGCTCTGGAGGAGGCCCTGAGCGCCGCGGAGGAGGCGAACCGGGCCAAGAGCAGCTTCCTGTCCAATATGTCCCACGACATCCGAACGCCTATGAACGCGATCGTAGGCATGACATCCATAGGATTGGCCCATATCGACGAGAAATCCAGGGTGCAGGATTGCCTGTTGAAGATTCAGACGGCTTCCACGCATCTGATGGGCCTGGTGAACGAGGTGTTGGACATGTCCCGCATCGACAGCGGGCGGTTGACTTTGAATGAGGAGATTTTCTCCCTGTCTGACCTGGTTCACGGTATCGCCGTGATTGTGCGCCCCCAGGCGGTGCAGAGGAGACAGAGCCTGGGGATAGACATCGGGCAGATTTACGAGGAGAGCCTGATCGGGGATTCCCTGCGCCTGAGCCAGATTATGGTCAACATCGTAGGGAACGCGGTGAAGTACACCCAGGAAGGCGGGGAGATCGCGGTGCGGTTCAGCCAGCGTCTGTCCGAGCCCTCGGGAAAGGAAAAGAATCTGGTATGGCTGGATTTCCTCTGTGAGGACAACGGCATCGGCATGAGCCGGGAATTCCTGGAGAAGATATTCCTTCCCTTTGAGCGGGTCAAGAGTACCGCCACCAGCAAGATTGAGGGCACGGGCCTGGGGATGGCCATTGTGAAGAATCTGGTGGACAGCATGAGCGGCCAGATCACGGTGGAAAGCGAAGAGGGGGTCGGCAGCTGTTTCAGGGTGGTGATTCCTCTGGCTGTGGGGGTACAGAGCCGAAAGGGGGCAGAGCTTCCGGCGGGAAGCCTGGTGATACTGGCGGAGCGCAGGGACGACAGGGCGGAGCAGATCGGCGGCTACCTGGAGGAAGGCGGGCTGACGCCAATCCGCACCCGGAGCGGCCTGGAGGCGGTGACGCGCCTGACGGAGGCTCAGTATGAGGAACATATGCCCTGTGCCCTGCTCCTGGGACAGGAGCTGGAGGATATGTCCACGCTGGAATTGGCGGTGCATGTGCGCCAGCTGGCAGGACGCGGCTTCCCGATCCTATTGGTGTCGGAGGAGGACTGGGCACAGATAGAATACCGCGCGGTGCGGGCAGGCGTCAATGCCTTTGTGCCCTGTCCCCTGTTCCCCAGCAGGCTGATGGAGACCCTGGCCGACCTGATCCGCGGGGAGAAGGAAGAGGACGGGCTGTGTCCCGGCGCGGAGGCGGATTACGGCAGCCGCCGTGTGCTGCTGGTGGAAGACATTGCGCTGAATCAGGAAATCGCCGTGGAGATTCTGTCCATGATCGGAGTCCAGGTGGAAGTGGCGGACAATGGGGCGGAGGCGCTGGAGCGTTTTGAGGCTTCGCCGGAGGGATATTTCGACATTATCTTCATGGATGTCCAGATGCCGGTGATGGACGGGTACGAAGCCACCAGGCGGATACGCAGCCTCCCCAGGGAAGACGCGGCACAGGTGTGGATCGTGGCCATGACGGCCAATGCCTTTGTGGAAGATATCCGGCTGTCAAGGGAAGCCGGGATGAATGAGCATTGTTCCAAACCGGTGGATCCGAAGCATCTGCAGGAGATCTTGAGCAGCCGTTTCTCATGAACAGGAGCCACTGTTCCATGGGAGGTTTCCTAAGAATAGAAGCGTAAGAGAGTTAAAAGGATGCAGCCATATCAGGAAGAGTATATTGCCAATTTAAGAGATAACGCCGCCTGCAAGACCTGGAATCGGAAGGGGCAGAAGAAGCAGTCTTTCGAGGAGTGGCTGGCGTGGCGGAATCAGGAAAAACAGCGGGCGGAAGAGAGGGGGAAGCGCAACATGGAGCTGTTGCGGGAGGGCCTGTTTCCGGTGCTGGACCATATCTTTGAAGCGGAGGAGGAGACGCTGGCACAGCTTGGGGAATTCGCCGGGCAGCTTTTGGGCGGCGGGGAAGAGCTGGACGTGGGCCTGTATTGTCAGATTCACAGCGCTCTGTTAAGCGTGGCAAGACGAACGAAAAACCGTCAGAATATCATCCGGGAACTGTATTGTCTTGGCATGGGCTATTTCAATATCTACAATAAACTTGTAGGGCTGGAGTATGAGGAGAGCCAGAAATATATGTCCCGGATGCGGCTCTGCTTCGGGGAAGCGGCGGCCTATCTGAAATATTTCGATGAAATCCAGGACACAGAGACAAGGGGCTATATTCTGCGGTCCCGGGCAAATATCTCTCTGGGGAACTTTCGGGTTCCCAGCGAGAAGATCCAAATCGTGAAAGGCACGCTGCAGATCCTGCAGGACAAGGGGTACCAGGAGAAGGAGCCCGGGCTGCCCTGGGACAGATATATCTACCTGACCCACCAGCAGATGGCGGCAAGCATTTCCCACAGCAAGGAAAACGTCATGTCTCCGCAGGATGTGGAGGATATCATGGAGTCGGTGTACATCGTCTACCAGAGGAGGCTCCAGGAGGCCGCGGAACAGAACAGGAAACCTCCCCTGCGGCCCATGTTCTCCTATTGCACCATCGAGCATTATTGCGGGATGTACGGGCTGGAGGAGCTGCTGGGCAGACTGGAGGCATTGATGGACGAGGCCGATCCGGAGGACTTCTCCCCGGACGGCCTGTACGGCATCATATCGCTGACTGCGTTTTACTGCCAGTATCTGAGGTTCGATCCGGAGCTGGTCCCCAGGCGGGAGGAATATATCGAAAGCTTATATCGGAGAGTCCTGGATTATGTGAAGGATTTTCCAAAGGCTTCGGAGAATGAGTCGCTCTTTTTATATCTGCGGCAGTTGTCCTACACTTATGTGGAGACCAGGAACAGCATTCCCTATAAGGACTTCCTGCTGAATCTGCAGATGAACTTCACGCCGGAGGTCTATGTGCATTCAAAGGTGGTGGCGGAGGCCGCGGCGGCGTTCTGTAGGATCATCATAGAAGAGGAGCCCGGATTTTTCGATGATATCCCCAGCATTCGGGAGATCGAGGATCCGGAGGAAAAGCGCCGGGAGATATTTCGTTTTGCCAGGGAAAGCGGCATGCTGTTCGACGCGGGGAAACTGAATTTCATGAACCTGTATTCCCAGGCCGCAAGGCAATGGCTGGAAGAAGAGTATGAGATGGCCCATCTCCATACGCTGGTGGGGGCCAGATGGCTGGAGGACAGGGACTCCACCCGGGCCTACGCGCCGGTGGCCCTGGGGCATCATTACTGGTATGACGGGTCCAGAGGGTATCCGGAAACCTACCAGAGGCTGGAGTGCCCCTGCAGGCAGATGGTGGACATCATCGGGCTGCTGGACTGGATCAACAATGTGACGGAGACCGCAAGATTGCACATGGGCATGGAGAAAACTTTCGAGGAAGCGGTGGAAGAAGCCATCGCGCTGGAGGGAAAGCGTTTCTCGCCGCTGCTGACGGTCAGGCTGCGGGACCCGAGCGTGGTGGAGCAGGTCAAGAAAGCGTACACGGAGGGACGCCGGGAGGCTTATCTCCAGTTATATGAATGGCATTGCATGGAACGGGAGAAAGAGGGCGATGGGGCCCTCTGACAGGGAAGCCCTTGCCCGGACTGTAGGGCGGTTCCATATCGCAGACAATAAGCCGTCGGCTGGATGCTTCCGGTTTCGGAAGGCCGACGGCTTTCGCCTTATCCTGAATCTTATATCCTGAATATTGGCCCCAATTTTACTTCGTGTTCCCGGTTGGTTCCAAATTGGTGTTATGGAGCAGCGGGAACAATTTCCACCTGTGCGGTTGGATGCTCATTCGAGCATCCAACCCACTTCCGCATTCGCAAAACTCGCGCTTGCGCGCTCTTGCGTCTGCATTCGCAGCCGCGTTTTGCTCATTTGGAAGTGGGTTGCTAATCCAATGGCCCGTCTGCATTGCAATAGCTTGCATGCAGACAAGCCATTGGATTGCAACCGCACAGGTGGAACAATTTTCCGAAAATGGAACAATTTTATGGGTGCAGCCGGTTCGGACCCCGGAAGAGGAACATCGCGTCCTTGATGCCCAGGTTCAGCAGAAGCATGGTCAGCCGGTCTATGCCGATGCCGAAGCCGCCATGGGGCGGGCAGCCGTATTTGAAGAATTCCAGATAAAATCTCACATCCTCCTCAAGCCCTTTTTCTGCGGCCTGCTTTTTCAGGACATCGTAACGGTGCTCTCTCTGAGCTCCGGTGGTGATCTCCACGCCCCGCCAGATCAGGTCGTAGCCCATGGGGACGCCATTTTCGTCGCGCATGTGATAGAATGCTCTCTTTTCCGCATCAAAGCCTGTCACAAAGAGGAATTCGTGCCCATAGGTCTGCCGGACCCATCTGTAGCTGAGTTGCTCCGCCCATGTAGTCAGGTCGCCTTTCTCGGATTCGTCTACGGTATAGCCGTATTTTTTCTCCAGTTCTTCGTATAGATCGGCCAGGTCGATGGTGGGGAAGGGAAGGGTGGGGACGATGACATCGGTGCCGAAGGTCTCCTTGATCCGGCTGCCGAACCTTTGGCTGATCTCCCCCAGCATGTGGGTCAACAGCTTCGCCTCCATGTCCATGACGTCCTGGTAAGAATCGATGTAGCTGAATTCCAGGTCGAAGCCCGTGAATTCGGTGGTGTGGCGGTTGGTATTGGATTTCTCCGCACGGAATACAGGGCCTACCTCAAAAATGCGTTCAAAGCCGCTGGCCATGGCCATCTGCTTATAGAACTGGGGGCTCTGGGCCAGGTAGGCGTTCCGGTCGAAATATTTGACCTCAAACACATCAGCCCCGCTTTCGCTGGCAGCGCCGATCAGCTTGGGCGTATGGATTTCCAGGAAATTCTGGTTCAGCAGAAACTGGCGCATGGAGTTCACCATGGCGGTCTGGATCTGGAACATCAGCTGGTTCTCATCGGTCCTTAGATCGATCCAGCGATAATCGATTCTCTGGTCGATGCTGGAGCGCTCTACCGCCTTTTTCTTCTTCGTGGCCGGGATGGCTTTCCGGGCGATGGGAAGGGCTTCCGCCACAGATTCGATCCGGATGCTTTCCGGAATCACCTCCACGCCGTTCAGTTTGACGTAATCATTGGGGGTCACGTTTCCGATGACCGAAATGACGGAATCCTCCGACAATTGGGCTATGGCGGGGCACAATTCGGGATGGGCCTCTTTCTCTATGGTGATTTGTATCTTTCCGGTGATGTCCTTCAGGACGATGAATGCCATGTTTTTGCTGTCCCGAAGATTGTCCACGAAGCCCTGTACCAGAATTCTGCGGCCGACAGCAGAGACGGCGTCCGAAACATATGTTCTCTCCATTGCTTTCTTACCTCCAGATTTTTCTCAATTGTAGCAGACTTCCCGGGGTTTTGCAAGGTTCAATGCGCGGTCCTAAGGGGCGCGGCGGGAGCGAAGAAGATTATAATTAGATAGAAATATGGAAGATTTTATGGTAGAATAGAATGCGGAAGGCCTCTGGCGGCAGAGGCGGAAATGCCAATCACTAATTTTAACAGCATCTGCCCAGGAGCTGTCGGTAGCCGACTCCTTAAATTCCTTAGGAATTGTCGGAAAATAACTGATGCAACTTGTTTAGGAGAAAGCCCAGAAATACAACGAAAACGGCTATAAACTCGCATCAGTTATTTGTAGACAATTCCTTATGGCCGGGTGCCGGGCGGAGCAGATGCGGAACTGTAAATAGGAGGTATGCATATATGGCATGGTATGATGAGGCGGTATTTTATCACATTTATCCGCTGGGGCTCACGGGCGCGCCGAAGGAGAATTCCTACGGGGAGCCGGTGCATCGTGTGAACACGTTGATTCCATGGATATCCCATGTGAAGGAAATCGGCTGCAACGCGATTTATATCGGGCCGCTTTTCGAGTCGGTGGGACATGGATATGAGACCACGGACTACAGGAAGCTGGACAGCCGTCTGGGGACGAATGAGGATCTGAAAGCCTATGTGGCGGAATGCCACAGGCAGGGGATCCGGGTCATCCTGGACGGCGTGTTCAACCACACGGGGCGGGATTTCTTCGCGTTCGCGGACATCAGGAAGAACAGGGAGAATTCTCCCTACAAGGATTGGTACTGTAACGTGAATTTCTGGGGGAACAACCAGTATAACGACGGCTTCTCCTATGAGAACTGGGGCGGCTATGACCTGCTGGTGAAGCTGAACCAGAAAAACCCTGCGGTCAGGGATTATATCGGGGATGTGATCCGGTTCTGGGTCAGCGAGTTCGATATCGACGGCATCCGGCTGGACGCGGCGGATGTACTGGATTTCGATTATATGAAAGCCCTGCGCCGTGTGGCGGATGAGGTGAAACCGGAGTTCTGGCTCATGGGCGAGGTCATCCATGGGGACTATACCCGCTGGGTCAATGAGGGGACGCTCCATTCCGTCACCAATTATCATCTGCACAAGGCGCTGTACTCCGGGCACAATGACCACAATTATTTCGAGATAGCCCACACGGTGAAGCGCCTCTACGGCATGGGGGGCAACCGTCCGGACGGGTTGAAGCTGTATAACTTCGTGGACAATCATGATGTGGAGCGGATCTATACGAAACTGAACAACAAGGCGCACTTTGCCCCAGTGCATGTGCTCCTCTATACATTGCCCGGTGTGCCCTCGGTGTACTACGGGTCGGAATTCGGGATAGAGGGCAAAAAAGAACGGTATTCCGATGATTCCCTTCGCCCGGCCCTTTCCCTGTCCGATTTCGCCGGCGCATTGGAGAAGAATCCCTGCACCGGCCTGATTGCGGCGCTGGGCAAGGTGCGCCAGAAGGTGAGGGCCCTTTCCTACGGCGATTATCAGGAACTGCTTTTGCGGAACCGCCAGTATGCTTTCTCCAGGAATTATGAAGGGCAGTCTGTCCTTGTGACGGTGAACAATGACGACAGCGATTACGTCATGACTCTGCCCGCCGGGAATGCGGCGGAGTATATCGGGGCGCTTTCGGGCCAGAAGGTGAGCGTGGCGGGAGGCAATATCGCTGTGAACGTGAAAGCCAATTCCGGAGAGATTTGGGTGCCTCTGACAGAGGACTGGACCCAGGAAGGGCCGGCGCAGGATTCTGCCGGCAAAGCGGGAGCGGCGGAGCGCGGCGAGACCGAAGGAGCGGCGGAGAAGCCGGCTGTGGAAGAGAAAGGGGCGCAGGCCGCTGATTCCGAAGGGGCTGCCAATTCCGTAGGACAGGAAGGGAAGGACGAAGCCGCCTGCGGAAGCGGATGCGGACAGACCCAGGGTGCTGTATCCGCGGACGGACGCGTGGCCGGGGAGAAGGCTGCAGCGGGAGAAAAGACTGCCGCAGAGGGCGGAACCGGCGCGGCAGAAAAGGCTGCCGCGGAAGGAAAAGCCGTTACCGGGGAAATGCCCGGTGCCGCAGAAAAGGCCGCAGCAGGGACGACAGCCGCCGAAAAGGCCCCTGAGAAAGCGGACGCCGCCTGTGAGGAAGCCTTTGAGAGAGGGAAGATTGCGGGCCTGCAGGAGGCGATTCTGGCGATCATGGAGAAGAACGGCTCCGTCACGGACCAGATGCGCAGAGACGTAAAGGAGAATGTGTACCACGATTCCCTGATTGCCTGGGTGAAGAGCTTCCGCTGAGGGGCTCAGCCGCCGCATCGTAAATATTTTGACATCCATTGACAGGAATGTTATCTAAAAAATCGCCAAATAATCAGACCCACTCCCGCATTCGCAAAACTCGCGCTTGCGTCTACATTCGCTGCCGCGTTTTGCTCATTTGGAAGTGGATTGCAACCGCACAAGTGGAAAAATAGGGTGATTTTTTTGAGATAGGGTCTGGAAGCCTTATAAAATGGGGGCTAAAGATTCCGGGAAGTTATCATAACAAAAAGGAGGAACGAATCATGTCACATCAATCGAACATTTCCGCCCAGGAGGCACTGGGCAAATTACAGAAGGGGAACCAGGCATACCTGACAGCCTCCGCAGGCACAGGGGACATCTCCCCCGAAATCCGCAAGGACACCTGCGAGAACGGCCAGCATCCCTACGCGATTGTAGTCACCTGTTCGGACTCCCGCGTGATTCCCGAGAGCATCTTCTCCGCGGGCATCGGGGAGCTGTTCACCATCCGGGTAGCGGGAAATGTCATGGACGACAATCAGCTGGGCAGCGTGGAGTACGCAGCGGACCATCTGGGCTGCAATCTGGTGGTAGTCCTGGGCCACACCCACTGCGGCGCGGTAGGCGCAGCCATCGGCGGCGGCGCGGGGGGCTTCATCAAGTCCATCACGGATGAAATCATGGCCGCCATCGGAAGCGAGAAGGACGACTACAAGGCCTGCTGTCTGAACGTGGACAACAGCGTGAAGAAGATTCAGGAGAATATCCATATCCCCGGCCTGAAGGCCATGGGGGCCGTCTATCATATCGATGACGGGCATGTGGAGTTCAAGGAACAGTAAAAGGAAAGAGATTCGCCGGGCAGGCCGTCTGTCCCCATCGCGGGAGGGCGGCTTGCCTGCTTTTTTCCGGCAGACGAGCACAGTTCCTTAATATTTTATCAATAAGGCTTTAAGATACCATTAGGATATTCCTTCGGCGCAGGGTGTAAAATGCCAGAAGGCAGCATTCCATAACAGGCTGCCGGAAAGAAGGAATCGGATATGAGACATGGAAAAGGCATCGCGGCGGCCCTGTGCGCGGCAATTCTGGCAGGTGCTCTTGGCGGGTGCGGGAAACAGGACACGAAAGACGGCGGCCTGGAGCAGCAGAAGGGCCGATGGGTAGAGACACAGGAGGAGCTGCCGGAGGAACTGGAAGACTGGACGCTGCAGAACATATTTTCCACGGCGGGAGAGATACATCTGCTGGCCTCCAGGCAGGAGGGCGGAAAGACCCTTTTCAGCGAGTGGGCGGGAAAGGAGGACGGCTTTGCCGATGTGACGGAGGGCTGGCTGGCGTCCCTGGAGCTGGACTGCGGGGAATGGTTCGAGGTGCAGCTGATGCAGAGCGGAAGCGGCACGCAGTATCTCTATGCCGGTTATGTGGCGGACGGCGAAGAGGATTTCAAGGGGCATCTGTGGAAAGGCCAGGGAGAGCAGATTTGGGACATCACGCCCGCCAAATGGACAGTCCTCAATGAGGAATGGGGGATGTACGAATGGCCTCTGGGCCTGGCTGCGCAGAAGGACGGCACATTGACGACGCTTTCTTACCTGTCCGTAGATGTGCTGTCCGGAACCGACGGGAGCGTGCTGTCCAGCGAGCCTCTGTCCGGCCAGTATGAGAAGCCCCTGGTGTCAGACGGGGAAAATGTCTATCTGTGCGCCTCGGGAAGCTCTGGCATCCAGGTGGAAAAGCGGGGCAGCAACCCTGAGACCATTTCCCTTCCCGCGGGGGCTGCAGAAGGCGTGAACCTGTGCGCGGCGGCGGACGGCACTTTGGTCACGGCAGGCGGGGAGGGCATTTTCCGACGAAGGGCGGGAGAGAGCGATTGGGAGAAGCTGCTGAACGGCTCGGAGACGGACCTGGCCCTGGCGGGCTGCTGGTGCATCGGCCTGGCTATGCTGGAAAGCGATGATATCTATGCGCTGTACCGTGAGTCGGAAGGCGGCGGGAAGCTGAACCGATATGCCTACGACCCGGAGGCGGTCATCGAAGTGACTCAGGAACTGAAGCTGTACACCGTATTCGACAGCTCTCTTCTGCAGCAGGCGGCAGTCCTATACCATAAGGAGCATCCGGAGGTGCTGATCACCATAGAATCCGCCTATCCCGCTTATTATGATGACGAGACGGACTACAATGCTGTCTACCAGTCGCTCAACACCATGCTGATGGGGGACGACGCGCCGGATATCCTGGTGATGGACCATCTGGACATGGATTCTTTTACGGAAAAAGGGCTGCTGGTGGACATCG
This sequence comes from uncultured Acetatifactor sp., assembly GCA_910585665.1. Taxonomy (GTDB): domain Bacteria; phylum Bacillota; class Clostridia; order Lachnospirales; family Lachnospiraceae; genus Acetatifactor. Next base: position 20,661 of record CAJUFI010000016.1, on the reverse strand, counting down.
GGGAGGTGGTGAATCCTCTGGAGGAGAGCGGGGAGCTCCTGCCCGGTATTACGGGCGCCTATGTGCGGGAGGACGGACACAGATATGTGGTGCCCCTGCAGTTCGGATTCACCATGGCCCTGGGGAGGGACATCGGGGAGGCGGACATGGCTTCGCTGGAGGCTCTGGCACAGTTCCTGTCGGGGGCACAGGACAGTTATCTGGGCCCGCAGACCGTGAGCGAGCTGGTGGATAAGTTCTATCCCTATTTCTGCGGGGACATTGTAAAAGAGAAGCGGCTGGATAAGGAGACCCTGGCCGGAAAGCTGGAATGCCTGAAGAAAATCGCGGACAACTGCGGGATGGTGGATTCCCGGGAGAAAGGGGAGCGCGCTTACAATATGTGGAATCTGGCCTCCCAGGCGAAGCTGGCCTTCAGCGAGGCCGATGGATTCAAGAACTGCATGTTCCCCATAGCCATGGCGGAGCACATCAAGGGAAGCTTCACGGCCTATGAGAACAGCTTCGTTCCCACCCTGCAGACAGGCATATGCGCCAAGAGCCCCTATCAGGATACGGCCATGGACTTCCTGAGGCTGGCGCTGTCCGGAAGCATACAGGATACAGATTATTACAGGGGCTTTCCTGTGAACAGGGCCTCTCTGGAAAAGCAGGTCCATGAAGACCGGTCGGAAGCGGAGGCCGAGACTTCCATAGAGACGGACGACGGAGAAGCGGTGTTCATCATCAGGGACTATTCCGAAGAGACGGCGGACAGACTGCTGGCTCTGTGCCAGGCTTTGGATAAGCCGGTCAAAGAGGATGAAAAGATACGGGAAGTGCTGATAGAAGCCCTGGACGGGTACCTGAAGGGCAGCCAATCCCAGGAGGACACGGTACAGAAGATAGAGGACGGGCTGAAGATGTACCTGGCAGAGTGAGCGCGGGGGCTCAGTGCAGGGATGGCGCAAGCTTAAGCCGGTGCCATTGTCTCTGGTGATACAGGGAATGTGGGATGCATAGGGGTTCACTGGGAAAGGGGAGGCTCACTGCCCTGGCGGCAGGCGCTGCAGTATCCGTACAGCTCCAGCTTATGTCCCGTGACCGTGAAATCCTCCATGCCCTTCTCCAGGTGGATGTGGGCAAAGGGGCAGCTCTGCAGGGGGATGCGGTTGTGGCACTTCAGGCAGATGGCGTAGTGGGTATGGCCTCCCCGGTTCAGTGAATAGACTACGGAACCATCTTCCATCCAGACGGTCTTTTCCGCCAGACCTTTTTCCTCGAAGGCGGCCAGGATGCGGTAGATGGTGGAGACGGCGTATTGCCCGTCTGCTCCGTCCGCCGCCACCCGCTGGTAGATCTGTATGGCGCTTAAAGGCTCAGGCGCTTCCCACAGCACCTTGTAGACGCTTTTTCTCTGCCTGGTCCATTTCAGGCCCTGGGGATATCGGATGTCCTCCCCGCAGTCGGCATAGGGGATTTCCCCGGAAAGTGTCTTTTGTCTGTTATGCAGTTCCATGTCCGTTCCTTTCTGTCATCTGAGGTCTGTCCGTGCGTTTCCAAGTGCCGCGGCCGTCTCCGTGAAGCCGTGCGTTTCGTCTACAGATAACGAATACAAGTTCATGGCAGCGTTTGCTGTATTTTCGGGCTGCATGTGTATCCGAAGAGCTTCTGCCTGTGTTTTCGCCCCCGTCATTTCAGGAAAAGGCCGATCAGGATTCCGGCCACCACGCCGATGCCGTAAAGCAGCGCCAGAATCTTCAGGTTCTCCCGCCTGTCATGATTGACGCGGAACAGCACCAGAAGCCCCACCCCGGAGCCGGACAACAGGCCTGCCATGGCGGCTCCCAGGCTTATGGATTCGGACAGGTACAGCTGCGTGATGACCACGGAGCCGGCGCAGTTGGGAATCAGCCCCACCAGCCCTGCCAGCACAGGAGCCAGCACCGGCTTGTCCAGGAGCAGGTTCGCCAGCGCATCCTCCCCGGCGAAATGGAGAATCAGGTTCAGCACCAGGTTCACCGCCAGGATGAACAGGGCAATCTTTGCCGTGTGTGCCAGGGCCGAGCGGAAGATGCCTTTCTCGCAGTGGCAGTGCTCCTGCTCGCAGATGTCATGGATGTGTTCCCGCCCGGTATCCTTTTTCCGCCAGAGCAGGTCTATCGCAAGGCCCGCCGCCATGCCAATGGCAGCCTTTGCCGCCAGCAGCTGCAGAATCATGCCCATAGGGGCGCGTTCCGATATGAGGATGGGCAGCATCTCGTCCGATGTGGACAGATAGATGGCCATCAGGGTTCCCAGAGTGATGAGCCGTCCCGCGTACAGATTGGAAGCGGCGGCGGAGAAGCCGCACTGGGGGACGGCGCCAAGCAGCCCTCCCGCAACAGGGGCAAGATGGGCCAGCACAGGATGCCCGGAGCCTGACCGACCATGGGATGAGGGCTTTGTGCCGGGGCGACGGATCAGCTTCGACGCCCGCTCGCCGGTCTTATGCTCCAGGTACTCCATGGCCAGATAGGCCAGGAATAAAAACGGAATCAGCTTCACGCTGTCCAAAAGGGAATCTACTATCAAATCCAGCATAACATCAGCCTTTCCTGAGAATGCCCTGGCATTCCGCAACTCCGGATATGAAATCGCATCCAGGCGCATCGGTTGCATCGGACAGTTATAGGTGTATAAATGGCAAATGCAATAATCGTGGCCGCAAATGCAAATGCGACTCATTCGCAACTAGGACTATAGCACATTTGCCGGCGATTTGTCAACTGAAAATGGTAACTGCCAGGTCAGAAAAAAGATTCGGAAGAACACTTCCGCAGAAGAGATTGCAGAGATACTGGAAGAAGGGCCTATTTCCATTGCCCGGATCTGTGAACTGATCCGGAACCACCCCGATTGGGATGACGAGAGAATTGGCAGTGAGATGAGGGAATGGGAGAAGAACATGAATCCTGGCTGAACGGAAAGAATGCCTGCGGAAAGAGTTCCGGGAAAAGGAGGATTATGCCTATCTCGGAGGTGACAGCCGCTGGCAGGGGCTGGTGGGATAATTGTATTTTTTAGCTGTATCATTTACCGGAAAACGGGAAGAATCATAGGAGGAGCCATCGGAAGACGATGCCCCGAGACCGAAATCTAAGGAACGGAAAGGTGATGACGGTGATGATATCATTTCTGGAGATGGTGCAGCAGTATCCGATCGGGTCGAAGATAGAACTGCCCAGGGAAGGCCGGAAGACAGAGAAGCAGCAGGAAGTGGTAGGATACGAATACTATAACGGGACAGGCTATCTGGTCTTCGGGAATCAGGAAAGAGTGGACGTGGAGAGAATCATCAGCGCAAGCCGGCCATATCTTCACTGAATCTTAATTTTTCCACAATAGAAAAATAAAATATGAAATCCTCCTGCCTTTATAATGATTTATAGGAAAAGGCAGGAGGGATTTTTTATGGTGGACTGTTATGACAGGGCAAGAGAGAATAAACGAAAAAGCATATACAGAGAGACGGAAACAGGGATACGAGGGCGCAGGGAACCGGGAAGAAGGTACGCCGATGGAAGGTACGCCGATGGAAGGCCAGCCGAGAAAAGAAACAGCCAATCTATCAGTCCGGCCCGGAAAAAGATGCGGCAAAAGCAGCGCAGGGACAGGATGGTCAAGCGATTCTGCACGTTAGCGGCAGAACTGGCGCTGTGCCTGACTATCCTGGCGGCAGTGAGGAGCGCATGGAACGCTTCGGACAAGTCGAAGAGCGCCTCCCTGTGGACTGGGGTGGCAGCAGGCGATGAAGGCGACGAGAACCGCCGGGCGGATGCCGGAGGAGTGCCTCTCAGCGCGGGCGACCTGTATCCCGACATGGACCTGACGGGCTATCCGGAGGATATGATCAAACTTCTGGAACTGAACCAGGAGGCCATGGACTATATCAAAGACTATCCGAACCGGGCGCAGTATCAGAATCAGCCCATCGACCTGTCCGGGGACGTCCGCGGCGGGGAAGTGCCCCTTCTGATGCAGTGGGACAGGCGCTGGGGCTATGACGCATATGGAGACGACATGATCGGCCTGTCCGGCTGCGGGCCTGTCTGCCTGGATATGGCGTATCTGTACTTTACGGGGGACACCGCCATGACGCCCAGGAATATGGCAGTGTTCGCCTATGACAACGGATACTATGCGGACGGCGGAACCAGTTGGAGCCTATGGACAGAAGGAGCAGCGCAGCTGGGGCTGAGCGGAGAGGAACTGCCCCTGGACGAAAACCTGATGAAGCAGACGCTGGACGGCGGCGGACTGATTGTCTGCAGCATGCGTCCGGGAGATTTCACCACTACCGGGCATTTCATCCTGATTCGGGGATATGATGAGAACGGCTTCTATGTAAATGACCCCAACCGCAGAAGCAACAGCGAAAAACAGTGGGATTACGGCACTCTGCGGTATCAAATCAAGAATCTCTGGGCGCTGCAGAAATGAAGGACAGCGATAATTCTTCCGCAGGGATGGATTTTCTGCCGATTCATGGTATAATGACCTTATTCAAGGCATGGGGCGGCGGATTTTCGTGGTGGACTTAGGGCTGGACAGAGTGTTCATTTATGACCGGGACGATGTCGGCAAGGGTCTGAGAGACACCGGGAAATATCTGTTATTTCCGGCAGGTGCGGGCCCCAGGCACCTGGCATTCCATCCCCGGATGTCCGTCATCTACGCCGCCTGTGAGCTGGACAACAAACTGGCAGTCGTCCGGGAAAAGGAGGGGGAATATGTCCTGGAAAGCATTCTGCCCACTTTGCCGGAGTCTTATAGAGGTGAGAATACAGCAGCCGCCATCCGGATCTGGAACGGCCTGCTGATGGTCAGCAACCGCGGCCATGACAGTATAGCGGTCTATTCCCTGAAAGAAGACGGCGGCGCGGCGCTGGAGCAGATTGTCCCCACAGGCGGAAAGATTCCGAGAGATTTTGCCGTCATGGGGGAATATGTGGCAATCGCCAACCAGGGCTCCGATGAGATTACGGTACTCCGGATGAATCCGGGGACGAAGCTTCTGGAACAGACGGGCATATCCGTGCCCATGTCCCGCCCCACCTGTATCTGCCCGGTTTCGCCGTAAAAGCGCCAATCGCCATAACTTGCCATAACTGCCATAACTTGGTTCCGCAACAGGCTTGTATCCAAAAGGGGGATGTGATATAATCTTTTCATACCATAGTATAATGTGTCCATATTCCTGGGAGGAAACGCCGAATGGCATAACTACTATGTGCGATGCTTTGCGCATAGTATAATGTGTCCATATTCCTGGGAGGAAACGCCGAATGGCATAACTACTATGTGCGATGCTTTGCGCATAGTATAATGTGTCCATATTCCTGGGAGGAAACGCCGAATGGCATAACTACTATGTGCGATGCTTTGCGCATAGTATAATGTGTCCATATTCCAGGGAGGAAACGCCGAATGGCATAACTACTATGTGCGATGCTTTGCACATAGTATAATGTCTTTACGTAAGACAGGAAGCGGCCGAATGGGGAGGAACGAGTATGAATCTGGTGATTACCATGAGTCGAAGGTTTGGAACCGGTGCCAGCACGATTGCGGCGGAATTGTCCGGGAAGCTGGGTATTCCGGTGTATGACAAGGCGTACATAGAGCATGAGCTGGAAGGCCATAGCTATGCGGACGAGACGGAGCTGATACGTGAGCTCGCGTCCAGGCCCTGCATCATCCTGGGACGCTGCGCCTCGGAGATTCTGCGGAATCAGGAAAATGTGTTCAACATCTATGTCTGTGCCGACAAGGAGGATCGCATCCGCCGTGTCATGAGCCAGAAATCCTTGCCTTACCAGGAGGCGAAAGCCATGCTGGAGGAGAACGACAGAGCCCGCAGCGAGTACTACTATAGGAATACCGGAAAGGTCTGGGGAGATGTGAACAACTACCACATGATACTGGATACCTCCCAGTTCGGGATAGAGAACTGTGCAAATATCCTGATGAAGTATTTTGAGCGGATTGAAGTCATATAGGACAAAGCGGCGCGAAAAACGTGCAAAGGAGCAGCCTGAGGGCTGCTTTTTTACGTGAGATTATCTTATGATATGGAAATATGTAGGATATTGTGTTATAGTGAAAAGTGAAGAGGATACATCACAAGCTGTTTGAGGCTGATTGAAATCGGATGAAAAGGATGAAAGAGATGGTGGAATTTATAATAGGAATTTTGACTGTTCTTGTTGCATATTTTTTAGGGATTTTCTTAGCTGTTGAACTAAATTGGCCGGATGCTCCAACGGTGGTTGCAATAGCTTTTATGGGAAGCGAAATCCTGTGGAATATCAGACATAAGAGAGGGGATGACCAGAAATAGGAGATTATAAAAAAGTGGGTGTTAGTCAATGAATATGCTGGCATCACCCCATAGCACCGCTAAGTTGTAGTCGCTGATATTCCGCACAGTTCTCTGCTGGAGGGCTTTGCGTGGTTCGCAGTTTCCGCCACAGCCCTACCATCTCGCCGGATGCCGGTACAGATTGCGACATATTGATTTGAGCTTCAGCATTTTGCAGCTTTGGCACCATGTTTGCGTACATATCGGCGGCTTCTTTGGGAAGCGGCTTTATGAAAATATCAAAAATCACCTTTCTGTTGTTAAAAACTACAGAGAAAGGCGATTTTTTGTGTCAGTTTCAGTGGATTCTATTTTTAGCTTTTATTATGTATTCATATTCTGTTGATTATTTAGTATTTCATAGTTACAGGTCTTGCAGTATATGTTTCTATCTTTGTTCCCACAGAAGCAGAAAGGCTGGCGGTTCCGTCACCAGAAATGCTAACACTTATGTCGTTTTTGAAACCTACTGTTTGGTGTCCGTATGAAGCTTGGATGTTTTTGGCTTCGCTTGCAATGACTCCATAGCTTATGAACAGAGTAAAAGAATAGTCTTCGGTAAAACCATCGCAGGAACTACATTTTTGAGTACTCAATGCGTCAAAATGTAATTCTGGTACGCCAGAGTCGTATTTTAGATTCAAATCATTGTCTACGCGTTTACTCTTGGTAACTGTACGTGTTTTATAGGTGATCGCACCACATCTGATGCATTTAAATGATTGAATAACATTTCCTTTTTCGCTGACGCTATCATCAAATGTTCCGTTTGTTCCAACTACAAAGCAGTCTCTTAATCTCATCGCCGGGTATTTGAGCCATGTGGCACTTCCAAATACATTATAATATTTTTGCTTGCCTACGGTTTTTGTATTAGAATAGGTAGTAGTGAACTTTATGTATCCATCATTAGAAGTATAGTCATCAATTGGAAGGCAATTATCATTTAGTGCATAAGAATTTCCATCGGCATCTATTCGGACATATGAAGTGGATACGGTAATATTGTCATATTCAAGTATGGACAAGACGACATCTTCTGGCAGACCTTCGCAGTCTTGTTGTGTGTACTGCATCAGAAACCTGGCAATGTCATAATCAGCGATTTTTGGATAATTTTCGCGAACAGTGTCAATAAATGTGTCTAAATTGGTGAAGGTGGTAGTGAGCGAGCCAGTAATGTCTACATCTTCGTTGACCTGGATGGTGTATTCGGCAATACGTGATAAGGAATCGCCATCTGCAAGTACAGTTGTTGATAGATTCATGATTAGAAGTGCCGACAGCATAGAACAGATTAATTTTTTAAGTTTTTTCATAGTTACCTCTCTTTCGATATAAAGTTTATGACTACAATAGTATGATAACAGTAAAAATTTGATAAACATCGACAAATTTCGACAGTTTATAGATAAAAGAGTATTTTAGATTTGTACTTCTGGGAGAGATTATAACATTTCTACAGGTTTTTTAATTCTTAATCACAACCAGCAGCAATTTCCTTGCATAGGCTTTTTCTGCGTCTGGGTTTTTATGCGATAAATAAGGCTGGAAAGCCGGGGGGAGCTGGTGTGCCGAAGGCGCTTATTTATTGCGTATATAAAACAGTTATCAAAAAACTCTTTACTTCGGGATAAATTGTGCTAAAATAAAACACTTGTAAGGAGGTATCTTATGTTTTTGACTTATTTTGTGCTGTGGATTATTTTTAATGGCAGATTTACTCTGGAGATAGGTCTGTTCGGCCTGGCAATCGCAGGTGCGCTGCTGGCTTTTTCCTGTAAATTTGTGGACTACAGCCTGGCGAAGGAACTGAGGGTATACAAAAATATTTTCCTGTTCCTGAAATATTGCTGTCTGCTGGTCACGGAGATTGTCAAGGCCAATCTGAATGCGATTCGTATGATACTGACCCAAAAGGAAGAGGTAGAGCCGGCTCTGGTGAGCTTTCACACCCAGCTGAAGTCCCAGGCGGGAAAGGCTATGCTGGCAAACGCCATCACGCTGACGCCGGGAACCATCACGGTCACGCTGGAGGGCTCAGAGTATACTGTCCACTGCCTGGACGAGTCCATGGCGGAGGGCATTCAGGACAGTGAATTTGTGAAATATATCCTTAAGTTTGAGGAAACCATATAATCACAGGGAATCGTCCCACAATATGCTGCTTAACGATTTCGGTTGCGCAGATTATTTCGTGACAGTTTCCGGAGAAAGGATAGAGATGGGAAGAGGGATGGAAGGCCTGGAAAAGGCATACGGCGTATTTTTCACAGGGGCGCTCATCGTGCTGGCGATTCTGGTGATATTGTGCCTGGTGCGGGCCATTATCGGACCCAGGGTGGCGGACAGAATCGTGTCGGTGAATATGACGGGCACCATGGTCATCGTGATGATCGCCATTCTGGCGCTGATGCTGGATGAGGGGTATCTGGCGGACATTTGCCTGATATATGCCATGATCAGCTTTCTGGCGGTGATTGTGCTGGTGAAAGTGTATATGGGCGTGTATCTGGAGGGGAAGAAAAAGGAATTGAAAGATGACGAGAATGTAGTAGATAAGGCGGAGGCACAAGAGGATGTCTAGGGTAGGCCGACAGGCTTTTAGACCGCTGGGAGGCGAATGAGCCTGGAAAGAATCGCTGTAGTAGGAAGATGAATTGAAAGTGGAAAGATGAACCGGAAGCGGGGGATGGATTATAGGGTGCCTGTTAAGCGGCCTGAGATTTCGGGAGGATATGATTGGAGACTAGGAGGATAGGAGATGCTTGTGCTGGAATGGGTGCGGTTTTTGATTGGCGGCGGGCTGCTTTTGTGCGGGCTGGTGACCTTTATCATAGAAATCATCGGGGTATTCCGGTTCCGATATGTGCTGAACCGGATGCATGCGGCGGCCATCGGGGACACTTTGGGCATCGGCTTCGCGCTGCTGGGGCTGATTGTCATCAGCGGCTTTAACTTCACGTCCCTGAAGCTGTTACTGGTGATAGTGTTTCTGTGGTTCTCCTCCCCGGTGTCCTCCCATCTGATCGCCAGGCTGGAGGTCAGCACCAATGAGGAGAGCGGGAAACATTACCTTGTGAAGAATCTGATTGTCCCTGACGGTGGGGCGGAGGAAAGCAGGGAGCATTGCTGTGCGATGCAATTGGATTCTTCTGGCAGCAAGACGGAAGAAAGCGGGGGGCATCATATGGCGAAGAACCCGGATGCTTCGGCGGAGGTGCCGCGTAAAGAGGATATGTGACAAGGAAGCATTGCCGGGGCGGCGGAGAATGCAGAGGAGCAAAGGAGGCGGAAACGATGACGATATTTACCTGTATTTTGCTGGGTTTTCTGGTGGTCTGTGCCATTGCGGCCAGCCTTTCCAAGAAACTTTTGAACACCATATTGATTTTCATGTCCTACAGCCTGATCATGTCCATCATCTGGGTGCTGCTGGAGTCCCCGGATCTGGCGATCACGGAGGCAGCGGTGGGGGCGGGGGTCACTACGGTGCTGTTCCTGGTGACCTTGAAGAAAATCAACGCCATCATCAAAAAGGAAAGTTCACAGGAGGAGAAAGCCGATGGCAAGAAAGGTATCTGAGGAGAAGTATCAGAAGACCTTTTCCTATAAATTCAGGCGCTGGCTCGATGACACGAAGGATCCTTTTGTGGGAGAGGTGGAGATGCACAGGCAGACGCCCTTTGTGGAAAGCGAAGAGACGAAAGAGCGCAGGGAACAGGACGAGAGGCAGCTGCACACAAAGGTCTATGATCTGGAGAATAACTTCGAGATGCGGATCTTCCGGAGGTTCTACAGGGTGTTCAGCGTGCTGTTCTGCATCTTTCTGGTGGCCATGCTGCTGGTGGCGGTGTCGGACCTGCCGGTGTTCGGCCATGCGGAGAATCCGGTGAACAATGAGGTGGCGGAGCGCTATATCGAGGAGGGCCTGGAGGAGACCGGGGCGGTGAACATCGTCACGGGCATGATCCTGGACTACCGTGCCTTTGACACGCTGGGGGAGTCCCATGTGCTGTTCATCGCCACCTGTACGGTGCTGATTCTGCTGCGGAGGGACGGGAAGAAAGAACAGGAGCTGGACGAGGACAATGACAGGATCCACGAGCCTAAGAATGACGTGATACTGCAGACTGCGGCCAGGATCCTGGTGCCGCCAATCTTCCTGTTCGGCATCTATATCATCCTTGCCGGTCATCTGGGGCCGGGAGGGGGATTTTCCGGGGGCGCGGTCATCGGTGCCGGGCTGATACTGTATCTGAACGCTTTCGGTTTTGCCAGGACGGAGAGGTTCTTCACGGCCAGGACTTACCGCAGGATGAGCTTCTGCGCGCTGGCCTGCTACAGTCTCGCGAAGAGCTATTCCTTTTACACCGGCGCGAACCACATCGAGAGCGTCATCCCGCTGGGGACGCCTGGGGCGATCTTGAGCAGTGGACTGATATTGGTCCTGAATATCTGCGTGGGCGTGGTGGTGGCGGGCACCATGTATACCTTTTATGTCATGTTCCGGAAAGGCGGCTACTAGGATAACGTTCGCTAATGAACTGGACTATATTTTGCTTAAAATGTTGATAAAAACAGCATTCTTTAAGTGTATTAATGGAAAGCCGCTGTACTAGGGGTCGTCTGCGGATGACGGATATAGGTTTATGGCGCTTTTCCTTGAATTTCAGGGATTTTTCCTGAACATATTATAGGAAGCGAGTGCAGCTTCCTATAATCGAATGCGGCGCAAAAAGATGTGCCTTTTATCAGAAGCGAAGTGCATGCTTCTGATAAGATATATTATAGGAAGCGAGTGCAGCTTCCTATAATCAAATGCGGCGCTAAGGGATGCGCCTTTTATCGGAAGCGTAGGGATTGCTTCCGATAAGATATATTACAGGAACTGCTTTGTTGACCCTGTAACCCGAAAGAATGGTATCAGTTATTTTCCGACAGATTCTATGGGGAACGGTTCGCTACCAGGGAGGTAAGACAAATGAATTGGACATATTTATTTGAAAATTATGAGGAGGCCGTGGCGATGATTTTGTTCGGCATCGGATTCTCCAATCTGCTGCTGCAGCGGAATCTGATCAAGAAGATCATCGGGCTGAACATCATGGACACTGCCACCTATCTGTTCCTTGCGCTGAAGGGCTATATCGCGGGCAGAAAAGCGCCGGTGGTGGTGGACGGGGTCACGAGCGTGGAGGCTTATATCAACCCCATTCCCAGCGGGCTGGTGCTTACGGGCATCGTGGTGTCGGTGTCGGTGACGGCGCTGATGCTGTCCCTGACCATCCGCCTGTACCGCAGGTACCACACGCTGGATTTGGATGAAATCAGCACCCAATTGAAAAAGGAGGGGAAATAATGGCTTTCGTGCAGAATTTCCCTTTCATGTCCATCATCCTGTCGCTGTTCTCCGGGCCGTTGTGTTCCATTCTGGATGGGAAGTGGGCCAGGCGGGTGAACACGGCTGTAATCGTGATAATCGGTATCATGTCCGCATTTGTGCTGCGATTCGTCATTTCCACGGGGCAGCCCTATGTGTATCGGATGGGGCATTTTTCCGCTCCCTGGGGGAATGAAATCCGTGTGGGCGTCCTGGAGGCCTTTATGGCATTTTTTTTCTGTATCATCATGCTGTTGTGCATGATGGGGGGCATCCGGGAGCGGGAGGCGCAGATTGAGGAGAGCAAGCAGAATCTTTACTATGTGATGGTGAATCTTCTTCTGTGTTCCTTGCTGGCGCTGATTTATACCAATGATCTGTTCACGGCCTATGTGTTCGTGGAAATCAACACCATTTCCGCCTGCGGGCTGATTATGATCCGCCAGACAGGGCGGACTTTTGAGGCGGCTACGCGGTATATGATCATGAGTCTTCTGGGCTCTGGGCTTCTGCTTCTGGGCATCTGTTATCTGTACGCGGTGACGGGGCATCTGCTGATGAGCAATATCAGGGAACAGGTGCGGCAATTGGCTTTGAGCGGGCAGCACCATATCTCTCTGATGGTGGCGCTGGGGCTGATGTCCGTGGGGCTTGCGATTAAGAGCGCGCTCTATCCTTTTCATGCCTGGCTGCCGGATGCCTATGGGTATTCTACGCTGTCTTCCTCGGCGATTCTGTCCTCGCTGGTGTCAAAGGGGTACATTTTTCTGTTGATTAAGATTTTCTGCCGGGTGATTGGGTTCGATGTGGTCACGGAGAGTAAGGTGGTCAATGTGCTGTTCGTGTTCGGCATCATCGGGATGATCATGGGGTCCTGGAGCGCTATCAAAGAGAAGAATCTGCGGCGGATGATTGCCTTTTCTTCTGTGGCGCAGATCGGGTATATCTATATGGGGCTGGGGCTGGCTACGGAGGCTGGGATCGTGGCCAGTATCTACCATGTGCTGTCCCATGCGGCTACGAAGTCTTTGCTGTTCGTGGCGGCTTCGGGGCTTTCGGACGCATCGGGGGGCAGTGACCGATATGCGGACATCACGGGAGCGGGATTTCGGAATAAACTGGCCGGGATAGCGTTCCTGGTGGGGTCGCTTTCCATGGTGGGCATGCCCATGTTTTCGGGATTTATTTCCAAGCTGTTCTTCGCCCAGGCGGCGGTGGGACATGCCCATAAAATGCTGCCTACGGTCATCGCGCTTGCCATCAGTACCATTCTGAACGCGGTCTATTTCATGAAGACTGTAATCCGGATATATACGCCAATGGGCGCTTATGAGGCGGTGAAAGGCGATGGAACAGGAAAAGCTGACGGCATAGGAAAAAGGGATGGGACAGGAAAAGCTGACGGCATAGGAAAGACTGATGGAACAGGAAAAGCTGACGGCATAGGAAAAAGGGACGGGACAGGAAAAACGGATAGAGCGGAAGAGAACGGGGCCGGCTCTGAGAGGAGTGCCAGTGACTGTCAGGAAGTGGGAGGGACTGGCAGACAGGTAGTCATTTGGGAGCAGCCAGCCAAATCGGCGGCATTGATTTGTTTTATTCTGCTGAATCTGATCCTGGGCTTGAATTCAGATCCGATTATGCGGCTGATCCAGGGCGGGATTGAGATGTTCGACTAGCGGGGCCTGAGGGCTCTTTTAGGGAGGAAAGTTTTGATGGATGTATGGTTATTGGTTCCGATAGCGCTGCCAGTGATATGCGGTGCCGTACTGCTGGTCTCGGCTTTCCGGGAACAGGCGGTCTCGGACGCGGGGGATTCCGGAACCGGGGCGGAAAGGGAAAATCGCGTATCGGCGGGGCTCTGCGCCTATGTGGGCGCGGTGCTTGGGATTTCCGTGGCCCTGGCGCTGGCGGCGGCCTGGACAGGGGACAGGGAAGCGGTGCTGTTCACGCTGTTGGATGCGATACCGGTGTACTTCCGCATCGATGCCGTGGGCAGGCTGTTCGTGACGGTGGTCAGCGTCATATGGGTATTGGCGGCGCTGTTCGCCTTTGTCTACATGCGGCATGAGGGGAAGGAGAAACGGTATTTCGGATTTTACCTGATGCTGTATGGTGTGCTTGTGGCCTTTGATTTTTCGGGGAATCTGGTGACCATGTATCTGTTCTATGAGCTGACCACGCTGGTCTCCATGCCGCTGGTGCTCCACAACGGGAAACGGGAGTCTGTGATGGCGGCGCTGAAGTATCTGTTCTATTCCCTGTGCGGCGCGTATGGGGGGCTGTTCGCCATCTTTTTCCTGTACCGGTACAGCCATTCGCTGACATTTACGGCGGGCGGGACGCTGGATATGGCGGCTGTACAGGGCCATGAGGGCATTCTGCTGATTGCTGTGTTCGCCGCGCTGCTGGGCTTTGGGGCAAAGGCCGGCATGGCGCCGCTGCACGCCTGGCTTCCTACGGCCCACCCGGTAGCTCCCTCCCCGGCTTCCGCGGTATTGTCCGGCGTCATCGTGAAATCCGGCGTGCTGGCGGTGGTGCGGGTGGTCTTCTATATCGTGGGGGCGGATTTTCTCCGGGGGACCTGGGTGCAGCAGACGTGGATGGCGCTGGCGCTGTTGACGGTGTTCATGGGTTCCATGCTGGCCTACAGGGAGCGGGGCTTCAAGAAAAGGCTGGCCTACTCCACGGTGAGCCAGGTGTCTTATATCATGTTCGGGCTGTCGCTGTTGACGGCGGATGGGTTTACGGGGGCCATGCTCCATGTGGCGGTGCATGCGGTGGTGAAATGCGGCCTGTTCCTGACAGCGGGGGTATTCGTCTATTATTTCAATTATACAAGGGTGGAGGAACTGGTGGGGATCGGGAAGCGGATGCCGAAGATGCTGTGGTGTTATCTGCTGCTTTCTCTTGCACTGGTGGGGATTCCGCCTACGGGGGGCTTCGTCAGCAAGTGGTATCTGGCACAGGGGGCATTGCAGTCGGATATGGGAGTATTCGCGTGGCTGGGGCCTGTCGTGCTGTTGGTTAGTGCGCTGTTGACGGCCGGATATCTGCTGCCGGTGGCCATGAAGGGATTTTTCCCGGGAGACGCGGCAGCGGCGGATTCCGGGGCGGGAAATCATGGAGCGGCGGCTGTGGCTGCGAATGAGGCAGGAGAGCCAACTAAGGGTACAAAGACAAGCGGGACAAAAGCATCCCATGAATGGGAAATATCCGGCAAAGAGGAGCCGCCCTTGGCTATAAGGGCTGATGGCAGAGAAGAAGCTTTCCCGGCTGCGAAAGCTGATTGCAGAAAAGAACCTGCTTTTGCCATGCTGCTGCCCCTTGTGATACTGGCTGCCCTGGCGGTGCTGGCGGGAGTCTTCCCCGGTGCTCTGATTCAATATGCCTCTGAGATTGCCGCATCGGTATTATAGGCAGCCAACAAGCGTTCAGGCATAAGGAAGCGTCTACAAATAACCGCTGCATGTTTGGAGCAGATTTTATTGGATTTCCAGGCTTTTTCCGAAACAAACTGCAGCGGTTATTTTCCGGCAGCTTCTAATAAGAAATGTCGTTTACTATATCTCGGCGATGACGATAGAGAAAGGGTTTGGTTGCCATGAGGGAAGTCATGATGTTGATAGTGGTGATTCTGCCTATGTTCACGGCCTTATTGCTGCCGCTGCTGTCCTTTCGGAGCAGAAAGGCTATGTGGATTTATCTGGAGACGGCAGTGTGCGCCAACTCTGTGCTGGTATGGTGGATGCTGTTCCATGCGCCCGATAAGACGCTTACGGTATTCCGTTTCATGCATGATTTGAGCATCACCCTGCGGCTGGACGGGCCGGGGGCGGTGTTCGCGGGGCTGGCGGCCTTTCTCTGGCCTTTTGCGGAGCTGTACTCCTTTGAGTATATGGAGCGGGAGGAGAATGCGGAATCTTTCTTCCTGTTCTACACGGCCACCTACGGCGTCACCCTGGGCGTGGCCCTCTCGGAGAATATCCTGACCATGTACTTCTTCTTCGAGATGCTGAGCCTGGTGACGCTGCCGCTGGTGATGCATACCAGGACCAGGGAGGCCACCCTGGCCAGCAGGAGCTATCTGTACTATATGCTGGGGGGCGCGGCCTTTGCGTTCATCGGCATGATATTCGTGCTGGTCTACGGCACTACCTCTTCCTTTGTGCCGGGCGGGGTGCTGGACATGGCCCATATCCAGGAGAAAAAGGATACGCTGCTGCTGGTCTATGTGCTGTGCTTCGGGGGGTTCAGCGTGAAGACTGCCATGTGGCCGTTTTCCGCCTGGCTGCCCAGGGCCGGTGTGGCCCCGACTCCGGTGACGGCGCTGCTCCATGCGGTGGCGGTGGTGAACACGGGGGCTTTCGCGGTGATGCGGGTCACCTATTACAGCTTCGGGACCGGGATGCTGCGGGGGACCTGGGCACAGGATACGGTGATGGGGCTGGTGGTGTTCACGATTCTGTACGGCTGCAGCCGGGCGCTGAAGGAGACCCATTTCAAAAGGCGGCTGGCATGGTCTACGGTGAGCAATCTGTCCTATATCCTGTTCGGGGTGGCGCTGATGACGCCTATGGGGATGACGGGGGCCCTGGCCCATCTGGTGTTCCATTCCTTTATGAAGATGTGCTCTTTCCTCTGCGCCGGGGCGGTGATCCACAAGACGGGGCGGCATTTCATCTATGAGCTGGACGGGCTGGGGCGGAAGATGCCGAAGGTGTTCGGCTGCTTTACGGTGGCGGCCCTGGCGCTGATGGGCGTGCCGGGGCTATGCGGCTTCGTCAGCAAGTGGTACCTGGCCAGGGCGGCGGTGGAAAGCGGGGAGCCCCTTGCGTATGCGGGGGTGGGGGCTTTGCTGGTCTCTGCGCTGCTGACGGCGATTTATATGGTTGGCATTGTGGTGCGGGCTTTTTTCCCCGGGCGGGATTTTGACTACAGAACTGTAGAGGATGTGCGGGAGCCGGGGTGGAAGATGCTGGTGCCGCTGGCGGTGTTGGCGGCGCTGACTCTCTGCTTCGGGCTGCATTCCGGGCCGGTGGTGAGGGTGCTGGAGGAGTGCGTGAGGGGGTTCCGGTATTGATAGAAATGCCTGATAGATTTGAATGGATTTCCAGAGGATGTGGAGAGGCGGCAGAGTATGTGGGTATCAAAGATAACAAAAGAAAATCTAACAGATGATATAATAGATGGTCTAATGGAGCAAGTGTTGACTGTATTATTGTTTTGGGCAGCATAAAGGCGGCAAAGTATAGAGTTCCTGTAGCGGCTGAGGCATTTTTTGCAGGCAGATCTGAAAAGGTCATGTTTTGCGGAGGAAAAATAAGGGACTTCTCAGGTGAAAGTATGACAGAAGCAGAGTATGGAGGATAGCATGGAATCAGGGACAGGGTTGGGATTTTTGATATTTTTTCCGTTTATAGCGGGGGGCTTGGCGTACCTGGCAGGGCATGTTTCCGGAAAAAAGAAAGAAAATGCTCCCCACACCGGAGGGATTCTGCGGGATGCCATTGTAATCGTCTCGGTGGTGCTGGAATTCATTGTCATGACATCTGTGTCATATTTTGCCGTCAGCAGTCAGTCTTCCCATGTCCTGGAGATTCCGGATATCTGCGGCCTGGGCCTGGGTTTCGTGCTGGACGGATTTCGGTCTATTTACGGCTGTGTGGCGGCGTTCATGTGGATGATGACGGCGATTCTCTCCAGGGAATATTTTGCCCATCTGCACCATCGCAGCCGTTTTTACCTGTTTCTGCTGTGGACTTTGGGGGCTACCCTGGGAGTGTTCCTGTCCGCGGATTTGTACACCACATTTATCTTTTTTGAGATAATGTCCTTCACCTCCTATGTGTGGGTGGCCCAGGAGGAGAACGGGCCGGCGCTGAGGGCGGCGGACACCTACCTGGCTGTGGCGGTGACAGGGGGGCTTGTGATGCTCATGGGCATTTTCCTGCTGTACCATCAGCTGGGGACGTTGACGATCGGCGAACTGCCCGCCGCCGCTGCAAACTGCGGGGAGAGGAATCTGCTGTATGCGGCGGGGGCCTGCATGCTTTTCGGCTTCGGGGCCAAGGCGGGGGCTTTCCCTCTGCACATCTGGCTGCCAAAGGCCCATCCTGTGGCTCCGGCCCCGGCTTCCGCGCTGCTGTCCGGCATCCTGACCAAAACGGGTATTTACGGTATCCTGATTCTGGGCTGCTGCCTGTTTCCCGGGGACGGGAAATGGAGCGGGCTGATACTGGCGCTGGGAGTGGTCACCATGCTGGGGGGTGCGCTGCTGGCGGTTTTCTCCGTGGATTTGAAGAGGACGCTGGCCTGTTCTTCCATGTCCCAGATTGGATTCATCCTGGTGGGAATCGGGATGCTGGGCATGTCCGGGATAGAAGGGGAGACGGAATACCGTATATTGGCAACCCATGGAACGTTTCTGCACATGGTGAACCACTCCCTGATAAAGCTGGTGCTGTTTATGGCCGCCGGGGTGGTGTACATGAATGCCCATGCCCTGAACCTGAACGATATCCGGGGCTTTGGCAGGAAAAAGCCGCTGTTGAAGTGCATTTTCCTCATCGGTGCGCTGGCTATCGGGGGGATTCCTCTTTTTGGCGGTTATATCAGCAAGACCCTGCTGCACGAGAGCATCGTGGAATATGGCGGGGGAGCTGCGCTGAGGGCTGTGGAGTATATTTTCCTGTTCTCCGGGGGGCTCACGGTGGCTTATATGACGAAGCTGTTCGTGGCGGTCTTCATGGAAAGGAATGGGGATTTTGCGCTGCAAGAGAAATATGACAGCATGAAAGGTTACATGAAGCCCGCAACGGTCTTTGCCCTGGCGGGGAGCGCGGCCGTCCTGCTGGCGTGGGGCCTGTGCCCGCATGGCCTGATGGACAGGGCGGCGCAGCTGGCACAGGGGTTCTTCCGGCTGGAGGAGACGGGGCACCAGGTGCATTATTTTAGCTTTGGAAATCTTAAGGGCGGATTGATATCTATTGGAATCGGCGGGCTGGTGTATCTGTTCTTTATCCGCAGGGCGCTGCGGAACGCTGAGGGGGAATATGTGAATGCGTGGCCGGAATGGCTGGATTTGGAGGAGCTGTTGTACAGGCCGCTGCTGCTGCGCTTTCTGCCCTGGCTGCTCGGGGGATTGTGCGGGCTGCTCCACAGGCTTCTGAGCAGTCCGGCGATTCTGAAGACCTTGTCTGCCGTGGCCGGGGTGTTCTGCCGGATACTGGACAGCCTTGTGGACGGGCTGGTGGTGTTTCTGCGAAAGACCCTTTACCGGGACAGCCCGCTGCCCTATGAACGGCCGGAGGGGAATGTGTTCACAGAAAAGCTGGGAGTCGCGCTGAACGCTTTCCAGATCCTGGGCAACCGCACCTGGCGCAGAAAGAATCCTGTCCACAGGGACTATGTGCACCTGGCGGCCATGAAGAACGAACAGTTCAGGGAGACCAACCATATCATCCAGAGGAGCCTGTCTTTCGGATTGCTGCTCTTCTGCATCGGGCTGTCGCTGACCTTGCTCTATATTATCTGGTGGTAGCGGGGGATTTCCGGGGCTTGGCGGGCGACCTTACGATTTGGCGGGCTTTTTTGCCCGTCACGTTGGAGCTCAAATCCCATACTGCTTGTACAATTCGTGACGCCTCTTACGGTTTGTGGATACGGCATCTATTTCGCTGAACTTCTTTTCCTTTAGGAGCGCCTGTATCAGGTTCCCCAGGCGGGTTTCGCCTATGGTGATGCCACGCTCCTCGCCTATGGTGATACCTCTTGCCTCTCCACGCTTCTCGCCTCTTGCTTCCCCTCTCGCCTCCAAGAAATCAATATACTCGCACATGGTAATCTCCTTTCCTTCTTCCTGCTTTCTCAATAATTCGTCCACCTGGTCAGTGAAGCGCGTGTCCCCGGTAAGCGCCTCCATCATTTCGCATAATGCTTCTATATGGACGATTTTCTGATCCTTGCGGTTCTCGAAACTCCCTTCATTCAGGTAATCCGCCACGAACCCCATGTCGCTGGTGAACCGCGCCCTGATTTCCGGGGACAGGTTGTTCATATGGTAGACCTCCAGCTTCACGTCATCTACGAGCTCCAGGTCTTCTTCGGCCACTCCTTCCCGCCGGAGGAGCTCATGGAGACTCCGGGGAATCCGTTCCCCTTTCCGCGTCCAGTCTATCACTATGCCGATTACCGGGTATACCGGCCTGCCGGACTCCAATTGGGCCCGGTAAGCGCCGCCCTGATAAGAGGCCTTCCGCAGGACCTGCCTTCCCTCCAGGGCCGTCTCATTGCCTATGAGGAACTGCAGCTTTATTTCGCCGTTTTTTATCAGATAGGCGCTCACGTCCTCGAACTGGCTGTGCACCTTTCCCTTTCTGCGGTAAAAGCTTTCCGTGGGCGCCGGGAAGACATCCTCCGCCTTCAGCCGCTTCCGCCCGCTATAGACAAGCGCGTTCCCACAGTCCGCGAACACGTCGCTGTGTGCCATCAGTACTTTTTCCAGAATGTCCTTTTCTGCCATCCTGTCGTCTCCCTTCTTCACTTTCCGGGAGGAACGGAACCTCCCGCTTTCGTTGTATTTTGGATAGTTCAGCAGGAATTTTCCGATTTACAAGAATGGTCTCTTTGAAGTTAAGAATCTGTGTCTATAGGAAATCTGCTTGCATTTATCCTAACACAGTTCCGGGGGATTTTCAACCCTTTTTCAAGTCCTGACCAGCAGGTCGTCTATATTTTCCTCCAGCCTTTCCCCATATTCTTCTTTGGTCACTTCGTCCACTCCTACCGCTTTCCCTTTCGGCTGTTTCCGGTAGGACTCCATGAGCGTCCCCTTGTTGATGTATTTCATCAACGACTGGACTCTGCCATATCTCGCTACGAGATTGGCTATTTC
>CAJUFI010000015.1:63968-77533 GCA_910585665.1 uncultured Acetatifactor sp. | reverse complement strand
TGTCGTCATAGTCCTCCGCACCGCCGATGAGGATGTCGCCGCTGTAGAGCAACTGGCCAAAGACCTTGCCCCGGAACTGGGCGATGGCGGCCATGGTGGCGCACTCCATCTCCACGGCCCTGCAGCCCTCTTCCCTCCGGTAGGCCACCATCTCTCTGGTCTCCCTATAGAATCCGTCCGTAGACCAGGTGGCGCATTCTATGTAGGGGATGCCGTGGCCGGACAGCACTTCCCGGAAGCGCTCTATGGGCTCCGGCTGCAGCTCGATGAACCGCGCAGGCGGCAGATATTTGTAGGATGCCCCCTCGTCCCGCAGGGCACGCACCGGCAGGATGATGGCTCCCTCCGGGATGTCGTCCAGCACTCCGCAGCCGCCGCAGCAGACGATCACCTCCACGCCGCTGCCGTAGAGCATCTCGGTCATCATGGCGATGGAGCCTGAGGCCACCACTGCCTGTACGGCGCAGACCTCCGTGCCATCCACCGTGAACCGGTACACATGGAAGTCCTTCATTTCGGAGACATATGTCCCTATCTTCTCTCCCCCGTACCTCTCTACCGCGCTGTCAAGCACCTCCTCGAAGAACGTGACCAGGCAGAGCCTGGGGAAACGCCCAAACCCGCCCCCGCCCTGTCCGTCTCTGTCCGCTTTGGACGCGTCCCTGTCCGGATTGATGACAGCGATTCTGTCCGTGCTGTACTCTAAAATCGGATGTTCGTTTTTTATGATCATTATGTTCCTCGCTCTATAGCTTTATGATTTTCGCTTTCCCCAGCTTTGCAATCAGGTCAGCCGCACCTTTATTCTGTGACACATAGATAGTAAAAGGTTTTCCCGCCTTTTTCTCTGTGATGGTTCCAGTCCCCCTCCACAGCATCCTTTACATTTTTTGCATCCGTAAAACTATTCCCTCTCTTTTTGCAGTGCTCTGCCAACAGCGCTTCGCTGATATCAAGATAGATTACCACATCACATTCTACAATAATCGTTGTGAATAACGGATGCCCGGGTTTTACGGAAATCCTCTCATAGACAAGCCTGTCAATAAAGTCTCCGATTTCTTTCGTCCACGGCTTTCGGCTGATAAAATCCGCTTCTTCCTGGGTCAACTGTGGCCATAATTCATCATCCAAATCCACGCAGCCGGGTATCTGCCGCAGCAAAGTGGTTTTACCGCAGCATGTCGTTCCCAAAACACAGATACGGTCATTTCTATGTCGTTCAAAAATCGCGTCTAACGTATTAATGGTCTCCTGTGCGGATGTTTGGATTGCCATATGGCTTTCACCTCTTTCCCAAGCAGTGCCCCTCGCTTTTGTCTTTCCTTAGCTCCGCAAGCAATCCGGCAGCACCCTTTTTAATATCTTCCACTATTTCATCCGGTGTCATCCCAATATGACGCAGAGAATTATATTCCCTGATTTTCCTGATATCGTCTACGTCAAAATGCTCGCTGAGCATCGGTTTTTCCATAATTCTCAGAACCCCTGCTCCGTCCTCCGGATGATGTCGTCCTGCAAGGACTTGGAAAGCGTCGTGAACAGCGCGCTGTACCCTGCCACCCGCACCACCAGGTGGGCGTACTTCTCCGGATGGGCCTGGGCATCCAGCAGGGTCTCCCTGTCCACCACATTGAACTGCATATGGCTCCCCTTCTGGTCGAAATAGGAGCGAATCAGCGCCACGAAGTTCTCCAGCCCCTTCTCTCCGCTGAGCGCCGTGGGATGGAATTTCTGGTTGAACAGGGTGCCATTGGAGGCGATGCCGTGGTCCAGCTTGGACACGGAATTCGCCGCCGCGGTGGGGCCGTACACATCCTTGCCCGCCGAGGGGGACACGCCGTCCGCCACAGGGGTATGGGCCAGCCTGCCGTCCGGGGTGGCTCCTGTCTGGGCCCCCAGGGGCACATTGGCCGACACGGGATACAGCCCCGCCTGGAACTGGCCTCCTCTGGGATTGCGGTAGTTCAGCAGCGGCCTGGTATAAGTGTACGCCACATCCCTGGCGAACATGTCCACCTCCTCGTTGTCATTGCCGAACTTGGGCACCTCGTCTATCATGGCCCGCAGCTCCTCATATCTCTTCTTCTCCTCCGCCGGAAGCTCCGCGCTCATCACTGCCGCGATCATGCCCGCAACCTGGGCTTCGTCCACGGCCATGCCGTTTCTGTCCATCTCAGGGAGATTCACCTTGCGAATCTCCCTCAGGATCTCCGTGACGATTTCTCCCGCGCTGACGGCATCGAAGCCCTGGCCGTAGTTCATGGCCAGCGCCCGCTTGTACTCCGCCAGAGTCACCTTCTTCTCGTCAAACACCAGCTTCTTGATCGCATACAGCGAGTCCGCCATGTTGGCGATGCCAAATCCCTGAGGGCCGGTGAAATTGTAGACCGCGCCGCCCTCCTGGACGCTCTTGCCACGCTTCACGCAGTCGTCCACCATGCAGGACAGGAACGGCAGCGGGCAGCGGGTGGCATGGGCCACGTCGATGGCGTTGTCCGCGTTCACCAGCAGGGAGATGTTGTAATCCATCTGCTTCTTATAGGCGTCATAGAACTCCTCAAAGGTAGCCATGTCCTCCACGGCCCCGGTCTCTATGCTGATTTTCTCGCCCTTGTCCCAGCCATTGGAGAACACCAGCTCCAGAGGGCGGCACATGTTGTAGAAAGCCGCGTCATGCCAGCCTTCCGTCTTCCCGGCCTTCTGGGGCTCCACGCAGCCGATGATATTGTAGTCCCTGGCGTCCTCCAGGGTAAGGCCTCTGCTCAGCAGCGAGGGGATAATGACTTCATCATTGTAGTACGCAGGCAGGCCGATGCCTGTCCGCGTCAAATCTGCCGCCTTCAGCAGCAGCTCGTGGGGCGACTTGTTCCACACCCGGATGGAAAGGGATGGCTGGGGCAGGAACACATGCTTGGAGGCCGTGATGCACATAAAGCTCAGGTCATTCGTCACGTCTAACCCCTCTTTGTCCTGTCCGCCCACAATCAGGTTCTGGAACAGGCTGTATCCCGCGAACCCTTCCGCGCTGGCGGCGTCACGGCATTTGTTCAAATCGTTCAATTTCACCCAGATACAGTCGATCAGCTCCTGGGCGGATTCCCTGGTCAGCCTCCCGGCCTCCAGGTCTTTCTTATAGTAAGGATACATATACTGGTCAAAGCGCCCCGGGGAGATGGAATGCCCGCTGGACTCCAGCTGCAGCAGCTGCTGGATGAACCAGAAGCTCTGGCAGGCCTCATGGAAGGTGGCGGCTCCGTGTTCCGGCACCCTGGCGCAGTTGGCCGCTATCTGCAGGAGCTCCTGCTTTCTCGCGGAGTCAGTGCAGGAAGCTGCCTCTTCCTCCGCCAGCCGGGCATATCTGCGGGCATAGCGAATCACGGCCTCGCAGCTTAGGACGGCCGCTTTCAGGAACTGGCTCTTGGTGCAATAATCTTCGTCGCCAGGGCTGCACTTGTCCAGCTCCGCCTGTATCTCTTCGATAAGCCCCCTGTAGCCTATGGCCAGAATCTTGTCATACTGGACGGTCACATGGCCCACACCGTTGTAGAAATAGTTGCCGGGGGTAAAGATATTGTGCTCAATGGCTTTCTTCGTCTCCTCGGTCATGAGGGAAGTGGCCAGTTCGCTGGTGGTCTTCCCCTCCCAGTAGGCGTCCGCCTCCAGCAGCTCCCGCTTGGTCTGTTCGGCTATGTAGAAGGGGTCTGCCTTGCGGGCGGCCACGGTGTCGAATTCGCTCTCCAGCCATTTGTAGGAAAATTCCGGGTAGGTCTGGCAGCCTCTGGGGGCGATGGTGGTGCTGCCTACCACCAGCTCGTCCTCCCGGATGATGATGGGGATATTGTCCAAAATATGGGCAAATGCCAGGGCGCGCCGCATGATTATCGGTTTGTCTTCTGTCGCCTTATAGGATTCTGTGATCAGCCTGGCCCTGGCGGATTCGATTTCCGGCATCTTGGCGTAGAGATGCGCTACCAGCCTGGGGATTCTGTCCGTTTTGGGGATTTCCTGTGTGTAATATTTGGCCATTGGTGCTCCTTTCCGTATTGACTGCTTCGCGTTCCTTATGTGTTCTATTTGAATGGCATAGCCCTACTGCTCCCTTTCTCTGCAATCTGCCGCTTCCGCCGCTCTTTTTCCAGGAGAAGGACTACGTCTCTATAATCTTTCCGGGCACACGTACACCCATGCCTTTCCTATTCAGTATATGCCTATGTTTTCCGGATGTCAATAAATCTGGCACTATTTCCCTTAATTTTTTTGTGGGTTTATTTTGTTTTTTGTTGTTTTCGAGAAGTTTTGAGATTTCCGGGAATGTAATCCGTTCCAGGGCAAGGGGCTGGCAGCTACGCCCCCTTGTCCTGCTTGCCACATAACTGATAAAAAAGCGGGCGGCGAGTGCATCCTGCCTGCGTCCGGCAGAAGCAAAAGCCGCCCATAAGACCCTGTAAAGCAATCTTTTATTCACCGGTGTCCAACGCTCAGATTCCTTCCTCTTTCAGCATTCCCAGGAATCTCTCCAGCGGCATCCTCCCCAGGTCGCCCTCCTCCCGTTTCCGGACAGAGACGTCTCCGGTTCCGGTTTCCTTCTCGCCTACGATGAGCATATAGGGCACCCTTTCCATCTGCGCCGTCCTGATTTTGTAGCCTATCTTCTCCCCTCTGGCATCCGTCTCGCAGCGCAGGCCCTCCTTCTTCATGGCGCTTTCCATCTCCCGCGCATAATCCATATATTTATCCGTAACAGGCAGCACCTTCACCTGTACCGGGGACAGCCACAGCGGGAACTTTCCCTCGTAATGCTCTATCAGGATACCCATGAACCGCTCGATGGAGCCGAACACCACCCGGTGTATCATGATGGGGCGGTGCTTCTTCCCGTCCTCCCCGATGTATTCCGCCCCGAAACGCTGGGGCAGCTGGAAATCCAGCTGGATGGTTCCGCACTGCCATGTCCTCCCGATGGAATCCTCCAGGTGGAAATCAATCTTCGGGCCGTAGAACGCCCCGTCCCCGGGGTTCACCTCATAGGGCAGCCCTAAATCCTCCAAAGCATTCCGCAGGCCATCGGTGGCCATCGCCCAGTCCTCATCGCTCCCCACGGAATCCTCCGGCCTGGTTGACAGTTCTACGCGATATTGGAAACCAAATTTCGAATATACCTCATCTATCAGCCGGGCCACCCCTTTAATCTCCTCCTGGATCTGCTCCGGCATCATGAAGATGTGGGCGTCGTCCTGTGTGCAGCAGCGCACCCGCATGAGTCCGTGGAGGGTTCCCGACTTCTCGTTTCTGTGGATCAGCCCCAGCTCGCTGACCCGCATGGGGAGATTGCGATAGGAACGGGGCTCCATCTGGTATACCAGCATGCCGCCGGGACAGCTCATGGGCTTTATGGCGTAGTCCTCCCCGTCGATCACCGTGGCGTACATCTTATCCCTGTAATGCTCCCAATGCCCGGAAGTCTCCCAAAGCCCGCGGTTCAAGATCACCGGCGCGGATATCTCCCGGTACCCCTCCCTGGCATGCAGTCTCCTCCAATAGTCGATGAGCAGATTCTTCAAAACCAGGCCCCTGGGAAGAAAGAAAGGGAAACCAGGCCCTTCCTTTAGCAGCGCGAACAGCCCCAGTTCTCTGCCCAGCTTTCTGTGGTCTCTGCGCTTCGCCTCCTCCAGGCGGTTCAGATATTCCTCCAGCATCCTGGAATCCGGAAAGGACGTGCCGTAGATCCGGGTAAGCATCCTGTTCCTCTCGTCGCCGCGCCAGTAGGCCCCCGCCACGGACAGCAGCTTGAACGCCCTGACCGCGCTGGTATAGGCCACATGGGGGCCGGCGCACATCTCCAGATGCTCTCCCTGCCTGTAAAAGCTAATCTCCTCCTCTGACCGCAGCCCGCACAGAATCTCCGCCTTATAATCCTCGCCCCGCCTTTCCATCTCCTCCAGGGCCCACTTCCGGTCTGCCGTGAATTGACGCAGTTGGAGATTTTCTTTCACGATTTTCCGCATTTCCGCTTCCACTTCCGGGAAATTCTCCTCCGAGAACCGGAACGGGAATTCGAAGTCATAGTAGAACCCCTCCGGAATCGCCGGGCCGACGGCGCATTTCGCGTCCGGATAGAGCCGCTTTACCGCCTGGGCCAGGATATGGGCCGTGGTATGCCGGAACGCGTCCCTCCCCAGCTCCTCCTCAAAGGCCGCCTCTTTCATGGAACCGTCTCTCATCTTGATCTTCATTTTTCCTCTTCCTTTCTTTAAGATTATTAATCCACATAAGAAAAGCACCCCCAAAGATATGTGTCGCATACCTTTAAGGGTGCCCATTGCACGGTTCCACCTTAATTTTTCACTTCAGATTCCATCAAATCCTAACCTTTAACGCAGGTGTACGGCGACGCTTACCTCTACTTTCAGCATCGCAGCTAAGGAATGGTTTTCACATACAATCCACAGAAGCGCCTTCCACCATGTGGCGCTCTCTCTGTCTGCGATCCCTATGCTACTTGTTTCCGTCATCGCTTTTTCTTATGTTGATTTGTCTCTTATCCTATCATGGCGCAGGCCGCTTGTCAAGAGCCGGATTGCAGGCATGTGGGGAATTTTGCACTGCATTTTTTCGCGCAACCGGGAGTTGCTGAATTTTCCATGTCTGATTGGTAGACCTGTCCCGGGGAATCTGTTACACTGAATATGCTCTCGGATTTCAGGGGAAGCACAATCCGGCAGAAAAAAGTTCCGGAAAGCTGTATCATAAGCGCTCTGGAGATTCCAAGAGGATATACTAAGGAAGTGTTTTCCGACAATTACTAAGCAAAGAGGAGGATGGCCATGACAATAGGTGAACAGATTCAGAACATCCGCATCGGCAAAGGGCTGACACAGGAACGGCTGGCAGAGCTTCTGCAGGTTTCCCGCCAGTCCGTCTCCAAATGGGAGCTGGGTCAGTCGGTCCCGGACGTGGAGAAAATCATCCGCATGAGCGAGCTGTTCGACGTTTCCACGGATACGCTCCTTCTGCGGAAAGAGCAGGCGCGCAGGGAAAAAGAAAACCCCCTGCATCTGGGGAGCGTGTACCTGGTGGTGAAGGACTTCCAGCGTTCCGTAGATTTTTATGAGAAATTCCTGGGGACGAAGGTGGACAACCGGTGCCGCAGCGGCGACAAATTCGTGGAATTCTACATCGACGACAAGTGCATCGCCCTGATGAACGAAAGCAACCTGACTGGGCACTGCACGGATCTGGACAGTCCCTATAAATTCGTCCAGAACTACTGGGTGGAAGACCTTTCCGCGGAGCATGAACGGGTAAAGGCTCTGGGAATCGGCCAGGTGACGGAGATACGGGAAGCCTATCCCACCTACCACTATTTCCATCTCACCGACCCTGACAACAATATCATCGAAGTCACAGGAGGATATCACATGACGGAAGACATCTGCCAGAGCTGCGGCATGAAGATGCAGGAGGAAGACCACGGAAAGAACGCCGATGGAAGCAGGAGCAGCGATTACTGCAGGTACTGCTTTCCTGACGGCAAATTCGGCAAGGACGAGACCATGGAGGAGATGATAGAAAGCAATCTGCAGTTCCTGGCCCAGTTCAACGCAGACAGAGGTACGAACTTCACCGCTAAGGAAGCCAGGGAAGAGATGCGGAAGTTTTTGCCCACTTTGAAGCGCTGGAGAGGGCAGTCCCAGTGACCTTGTCAGGCCGCCAGCCTTTCCATCCGGCAGCGGCCCAGCTCCCTTTTCAGACTCGTGCACCCCATCACCAGCACCCCAAAATACACGGTTCATCCGCACCTTTCTCACATGCCAGGTGCACCAAGGCAGGCTCCAGGCCGTCCGCGGACGCCGCTAGAACCACCTCCCCCGCCTCGAACCCGCTTTCCACCAGGACCACCGCTTTGCCCGCGTACAGCTTCCGCACCGGATGCTTATCATGCTCCAGGCTGTCCGGCCTTCCGTTTCCCACGCCTTTTATCGTTCCGGCACTGGTGACGCTGAAATGGACGGTCAGTTCGGCATCCGTCACTTCATTCCCGTCCCGGTCCACCGCGGTGACGCTTACTACGGAAATGTCCGCGCCGTCTGCCCTCAGCTTCTCCTTGTCCGCGCACAGCAGCAATCTCACCGGCGGCCCCGCCGTTACAACGCAGTCTTCACACACCGCCTGCCCCGCCTCATATGCCGCCACCCGCAGCACGCCTTTCTCATAGGGCACCTGCCAGGTGAATTTGTCCAGCCGCTCCTTCTGCTTCCTTCCAACCGAACGCCCGTTCAGGAACAGTTCCGCGTCATTGCAGTTAGAGAACGCCCAGATGCTGACCGCCGTTGCGTAGGGAATCTGGTTATTTGACATTCCCTGATGGTAGACATATAAGTCAAGCACCTCTATGGTGGACTTATTCATGGCGTTCTCGAACACAAAATACTGTTCCATTCCGCTGTTGATGATATTCCCGATGGACAGAAGCAGCAGTACAAAGAAAGTGGGCAGCAGCGCCGGGAATTCAATATGCCGCACCACCTGCCATCTGCCCGCCCCGTCGATCCGCGCGGCCTCCACCTGTTCATAGTCCACGCTGCCCAGCGCCGCCAGATACATCACCGCGCTCCAGCCCAGCGTCTTCCAGGTCCCATAGGCCCACATTTTCAACCAGGTATGGCTGGGGTCCGCCAGGAAGTTCACTCCCTTGTCGATCAGACCAAGCTGCAATAGCATCTGGTTCACGAAGCCGTCCGTGGACAGAAGCGCGAACACCACCGCGTATACCAGCACCCAGCTGATGAAGTTTGGGAGAGTCGTCAATATCTGTACGGCTTTCCGGTATCTCCTGGAGCGGATCTGATTCAGCAGAAGGGCAAAAACCATCGGGAGGGGCGATGTGAGGATTCCCAGAAAGCTCATCCCCAGCGTATTCTTCATGACCCGGACAATGGCCTGCTGCTTCAGGGGATTGTCAAAAATCGCCAGGAAATGTTTCAATCCCACGAAATCACAGTTCCGAAGCTTCATTCCCGCGCTGTAGTCAAAGAACGCGTAGGCCCACCCGGTCAGCGGCAGGTATGAGAAAGCGCATACCAGCAGCAGCAGCGGAATGGTGAGAAGGAACAACCTGAATCCCGGCTGGTTCCATAATCTACGTTTTTTCGTCATATTAACCATCACTTCTCTTCCTGTAATCTGAAAAGTATACTTTTGTCATAAATACTATACCATTTCTTTGGTGCATTTTTTTCGCCTTTTCGGGTGCATTATTTGTATTCGCCTTTTGGTGTGATGTGTTTTGCCGTTTCCAGGCATAAAAAAAGCGCATAGACCGGTCTTCTATACGCTCTGGCGCTGTGTCGCCGATTCAGTTGTGGTTGGGTCATGGCCTCACGGTTCCGTACTCCTCCGCCAGGGATTCGATCCAGCGGCGGCTTACCACCAGATTGACCGGCTCTTCCGCCTTGCCCTCCTGGCCGGGCGCCGGCTTTTTCGTGTATACCAGGTAACCCTCCGCGTCAAAGGGCTTCTCCTTATAATAGACTCTGTTGTCCTTTTCATTGCCGATTTCGCCTGCCATGATACGGCGGGCGTATTCTGTCAGCTCCTCTTTCGTTCCGTACCGTTTATCCACCGCGTCCTGCAGCGCCTTTTTCTCCACGAAGGCGTACATCGCGTATCGGATACTGTCCACAGTCAGCGGCTTGCCCTCCGCGTGGGGCCAGATGAACATATAGTACTGTGTCTTCAGGCCGCTCTTGACGAACCACCCTTCCGCGCCCTTCACTCCCATGATTTCCAGCGCGAAGGTGGGCAGGGGCGTATCGTTAAAGATATAGTCCATCTGCGCTTTTTCGTCAACCAGGTATGTCCTCCCGTTCCGGGCGTATTCCACGTCTATCCCGGCTCTCTGTTCCTGTTGGTCAACGATTCTCCGATATGTAATATTCGTCCCATCGTCATTCCGCAGCCGCGCGTAGTAATTCCGTCTCATGAATTCGGCCATGATGTCTTCCTTGCGCATGTCCAGCCGGAACGTAGAGCCTCTGAAGACGGGCTCTTTGTCGTATGCTTCGTCAAAATCAGGCTTGAATCCTATATATTCCTTCCCATTATAGGAGCAATACTGTATATGGCCGCGAATGTCTTTGCCCTTGTATCCAAAGCATATCTCTTCCCCGTTCAGGAGCGCCCGTATCTCCTCTTCCGTAAAGATGTGCTCCCCCCATTTCCCCTTAAAACTCACAGGATTCTCGTTGCCTGTGCTGTCTTTCCACATGCCATTCACATAATCTCCCATCGCCCTTTCCTCCTTGTTAAATACAGCTATATGAATCCCGACTACAGACCGCCGCCAAGGTACCTTTGCTCATTTTCCTACGGTAAATTCCAAATTCCGACGGTCTACAGTATAAACAGCGTTTTCTTCATTCTCCTAACCCTGTCCGCTTTACCATTGTGTTCAGTTTAGCACATTCACATACCATCTGCAAGATACAGCTGTAGCAGCCATTTTCTGACAATTCCTGAGAAAATCCCAAAACTTACACACCAATCACAAAAACCGTGCTATACTACATCCTGGATGTGACGCTCCCGAAACTCGATGGCTTTGCGGTCTGCGAGCTGATCCGGAAGCAGTCCCAGGTTCCCATCATCATGCTCACCGCCCTGAGCGGCGAAGGAGAACAGATCCGGGGGCTGGACCTGCAGGTGGACGACTACATCACGAAACCCTTTTCCATGCCCATCCTAATCCGCAAAATCGCCGCCGTCCTGCGCCGCAGCGGCAGGGTCCGGGAGGATGAGCATGAAACAATCTGTAACCAGAACCTTGTCCTGGATTTCGACAGCCATACGGCCACCGTGGAGGGAGCCGTCCATGAACTGACCCAGCGGGAATTCGAAGTGCTGAAAGAGCTGCTGACCCGTCAGGGGACGCATCCTGACACGGCAGAACCTTTTGGATAAGCTGTGGCGGTACGACTTCTACAGAGACGTACGTGTAGTCGACGGCCATGCTGCTATGCGTATCTGTGCTGGTGTTCGGACTGTTGGCGTGGCTGATGCAGTCCGGTTCCTGTGGGACATTCTGACCTCCAACGGCGAAGAGCCCACCGGCGGAAATTTTCATGGCACGACCCGCTCCCTGGAGAGCCAAACCGGCACCATAGACATCTATACCATCCGTGACTTCTCGAATCCGGATGCCGCCGGGAACGGGACTCTGACCGGCATCGGGAAATTCAGCCCGGCGGAATTTGACCAACGCACACAGGCCGCCAAAGAGCCCCAGACCAGCTCCGGATTCTGCACTGTGACCCAAGATTAACAGACTGGGGACGGGGCGGCATGGCTTAGCGCAAGACAGCCGCCCCATCCCCAGTCTCTATGCCACCTGATGTCTCCGAAACTCCAATCCCGCAAGCGGCACCAGGAACATGCTCAGCATCACATACAGGATAGCCCTCACAGCAAATGCATCCAGGACGAAACCGCCAAACTGATAGGAAATATATCTCCCAAACTCCGGTATGGCAGCATGATATGGAAGAAGGAACAATGTCAGATTATATACCCCTGTCGTTCCGTTCGGAGCGAGCAACAGCGGAATAAACAGCACAGGCACAAGCACCACCAGTACCAGATAGGGGCTCTTCATTTTTGCGGACAACAGAAGCGTCAGGCTTATCATTGCCGCCAGCACAAGGTAGATTACACCCAGGTTCAGAAGAGCTCCCTGTAGGAATGTAAGGGGATAAGGAACCGTGGTCCCGTTAATCTGCAATGGCAGGTCCCACCCCTCAATGCCGAATGCGGCAAGGGGCAATCCAAAAGCGGCAATGACATGAAGTGTAAAAGCGGCAAAGCCAAACAAAAAGGAAGCTGCGATTTTGGCAGTTGCCAGCTTCGTCTTTCCATATTTCGCCGACAAGACCACCGCGTCTGTCCCCGCCTGATATTCGCCGGAAAAAACGGGAGCTATCACGATACAGACAGCGAAAAGCGCCAACACCAGAAGTTCAGAGCTGCTTATAATCGTTTCCCAGCCCTTGTAGTAGCCATACCGTAAAGGCTCCTCAACTTTGCTGTCCCTATCCCGCCAATAGGCTTTTTGCTCTTCGGATAATTGACGGGAAGGGGCGTTCAGCACTTTCTCCACCTTGTCCCGTCTTGCCTGATAGAAATCTGTTCCGTCAGAAACATCCAAATCCGCCAATGCATTATAGCCGACGCTTTCATTTGGCTCTGCATAATTTCTCGCAATCATGTTGAGCAGGTTTTCCCGCGGCGCGATACCGTTCCAATACGCATCCTGAATCAAAAAACGCTCGTTCCCGTCATGTCCTACATTGTCAGGATTTTCAAAAAGCTGCTGCACCTGTCGGACGGTTTCCGCAATGTATTCATCTGTCAGGAAGACAGATATATCTTCATATTGTTCCTTTTCATAGGCGATACCCTCCAGCCCTTTGATCACCCCGTCCTGATCATAGGTCTGGAACTGTATGATTGGCAGACCGAACAGGAACGCCGTTACAATCAGGCTTGCCGCCATGGCAATCAGCGTAGATTTTTTCCGCAGTATTTTCAGAAATTCATATTTTACCAACATTGCTTTATTCGCTCCTTTCTGTACCGGCTTCTTCTCCGAAATAATATAAGAACAAATCCTCCAGGCTCGGCGGGACCGTTACAGCGTCCGCTGCCGGGGCGCTTTCATTTATCATGCGCAAGCGCACTTTGCCGTCTTCATGATGCAAATTGACCACGGAAAAGCGGCGGCTGCATTCCGCGGCTTCCCGGTCTCCCACCAAAAGCTCCCATACCTTGCCGTTGATACAGTCGGTCACGGTGGCCATGGGCTCCTGTAGCAAAAAGGTTCCATCCTTCATCATCAGAATGGTATCCGCGATATAGGAAACATCAGATACAATATGGGTGGACAGGATGACAATCTTTTCCTTTGCGAAATCGGATATCAGATTGCGGAAGCGCACGCGCTCTTTCGGGTCAAGCCCGGCGGTGGGCTCATCCAATATGAGAATGTCCGGGGCATTCAGCTCTGCCTGGGCGATGCCCAGACGCTGCTTCATGCCGCCGGAGAAGGATTTGACCTTCCTGTCTGCCACGCCGCCCAGATTGACCAGTTCCAGCAATTCCTCCGTGCGGGTTTTCGCCTTTTTTCTGCCAAGCCCCTTAACCGCCGCCATATATAGCATAAACTCGCGGGCGGTAAAGTCCGGGTAGAAGCCGAAGTCCTGGGGCATGTATCCCAGATGGGCGTAATAGCGTTCCCCCAGTTCCTCAATGGCCTTTCCGTCCAGGCAGATCCTACCGAAAGTGGGCTTTAGCACGCCGCAGATCATGCGCATCAAAGTCGTCTTGCCCGCACCATTTGCGCCAAGCAGACCATACACTCCCGGCGAAAGAGAGACACTGACATCGCGGACAGCGTGTTTTGTGCCATACTGTTTGCTCAAATGCTGTAATTGCAGTTCCATAAAATAACCTCCATTCCAGTTCCGCATCTGCCCCTCCCAGCACCCAAACATGGCAGAGTATTTCCGGCC
>CAJUFI010000015.1:0-63868 GCA_910585665.1 uncultured Acetatifactor sp. | reverse complement strand
GCAAAGGAAATGCGTCCGTAAATTCTCTGGGGCGCTGGGCGGAGCAGACGCTGTTCCAGTTCCGCATCTGCTCCTCCCAGCACCCAAACATGGCAGAGTATTTCCGGCCGCAAAGGAAATGCGTCCGTAAATTCTCTGGGGCGCTGGGCGGAGCAGACGCTGTTTACTTCTCTTGATGACAGGCTACCAAAAAAGGCAGGCGGCCTATACTGAAAAGTATAGACTGCCCACCTTATGTGCTGCTTTTGCGTATCTTAATTCCAGCTTAAGTTGCAGCAGCCCCAGCCGGAAGCAGGATGATGAACTCCGTCCCTGCTCCAACGCTGCTTTTGACCGTAATCTCCCCGCCGTGAAGTGTTATGATCTGCCTGGCAATGGCAAGCCCCAGCCCGCTGCCCTCCGGGCGTTCTTTTGTATTCGTTCCTCTGTAATAGCGGTTCCATAAGCCGGACAGCTCCGCTTCCTCCATGCCGTTTCCATCGTCAGCAACAGAAATGGAAATCCCGCCCTCCGGGGCGCTGCCAATCGATACCCTGACTTTGGTATCAATGGGATTATGCACAAGGGCATTGATGATCATATTCTCAACGGCCCGGCGCAGCAAATCGGCGTCAACAGCCACCGTCCGTTCCGGCATATCGCTTTCCAGCTCTATGATCCGCTTTGAAAAAGCAGGGTCGTTCGCAATGTCGATCACCAGCTCTTTCAGGAAACGCACAATCCGTATTTCCCGCGGGGCATAGGGAATCGCGCCCGCTTCCAGCTGGTAAGTCAGCTTCAGGTCATTCATCAGCTTTTCCATGTGGTTCACGTTCTTCAAAAGGATTCTTCCATAGTCCTGTACGGTTTGCGGAGCAAGGCTGTCATCCTCTGTCAGAAGTTCCGCATACCCTTTTATCGGGGAAAGCGGTGTCTTCAGATCGTGGGTGATGTTGGCAATCCACTCCGTTCGGATGCGGTCGGTTTCCTGTTGTATCTTTTCGCTGTGCCGGATTTCCGAATTCATTTTATTGAGGGAACCGTAAATTCCGCTGAATATGCCTGTCTCTTTCAACGGCTTGTAACGGTTTCCCGCTATGTTCCTGATGCTGCCGATGATCGCCTGCAGATTCCGGGAAAGCCAGAACGCATAAGCAAATGCAGACAGGACAATGATACAAGCGGAAAAAAATACTACTTTTTTTGCCAACGGGGACAGCCGCGCCAGATTCTCTCCGTTGTAGTAGAGCCTGTATTTTCCTATCGAATAGGGGAAGCCGACAATATAATTCACCGTCCTGTCCGAAACGGTGGCGCTGCTGACAAAAACAGTATTCCCGTTTTCATAACCGCTCTCTGAAAGGGCGATAAGTTCTGCCATGCTGTAGCTGTCCGGATAGCGGCCGGGTTTCTTATGGGCGAATATCTCCTGCCCGTTCTCGTCAATGATCTGCACCCACAGGCCGTATTCGTCCAGGCGTTCCACGCCGATTTGTCTCACGCCGATAGCGCCGTCTTTTTCCTCTATCCAGAAGGAGAAATTGTCGGTAAAAGCTTCCGGCCAGGAAGCCAGGCTCAATCCCTCCGGCTCCGGAATCGCAAAAACATAGTAAAACAGACCGATTGCAAAGACGGCCAGCATGATGAAAAGGGCCGCCAATATAGCCGCTGTATGCAGAAAAAGGTTGTGTTTCAGTTTATCTTTCATAGGGATTTACCAGCTTGTAGCCCAGGCCTTTCATTGTGATAAGGTACTCCGGGGAGGCGGGGTCGCTTTCAATCTTTTCCCGCAAGTGCCGGATATGCACCATGACCGTGTTGTCACAGCCGAAACTATCCTCGCCCCATACCGTTTCATACAGCCGTTCCCGGCTGATGACACGTCCGATGTTCTGTGCCATATATCGTAGGATTTCAAACTCACGGGCAGTCAGTTCCATCTCTTTTCCGTCTTTCATTACCCGGCAGCCCTCCGGGTCGATGCGCAACGCGCCGACTTTCAGGAGCCGCGCTTCCGCCAGAAGCGGTTTGTACTCCAGACGGCGCAGCTGCGCTTTTACCCGAAAGGCCACTTCTTTGGGGCTGAACGGTTTTGTCACATAATCGTCCCCGCCGACTGCCAGGCCAAGTATTTTGTCCAATTCGTCATTCTTCGAGGAAAGAAACAAAATGGGGCAATGGGAAAATTCCCTGATCTGTTTGCAGACCTCGTAGCCGTCCAGTCCCGGCAGCATAACGTCCAAAATGATCACATCAGGCTGTAATTCCTTACAAGCGCTTACGGCGGAGAGCCCGTTGTCCGTTTTTATGATATTTCGAAAGCCTTCCATGGAAAGGGATTTTTCAAGCAGATTCTGTATGTCAGGCTCATCGTCAACAATCATTATTGTATAGTTATTCATGGCTGTTTTCCTCCCATGGCTTCTGTACCCGTCTTTCTGTAATGCCCTATTTTCCGCTGCTTTCGGGGCAGAAAGGTACTCTGGCATTTTCATTCACTCTCGTAGCTTCATCGGCTATCATTATATATGGTCAGACGAATAAATACAAGGCAAACTCTGTTAATCTTTCAACAAACGGGGTAATCTGCCGGACGCACAGGCAGCGACTCGAATTCTATTATTTTCGACATTTTTCACCCTTCCTTCATATAATGATATGGAAAACAAGATAGGCTCTGCCCGCAGCAGGCTGAAAGCGGATTTTACGCATGGCAAAAAGCGGGCAGATAGGTGGACTTTATTGAATTATTATAACAGGAACAACATGCACAGCCAGAACAGAACCGGAATGCCCTCTTGCCAACAGGGCTCCAGAGGGCCTGCGGAGCCTATGGGGGCCGCGAGGTCTATGGGGAATCCGGAAACTATAGGAACCGCAAGGTCTATGGGGAATCCGGAGTCCATGGGAACTGCAATGTCATTGAAGACCGCAGAGACCATGGGAGCTACGAATCCTATGAGGTCTATGGGAACTGCGGAGACCGTAGAATC
Source organism: uncultured Acetatifactor sp. (assembly GCA_910585665.1). Classification (GTDB taxonomy): domain Bacteria; phylum Bacillota; class Clostridia; order Lachnospirales; family Lachnospiraceae; genus Acetatifactor. The sequence goes on along the minus strand of CAJUFI010000015.1, from coordinate 60,896 downwards.
TGCGGGACTGGCAGGCCCTATGGGGCCTGTAGGGCCGATGGGGCCAATGGGGCCCAGAGGGGAACCCGGCCCCCAGGGCTGTCCCGGAGACCAGGGCGAACCCGGCCCCCAGGGCTGTCCCGGAGACCAGGGCGAACCCGGCCCCCAGGGCGTTACGGGGCCCCAGGGCCCACAGGGTGTCACCAGCCCTCAGGGGCCCCGTGGAGAGCGCGGCTTACGAGGGCCGTCAGGGCCGCCCGGCTATCCCCAGAACAGCATCTTCGCCGCTTTCTCCGATACCGGATTCACCATGCCCGAAAGCGCTGCCCTTCCCCTCCGGCCCGACATTCCGGATCCAACCGGGAACATTTCCCCGAAAGGCAGCCATTCCGTCACCCTGACCCCCGGCTTCTATGCAATCTACTATTACGCATCCGCAGAACTGAAGGCGCCCGGCTCCGCAAAGCTCACGCCCGTGTTCAACGGCTGCGCACAGGCCGCCTACATGGGATATGCCGCCTCCCGGAAACGGCATGAGCGAATCGAACTGTCCCGCTTTTTCATCGCCGAAATAACCAACGCCTCACCGCTGTCCCTCCTGTGGCGCTGCTCCGAACCTGTTTCCATCGCCAGCATGAACATGACGGTACAGAAGCTGTGCAGATAAGGCAGGTATGCCCCACCCCCGCCCCTCCGGCAATCCACGCCTTAAGGGCGGCACGAAACCAGTCAATCGCCCCGCCGCAGAGCACATCCCGCCCGCACTGCACCGGGGTCCTGTCCCGCGGCACCACACAGCGGCAGAAACGCATCTGTCCTGATTGCCCGCGGGAAGAAAGAAACGAGGTTCCAACCTATGGCAACAATCAGTCTCTGTATGATCGTAAAAAACGAAGAAAAAACTCTGGCCCGCTGCCTGGACAGCATAGAAGGCCTTGTGGACGAAATCATCATCGTGGACACCGGTTCTACGGATAGAACCGTGGAAATCGCAGCGGAATTCACCGATAAGATATTCCGGCATCCCTGGACGGATGATTTCGCCGCCAGAAACGCTTCCTTTTCCAAAGCCTCCATGGAATACTGCATGTGGCTGGACGCGGACGACGTGCTTCTGCCCACGGAGCGGGACAAATTCCTTCAGCTGAAACAATCCCTGCCCCCCGATACCGATATGGTGATGATGAAATACAACACCGCCTTTGACGAGACAGGAAACCCTGTGTTCTCCTACTATCGGGAGCGCCTGATCAGAAACGTGCCTGAATACCGCTGGGTGGGGGAAGTCCACGAAGTGATATCCCCCGCCGGAAACATCCTCTACTCCGATGCGGCGATTTCCCATAAAAAAGAAGGCCCCGGAGACCCCGACAGGAACCTGCGGATATACCGCCGGATGCTGGAAAGCGGAAAAAACCTGGATCCCCGCCAGCTTTACTACTACGGGCGGGAGCTGTATTACCACTGGCAATACGAAGAAGCCGCCGCTGTCTTCGAAAAGTTCCTGGATTTGCCGGAAGGCTGGGTGGAAAACAAGATAGAAGCCTGCACAGTCTGCGCCGACTGCTATTACAGGCTGGGCAGAAACGATGACGCCCTTCCGGTACTGCTGCGCAGTCTCAGCTTCGACACGCCCCGGGCGGAACTGTGCTGCGATATCGGAAACCATTTCCTGAAATGCGGAAACTACCGGAGTGCAGTCTATTGGTACGAGACCGCATTGACCCGGGAACGGAACGACCGAACGGGAGGGTTCGTCCTGCCGGACTGCTACGACTACATCCCCATGCTGCAATTGTGCGTGTGCTATGACAGATTGGGGGACAGGGAAAAAGCAAGAGAATACAACGAAATGGCCGGTTCGTGCAAGCCCTTCTCCAAAGCTTATCTCTACAATAAACGGTATTTCGAAAGTCTGTCGTAATTTTATATTATTTTATTCGATAAATGAAAAATCATTGCAGTGCCTAAGATACAGGTGCCAGGAAACCATACTACATAACGCCAGAATTCACCGTATTGCACTGGTTAAACGCATATGGCCGGCGTCATGTAGTCAGGTTACTCGGAAATTTTAACTGTTAAGCAGTATAACATATTATTATATGTAGCAAAAACACGGATTATTCATATATTATTTATTTCAAAGGATGTTCGGCGAAAGACCTTTGCCGCTGATCCGGACAGACGCAGACTTTCGTCCAATAGACTTTGTCAATCAATCAAAAGGAAGTGTTTGCATGAATCAGAACAATTTATGTAACTGCGGGCAAAATGACAGCAACAACCAATGCTGCCACCCCTGCTGTGAACGGGGCCCTGCGGGGCCCAAAGGGGATCAGGGCCCTCAGGGGCCTCAGGGCATGAAAGGGGATCCCGGCTGTCCCAGACCAAAAGGCGACAGGGGCGAGCAGGGACCCATGGGCCCTCAGGGCATCCCCGGCGAACCGGGCGCAAGAGGCCCCAGAGGAAATACCGGCCCCGTGGGGCCTACCGGAAACACGGGTCCCAGAGGCCCCCAGGGCCCCAGGGGCTACGCGGGCCCTCAGGGCATCCAGGGCGTCCAGGGTGTCAGAGGCGATATCGGCCCGAAGGGCGATCCCGGCTGCGAGGGGCCCAAAGGTGACATGGGTCCAATCGGGCCAATCGGGCCCCAAGGGCCGAAGGGCTGCCCTGGTGATACTGGCGCCACCGGGCCTACCAGCGCGGACGGAGCCACCGGACCTACTGGTGCCACTGGCCCTACCGGGGCGAACGGTACCGGAGCCATCATTCCCTTTGCATCCGGCCTTCCAGTCACGCTGACGACAATCGCAGGCGGACTCGTGGGACTTCCCGCCTTTGTAGGCTTCGGAAGCAGCGCACAAGGGCTTACCGCCCTCGGCGCCACGATAGACATCACCAATGCCAGCGGAACCCTCTCCAACTTCGCGTTCCAGGTTCCCCGTGCCGGGACGATTACGTCATTCAGCGCTTTCTTCAGCACGACAGCAGCGCTTTCCCTGATTGGCTCCACTGCCGTGGTAACTGCGCAGATATACCAGTCCACAACGCCCAACAACGTATTTTCGCCGATTGCCGGAACGCTGATTAGCCTGACACCTTCTCTGACCGGGGTCATCTCCATCGGAACGCTGCTGAACGGCTCCCTCACGGGCCTCAGCATCCCCGTCACGGCCCGGACCAGGCTGATGCTGGTGCTTTCCGCATCCGCAAGCGGACTGACACTGCTCAATACCATTGTCGGATATGCCAGCGCAGGGTCGGGAATCACCTGCCCCGCCAAGACGCCAACGATAAGCCGGAAAGGCGGAGGACGAAAGCCCTCCGCCCTTCCCCGCCTTTACCCTTTTGTCTACCATGATTCTGTTCTGGATTCAGACAATGATACCTGACGAAGCTCTTGCAGCAAATCTTTACATCCCCTGGTTTTCTTTCCAAAGTCCCCCAAAGCGATGGAATGGCGATATTGAAAATCCTACGGAACAAATAGCATCCAAGATTCCTGAGCCACAGGAAAACTTTCTGCTGCCAAAAACGCCTATGGGAACTTTTTGCGGAAAAAATCGTCTATATGACCAGACAGTCAAAAACGATGCGTACAGGGAGGCTTATCTTATGAAGAAAATAGCATTGCTGACAACCGCCTTCATCCTTGCCCTGACGGGATGCGCAGCCACAGGCGAAAAGAAAGATGCGGCACTTGCCCCTACCACTGGCACGGAAATTCCGGCAGACGCCACACAGGAACCGACTCCGGAACCAGGCGGGACACGGAACCTTGCTGCCATACCAGATAACAATCAGGATAACGCAGAACCAGGCAAAGAAGCTGCTCTGCCCCCGGATTATGGGAGCCTGACTCAAGCACCGCCCCTGACAGTGTCCACACGGAATGATGCGGACAGGGTAACCGCATCCTGTGGCAACTCGGAGTGGAACTGCCTGTTGCCGGACGGTACGGCCACCACACTGATAGCCTGCGGCGCGCATCCATTGGACTGGCAGAATCATCCCATATTATATACCGCCTTTCCTGCCGGAAGCCTGTCTCCATCGGAAGACAGCATGGATTTGGGAGCAATGCTCCCCGCGTTCTATCTTGATTTCGGAGAGATTCCGCCGGAAACGGTTTCCGCCGTCCGCTGGTCTTCCTCTTTCATCGGCAATGCCCAGAACCATACAGAATCCGAGACAGTGACCGTCGAATCCCAGGAAGGGACAATCACCCTCCTCCCCATGGGCAATGGCGATTATATCTACGAGATTTCCGCGTACTGGGGCGAAACAGGGTCTGCCAGTTATGTGTTCCGCACCCTTCCCCTGGTGCGGGAAGAACAGGAAGCGGAATCGGCTGAAATCATCCAGGCCCTGGACGGGCTGGACTATCAGCCATATACCTGTGACGGCCTGCCGGAGTACCGGCTGACTGCCGAGGACGGTACGGTATATGCCATAAATCTATCCGAAAAATGGGTATGGCGGGGGAACAGCGAACAGGCGGATCTGCCGGAGGAGCTGTCCGCCCGGCTGAAAGACCATGTCCGTTTCCATGCCGGCAGCCCCGATTCCAATCTATGAAAAACAGCCGAAGCTATTTCCGGCTGTTTCTCATGGTGCGATATTTGTTCCGGCTGTCCTTTGAGAGAATCTCTGTTTCCCCGACCTGCCTACAGCCGAATATCTATAGGAACATAGGCATACTTTTTCAATGTCTCCTGGACGGCAGTTCTGTCGTCATTCTCCTCTGCCCCCTGTTCAGGTCCTTCTGTAGTTCCTACTCTGTCCCTGTCTGCTGGATCCAGCTGGCTGCCGGTTTCGGTTTCAGCCTTGTTTCCTTTGCTGCCGACCTTCTTGCCGCCCTCTTCTGTTCGGCGGCCCTGTTCCGTCTCTGAGACTTTTTTCATCTCCCTGTTCGCCCTCGCAAGGGTATTCATCTGGGCCGTTTCCGCCTTCAGGGCTTTCTGCTCGGTTTCTGCGAGCTCCGCCTCTTTCGCCTGGGTATTGCCGCCTGCGTCCTGCCGAATCTCCGCTTTCAGCACACCGGCGCGGCCCTCCATTCTGGTGGCTGTTCTGTACACATAAGTCCTTAAAATAAACCAGACACTGACCCCATGAACAAAAGCTCCGCAGCCAGATAGATTCCGCACACTCCCACATACAGGGCAAAGGACAGATCCGGATGCGCCGCCATGTAGTCTGTATTTCCAATAAAATAATACAGATTATCATACACCATTTCCGCCACCGCCCCGGCGAACCGATGCAGCGAGAAAAATGTCTGCACGAGAAAGGCTTTCTGCCCGTAATTCCTCCGGTCTGTCCGGCACATCACCAGGAACACCGCCAGAGCGCCCATCATCCTGCGAAGCGAAAGACCCTCCAGGCGCAGGAACAGGACATAAATCCCCCCCATCACCAGGACATATGCCATTCCGGCCCGCAGCGTCCCTTTTTTCCGCTCCATGAACGGCGCTGTCAACCGGTACAGGCAATAGCCCATGAGAACGATTTCCGAAACCGGCAGCCCATAGGATACCGCTTTCCACCAGATTCCTCCCTGTTCCATCTACTCCTGCCCCTTCCTCTGGTTGTACCGCAGATACCGCTGTACGAACTCCCGGTAGTTCTGTCTGGCCATAAGCACCTGTCCTCTTTTCAGATAGATGTTGGACGCGTCATATTTCACGATATAGTTGAAATTGATCAGGTAGGCTCTGTGAGGACGGTATAATTCCTCCCCTGCCTGTTTTTCCAGCTCTTTCATCTTCCCGTAATATTCGATGTCCGCGTCCATGGTGTGGACGATGACTTTCCGGTCGAACACCTCCGCGTAAACGATGTCCTCCAGATTGACGGAAACGTGCTTGCCCCCGGCGGTCACTATCAGCCTGGGCTTCTCCTGGCGGCTTTCCGTTGATTCCGCCCGTTCCCTGCCCTCCACCTGCCCCACAGCCCGGGACAGCACTTCCCGGAACTTATTGTCGTCAAAGGGCTTCACCAGATAGTGGAAAGCCCCTACATCAAAGGCCTGGAATACGAAATCCTCCAGGGCGGTGACGAAGATGATCACGGTCTCCCCGCCCTTCTCCCGCAGCTTCTTCGCCGTCTCCATCCCGTCCCTGCCCGGCATCCGGATGTCCAGCAGCAGGATGTCCGGCATCCTGTCCGCCGAAAGCAGCTCCTCTCCAGACGGATACTGCTCCAGCTCCGCTTTCGGGTATATCCTTCTTATCTTTTCCGCAAATGTGTGGCGGATTTCTTTCTCGTCATCACATATCCCTATCCGCATTTTCCGTTTCCTATACCGTTTCCTTTCCCTTTTCAGAACATGGCTCTAAAGCATTTATCGGATTATTTGTAAAATACAGCAGAGAACTGTTGTGAAACAGACATTTTCTGCTGTATTTCGTCCTTTTTTGCTACACATGCCGCAGGCAGATTGCTGCCCGCTTCCTGACATGACGCTTCCTTTTTAAAAATAAAAAGCATCAAAAAAGACGTTGCTCAGTCGACAGCGCCTTTACTATCCTCAATTCCTAATTCCTTATGAAAATATCTCAATGTTGAATATTGATAGATTCTTGCCACCTCCCGCGAATCATATCTCTGTTGTTTTCCAAGGGCATAGTCCACATACTCGTCAATATATCTCTGCGCATCGGCTTTTATGTACTCTATATTATCCCTTGTCTCGTTGTATTCATCCTTATCTATAATCGCATCCTGACTTCCGATATATCTGGCGTCAACGACTATCACAATCTTACTATAATCCAGTCCTGACCTCGCCTTCCGGGAACGGACGCTCTTCCTGAACCTAAATGCCTGCTTATGGCTTATATGGCTCCTTTAAGGAATATATATAAAATATCCATAGTGGGACTGTATCAATAAGCAATTATACGGCCTGCTGTTTTTTCTCAAAATCTCTGTAAAAGGTGGATCCGGATAATCATTATAGAACCGTTGCGTCAGATTCAGCACCTGATAGTCAAACGAAATCTTCCATAGTACATAGCATCTCCTTAGCAAAAAACGGGAGAGCAGATGCCCTCCCGCTGTCGTTCATCACTCGGTCACTTTTATTTTACCGTTGAGTCAGAACCGTCACTCAACTCATCGCTCTGTCACTTTTATTTTACCGTCCTGTCAGAACAGTCACAGGACTCATTTTGTGATGAAGGAACCATGCAGATTCCTTACTTATAATATAACCGCTCCCGCGCAAACATGCAACGAACAAATTATGAACATTCTGTAAATTCCAAGGTCATATGAGCATGAACGACAGGCTGTTTGCCCGTAACGTAGCTGCAACTGGTGGAGTACCGTAACATATCCAAATGGGTAAAAATCAGCGCTCCCTCTATTTATAAAAAAGTCCTTCAGCTGGAAGAAAAAGGATTCATCAAGGGCCGTATCGAAAAAGAGGGAAAGATGCCGGAAAAAGCAGTTTACGCTTTAACCAGTCAGGGGGAACAGGATAGAGAGAAATGATACCCGGCAGCTTTCATCAGTTGCGGACATGTATAGGCAAATGCAGCTAACCCTTTCCAACTACCTCTTTACAAAAAACAGGGGAGCACATCTTGTGCCGGTTCCTCCAGGTAACTCTTTACGCGGTCGAATATTTTCTTTGTTTCCGGCAGCATGCGCTTCTCAGATTCATTCTGCAACAGATACCAGCTGCGGAGATATTCTAAAACGGTTACCTGCAACAGGTTTCTGACTTCCTGATCTTCACTCACAGCCATATCTTCTAAAAAAGCGAATATCTTTTCTATCTTAATGTCATCCTGGCTCTCATCCACCAGCAGGCGTCCGATGTAGTCACAGAAACAGCGGTCAAAATAGACTGTCTGTCCTTCGGTGTCCTGGCCCTGGAAAGTATCCTTGATCCATGTTATCTCTTCTTCATAATTTTTGCTTATTTCCGGAAATTCCGCCAATAACTCGTTAACTATTTCAGCATAAGTGTACATGGCAATTGTCTCCCTATTTTATTCCAATGTCCCGGACAGGATATTGTTTTAAACTGTCCGAACAAAAGCCAATCAACGTCTCCACGTCGCCGGGCTCTGCATATTTTTGAAAAGTCATCTCCCAGCCGTCTGTTTCCGCATAAAAATATATTTTCAGCCGAAAATCCGGATAGAGATAAACAGCGAAATTCGGTTCGGTTCCATTCCACGAAACAGCTGGCAATCCTCCCGACTGATACTGCTCTAAAAGCATTTTCAGCCGTTGGAGCTCCATCGTCATAAAGCATGGGAACTCTCCATACATGGATCTATCGTCTTCCCTAAGTCTGCAGGAAAATATCAGCCAGTTATTGTCCCAATAACTCTTTATTGGTACAGAAACTTCATATCCCTTTACAGATAATTCAATTTCCTGCCTGTGGTTTTTGAGAATAACGCTTATGGAATTTGATGTATCGTGATAATTTGACATATAACCGTCCTCTCAGTCAGCTTAGTTCCCTTGCCGGTACACTTTTCCATTGTTCTCCCATCTACCCTCAGCAAGTCATTCCTGATAAGGATTCTACCATTTTGCTTTCTATCAATCTTTCCTGTTCTCAGAAGATTGCCAGGCATGGGTGCATGGCCCGGTTTACAGGGAAATTTACTTCCGCTATAGAGACTACCGTTTCGATTCCATCGAAAAAGCCGATAGCTTTGATGCGTCAATATTCTCTTCCGGCGAAAAGGCCATCTACGATAGCGTAATCAACAATATCTGCTGTTACAGCGGGAAAATCCTGGAGCGCTTCACGCACAACGAGGCCCCCTGGCTTGCCGCCCGCGGCGACCTTCCTGTTACAGCGCCGTCTGACCGGATTATCGGGAAATCTCTTATCGGAGAGTATTTCAGCGCAGTAAAGGCAAAGTACAACATGGTCAATCCCGGCGACATCAAAGAATATGCCCAGGACATGTTCCTTTGCAGATAACAGAAAAACAGATAGCGGAAAACAATGCTTCATCGATGCGCGTCCAGGCATCTGCTTCGGCAGATGCCTTATAGAAATCCATTCCGCTGCTTCCATTCCCTCCATCTGCCGTCATCCATCAGCAGCTTCCAGGCTCCCCGGTAATCCAGGCCGAAATAATCGAACTGCCGCATGAGGTTGCTGGTGAGCTGTCCTTCCGGCCTGCTGGCTCCCATACAGGCACCGCCCTTCAAGACCATCTGGCTGCCTTTATAGTCAAACCTGGTATTTTCATGGGTCCTGTACTTGTCCATCAGTTTCACAAAAAGTTCCTGAAGCTGCCGGTCCTCCACGCCCTCCGTGCACCAGACAGCATAGATCAATATGCCGGGCTCCTCTTCCGCAGACAGATACTCCAGAAAATAATCCAGCACCTCTTCTTTCCCTTTCAAATCCTTGATGCAGTGGAAAAGCGCAATCCTGTCGTTCCTGTCCAGGCCATCGCGCCCAAGGGCCTCCTTCAGCCTTCCCGCATGGACATTAGGGTATTCTTTCATGGCGCTGATGGTATGGCAGGCGTCCCGGAAGCCCTCCCCATGGAGCTTCGGCAGTATCTCGAATACCTTTTCATACCATGCTTCCTTCACCTCCCAGGTGCCCTCATAGGTAATGATGGAGACCGCCTCCGCATAAGCCCCATATTCCCACAGCGTTTCAAGCTCCTTCGCCATGCCCGGCACATGGAAGCGGGCCATCATCTTGATCAGCTTCATCCGCACTTCCATGTCGGATTCCCGGGCGCAGGCCTGTTTGAAATAGGTCTTCTGCTTTCCCGGCAGGGTCTCGAATTTATAATAGCTGTCTATAATCTCGATTTTCTCCTCCGGGTCTTGTGCCTGTTCATACAGCTCCATCAGCTGTGTCGGATTTCCGTCTATGTTCATCCCGAATCCCGTCTCTTCGTCGCTATACCCGGCAATCACTTCCCGCAGCCACCGCTCATACCATGAAAGGAACCCCTTTTCCCGCACAAAGAACGGCGGGCCGCAGTAATCCTCATCACAATAGACCACCTGTCCCCGATAGGGTCCTGCAAGCATCAGGCCTGTCATAAGGGTGCAGCCCTGGCTCCCGATGGGCAGGACACCCACATAAGGATGCGCTTCCCCGCCTTTTCCCATGCTGTCGCCCTGCCTGCTTTCCGGGGCCGTCATCCGATTCCATTCCTCGTCGCTCATCTTCGGGTAGATCACCGGCTCCTCCTGGACACGGTAGATACGGGCGCCATGGGAGTCATGGAGGCCGTCCCCCAAATCCCTTATCCCATAAAGCCCGTAATAGGGGCCTGCGCCGCCGTTTCCTACATGAAGCAGGAAATCCCGGAATTCTTCCGGCAGCCGGATTCCCTGCTGCTCCTCAAATTTCAGTATCTGCTCCTCACTGGCAGTCGCCGCCAGCCGATACTGGTGGCTGTACGCCCCGAACCTTTCAAAATCCGGGTCTTTCGCCTTTGCCTGCTCCAGCAGTTTCAGGATGCGCTTCGCCCATGAGGGCTGTCCTGTCTTGCCCATTTCTGTTCATCTCCTTTTAAAGCTCATGTGCAAATAAAAGCTCGTGTGCAAAGTCTACAGCCCACACGGATTCCCAATTCTGCCTGGAATATGCCATCCCTTTCCGCCAGTATAATTTCTGCATCTCTGTGGTAAACTGCTCATAATCCACGTTCAATCTCCTCTGGAAGCTACTTCCCGAACAATTCTCTGAGTGGTTTTAATCGCCGGCATTTTCTGTTATTTCTGTCAGAGACATTTGTAATTGATACACATTTTCTTCTCCATTCTTATTTTTTGTGATAAGCTCAAAATAGAGAACATTTTCCAGACCATTTACATCATCTATTTTTATTCTCCTGATTGCGCTGTCTCCTGATATCTGTCCCAAATCGCCGGAAATTTTGACCATGCCTCCCGTCATATCTGCCATGCTATTGGAAAGAATAATGTCTTTTTCACTGCCGGACATTGTGTAAAATGTGGTGGAATATGATGTAATATCAGAAGGAAAATCACCCGTTACTTTCAAGTCGCCACCATCAAATATTTCCTCTGTGCCATTCAAAATAATCATGCCATTTGTGACTGCAAGCTGTTCATTCTCTCCACTAAAAGAATAAACTGTAAGTTGTTCCTGTTCTGCTTTTCCGCATCCGGTTAATGCCATCATCAATATTGCTATATAAACGAACGGTTTTATCTTTATCATGTTCCATGCTCCTCCATCCTGATAACCCTTACATCCATATGATTCTTCCAAAAATCTTTTAACGCTTTCCGCGGCCCCCTTGCTGCAGGCACTTCCCTACTCTCCAAAATAATACCCTTCCATCCCTGTCAGCACGGGCATCTTCTTCCCGCATTCCGGACATACATAGGTGCCGAAATAATAGGCCAGGAGCTCTTTAGTAAGAAAGCCGGAAAGGGAAAGCATGTACGCAAGCTTCCGCTTCCCCAGAATTGCAATCTTTTCCGGTTCCATATTGCATTCCTCCCCAGATATCTGTTGCTACATACAGTATAGCACATTTCCTTCTGCGTGGCGACATATATATGGCGAGACCAATGCACAGATTGCGGATATCTTTATCCAAAAAAGCAGGACACCTTATATCATAAGATTTCCTGCTTTCAATGCTCCGGTATCTGTCGGCTCAGGGCAGGCTGGCGTCATAGGTATTGGGGCAAGCGGATGGACTATTGTTTTGTAGTCATAAGTGCCCTGAGCATGTCTGCGCAAGCGGCTATCCCCAGCTTCCCGCTGTCCAGGACAATGTCATAATTCTTAAGGTTATCCCACTTTTTCTCCGTGTTCGCGTAATAATAATTGGCTCGTTTTTTGTCGAACTTCCGCCGGACGATGTCCATTTGGGATTCCGGGATCCTGTACTCATCCGCAATGCGCCGTCTCTTGGCCCCTTCGTCCGTACAGCGTATGAATACATTCATCACTCCTCTGTATTCCTTCAACGCTTCCGATGCGCAGTGTCCCAGGAAAACGGCCGGCCCATTCCCCGCAAGCCTTCTGATGACAGCCTGTTCCGCCACATAGATATGCCCCTCCGCGGTCAGCATATCGTTTTTGCCCGATGTAAACTGGGTCATCATATAGATCGAATACAGGAAGCTGTTGGTCACGGTCTCCTCATAGCGCTGAATCTTCTCTACAGGTATGTCCCTCTCCCTGGAAACTTCCTCCAGAATCTCCTGTCCATAACAGGGGATTCCAGTCTGCCCGGCCAGCAGACGGGCGATTTCCGTCCCGCCGCTGCCGTATTCCCTTTCTATTGTGATATATTTACACTTTTCCATAACGCTCCTTTCGCGATTCCATAAGTGCTACCGCAAGACAACCCCTTAGGTGCTGCCGGACAACAACCCCATAGGTGCCGTCGCAAGACAATCCCTTAGGTGCTGTCGCAAGTCAACACCTTATGAGGCCTGTTCGAACTGGCTGTTGTATAGCTCCGCATAAAAACCTCCCTGGGCAAGAAGCCCCTCGTGACTGCCGCTCTCTATGATGTCCCCGTCCTTCAGGACAAGGATCAAATCCGCGTTTTTGATTGTGGAGAGCCTGTGGGCAATCACGAAAGAAGTACGGTTTTCCATCAACTTATCCATGGCTGACTGAATCTGCTGTTCCGTGCGGGTATCCACGGACGAGGTGGCTTCGTCCAAGATCAGAATCGGCTTATCCGCAATCATGGCGCGGGCGATGGTAAGCTGCTGCTTCTGGCCCTGGGACAGGTTCACCTGGTCGTTCAGCACTGTGTCATACCCTTTTGGCAAGGTACGGATAAAATGATCCAGCCCCACAGCCTTACAGGCCGACCGCATTTTCTCTTCACTGGCATTTTCCGTACAGTAGATCAGGTTCTCCCGCACTGTCCCTTCAAAGAGCCAGGTGTCCTGTAGTACCATGCAGAACTGAGAGTGCACCGCTTCCCTTGTCATTTTGCCGGTAGGCATCCCGTCGATTCGAATCTCCCCGCCCTGGATTTCATGGAACCGCATCAGGAGGTTCACCATGGTGGTCTTCCCGGCCCCGGTGGGCCCTACTATGGCAACCTTCTGTCCCGGCTCCGCCACCGCGGAGAAGTCGTGAATGACCGTGACATCAGAATCCTCATAGCCGAACCGAACATGCTCGAACTCCACTTTACCCCTGATGTTGTCCAGCGTCTCTATTTTGCCGCTCTCATCCTCCATTTCCTCCGCTTCCAGGAATTCGAACACCCGTTCTCCGGCCGCTCCCGCAGACTGCAGAGACTGAATCGCCTGGGCAATCTGTGACAACGGCTGCGTGAAATAACGGACATACATCATGAATGCCACGATCACGCCAAAGGTGATCCTGCCGTTCAGCGCCATGGCACCGCCCACGACGCATACCGCAACATAGCCCAGGTTTCCGATGAATCCCATAATCGGCATCATAAGGCCGGCCAGGCCCTGGGCCCTGAAACCGCTTTCACAGAGGTTGCGGTTCATAGTGTCAAAAGTCTCCTGTGCCTTCGCTTCCCCGTTGTAGGCTTTTACGACGGTATGGCCCGCGTAGATTTCCTCGATATGCCCGTTCAGCTCACCCAGATGCTTTTGCTGTCTGGTAAAGTATTTCTGGCTCTTTCCCATGATGGCCAGCATGATTGCGAATCCCAGCAGGCTGGATGCCACTGCTGCCAGAGTCATCCACCTGTCTGTGATCAGCATCATGAAGAGACTTCCGAAAAAGAGCACTGCCGCTGAAATCAGATTGCCGATGCTCTGATTGAGGGACTGGCCGATGGTGTCCACATCGTTGGTCACCCGTGACAGCACGTCTCCTGTGGTGGTGCGGTTATAGAACCACATGGGGAGACGGTTGATCTTGCCAGAGATGTCAGAGCGCATCTTTTGGGAGACCCGCTGGGTGACCGTGGCCATGATGCATCCCTGAACTGCCGACAGAAGGTAGCTGAGCGCATAAAAGGCAATCAGAAGAAAGCCGATTTCAGCGACTTTGCCCATATCGATGGATGGCTTAATCAGATTATATACAGAATCCGGCAGCTCTTCCAGCACTCCCAGCGCGGCCTGCGCATCCTCCCCATCCTGTTCGGACAGAACATCCATCATGGCAAGCTGGTCTTGTACCGAAATCGTGACCCCGTCCACCACCACATCCGCGCCCTGAGAGGTCGCCGCGCTCTTGATGATTTCACCCAGTTTTTCCGTATCCGGCGCAATCCCTTCTGTGACCACGTCCGTCATGCGGGACAGCTGATCCGGGCCCGCCAAAGTCAGCACCGTCCCCGCCGCCGCGCAGATCAGCGCAATCACGAACACAACTTTGTATCTGCGGCAATAGCCCAGCAGTTTTTTCCATGTGCCGATCAAGTCCTTTGCCTTTTCCCCGCCTCTTCCGGGATGGCCTCCCGCCGGGCCCATGGGCCTTCTCTTCATTTGGCCGGGTCTATATTCCTTATTTTCCATTATGCCAGTTCCTCCTTTGAAAGCTGTGACAGCGCAATCTGCTGATAGACCCCGCAATGTTCCATAAGCTCCTCGTGCCGCCCCATTCCGGCGATTCTGCCATCTTCCAGGACGATGATCCGATCCGCATCGCGAATGGTTCCGATTCTCTGGGCCACGATGATCCGGGTGGCGTCCCGGCATGTCTCATCCAGAGCCTTCCGCAGTACACGGTCTGTCTTGTAATCCAGGGCAGAGAAGGAATCGTCGAAAATCAAGATCTCCGGTTTCCTGGCGATGGCCCGGGCAATGGACAGCCTCTGTTTCTGCCCGCCGGAGAAATTCGAGCCCCCCTGTGCCACATACCCGTCGTACTTGTCCTCCGCTTTTTCCACAAAGTCACTTGCCTGTGCCGTGGCAATTGCCGATTTTATGTCCTCAAAAGAAATGTCTTCTTTTCCGCTGTCCCCGTATGCCACATTGGACTGTATGGTCCCGGTAAACAATATAGCTTTCTGGGAGACATAGCCGATTTTGCTCCGCAGGCTTTGCTGGGTATACTGCCGCACATCCACGCCGTCCACCAGGATTTCCCCCTCAGTGGCGTCATAGAACCGGGGAATCAGGTTGATGACCGTGCTCTTGCCGCAGCCTGTGGCGCCGATCAGGGCCACTGTCTCTCCCTTCCTGGCCGTAAAGGTGATGTTCTTTACCGCACATTCTTCTGCGTCCGGATAGCGGAAGGACACGTTCTTAAATTCCACTTCCCCGGACATCCCCTCTCTCCCTTCTGTCACCGCGCCGTCCACAATGGAGGGCTTCGTGTCGAGAACCTCTCCGATACGCTTTGCGGAGACCGATGCACGGGGCAGTATCATGAAAATCATCACCAGCATCATGAAGGACATGACCACCTGAATCGCATACTGGGAGAATACCATCATATCGGAAAACAAAGCAATCTTGCCCGTCATGCCCGCTTCATTGATGAGCACCGCCCCAATCCAGTAGACCGCAAGGGAAAGGCCGCTCATGATGAGCTGTATGCTGGGCATCAGGAACGCCATGGAACGCTGGGCGAACAGGTTGGTTCCGGTCAGGGCCTGGTTCGCATTCTCGAATTTGTCCCTCTGATAGTTTTCCGCATTATAGGCCCTCACCACACGAAGTCCTGTGAGGTTTTCCCGGGTCACGCGGTTCAGGTCGTCAGTGAGCGCCTGCATCCGCTTGAACTTCGGCATCACAAGAACCAGGCAGATTCCCACCACAGCCAGCAGCACAAGTACGGCAATCCCTGTGGTGAGTGTCCACTGCCACTCTTTATCCGCAATCTTCCGAATCGCCCAGACTGCCGTAATGGGCGCTTTCACCAGCATCTGAAGCCCCATTGCAATCAGCATCTGTATCTGGGTGATATCGTTGGTGGAGCGGGTGATGAGGCTGGCGGTGGAGAAATGTCCGATTTCCTCCATGGAAAAGGACTGCACCTTCCGGAACAGCTTCCCCCGCAGGATTCCTCCGAATGTGGTGGCGATTTTTGCGGCGCTGAGGGCGGTGACAACGGACGAAGCAAGGCTGCCAAATGCACAGAGGAGCATTTTCCCGCCCGCAGACAGGATTTTTCCCATAGTGCTCCCCTCCGTCTGTACCAGCATGGTGATCTCCGCCATGTACTCCGGCATGGTGAGCTCCAGCCACACCTGTACTACAATGAAGAATACTGACAGGAGGGCCAGCGCCCACTCCTCTTTTCGTAGGTTTTTGAATAGTTTCAACATGCATTCACCACTCCTTTATTTTGCTTTTTCATCATCCGAACCCGGCGGCTTCTCAAAGCTTTTAAGTAAGATTCTACGCCGCCGCTATTCTTTCGTCAATTAAAAAAACATGAAGAAACGGTGAACTTTTGGAAGACACGGATGCTTCCAGTTCCAGGCCGCCCTGGTTTAGTCTCACCAACCCGTTTCAGATTCTGGCTGCCTTTCTCCCGGGGAAAAATTGACAGAATTTCCTACCGCAGTAGCTGATGTGGGCAGCAACGCAGGAACAGGTATGGGTTTAGTCCGAACTGTCCCAGACAAAACTGTCCGCCATAGCCCGCGCCGCCTCGTCCACGCTTTCGGAGCCGGTAAAGTTCGTCAGATGAACCAGGCAATACCGCTGGTCGCCCACGATATAATACTGCTTTGTGACCACATCTTCCTGGCTGATGGTAAAAATGTAGACGATATAATCCTGCTCCGTAAAAGTGCCGTCTCCCGTCAGTTCGGCATCAACGCTTTGTAATTGCATGGCAAGCTGCCGAAGGATTGCCTCACGGAATTTTTCATGCTCGTCTGCACTGTATCGGTTTGTGCCGACTTCGATAGAGATATTATCGGGCATTTCGTCATCTTCGTGCCCCTCCTCCGCATAGAAGATTTTATTTTCCGTGGAGTATCTCTCCATCTTTGCCCAGCCCTCCGGCACTGTATAGCTTCCGGGAAAATCCGTTCCGTTATCGTTATCGGATTGGGCAGACTGCCCGGACCTGCTGCTATCGGTTGTGGTCTGGCTGCCGGACGTCCCCGGCGCGTCCGTTACACCGGGGACATTTCCTCCCGGCATTCCCGCACAGCTCGTCAAGAAACCCGCCAGGAGCAGAAGCCACAGGGCAAGCGCGGCCCTCTTTCTTTTTTGTTTCATCTTACATACACACCTCTCTTCGCTTTTTTCTTGAATATCAAAATGGCTCTATATTCGGAATGTTCCCGGGAAGGCTTTCCCACAAGCTGTACATTCGGCCTGCAAAACGCTTTATATCCGGACAATTCACATACACTGCTTTTAATCTGCTCATTAAAATTCTGCCAAACTGTTCCATATCAAGATGATTGTAATCAATATGTGTCCTCACATAAATAATCGCCTTTTTAATGTCCGTCTCCCATTCTAAATAGAGCAAATCATCGTTTTCGGGGATATTGAGAAACAATTCATCAAGCCGCTTATTGTACTCATCTTCCGTTACCAATTTCTCATATAGCAAAATAATATAAACCAGCAATTCCTCCACGATAACGCCCCCTAAATGATTCATGTCATTAAGTTAAATTCCCCCTTTGCCATGAAAATATCGCCCTATCCGAACTTCGGATAGGGTGATTAACAGTTCCCTGGAGATCAAATTTTTCTGTGCCAATATGTATAAAGTCGAATTTTCATACTAAAGTTATTGTTCTATTACTGTTTTTACAAGTTGCCAACCTATACTTCCTTCCCGCAATAAGGATAATGCATTTTCATATTTTACCCATTCTACGGAATCAACCTCACTCGACAGCTTAAAATCTTGTTTGCTTAGGAACTGCCGGAAAATAATCTACGCATTTTGTTTAGAGTAAACCTGATAAAATCTGTAAATTTTGCAACAGGCTTGCGTAGGTTATTTGGAGGCATTTCCTTACTGTCGCTTTATACCCTAACATTAGCATTTCTCTCTTTTCGTAAGGATAACTACTTACAAACTCCAAACCTTCAACATCCTGTCCTATTTCCTCCTTCACCTCACGAATTACCGTTTCTTCAGCTGATTCACCTATTTTCATAATGCCTGCTACACAAACGTATTTTGTTGTTGATACATAATTTTGACGAAGTAAGGCTACTTCTCCATACTCATTTACTACAGCTGCTATAATACTCGTTGTAAACATATCCCACAGCGGAATATTGCATTTTTCGCAAAAAGGAATCATCCCCTCATCACCAATTTCTTTGCTTATTAGTTTTGTTCCGCAATGCGGACAGTATGTAAATCTCATTCTTTATTACCTCCATCAGAATTCCAGCTTTCTTTCTATATTATCATATCCATATCAGATATTGTATTGTCAAATGAATAAAAAGTATACACAGTTTCCTCCTTGAACAGTGACCGCCACAGCAGTGTTTCCTACTGAATCAGCATACCATATCCAATGGCTGATTTCCATAAAGATTTATGCAGCGTATAGACGCATACCAAATATCTCACATCATGCCGTTTCCTTATCGTGACAGGCGACAGGCTTTTCTCTGCAAATGAATAAGATATCAAAAAACCTATTGGCTATTACGCAACGTCATAGTTTATACTATTCCCAAGGGAGGAAATCCAAATGATGACAGTACACGAGGTGAGCAAGCTTGCTGGCGTGAGTGTCCGCACACTCCAGTATTATGACAAAATCGGGCTTCTGCATCCGTCAAAATACAGCGATGCCGGGTACAGATTATCTGCAGATACGGATTTGGAGCGGCTACAGCAGATTCTGCTGTTCCGGGAATTGGAACTCCCGCTGAAAGACATCAGGAAAATCATGGAAAGTCCGAATTATGACAGGAACAAAGCATTGGACCAGCAGATAACGCTGCTGAAGCTAAAAAAAGACCATTTGGAGAACCTGATAGCCTTTGCGCTGCATGTGTCCGGCGCAAAGCGAACTGGGAAACATGCATGCCAGCGGCGGGGAGTTTACAAAAAATATCAACGCGTCCGCGGGTGAGGGCACAGCGGTATTTGTGAAAGAAGCCATACAGGCTTATTGCGGCTGAGGCCGGAGAACGGGAGGAGACTATCATGATTGTGAAACGTGTATATTCGCCGTATGTTCCTGTGCTTCTGGCCGCAGGCCGGAAAAGACTTGTCACTTTGTCCCATCCGGCTTGCTCTTTGGGATATACCTCATATCGCTGACATTATACACTGTGATGAATGCGTCAGGGTCCTCCCGGGTGATGTACTGCATCAGCTTCTGGTATTCGTTTTTATCCACAATCGTGATGATTTCATTCCGAACCGTACCGTCATATGCCCCTTGCGCCTGATAGATGGTCGCGCCGCTTTTCAGGGTATGGACAATCCAGTCGCGGATCTGCTCCTCCTTATCCCGGGATATGATGCAGACTCTTCTCTTCCTGTTCTGCCCAAAGATGAAATGAGCCAGCACCATACCGTTCAGATATGTTCCGAGGACGCTCAATACCACCGTCTTCTTGTCATAGACCAGCGCCGAGCTCAGGGCTACCAGCATGCCGCTGAGGCTCATAGCCCGGCCGAGATCCATGTGCAGGTATCTGTTCATGATCTTTGCCACAATGTCCAGCCCTCCCGAGGAGGCGTTCCTATTGAACAGAATGCTCAGCCCGATGCTCACTACAAAGATATAGCAGGCCACATCCAGGGTCGCGTCCCCGGTAAGGAATCCGTTATCCGGCAGCAGAAGCTCGAACACCCCCAGGAATACCGGCAACAGAACAGAGGTATATACCGTTTTGTATCCAAATTCATGACCGCACAGCAGAAAGCCCACAATCAGCAGTACAACGTTCAATATCATGGTGATGGCTGACACCGACAACGGCACCAGGTTCGACAGCACGATTGCCAACCCGGATATAGAGCTGACGGCCGCGTGGCTTGGAACCAGAAAAAAAGACAGCTGCGGCCATGATCACTTGGGGCCGATTCCCTCCGCTCCTTTGATATGATCCGCCTTGTCGCCTGTCAGCGACTTAAAGTCCGCGTACTGTGCGGGCACGATGCCGAACTTCTCTTTCAGAGAATCCGGCGTCCAGATTACCGTGTCCTTTCCCCGGCAGCGCAGGATGGAGCCCCGGTCTGTAGTAGGTCACGACGACTTTTATAAAAAAATCAAATTTCCCTCTTCCATTTTTCGTCCGTGTGTGTTATAGTAGTGGCATGGAAGCATAGCTCAGCTGGGATGAGCGCTCGCCTGACTAGCGGGAGGCCAAGGGTTCGAGCCCCTTTGCTTCCATTTTTATTTAGAGCCGCAAATCCAAGGATTTTCCAGTAAATTCAAGGGTTTGCGGCTTTTTAGCTACCTAAAATTATTGGGGTCTCAAATGTGAAATTTGTCATGCAAATACAATTTTTTGTCATGAAATTTGTCACGAAAAATCTACCCAAAGGTACAGGCGGCAGGATGACCCTGCCGCCCTTTTGCTAATTATAGAATGCTGCCTGGATGCTGTTGTACCCAGCAATACCATCGACCTTCAGGCTCAGCTTGCGCTGCACGGCCATGGTCTCCGTCCGGGATGTCGGGCCGTACCTCTTATCCACTGCCTGGCTGTGGCCCAGGATCTCATTGCAGCGTGTCTGCCACCATCCCACGGCCGCCCCGGTGGAGCCTGCTACATATCTGCCCCGGACTTTTTTGCCTGTAGGGCAATCTGCCTCCGGACGTACTGGGTCTTCGGGCCATCAATGCCATCCTCCGCCAGCGGCTTGCCATCAGCGTCCCGGTACCCGTCCGCATTGGCCGCTGCCTGGAAGGACTTGATGTTGAGATTGCACCTGTCTTCCCGCTCCGCCTGGATGATGCTTCCATCAAAATCCGTATAGAACTTGTTCATGTCCACGTTGCCGGTCACGCCTGCCAGCCGGCCGGTGGAGCTGTACTGCCAGACATCGGCGATGGCCTTCTCTCCCTCCGGGAGCGCAGACGTGTACCGGGCATACCAGACATATACGGTACCGAGTGCCGCAGCAATCCTGTCCATGTCGAAATAGTTCCGGAGATAGTCCCTATTTGTATAAATCACTGGGACATAACCGGCCTCCTCCACACGCTGCAGAAACCCGATGGCCATGTCCGTAGCCAGAGCCTTCGTGATGACCACCCCGTTCTTCCTGGCATAGTTGACGGAATCGTACTCAAAGTCGAACGCGATAGGACATCTCTTCCAGTACTTCGCCGCCTGTGCGATGGCATATCCGGCCTCTGCAGCCGCCATGGCCACATTGCAGGCATAGGAGAACCAGTACAGAAGCACGGCCACTCCCAGGTTGTAGCAGGCCAGGGCGTTCACCACATACTTCTGGTCGACGTTGTTCTTCCCGTACCCGGCCCGGATGCCTACACGCCTGCACCCGGCATCCCGGACGCGCTTGATGTCCACGTTCCAATTGTGATAGGAGATGTCCGGCCCTTCATATAATATTTCCTTTTCCATCCTCGCCCTCCTTGACTTAGTCAAAGTATATCTAACTTAATAATATGTCAAATATATTTTTATTTGACTTAGTTCAATTTTTTATGTTATGCTTTGTCCTAGAATCGAGGTGAAAGTCACATGACATTGGGTGAACGAATAAAAACGATATTATCTGAACGCAATATTAAACAAGTGGAATTTGCAGAAACTCTAGGTGTAAGCGCAAACTATATCAATCTATTAGCAAATGGTAAAAAACTAAATATCTCAGATACTCTAGCCAAACTGATAGAAGAAACTTATGGTTATTCTTCTCAATGGGTTATTACAGGGGCGGGCAAAAAAGAAGCTTCTCCATCATTCTCAGCCGCTAAGGTTGAATTTCTTAAAAAAGTTCAAAAAATGCCCGATGATGAAATAACCGCATTATTGGCTTTCGCTAATTCTTTAGAAAGTGTAAAAAGAACTTTTATTTCCGAAATTTAGAACCCATCTGAAAAATGATGCAGGTACATCACCGTACCTGTATTTTTTCTATTAAGTTCAAATTCCCTATTGACTATACGTGCTATACGTGTTATGCTGTTTTTGTAAGGAGGTGGAACATGAAAGACAGGGATCTTATTAAACTCTTAAAGAAAAACGGCTGGCAACTTGACAGAATCAACGGAAGCCACCATATTTTCAGAAAAGAGGGTATGACCGTTTCGGTTCCCGTGCATGGTAAAGATGTTCCTACCGGTCTGCTACATCAAATTTTGAAAGATGCGGGGCTGAAATAGCTCCGCCTTTCAAAAAATCAAAAGGAGGTTTTGTTATGTTATTTGTATATCCCGCTATCTTCCACAAGGAAGATGAATCCTACTGGGTGGAATTTCCAGATTTGAAAGGCTGCAACACCTACGGTTCCACCATTCCGGAAGCTATGGAAATGGCACAAGAAGCACTTACCGGATATCTTTTGTCATTGTTAGAACATGGAGATAATATCGCTTCTCCCTCCGATATTTCTGCCATTCACGCGGCTGACGGATTTTCCTCCCTTGTATCGTGCGACATTAACCAGTATAAGGACACAAAGGCAGTAAAAAAGACATTGACCATACCGTCATGGCTGAATGACCGTGCCATTTCTATGGGAATCAACTTCTCCCAAGCATTACAAGAAGCTCTTCTCTCCAAAATACAGGCTTAACACCTATCAGCTACCCCGATCTTCACATGAAATCGGGGTAGCCCCTTCTCTTCTTTCAAAAGAAAAATCGCTGGCTGTTATTTTTATACGCAAAAAGGAGGATGATACCATGAAGATTGAGAAGCTGCCTTCCGGCTCCTACCGCATCCGGAAGATGTACCAGGGCCAGATGTACACAGTTACCTTTGACGGAAAGCCTACGCAGAAGGAAGCCATGGTAGCAATGGCCAAAGAGTTGGAAAGGGTGCAGCAAAAGCACGAAATCATGACTTTTAAGGTGGCCTACGAAAAGTACATAGAATCTAAAAGAAATGTGTTGTCTCCAAGCACCATAATGGGATATAATACGATTATCCGACAGACCCCCAAGAAGTTTCTGGATAAGCGGGTCAGTGACATGACTGCCCTTGATGTGCAGGAGGAAATCAACCTGATTGCCAAGAAGTGCAGCCCGAAGACTGTGCGAAACCACCACAGCCTCATTTCGGCCGTTCTGGGCATTTTTTCGCCGAACCTTAAACTTAGGAACTGCCGGAAAATAATCTACGCATTTTGTTTAGAGTAAACCTGATAAAATCTGTAAATTTTGCAATAGGCTTGCGTAGGTTATTTGGAGGCATTTCCTTACTACCACTCTTCCGCAAAAGGTCAAAAAGGAGCCGTATATCCCATCTGATGAGGATGTCAGGATGATCCTGGAGCATGCCAAGGACACGGAATATGAAATCCCTATACTGCTTGCCTGTTATGGCCTGCGCCGGTCAGAGATATGTGCATTGACCCTGGAAGATATCAATGGGGATATAGTGAGCATCAGCAAGGCCATGGTGCCGGATGAGAACAGGGAGTGGGTAAGGAATTGTCTACAAATAACTGATGCAAGTTTATAGCCGTTTTCGTTGTATTTCTGGGCTTTCTCCTAAACAAGTTGCATCAGTTATTTTCCGACAATTCCTAATCAAGTCCACCAAGACAACATCCAGCACCCGAGAAGTCGTCATACCCATGGAGATTGCGGACAAGATAAGGGACAGGGGATACATCTACAAAGGATACCCGAACTGCATCACGAATTATCTGAAGAGGACAGAACGGGCATTGGGGATTCCGCAGTTCTCCATCCATAAGCTGCGGCATTACTTCGCATCGAAAATGAGCGCCATGAACGTGCCGGAGGCGGACATCATGCGGATGGGCGGATGGGAGACGGATTACGTCATGAAGAGCGTATACCGGCATTCCATGGAGGACAAGAACAAAAACAGGCAGAGGGAGATTTCTGAACAGTTTAAAGGCATCCTCCTCTCATAAGAGAAAATTTGTCATGAAATTTGTCACGGAATTTGAGAAACGGCTTAAACAGTGGCTTTATCGGACATCCGGCCCCGGCTCCCCATCTGCAGCACTGTCCGAGCCGGATGACGATGGCCCCTTCTCCAATGCCTGTCACGGCTTCTCTTCCGATCAGGATACCTTCACAGCTGTCAATGCTTTCTTCCATACCTGTCCATCTCCCTCATCGATATCGGCTGGCCGTCCCCGCCGAACCTGCATAATGGCCTGCTGCCCCCGCCTATCCCATGGCCCTCGAACCTGTCATGGCAGTCCTTGCAGACATATTCCAGGTTCCTATGGTTCAGGGATATCTCAGGATTCGTTATGGTCTCCTGGGTGAGCGGCTCCCTGTGATGCACGATGCATCCGGGCCTGTCGTGGCATTCCTCGCACAGCCCGCCGTCTGCCAGCATCCTGTCTTTTCTGTATGCGTCCCTGCACTTCAGCCACCGCTTCGACCTGTAGAACGCTTTCGCCCATCCCTGTGCCGCTTGGTTCCCTCCAGCCCTGCTGCCATGGGCAGCTCCCCACGCAAAAGGACACGGCTGCTGCCGTGCCCCTGCAATGTGAAAGAAAAAAATTCTTAATCCCTTGACTTTTATACGCATTATGCGCATAATCAAATCATGAGGAGGTATACACGAAATTCCGGGAAATAGAAAAGATAATCATAGCTGATGGATAGCAATTCAAAAAACAAAAGGTTCACACTATCAATACATCCATCCCACTAAACCAGGCAAAGTCACGATTCCGAATCATCCCGGAGACATTGCCCCGCAAATAGTCAAGCAGATTCTTAAGCAGGCCGGGCTATAGAGCCCGGTGACGCACACAATAAAGGAGGTTCTCTTATGAGATTGACTTATCCGGCCTGTTTCTATCCCGATGAGGAAAGGAAAGGCGCTTATGCTGTTGTAGTTCCCGATCTCCCTGGCTGCGTAAGCGGCGGCGATACTTTGGCAGAAGCAATGGTCATGGGCATGGATGCCGCCTCCGGCTGGGTCCTGGATGAACTGGAGGACGGAAAGCCTGCCCCTCCGGCCAGCCCGCTGGAAAGCATAACCCCGGAGCCTGGCGGCTTTGTCAGCATGCTCGTCCTGGACATGGATTCCTATGCGGAAAAATATGGCGAAAAGGCTGTCAGGAAAAACCTCACCATCCCTGCATGGCTCAATACTTTCGCAGAAAAGAACCACATCAATTTTTCACAGGTTCTCCAGGATTCGCTTACGGCAATCTATCAGCAGAAGCAGCACGCCTGATATGCCCATCCGGCCCATTGCTATACAGAATTCAGGAATGACAGCGACAGGGTCAAAATGAAGCCCTGTCGCCATGCCAGAATAAAGGAGCATCCAAAGCTGCCTTCGCGGAATCATTGCCGTTCCTTTTCCATTGCAAGGCCAAATCCCTTCTGTTCAATCCTGCCGCGGAAAAATTGAATCAGCGGCCCGCTGCAGCAGGCGTTGAGGATGGTGCCCAGCCCTACAATCGTCCAGATATTGCCCCTCCCCAGGAGGCAGAAAACAATCCCAATCACGATGGCCGTCACGTCAGCCATCACCCTGGCCGCCCGGAAAGAGATCTTCTCCCCCGCGTACTTGGTGATGATAAGCGGCGTACTGTCATAAGGCGCTATCCCCATGTCCGCCGCCATATAGAACGCGCACCCCAGCGCGGCGAACAGCGTCCCTGTCAGCAGGCATAGAATCCGAAGCGGCATGGTCACCTGCACGCCCGCCTGCTCCACACAGAGCCACAGCAGAAAATCTGCCGTATATCCCACGCCCACCATATTGACGATCGTCCCGGGACCGATACAGTCCCTTTTGGTAAACCATACAACAATCAACATCATTGTGTTTACCATCAGCTGCCAGTTTCCAAAAGACATCCCCAGAAAACTGCTGATGCCCAGATTCATACAGGAAAAGGCATCCACCCCAAAGCCGCTCATGCGGTAGAATGCCACCCCCGTGCCAATCAGCAGGTTCCCCATCATCATCATCCCAAACCGTTTCGGGCTGTACTTTTTCATCCGGTCCAAAGCTTGTTTACCTCCGCTTCCTCTCCCAGCCAATAAAACCCACCAAAAAACTGCCGCTTTCAGGCCTGCCGATCCTTTCCCTCCTTTTGCTGTTCCGAAAGAACCGGCCCGCCTGACGCGGCAGCCTCTATCCCACTAACCTGCCATGGAGCCGCTATCTCTTCAGCTGCACCCCATCCTCATACTTCTTCACTTCGCCGTAGAAATCCTTGTCCGATACCACGCCGCAGCGCTTGCAGTACTCGTTCCACACGTCGCCGAAGGGCAAGGTCTTCACTGCTTCCTGCATTACCATCAGTTCCGTCATCCGGTTCTCGTCCTGGAGTTTCTTCAATTCCCCATGGGGCGTGCACATGGCGGAAAGCAGAGCCTTCTGCCAGCTGCGGAAGCCCATGGCCCAGGCGGAGACGCGGTTGATGCTGGCATCAAAGTAATCCAGAGCCATGTACACCCTGTCCAGTGCGCCGCATCTGACGATTTCCTTCGCCATCTCTTTCGTCTCATCGTCAAAGAGCACCACATGGTCGCTGTCCCAACGGATCGGCCTTGTGATGTGCAGGGCAATCTCCGGATAGAAGCACAGCAGGGCGGGAATCTTGTCGGACACCACCTCTGTGGGATGGTAATGTCCGTTATCCATCAGCGGCAGGCAGCCCTCATGGGTGGCGGCAAAGCTCAGGGTGAACTCCGCGCTTCCCACCGTGTAGGCCTCCACGCCGATGCCGAACACCTTGGATTCCACACAGGGCTTCACCTTGTTCTTGTCAAAAGGCTCGGCCAGAATCTGCTCGATGGCGTCCCTGTACCTGGCCCTGGGCCCCATGCGGTCCGCCGGGATGTCCTTGTAGCCATCGCCTGTCCAGATGTTCATGACACAGGGAACGCCTGTCTCCTCCGCAAAATACTGGGAGATGCGGATGCATGCCCTGCCATGGTCAATCCAGAACTTCCTGGTCTCCTCGTCCGGGCTGGACAGGGTCAGGCCGTCCTTGACCTTGTCATGGGAGAAGAAAGTGGGGTTGAAGTCAATGCCCATGCCCCTCTCCCTGGCGAACTCCACCCACTTCGCAAAGTGCTTCGGCTCAATCTTGTCCCGGTCCACGAACTCGCCGGGCTCAAAGATCGCGTAACTGGCATGGAGGTTCAGCTTCTTCTTGCCGGGCATCAGGCTCAGGGCCTTGTCCATGTCCTGCATCAGCTGTTCCGGCGTCCTGGCCTTCCCCGGATAGTCGCCGGTGGTCTGGATGCCTCCGGTCAGGGGGCCGTCATGGTCGAAACCGGTGACGTCATCGCCCTGCCAGCAGTGGAGCGCCACGGGAGCCTCCATGCACTTCCCCATCGCCTCCTCTACGTCCACGCCGTAGGATGCGTATATCTCTTTTGCGGATTCAAATCTTTCCTTTGCTGTCATTTCTCCATCCTTTCCTGGGTCTCCATGGATTTCAGCCCATGAAACGTCTGTCCTCAAGCTTTCTGCCCCGGTCCCCGTCCGTCCCAAGGGCAGCATTCTGTTTTTCATCTATTATTATGTTGTTTACCGTCCATGTTTCCGTCTATGTTCTCCCACGGCATTCCAGGACCTTCCCCTATGGCTGGTACTGCGTGATGGGGAAAGAGTCGAACACACAGGCCCTGGCTGCCTTCAGCCCGGCCAATTCCCCTGCCGTCATCATCTGGGCCGCCACATTTCCGATGGCGGTGGCCTCCGTAGGCCCTGCGTACACAGGGATGCCCGTAGCCTTCGCGGTGAGCCGGTTCAGATACTCCGCGTTGGAGCCGCCGCCCACGATATGGATGCGGTCGTACTTCTTCCCGGTCATGCTCTCCAGCTGCTTTATGGTCTGGGCATAGCACTGGGCCAGGCTGTTGTAGATGACGGACGCCACCTCCGCAAGCCCCTCCGGCACCTGCTGCCCGGATTCCCGGCAGGCGCTCCGCACTTCCTCCGTCATGTTGGCCGGCGCCAGGAAACGGTCGTCATTGCAGTCCACGATGGAAGGAATGGCACATCTGGAAGCCATCTCACAGATTTCGCCATACCCCAGGTCCCCGCCGATTTCTTTCTTCACGGACTGAATCATCCACAGGCCCATGATGTTCTTCAGATAGCGGAAACGATAGTCATATCCGCCCTCGTTGGTCAGGTTGTTGGCCATGCTCTCCGGGGAACAGTCCGCCTTGAGAATCTCGGTCCCCATCAGCGACCATGTGCCCGAGCTGATGTACAGCGCGTCATCGCTGTCCGTGGGCACCGCAATGACCGCGGAGCCGGTGTCATGGGTGGCCGGTTCCACTACCTTGCAGTTAAATCCCACTTCCTTCTGCACTTCGGCAGTCAGCTCGCCCAGCACCGTGCCCGGAGTGACCATTTTCTGAAAAATCCGCTTCGGATATCCCAGCTTCTCAATCAGCTCCATATCCCAGTCTTTCGTCTCTGGGCTCACCATCTGTCCGGTAGTGGCTTCGGTGTACTCCGTGGCCGCCACGCCGGAAAGCATGTAATGGAAATAATCCGGCATCAGCAGCATAACCTCCGCCTTTGCAAGCTGCTCCGGCTTCCTCACCTTCAGGGCCATCAGCTGATAAATCGTGTTGAAGATTGCTTTCTGGATGCCGGTGCGGGCATACAGATCCCTCTCGGAAATAATCTTGTATACCTCTTCGTCCATCCCCTTCGTGCGTCCGTCCCTGTAAGCCACCGCATTGCCGATGCGCTCACCGTTCCCGTCCAACAGCACGAAGTCCACGCCCCAGGTGTCCACGCCTACGCTGACGGGAATCTTGCCCAGCTGCGCGCATTTCTTCATGCCCAGCTTAATCTGTGCAAACAGCTCGTCCACATCCCAGCTGTTCTCGCCGTCCTTCTCCACCATCCCGTTGGGAAAACGGTGCACCTCTTCCAGCACCATCTTACCGTCCTCCAGATGTGCCAGGATGTGGCGTCCGCTGGATGCTCCGATGTCAATCGCAAGATAATACGGGTTCATTTGCCATCCCCCTCCTTCATTTCATGATAAATGGATTGTATCATACTTTCCGGTACAAAAAAAGAAGTTTTTCGATAACCAACCCAAACTGTTTCCGAAACGCTGCTGCGGCAGATCAACTCTTCAGACGGAGCGCACCGCAGAGTTCAAAAGGTGTATGGGCGGAAGTACGGACAAGTTTCAGCGTAAGGAATTGTCTACAAATAACTGATGCGAGTTTATAGCCGTTTTCGTTGTATTTCTGGGCTTTCTCCTAAACAAGTTGCATCAGTTATTTTCCGACAATTCCTAAAGGTAAAGTCAAATGCCCTTTCCTTCAATTGGTACTCCTCTGCCAGAGCAGGGCCGCAGAAGTTGGAGCCTCAGCGGAATAATGCTGGGCGTTAAAGGAAAAACGGTTCTCCGACGTGAAGAACAGCCCCTGCCCGCCCGGCATGGACACCTGCACCCAGTCTGTGTCATAGCGGGAGGAATTTTCCTGTGGGAACACATAGGGTTCAATCTTCCGAATGATAGGGGACGAAATAAGCTCTGGGAAATTCACAGCCTTCGTGCAAAGTTTCAGGATTTTGATGGTAATTCAGATTCATGGTTTTTCCTTTCCTACCATAATTTATCATATAGTGGCACATCAATTATTTAGCTCCCTTCTTCCAGCCCCCGCTGAATCATCCGTTTTTCCCAGCATCATCATCCCGTGCGCCCTCCTTGGCATAAATTTTTTGCAGCAAAAAAGGGGGACCTTTCTGGCGGGCCCTCCTAAAGCAGAATGGGGAGCGCCCAGCATGGCTTTGGATGCCCCACATTCTATCTGTCTTATGAAGTTAATGCTTCTTGGTTACGGTCTTTTCTCAGGCCATCTTAGCTGGTACACAGCCTTTTCTACAGCCCCATGAATATCGGACAGATCAGGCCAGCATAATCCAATCAGCCGTACCCCACAGCATTTCCCTGTACCCCATTCTGTACCCCATTTTCACATGAAATCCTGGCACAAAACGGGGGATTTCATCGACCTCCGCCTCAAACCGCAATAGCGCAAATCCGCATGTCTACTGCCTTTTCTCCTCTTTCCCCAGCTCGTAGGGAGTGACCTGATAGACGTAGTAATTGAGCCAGTTGCTGTAGAGGTTGTTGCTGTGGGAGCGCCACTGGAGGAGCGGCCTCTCCTTTGGGTCGTCATTTGGATAATAATTGTACGGTACCTGGATAGGCAGCCCCTTGTTCAGATCCCGGTAGTACTCATTGTTCAGGGAATATCGATCGTACTCCGGATGCCCGGTGACGAATATCTTCTTCCCCTCCTCGGCCATGGCAAGGTACACGCCGGCCACCGGGGATTCCGCCAGTATGGTCAGCTCCCTGCAGGCATGGATTGCCTCCGAAGGCGTAGCTGTGTGGCGGCTCTGGGGGGCCAGGAAAACATCATCGAACCCCCTTACCAGCGGGATCTTCCGGTTTTCCACCTTATGCTCATATACGCCGAACAGCTTCTGGGGAAGCAGCTTCTTATCGATTCCGTAATAATGGTAGAAGCCCGCCTGGGCCGCCCAGCAGATATGGAGCGTGGAAGTCACATGTGTCTGCGCCCAGTCGAAGATCTCGCAGATTTCCTGCCAGTAGTCCACCTCCTCAAAGGGAAGCTCCTCCACCGGTGCCCCTGTCACTATCATGCCATCGTAGTCCTTGTCCCGGATTTCGTCCAGCGTCGTATAGAATTTGTTCAGATGGCTGGCCGACGTGTTCAGGGACACATGGCTCTTCACGTTCAGGAAAGTTACGTCCACCTGCAGCGGCGTGTTGGACAGGGCCCGCAGAATCTGCAGCTCCGTGTCCTGCTTGACGGGCATGTTGTTCAGTATCAGCACTTCCAGGGGACGGATGTCCTGATGCATGGCCCGGGACTCGTCCATGACAAATATATTTTCGTTTATCAATATCTCTTTTGCCGGTAAATCGCTTTGCGTCTTGATTGGCATTTCCTCTCCTCCTCGCCGCCTGCTGACAGCCTTTCTCTCGATTCTATCCTCTCTGTTCCCGTGCCCCGGCCAGGTCTTCCGGCAAGGACACACCTGGCCGCGCCGGTCAGCCCTTTTCTCCGGCTATCTCGTAGCGCTCCAGAAAATCCTCTTCCGACAGGACAGGAATCCCTAAGTCCCTGGCTTTCTTGTTTTTAGAGGAAGCGGAAGTCACGTCGTTGTTGATCAGGCAGGTGGTCTTGCCGGTGACGCTACCTGTCACTTTCCCTCCCCTTTTCTCAATCTCTTCCTTTAAGTCATTCCGGCTGGCGAACTTGCTCAGAGAACCGGTGATGACGAAGCTCAAGCCGGACAATGTCTGACTCCCCTCCTCCACCTTGGGAATCTCGATTTCCAGCTCCGCTGTCAGGTCCGCTATCCTCCGGAGATTGTCTGCGTTCTGCATATAGTTCACAAAGGCCGTGGCAATCACTTCCCCCACGCCGTCTATGGCGCTCAGAGTCTCCACGTCCGCCTTCTGCATCCGCGTTATATCGTAGTCAAAGAAACGGCAGAGCATTTTCGCGTTGGCGACGCCGATATTGGCGATGCCCAGCCCATATATCACCCTGGGCAGAGTGGTGTGCTTCGCCCGCTCTATGCTCTCTGTGAGATTCTGGTAGGATTTCTCGCCAAAGCCCTCCATCTCCACTATCTGCTCCCGGTATCTGTCCAGATGGAACAGATCCGCGAATTCATGGAGGAAGCCCAAATCTATGAATTTTTCCAGCGTGGCCTCTGACAGGCCATCGATGTTCATGGCATCGCGGCTGACAAAGAGGGTGAAGGCCTTAATCTGCTTTGCTGCGCATTTTTCATTGGTGCAGTAGAGCGATTGGACGTCATTTACCTGTCGGATTTCCGTCTTTCCGCCGCATACCGGGCATATGTCCGGTATCATCACCAGACTGTGGCCGCGGATTCCCGCAGTGCCGCCATCTGCGGGCAGCTCCGCTTCCCCGGCAGCTTCTGACCGGCTTTTGGCCAGCATGTCCCTCACCGTAAGGTTCTCCGCAATCTGGGGAATGATCATGTTCGCTTTGTACACCGTGATACGGTCGCCGATTCCCAGCTGCAGCGCCCGCAGGATGCTGATATTGTGGACGGAGGCGCGGCTGACCGTGGTCCCCTCCAGTTCCACAGGCTCGAAGATCGCCACCGGATTGATCAGGCCGGTCCGGCTGGGGCTCCATTCCATCTCTTTCAATATGGTCTCCCGCAGTTCATCCGCCCATTTGAAAGCGATGGAATGCCTGGGGAATTTCGCCGTCCGCCCCAGGGACTGCCCGTACGCGATGTCATCATAGGTCAGGACCAGCCCGTCCGAGGGGATGTCGTAGTCTTCTATCTTCTTCTCGAACAGTTCGACGGTATCCGGGATGCTTTCCTCTGTCACCAGATAATGTTCCACCACCTCGAAGCCCTGCTCCTCCAGGAAACGGAACTGCTCCGTCATCAAACCGCCCGGGCCGCCAGCTTCCCCCGCTTCGGCGCTCACCAGAGTAAACGCATAGAACCTCACATTCCGCCGGGCCGTAATCTCGTTGTTCAGCTGTCGCACGGAGCCGCTGCAGAGGTTCCTGGGATTCTTGTACTTCGCGTCCACGTCCTCTATCCCGGCATTTATCTTCTCAAAGTCAGAGTAGCTGATAACCGCCTCGCCCCGTAGGACCAGCTCTCCCTTGAAGGGAATCTCAAGGGGCAGGTTCACGAACGTCTTTGCATTGTTGGTGATGACCTCCCCAATCTCGCCGTTCCCTCTGGTGACCGCCTTCTCCAGCTTTCCGCCGCGATAGGTCAGGACGATCGTCAGGCCGTCCAGCTTCCAGCTCAGGACCGCCGGATGTCCCTGGAGCCAGTCCCGCAGCGCCTCCCTGCTCTTGGTCTTGTCCAGGGAAAGCATGGGGCTCTCATGCCGCTCCTTCGGCAGATCGTCCACCGCCTCATAGCCCACGCTCACCGTAGGACTCTGGGCCAGCACGATTCCCGTCTCCCTCTCCAGGGCCTGCAGCTCGTCATAGAGGGCATCGTACTCCCTGTTGCTCATGACTTCCCTGTCTTCGGCATAATACGCTCTGGAAGCTTCGTTCAGAGTCGCCACCAGATATTTGATACGTTCTTTTTTTTCAGACTGCACCATATGCTCCTAACCACCTTTTTATCATTTTCATTCTTCCGCTTTGCCGGGCCCCTTATGACAGGCCGTCAGCGCCCGCAGGGGCCGCCAGACCGCAGTCCCGGTAAAGCCTCTCCATGTCCTCCCGATCCAGTTCGCGGTATTCTCCGGGCTTCAGGCCGCCCAGGGTCACATGCATCACACGGACACGCTTCAGCTCCCGCACCCGGCAACCGCAGGCGATGCACATCCGCTTGATCTGGCGGTTCACGCCCTGGGTCAGCACCATGCGGAACACGAACCTTCCCATCTGCTCCACCTGGCACTTCCTGGTGGTAATGTCCAACTCCTCCAGATACACGCCCCCAGACATTTTCTCCAGGAAATCCGGCGTTATCTCCCGGTTCACCCGCACCACGTACTCCTTCTCATGGCAGTTCGCCCCTTTCATCATGGCCTGAATCAGGTCGCCGTCATTGGACAGCAGCAGCAGCCCCTCGGAGTCCTTGTCCAGGCGTCCCGCATAGGTGACTCGGACGGGATAGTCCACCAGGTCGGATACGATCGACTCCGCATGGACGTCCTTTTCCGTGCAAACTACCCCAAAGGGCTTATAGAACGCCAGCACCACGGGCTCCTGCACGCCCCGGACCGGCCTGCCGGACACCAGGATCTCGTCCCCATCGTCCACGGTCATGCCCGCCTGCGCCTGCCGCCCGTTCACCAGCACCTCCCCCTTTTCGATCAGCCTGTCCGCGTCCCTTCTGGAACAGACGCCGCAGTGGGCCAGGTATTTATTCAATCTCATTTGTTCCATCATATGCCCCTCTTATGCCGTCCTTGCGCCGCTCATGCCCCCTCTTCCTGCAGGCTGCGCAGCTTCGGGATGCCATTTCCTTCCCGCAGGCCGGTCTTCGCCATTTTGTCTGCCATTTCATTATAATACACATTCGTATGGGCCACCACCTTCGTGAAGCGGATCGTGATGCTTTTTCCCCATTCCCGCATGGACATGGCATATTTCCGGGTCAGCTCCGTCTTGGACCGCCATGCGCCGGTGACCCACTTCTCGATGCCTTCGTAGTCGTAATGGATTTCCACTATGGAAAAGCCGCTCAGCATGGCCGTCTTCACGGCGTACATGGCCCCCAGCATCTCCCCCGTCACGTTGCGGTGCCGCAGGGACTGCGCATTGTCCCCATTGCCGTACTCCGTGCAGATCCGGCCGTCCGGAAGGAGAAAGACACAGCCGAAGGAGTACCTTTTCAAAGTGTCGTCATAGCTGCCGTCCACATATGCCAGCAATGTCCCGGCCTCCGGCGTCTCCAACGGCGCTTGTTCCATCGCTTCCGCTCCGCGCCGCGCTCCCCTTCCGGACACAGAGCCTTCCGCCGGGCCCCTGGCTCTGCTCCCGGGAACAGCCTCTTTTCCGGCGCCCCGAAATCCGTCTACGGAAACAGAGCCTTCTCCTCCCCTCTGAGGGCTTTCCCCGGAAAGGGCAGCGCCCAGATACGCCTCCGCCTCCGCAAGCTGCCCGAAACCCTTGTACTCCGCGCCGGGGCAGCCGTCCACGGATGCCCTGCACTCCTCCCAGGTTTTGAATATGCCGGTCTTCTTTCCTTTTTTTACTGCGTAATATTTTTTCGTCGCCATTCCGATGCCCCATATCTTTCCAAAAAATCATTTCTGCCATTACCATTTTAACCATAGCGCCCCCCGCTGTCAAATAAATCTTTCATCCTCGGGCATCCGCCAAATATCCCCAGGGAAAATTCTTAAAAACAGTTTGCAAAAATTGCAAACTACTGTATACTAAAAGGAGGTGAATTATTTTATTAAGGAAAGAAGGTAACCATATATGGCCATTGGAAAGAAAAAGAAAGTCCTCATGCAGGCTGTCTCCAAGCTGAAAGCAGCCGACTACTCTGCAGAGCCGGAACTGAACGGCATTTATGAGCGATTGTCCAGCGGAAGGAAGCAGTTCGCCGAACTGTTTGAGAAGAACATCAACGCGGTGATGCAGATCAGCTCTCTCGACCTCACGATGCAATACCAGACAGACAAGATACTCGACATCTCCCAGCAAGTGATCAGCGCCACGGAGACCATCTTCGGCAATACCATGGGGCAGGCCAGCAGCCAACACGAGGAGCTGGCCAACACGATCGTGGACGTATCCGGTCAGACAGACGAAGTCTATCAGAAAATCGAAACCGGCCAGCAGGAACTGACCACGATTAAGGAACTCTCCGAGCAGACCATCGAGGCCTCCAAGGAAATGCAGAGCAATATGGATGAACTGTTCAACATCATCAACCATATCAGCAGCATCATCTCCGGCATCGACAACATCTCCATGCAGACCAATCTGCTGGCGCTGAACGCCTCCGTGGAAGCCGCCAGGGCCGGCGAGGCCGGAAAGGGCTTCTCCGTGGTGGCCAATGAGATCAGGGAGCTCTCGGAGGAGACCCAGAAGCTCACCTCCGGCATGGAGGATTTCGTGAAGAGCATGAAGGCCGCCTCTCAGAAAAGCATCGAGAGCGCCAACGGCACCATCAATTCCCTGACCTCCATGTCCGACAAGATCAAGAACGTGTGGGCCCTGAACGACGAGAGCCAGGCCCATGTGTCCCAGATCAACGATTCCGTCAGCTCCCTGGCCGCTGTCAGCCAGGAAATCAGCAGCTCCATGACGGAGATGCAGAGCCAGCTGCGGGAGAGCTCGGACTTCATGCGCACGGTAGGAGAAGATCTGCG
The DNA here is from genome assembly GCA_910585665.1 of uncultured Acetatifactor sp. Lineage (GTDB taxonomy): Bacteria > Bacillota > Clostridia > Lachnospirales > Lachnospiraceae > Acetatifactor. The sequence continues at coordinate 25,036 of CAJUFI010000015.1, read as the reverse complement.
GAAAGCCACGGAGCCGGTGGTGGACATCGAGAAGACATTGGACGAGACCGTCCGCCAGATGGGCAGCATGTCGAAAGACGCCTTCTACCATCTGGAGAACGAGGAATTCGCCCAGTACATGCGTTCCGCCATCACCTCCCACAATACTTGGCTGGGCAACCTGAAGAAAATGGTCTTCGCCCAGAAGGTCATGCCCCTGCAGCTGGATTCCTCCAAGTGCGGCTTCGGACACTTCTATTACGCCATCACGCCGGACATCCCCGACATCCGGCCCATCTGGGAGGGACTGGGGCCCAAGCACCAGAAGTTCCATAAATACGGCGCTTCTGTCATCAACGCGCTGAACAATGGCAGATACACGGAGGCAGAGCAGATCTACCGGGAAGCTGAGACCTATTCCAAGGATTTGATCGCCGACATGAACCGGATTCTGAACGCCGTCAATGCGCCCAAATAAAGAGCTGAATATAACACCCCTGTACAGCCGAAAAGCCGTACAGGGGTATTCTACTGCTAGACGATTCCCTGGGCGGTCATGGCCTCCGCCACTTTCAGGAAACCTGCGATGTTGGCCCCTGCCACATAGTTGCCTTCCATGCCGTACTTCCTGGCCGCATCGTCAAGGCTGTGGAAGATGTTCACCATGATGCCCTGCAGCTTGGAGTCCACTTCCTCGAAAGTCCAGCTGAGGCGCTCGCTGTTCTGGCTCATCTCCAGAGCGGAGGTGGCCACGCCGCCGGCGTTGGATGCCTTTCCGGGGCAGAACAGGACGCCCTTCTCCTGGAAATACTCTGTGGCCTCCATGGTGGTAGGCATGTTCGCGCCCTCTGCCACAGCAAAGCACCCGTTGGCCACCAAAGTCTTGGCATCCTCCAGGTTCAGCTCGTTCTGGGTAGCGCAGGGGAGAGCGATGTCGCACTTCACTGTCCACACATTGCTGCCTGCAGCACACTCATGGTACTTGGCGCTGGGCCTTGCCGCCGCATACTCGGTGAGCCTTGCGCGCTTCACTTCCTTCACTTCCTTCAGGAGCGCTACATCGATTCCCTCCGGGTCTTCGATCCATCCGGTAGAGTCGGAGCAGGTCACAGGCTTTGCGCCCAGCTGCTGGGCCTTCTGGATTGCGTAGATGGCCACGTTTCCGGCACCCGATACCGCAATGGTCTTGCCGGCGATGTCCTTGCCGTTGCACTTCAGCATCTCCTCAGTCAGGTACAGCAGGCCATAGCCGGTGGCCTCCGTCCTGGCCAGCGAACCGCCGTAGGTGAGGCCCTTGCCCGTGAGGACGCCCTCATAGAGCCCGGTCAGCCTCTTGTACTGGCCGTACATATAGCCAATCTCCCTTGCGCCTGTGCCGATGTCCCCTGCGGGCACATCTGTGTCAGCCCCGATATATTTGTGCAGCTCATTGATAAAGCTCTGGCAGAAGGCCATCACTTCCCTGTCGGACTTGCCCTTGGGGTCGAAGTCGGCACCGCCCTTGCCGCCGCCGATGGGCAGCCCTGTGAGGGAGTTCTTGAAGATCTGCTCAAAGCCCAGGAACTTAATGATGCCTAAGTTCACGCTGGGATGCAGGCGCAGCCCTCCCTTGTAAGGCCCGATGGCAGAGTTGAACTGCACGCGGAATCCGTTGTTCACCTGCACCTGGCCCTTGTCATCCACCCAGGGCACGCGGAACAGGAGCTGTCTTTCCGGGGTCACCAGCCTCTCCAGCAGCGCGTCCTTGCGGTACTTCTCCTCGTTGGCCTCGATCACCACCCGGAGAGATTCCAGGACTTCCTTCACCGCCTGATGGAACTCTGGCTGGGCAGGATTCTTGGATACCACCAAATCAAATACCTCATCAACATATGACATTACCATTTCCTCCTTCATTTTAGTATGTACGAATACGATATGTACAGAAACGCATGAATCAGAAAAAGCATAGGACTCCTCCTATGCCTTTCCGGCACAATTATCCCGTTACCATTATAACCTGTGGTTTTTAAATCCACAACACTTTAATTCACTAAATCGAAAAAGTTTTGGTGGATTTTTTAATCAATATGCACAATCCGCGCTTCACAGGTAGTCTTTCAGGCGCTTGATGTTCTTCTCCTCCAGGTCGATCAGCTGCTGCGCCAGGGCCGTGGAGCGCTCACCGGCCTTTTCATTGTGCTTGAGCACCTTCTCCATCTCCAGGATGCCGTTATTGCTCCCCTTGATCATCATCTCGGCGATATGGCCGGTGCTGGTGTTCAGCATGGTGTTGTAATGGATGGCGGTCTTGAGCATGGCATCCGTCAGGGCGCTGCTTTGGTAGCGCTCAGCCTTCCCCGCCATCAGCTGCTTGGACGCCTCATTGTAAAGTTCCGCATATTTCAGGGATTGTCTGGAAATCTGCAGCGCAAGGTCGTCATCGTACACCTTGCCGGAAATCGTGTCGATGGCTTTCATGGCCATCTCCGCATTCCTCTGAATCTCCCTGTAAACGGCAGCCTCCTGTGACTCCATTCTATCCGTACCTCCTTATCATAGTTCCGCACCTGCTCCGCCCAGCACTTTGGCATGGGCAGAATAAAAGCCTTCTACGGAAAACAGCCGAACGCGCTGTCCTCCATAAAAGGCTTCCCTGATCTTTATGATTTTATACATCCGCCTTCCGCGGACCCTGCGCGGCATGGCAGAACAGTTCAGTTCGCCGTGACGTAATCCGCCTTCACATAGGCGACTTTGCCGCTGTACTTCACTTTGCACCAGCCATTCTCATTGCCCAGGAGCTCCAGGGACTCTCCGCCCGGCAGGATCCCCAGCACCTCCGCCTCCTCGCTGGCTGCGGAACGCACATTGATGTTCGTGTTGGCAGTCACTGTGCCGATGGTCTCCAGCCCTTCCGCGCTCTCTTCCATCTGCAGGTACTCCGACTTGATATAGCCGTCGCCGCCTTCATAGACAATCTTCGTCCATCCGTTGACGCGCACTTCCTGCACCTGCACCTTGGTGCCTCCCACTACCTTGCCCAGCTTATCGGCCTGCTCGCTGTCAGAGCTTCTCACGTTGACAGTAGTAGTGGCGGTGGCATATTGGGGGCCGTTGTCCACAGGGGCCGTCTCCGGCACATCCGCCGCCGGGACAGCCTCTCCGCCTTCTTCCGGAACCGCGCCCTCCTCAGGCGTCCCTTCCTCCGCAGGCGGCTCGGTGGCCGCATTCATCTCCGCAAGCCTCACGCCAAGCGCCGTGTCCACCTGCACCCCAAGCTCTCCCAGGTAAGCCAACAGCTGAGGATTCCCCTCCATCAGCTCGTTATACTCCGCATTGACCCGGTTGTTGAATTCCACGGTGTCGTCCTGGTTGGAAATCACTTTCACATATTCCTTCTCCTCTTCCGTGAAATTCTTCTCATCTTTGATGTAAAGGCCGCCCTGGCCGTTATCGCACACATAGAACATCTGCCAGCCCGGAATCTCCTCCGCATGGTTCTGGAAGCAGACCCGGTAATATACATAGACAAGGGTAGTGCCGTCCACAGGGCCCGGCCTGGAATAGACTTCAATCCCCGAAACACGCTCCAGATATTTGGCTACCTCCTCACAGCGCAGCAGCTCGTTCTCGGAGAGATTGTCATAAAGGGCCGCCATACTGGCGCTGTCGCCGGAGACCATGGCATCGTAGTATGATGTGACGATCGCCTGTATCCCTGCGTCCTCATTGACCGCCAACGGTATCTCTATGGGAGCGGGGGTCTCCTCGGGAGGCACCTCCCCTTCCTCTGAGGAAAGCTCCATGGGTTCCATGGTACTCTCCTGGGAAGATTCCTCCTCTCCCTGTCCTGCCCTTGCTTCGCCCGCATTGAGGGCGATGGACACCGTGACGGCCACTGCCGCGATTACGATGACGGGAAACAGGAACTTGGAATTCTTTACAATAAAATCACGAATTGTCGTCAGCTTATCATTACGCATATCTGCACCTTCCTTTATGAAACATGTCCCCGGCCATGCAGCCGCTTACTCCTTTGAGGGAAACAAGGAGCCGCTTGCGGCTCCTCCTGAAACAATAGCGTCAGCCTTTCGCAAGGCCCCTATTGCCTGACATAAAATTAAAGCCAAAGCGATGTAAGTGCATCCGACAGGAATCGAACCTGCATTAAAGGCGTCGGAGGCCTTCGTTCTATCCATTAGACTACGGATGCAAATATTACGAAATTGTTACATCGCTTTGACTATAATATCATAAAAGAAGAAATATGTCTACAACAAATTCAAGGAATTTATTAGAAAATCATTTTGACCTTTTTATCGGTGAAGTCATAGTAATAGAGACTGTCAGAAAGAACCTCCTCCGGAGCGACCTGCGTGCTGTTGACCTCTGCAATCATTTCCCTCAGCTCCCTGGGCGACCCCATGCCTGTATCCGACAGCAGAATCACCTCATGGACGGAGCTGGGAAGAATGTAGAAGCTCCTCCCCATGGCCTGCGCCAGATGCTCCAGCACATCCGGATAGAGTATGCATATGGCTCCGTGTATCCTTTTCACATTGCTCAGGACCCTCAGCGGCACTTCCTGGAAAAAAACATCCGAAGACGCTTCTGCCGCCTCATCGCCCTGCCCTGCTATCTCATCCAGCACTTCCTCCAGGCTTTTGCACACCCAGGGGAAAAGCCTTTGGGTGTTGCGCTTGGCCAGGCCGAACAGCTCCGCCGTGCATGTATCCCACAAATCCACATGGGAATTGTGTATGAGAATCGTCCCATCCCCCAGCGCATCGCCATGGTAGGCATAGTAAAAGCAGATGGCCAAATCCAGGAATTCGATATACGGTATGTCCTCTAACAGTTCCTCATTTCCCTTCCTGCCAATCAGGCGGTAACAGATTCTGTCCCTCACCTCCTCGAATGACCGGAAAAAATCCATGTCTATATGCTCCTTCAGCGCCTCCTCCCGACAGATGTCCAGCAGCCTCTGGATGATTGCCCCAAAGGTCACTCCCGACTCATAGGCCTCCAGAAAAGCATCCAGGTAAATCGTGGGTGCCACATTCCGATCCTCCGCCAATATCAGGAGTCCGTGTAGGATAACGCCGTTGTTCTTCTTTACCTCCTTGCATTCCACCCGGCAGCTTCCGCCGAGTTCCTTCTTCAATGCATTGCAGACTTTCTTAGCAAATTCATTTATTTCCATGTAATCCCTCTCTGCGCTGTCCTCAGATGATTGGTTGCGCAGCAGCGCCTGCGCGATGAGCACAGTCGAAAGGGCATCTTACAAGCTTACAATATGAATGAATCCATGCAGCCGCATCAGACGCGGGACAGATACTCTCCCGTCCTGGTGTCAATCTTGATCTTGTCCCCCTGGTTCACGAACAGAGGCACGAAGACTTGGGCTCCTGTCTCCACGGTAGCGGGCTTGGAGGCGCCGGTGGCGGTATCGCCCTTGAAGCCGGGCTCCGTCTCCGTGATCTCCAGCTCCACGAACAGGGGAGGCTCCACGGAGAACACGCTTCCGTTGTGAGAGCAAATCTTGCACATCTCGTTCTCTTTCACGAACTTCAGGGCATCGCCTACGGTCTCGCTGTTCAGGGCCATCTGCTCATAGTTCTCTGTATCCATGAAATAAAACAAGTCGCCGTCCGCATACAGGTACTGCAAATCTTTTCTATCAATACGGGCCTGAGGGAATTTCTCGGTAGGGCGGAAAGATTTCTCGATTACGCCGCTGCTCTTGATGTTCTTCAGCTTCGTGCGCACGAAAGCAGCTCCCTTTCCAGGCTTTACATGTTGGAATTCGATAATCTGGTATACGTTGTTGTCATATTCAATCGTAACACCATTTCTGAAATCGCCTGCAGAAATCATAGTATCATAGTCCTCCTCATTTTGTCCACAAATATAATTCTAGTCTAGTTTAATATAAATGCGGGCAAATTTCAACTGTTTTTGAAAAAAAATCAAAAAATGTTGTCAAAAATCGTTTCCGGGCCCGAAATCCCTTAGTTTTTCACTGTCTCCAAGATAAAATCGATGGCCTGCAGATATCCCGCAAGCCCCTGTCCGTATATCTGCCTGTCGCACACCGGCGCGGTCACGGACACTTTGCGGAACTCCTCCCGCCTGGTGATGTCCGAGATATGAATCTCCACCTTGGGCACCGTGATGCTGGCGAGGGCGTCCCGGATGGCGTAGCTGTAATGGGTGTAGGCCCCGGGATTGATCACGATGCCTTCCGTGCCGTCAAAGTAGGCCTCCTGGATTCTGTCGATGATGGCCCCCTCGTGGTTGCTCTGGAACACGGTGATGTCGTTCCCTGTCTCCTCGGCTTTTTTCCTGATCATGTCCAGCAGATACGGATAGTCCTGGGTGCCGTACACGCTTTTCTCCCGGATTCCCAGGAAGTTGATGTTGGGTCCGTTGATGACCAAAAGCTTCATGCGGTTTACCTCCTCTTCGATTTTCGTCAGTATCCCTTCCATCTCCATCTCGTCCACGTCCAGGATCAGGTCGGCGCAGGCCTCGTATGCCTCCCGGCGGCTTTCCATCAGTTGGCGTATCCTCTCTTGAGGATTTTCACACTGCAGCAGCGGCCTGGAGGTATCCTCCTTCAGGCGCTGGTACACAGTCTCGGGGCGGATCCGCAGCAGGACCACTATTCCCATGGCCTTCAGAAGCTCCCGGTTCTCAGGGCGAACCGGCGTGCCGCCTCCCACGGAAAATATGGTCTGGTACGGCCTTTGCGCCAGCTCCCTGAGCAGCTCCGTCTCCTGCTGCCGGAAATATTCCTCCCCCTCCCGGGCGAAGATTTCGTTTATGGTGCGCCCTTCCCGGCGCTCTATCAGCTTGTCCGTGTCCTCCACGGGCCTGCGGAGCCTGTAGGAGAGCCGCAGGCCTACGGATGTCTTGCCGCTTCCCATGAAACCGGTCAGGACTACATTCTTCTGCTTCATCTTCTGCTCCCTGTGGTGATTTGTTTTCTCGGCTTAATCGCTTTTTTGTCTCTCTGTCTTAGTTCTTTGGCTTGATTCAGCGTCAACGGGACTCCGCAATGTCCATGGCCTTGCGCATCTGCTCGTAGGCTTTTTCCGCCAGCGCCCGATCCACCTGTGCCCCTGTCCAGAGCTCGTAGGCGATGATGCCCTGGTACAGCAGCATCTTCAGGCCGCCGAAGGCCCTGCCGCCGCTTTGCTGCACCAGGGACATGAACCTGGTCCGTGCCGGATTGAAGACAAGGTCGTAGCCCGTGTGGATTTTCCGGTAGAAAGCGGCATCTTCAATGACGGCTTCCCCCGTTTTGGGGAACATCCCTACGTTGGTGGCCTGTATGGCCAGGTAGTTCCCCTCGGGAAGCGAAGCGTATTCCTCCAGCGCCAGCGCCCCTGCCAGCTGCCTGCCCCCAAGGCCGTTCACTTCCTCCGCGATGCGGGCCGCTTTCTCCCGGGTGCGGTTCAGGATAATGATTTCGGCCGCTTTCTTCTCCGCCGCCAGGATGGCTACTGCCCTGGCCACGCCTCCGGCTCCCAAAATCAGCACTCTCTCGCCCGCTATCTCCACGCCGTCCTCGCACATGGCGCGGTACAGGCCGGGCATGTCCGTATTGTAGCCTTTGAAGCCTCCCTCTGTGCGCACCAGGGTGTTCACTGCGCCGATGGTCTCCGCCAGAGGGTCCGTCTCCTTCAGGTAGGGAAGCACTTCGCTTTTGTAGGGCACTGTCACGTTCATCCCAAGGAGATTCAGCGCGTATGCCCCCTCTACCGCCTGGCCCACATGGCCGACGGGGACGTGGAAGGGGACGTATACCAGGTTCTCCCCCAGTTCCCGGGCCAGCGTGTTATGTATGGCCGGCGACATGGTGTGCTCCACCGGGTGCCCTATCACGCCGCAGGTGCGGGTGTATCCGTTTATCTCCATGATGCTCGTCTCCTCCTGATTCCGGTTTTGTCTCGGTGTCTGTATTTTCGCTCCTGTCCCCTTATCGGGGAACGCTTTTTTGTCTGCCCGTGCGCTTACGTTCCAAAGCTGTCTTTTGCTCTGTCAACCTCTCAGGCCCGTTTCTTTCTATGATAAAAGAACAGCACAATCCATTCCAGCCTGCGCTTGAGGACAATCTGTATCTCCTCTTTGGGGTTGATCGGCTTTACCAGGTAGGTGACGATTCCGGCTTTTTTCGCCCCCCACACGTCCGTGAAGAGCTGGTCGCCCACGAACAGGGTGGTTTCGGGGTCTGTTCCCATCAGTTCCATGGCCTTCTCATATCCTGCCTGCCCCGGCTTTCCGGCTTTGAAGATATATTTTGACGATACATCGTCTGCAAATGGCTTCACACGGAGCTCCTTGTTGTTGGACAGGAGCACCGTGCCGAATCCCGATTCCCGGAGCTTCCGGAAAAGCTCCCTGGCTCTCCCGTCGGCTGGCGCGCCGTGGGGCACCAGGGTATTGTCTATGTCGAAGATGACGCCGCGATATCCTTTCGCGTATAGCCCACTGTAATCTATGCCGTAGGCGCTTTCCACTTCATGATCCGGATAAAACCTCTTTAACATGTCTGTTCTTTCTACCTCCGAGAGCCGCTTGCACATATTGGCCTGCCTATCAATATAACATGTCAGGCGCTTGCATTTCAAGGTATTTGGCAAAAAATCATCTCGTCCTGTCGCTCTCCAGGATTTTCCTGAGGCGCTCTTCCATCTCTTTGACTGCATTCTCGTAATCATATGCCACATTTGTCTGCTGGCCGATATCGTAGTCCATGTTGTATAGCTGCGGATCTTTGGACAGGCCTGTCTCTATCCGCACCTCCTTCATAAAAGGCGCTCCCTGGCTGGGCGAGAGGTAAGTCCAGTTGCCGCTGCGCAGCATCTTGCCGCAGGTGAGGTCCTCCACCATCAGCTCCTCTCTGCCCACAGGATCCTCCCCAATCAGCGCGGCGTACATGTCCTGGCTGTCCACGGCGCTGTCCGGTGCGAGATCCATCCCCAGCATATGCGCGAAGGAGGCGAAGAGATCCATCTGACCAATCAGCGCATGGGAGACGCCCCTGGGGACGAGCTTCGGGCAGCTGACCAGGAAGGGAATCCTGGTGCCTCCGTCGAACTTGCTGTATTTCCCGCCCCGCAGCGGGCCAGCCGCCCGGTGGGTGCCGTTCAGCTCATATGCCCTGTCCTCATAGCCGTCGTCCAGCACGGGGCCGTTGTCGCTGGAGAAGATTATCATTGTATCCTCCAGGATGCCCAGCTTTTCCAGTTCTTTCAGCAGCTCGCCCACGCACCAGTCCAGCTCCGCAATCACATCGCCGCGGGGACCCAGGGCGGTGGCACCGCGAAAACGGGGGGAGGGCACCCGGGGCACATGGGGCTGGTGCACCGCATAATACAGGAAGAAGGGTTGGTTCTGCCTGTGGCTGTCCTCCAGGAAGCGGATGGCCCTGTCCAGAAAGGTCTCCGCCAGATCCTCGTCCTTCCAGATTGCTTTCCTGCCGCCGCGCATATATCCGATTCGTCCGATGCCCTCCACGATGCTCATGTCATGGCCGTGGGAGGACTTCATTTTCAGAAGTTCCGGGTTCTTATGGTAGGTGGGGATGTCGTCAAAGGGACATTCCCAGTCATAGGACACCGAAATCGGATCCTGGGGATCCAGGTTCACCACTGACCGGCCCTCCACATAGACGCAGGGCACGCGGTCGGCCGTTGCCGGGAAAATAAAGGACTCATCGAATCCCAGGTCGATCGGGGTGAGGTTGATTTCCTGGTTCCAGTCGATGGGGGCGCTTCCGTCGCTGAGGCCCAGATGCCATTTCCCCACGATTCCGGTGCGGTATCCGGCCCGCTGGAAGAGCCTGGGCATGGTGTCCAGCCCGGGATCGATGATGCACCCGGCATCACCTGGAAGTATGTGGGCCCTGTTGTTGCGGAATGGGTACCTTCCCGTCAGGATGCTGTAGCGGGAGGGCGTGCAGACGGCGGAGGCCGCGTATGCGTCGGTGAACTTCAGTCCCTCCGCGCACAGCCGGTCCAGATTCGGCGTGTGAATCCGGTGGCTCCCGTAGCAGCTTAAGTCGCCGAACCCCAAATCGTCCGCGTATACGATTATGACGTTGCATCTGTTTGTTGTGTCCATAGCTTTAATCCTCCGATTGTTTTTTTATTTCTTTTCTTCCTTTTCAGAAAGATGTTCATCATAGTTCAACCGCCCGCCAGCTATGGCAAACAATTGTGTCGGTTCCGGTAATTCGTTGAATGGATATGTGTCCATACTTGATTATAAAATATTTGTCTGCTGCCTGCAATATATATTTATATTCATTCATAATTTCGCAACGTATAATCCGGAAAATCATAAAGAATGCCAAAACCCCAAAAAAGATTGCATGCTTCTCCTTTTCGTGTATACTATAAACCATAGAAAGGCTGCAGGCTCTTCGTGTGGGCCGACACAAGAATCCGTGATTCATTCCAGACTTCGGGTGCCGGACGGTTGGCGGACAACAGAAAAACCAGCCGGGAAGGGGCGGGATTATCTGCCGCTTCCCGGCAGATACATCGCCCTTTCGCATTTCTAGCCATGCCGCCTGGCGGCTCAGGCATCCGTAAGAAAACCTCTTCCTTCGCAAACTTCCAGCCATGCCGGCACAGCCAGCACAAGGGCAGACAATTGCAAATCATCATTACTTTCCTCTCCGGACGCGGAGGACGCCGCCCAGGATATCTTGCTCAAAGTGATCACCCATCTCTCCTCTTTCAGAGGGGAGAGCGCCTTTGCCACATGGGCCTTTCGCATTGCCATGAACCATCTGAAGAACTACGGGAAACATATGTTTGCCCAACACCCGCTGAGCTTCGAATACTACGGGGACGACATCGTGAACGCGAAGATACAGGATGTGCCGGACATGACCCAGGACGTGGAGAAAACGGTTCTGGCGGAAGAGCTGAAGCTGTCCTGTACCAATGTGATGCTGCAGTGCCTTGACCCGGACAGCAGATGCATTTTCATTCTGGGAACCATGTTCCGGCTGGACAGCCGCATGGCTGGGGAGATTCTGGACATGACCCCGGAGGCTTACCGCCAGAAGCTCTCCCGGATCCGCAAAAAGATGGCGGATTTTCTGGGAACCTACTGCGGCGAATACGGAAACGGCAGATGCCGGTGCAGGGACAGGATCAATTACGCGATTTCCAGCCACAGGCTTGATCCCCTGCGGCTGGATTACACCAGCGCCGGGGAGATTCCCCTCGACACTATGCTCGACGTGAAATGCGTCATGGAAGAGATTGACGATCTGTCCCAGGACTTTTCCTTCTGCAGGCCTTACCGGGCGCCCGAGCGCACCAGGAGCCTTATCCTGGAATTCCTGGATTCCACGCAGCTTTCGGTGGTGAAAAACGCATCGGCTGTGTAGAGCGCATCTGGAGCACCCCCAGGCGGAATATCTGAAGTACAAGAGCTGGTATCTGGAGTATCCGCTCCAGGACGCGGAGCTGCGGGACGGGGAGGCGCTCCTCGCAAAAGCGGCGGAGCTTTTCCGAACCATGAAGCCCTTCAACGACTACCTCAACAGGGCGCTGGCGGGCTTCCGGATGCCGGAATCCCGGTAGGTTCCTCATAGATCCTCACACAAAGAAAGCGCTGCTCTCTGCCAAAGCACGCGCTTTCTTCCCAAAACTATCATTTGTTATTCCGATACTTTATAATCGTTTATCCGTACTCTCAATAGCTGTCGTCCGGCGCACAGTTTCCGAACCGGTTGTTGATTCCCGTCGTCCATCCGTACCATCCCGTGAAGAGGGAAAGCTGTTTCATGAAATCAGAATATCCTTCCACATCGCCTGTCTCCTCCTCAAATTCCTCCATGATACGGTCTGCCTGGAACAGCTGCCCTTTCAGGCTGTCCGGCGTGACGTAGAAGGGAATGTCCTTCTCATACCTGCTGCCACCTATCCACATCTCCATCTTGGCCACATTGTCCACATCTTCCTTATAGAAGAACCTGAAATCTCTCGGGGGCGCCGTGGCCTCGTCTGCCAGGCTGGCCCGCCCCACCTGATTCCGGTAGGTGAAATTCCAGCCGCTGTTGAAGTCGAACCCGCCGTCCAGGGTCAGGTCGGAATTTCTTTCGATTTCTTCCGTGTCGATGGAACCTGTGCCCCACTTTCCGGCCATGTCGCCTGCCATTGTCCCCAGCTTTTCCTTTGTATCGGCACACTGATAATAATAATCCGCATTATAGTACACCCAGTCGTCGTTCCGGTAGCCATAGCTCCCATTGATTGCCGCGCCCTCGTCATAGTTGGCCCTTCTGGCCGCCCTGGCGTTTTCCTTGGCAAAAATCTCATATACCTGGCTGATGATTTTCCGGTTGTCCGCCTCCGCGTCCCCCGAGGCCCGATGGCACTGTGCCTGGTACTTCCGCATCTCGGTGCAGCAGGCATTGAAATACTGCCCCAGCTCCTCGTCGTCCATCTTGCCCGCATAGTAGGCTTCCATGTGCTTTCCGATATCTTTCTGCATCTCATATCCAAAGGAATCCCCGAACAAGGATTTGGGCAGCGGTGTGGTAATCTGGTAATTGGCATAGCATTCGCAGCCGCTTAAGTCTTTCACCTTCAATTTCTCAAAAGAGTCTCTCTTGGGCACGAAAGTGTCCCTGACCCTTTCAACCAGTTCCTCACGGCTATGTAACCCTTTCTCTGCCAGCCGGTCGGCGCCGTCCTGGCCTAACACAACGGCCTGCACATTTCTCACTTCCATATCATATCCTCCTAGTACAGCACATAGTCGCCAGGCAATCATCACGGACAATACCGATATCCGCCTTCCGCTGACGACAAGAATTCTTCCCTCTTCCTTTTATATCGACAGCGCGTCATTTTGAATTAACTTCTGCCAATGCTTTTTCTCCAATAAGGCTGGCCAGGGGCCTGAGACGCCTAAAGGTCCTGCCGAAGGCTATGGATTAACGTTGCAATTATTAAACATATCAAGGAAACCGTCAATAAGGAATTGTCTACAAATAACTGATGCGAGTTTATAGCCGTTTTCGTTGTATTTCTGGGCTTTCTCCTAAACAAGTTGCATCAGTTATTTTCCGACAATTCCTAAGCCGTAGGCCCGGATGAGGGAAATGATATGGAAAAACCGCTCTTGCCGCGAGAAAGGCACCAGCCATTCCTGGCCGGTGCCTGAAGCCATGATGGCTTCCTTCTCGCAGCATGCGCACAGAGCCGGGGAGCCGGCTATTTCTCCGATACGCACAGATACTCCCCCATCCACTGCAAGATTTCATTCTCAAAGGGGAACACGTCTCCCTCCGGCGCGGGCAGCTCCTCGTAGATTTCTTTCGTCTCTGTGGCGGCGTATCCTGTGCTCCTGCAGACCTGTTCCCACTCTTCTATATCGTAGAGTTTTTCATGGAGGGAATAGCTTTCATCCAGTGTGCCGTATAGATATTCCCATTTTTTCGTATTTTCCGAGGTATGGTCCCCCACGATGCTGATGTTGTACACCGCATGGCCGCCGGTCCTCAGCACCCGGTATCCCTCCCGGAAGCCGTCCATCATTTTGGACTGCATGCTCTCAAATCCGCCGTTTGAGACCACCATGTCGATGCAGCCGTCCCGGATCGGCAGATGGGCGCAGTCACAGGCCAGGCACACGATGTCTACGTAAGGGTTCACCATCTCCTCGCTGAAATATCGCTTGTTGTACTTGAGGATGCGGTGGGACAGGTCTGCCATAATTACGAGACAGGGCCAGTTGATGCGCTGCAAGTCATACTTTAGGCCGCTGCAGGTGCCGCAGGCCATGTCCAGGATTACCCGGGGGCGGAGTTTTTTCAACGTCTGCCAGCGCACCTCGCTACAGGGAACGGCCCCCATCTGATAGCGGGGGTTGCCCGGGTGGCGCTGTTCCCGGAGATAATCCTGGTAGTTCCTCATGTACAGAGACCAGAGCTCTCCAGGAATCTCACGGGAGCCAAAATATACCACTCCGTCTGTCACATCGTAGGGATGGTTGTTTTTACAGATAAAACTTATCTTGTTTTCGTCTTTGTTCCCAAGGGAAAGCTTCTCTCCGCATTCCGGGCAGCGCATCAGCTCCTCGATCCGCCGCAGACCCGGCTCCGTGTTTCCCATCATTTCTCCCAGAGCCTTTGCGAAATAGGGCGCTGTCTCCCGCAGCGTGTTCTCGCCGAGAAGGCTGGCGGGTATGGAGACCTTTCTCTCCCCCGTCCTGGGGCGTCCCTCCTGGCATGTGCCGCTTTCCTGGTGTGCCCTGCTTTCCTGGTATGCTCTGCCTTCCTGGTGTGCTCTGCCCTCCTGGTATGCTCTGCCCTCCTGACAGGCCGCGATTTCCGTTCTCACGATGCCCGCCTGGACGGTCAGCTCCAGGCTTCCCTCGGACAGCTCCCTGGCAATGTTGTAGAGTTCCCTGTCGGAGCAGTAGGTGGACAGGCTGCCCAGGAGCCTTCGCCTTTCGGCATCCGGGAAGAGGGCTTCCACGCTGGCGGGGAGGGCTTTCTGGCTGCTTTTCTGGGCAAACGCAAGATCCCCTTCCACGATGCTGTCTATGGTCATATGGAAAAGCCATGCCAGCTCCCGGAACATGTCGATGTCCGGCAAGTTCCTTCCTCCTTCCCATTTGCTGACGGCCTGGGCGCTGACCCCCAGCTTTTCGGCCAGGGACTGCTGGGACAAGCCCGCTTTTTTCCGCAAGGCCGCTATTCTGATTCCTATCTGTTCTCGGTCGATCATTTCCGGTACCTCCTGGTTTTTGTCATGTCTTCATACATTCACAGGCTGCGGACCCGCCGGGACGGCTCTGGCTTTCATGGGCTCTGCTGTCTGGCCGCTTCCTGCTTTGTATAGGGATATTATAGCTTTAAAAAGCTGCCGACCGCAAGAAAGCAGAGGTTGATATTTCCGCTTCCCGGTTCAACCAGAAGGATACTGTCACTCCCATTCCTCTAAATCAAGTCTTTCCTGTTAAATTTAATATCATCATGGATTGCTCTCCTTTAACATATGCAAGCATAATATAAGTTGGTTTTACCTTTCTGTGAAAGGCGACCGACTTCCCTATAATTTATCTACAAATCATAAAAATGCAGTGGATTTTTTTGAAGAATTGTGTATAATAGAGAAAGAGACACATTCTGTCTCCGCAAAATTGTTCTTTCGCACTTGAAAAGTGTTTTTTGACCGACGAGGTCTCTCTGGGCAGCCAGAGCAGGGCACGGTTAGCGCCGTGCCCTTTTTAAACCTCCAATGCGTGTTTCCTGACGATGCAGTCACTATTCTGCCCTGTCCCTCTCGTACTGGAAAAAACCTTCCCCAGTGGCTATATTGAACAGTCCGTAGCAAGGCAAGGTCTGGCGGCTTCCCTCATCCTCCTGATAGCTCCCCCGCCCCATCCACCATGACAGGAACTCCTCCGGAATCTCTTCCAGCGGAACGCCCGGCGTATAGAACAGAAATTCCTCTCCGTCCTCCAGGCCATATGGTCTTGCGGCAATATATAACATGTCATCTTCTATCCATTCCTCCCCTTCCTCCTTTTCCGTGTCGAGCTCTGCCAGGGTCATCGAATAGATATATGGGGTTATCTGCCTGATATCTTCAAACCGCCCGCTGAAATCGCAGAGATAGCATGTGCCTTTGGGGAAGCCTGCGCCTGTGGCATTTTCATGGTCGAAATGCTGTCCGGCAAATGAGCCGTCCTGGTTCAGCGTGAGCGTCGTCCCAGAAGAGCTTGCGCCGCTTGCAAACAGAAGCTCTATGGGAAAGGCAGTGGCCAGCGGCATCGCTTCCTCCTGAGGTTCCGGCACAATGTCCTGACCATCTTCCCGGAGGGCCATATAGGCATCATTGGCAGAATCAGCTTCTGCCTTGGTTCCCATCCCTCCATCCGTTCCGGTTCCCATTCCCGCTTCCGCTCCGGTTCCCGCTCCCGCCGAAATCCTCACTTCCACATTTTCCACCGACAGATACACCACCATATCTTCCCCGGACGGATCCCGCATCTTATTTACCCCGATTTTATACCAGGCGCCTTTTTCCACATCCAGCTTCACGGGCATCCCCGGCGTGATGTATGTCGGCTCGTCATATGCGTTCTCCTGGCTGACCTCCACCGGGAGCAGCACGACCATACCGTCTCCCATCCCCTCCCCGGCATACAGGGTAAGGGTATTGCCTTTAGGGCTGATTTCCTCATCCGAATAATAAAAGCTCTCGGTGCCGTCTGCCGGTATGGTCACCTTTATCTGCCAGGTCTTCGGCGAAGTCGTCAGAAAGCATACCGCCACGATCAGGCAGACGAAAACGGAGACCAGCACCACCCAGAATCCGGGCTTTTTATAATCCAATACCGCATTTACCCGCTGCTTCACTCCCACCTCTCCAAAAGCGGGCGGACAGGCCAGAACCATTCTGCGCTGTGTGCTACAGTCCAGCAGTGCGAATAAATAGGATTTCTTTTCCGCTTCGTCCAGCCCGCGGATCACCTTTTCATCACAGGCCAGTTCCATATCCCTGGACAGCAGAATATAGGCTATCCAGGACAGCGGGTTGAACCAGTGGACCGCGAGCAGCAGATAGCCCAGCAGTTTCCACCAGTGGTCTCCCCTCCTGATATGGGCCTGCTCATGAGCCAGCATGTACCCCATCCGGCTTTCCTCCGCGCTGGAAGAAAGATAGATTCTGGGACGAAACATTCCAAGGATGAAAGGCGATGCCACCCTATCCCCAATCCATATGTTGTCCCGCAGAAGGATAGCCTCTGAGACGCTCCCGCGCAGGCGGAGATAGCCGATCAGCGCATAGCCCAACAGGCAGCCTAAGCCGATTATCCAGAGGATTCCCCCCGTCTCCATCCAAAGATACGGCAGATTCACCCTGGATTCTGCCGCCAGGGAATGCCCGCCGGCGGCTGTCCCATCAGGACGGACGGACACCGGCACTCCGCTGTCTATGTCATCAGAACGGATATCCATAGACGCTCCGCCGACTATACCATCAGAACGGGCATCCATAGACGCCCCGCCGACTATACCATCAGAACGGGCATCCATAGACGCTCCGCCGTCTATCTCAATAGGACTGACAATCGTCGGCCCTCCGCCTGCAGCCATGGATTCCCCGGAAAAGCGAACCATGGCAGAGTTTATGTCCTCCGCGTTGGGAACCAGGCTGAGGGTGCTCTCAAAGGAGACCGGGCAGATCAGCCGGACAGCCACAATCCCCCACAAAATGCAGCGAATCCATTTCGGCGCTTTCCTCAGAAGCAGCCGCAGAACGATTACCGCCAGTATCAGCCAGCTTGCCGCGATGCTCATATTCAACACTTTCGAGAATACTCCGCCCATCCTCACACCTCCCGTCCGCCGTCAATGATCCTGCGTATCTCTTCCGTCTCCTCCTCCGTAAGGGGCTTCCCTTTCGTGAACGCCGCGATGAACGCCGGAAGGGAGCCGTCAAAGCTGTCCTCCACATATTTC
Source organism: uncultured Acetatifactor sp. (assembly GCA_910585665.1). Classification (GTDB taxonomy): domain Bacteria; phylum Bacillota; class Clostridia; order Lachnospirales; family Lachnospiraceae; genus Acetatifactor. The sequence continues at coordinate 7,566 of CAJUFI010000015.1, read as the reverse complement.
CGGCTCTGCAGCGAGTAGAACTCCTCTCTGGAAATCACCGAGGTCACGACTCCGTTGTCGTTCCGGAACAGCCCCTTGTCGCATAAGCGCCGGAGCACATTGTGGGCCGTGGTGCGCTTCCAGTTGAACTCCACTGCCGTAAGCTTTACCAGCTCTGAGGAGGTGACAGGCTCCCGTTCCCAGATCATGTCCGCGTAGCGGGCTTCTATCACGCCTAATTGTATCTCCTGCATTTTTCTTCCTCCTTGCAGACCATTCTTTGTGGTCTCTCGTACAGACTACACTATATGGTCTGTGTTGTCAAGGGTTTTTAAAAAGAACTTCCATGTCAGTGGCAAACAGCATCTTTTTTGTGTATAATACAAACCGACAGGGAGACGCGGCAATGAAATCATCCGTGAAAGACAACTAATGAAAGACGACTAATCAGACAAAGGCTGACATTATGATGGCAAAAACAGAGAATGAGGAAGAATGGAAAATCGGCAGCCTGTCCCGGCTGACCGGCGTGAAGGCGGGAACCATCCGGTTTTATGAAAAATGCGGCTTCCTGGAGCCCGCGAAACGTCTGCCCAACGGTTACCGGGTATTCTGCAGAAGGCATATTTATCAAATCCGAGCGTGCAGGCTTGTATTCGGCGGCTTCGTGAACAAGCGGCTCCGAAGGATAAGCCTGGACATCCTACAGGCGGCAAGGGACTGGAATCCGGAAGCTTACCGTCAGGCGGCGGACAGGTACCTACAGGCAGTGGAGGAGGATATCAGGAGAACGAAAATCGCCGTGGACTTTGTGATGGACAAGCTCCGGGAACCGGGCGCGGATTCATCCGTCTATACGAAAAAGCAGGCAGCCGGGCTGGTGGGAGCCACACCTGAAGCAATCCGGAACTGGGAGCGCAACGGCCTGCTCCCACAGAGGGCGCGGTACGAGAAACGGCTCTATTCACAACAGGAACTGAACCGCATGTATGTGATAAGGCTGCTGCTGGACAATGGCTACAGCATGATGGCAGTGCGGAGCTTCTTCCGGGAATACGACAGAGAAGGCCGGGAATCGGCCATGCTGCAGCTCATGGAGCCGGGAGAGGACGAAGACCTGATCTACCGGGCCGACCGCTATATGGAAACACTGCTCAGCACACAGGAAAAAGCCCGGCAGCTTTGCGCCATGGCAGATGAAATGAAGGAACACTAAACCTTCTATCTATACACCACTTTTCGGAAAAATGGTATGCTGTCCGTACAACATACGGAAAGGCGGCATTTTCATGAGATATTTTAAGGTCGATGTACGAGAGGAACCCACTGAATACGGTTTTATGCCCACAATGCAGATGTATCTGCTGGAAGGGGCGGAAAAAAGTCCAGTCGTACTGATTGTTCCAGGCGGAGGTTACACGACGGTATGCATCCAGTGCGACGGCGAAAAAACAGCCATGCAGTATAATGCCGCAGGTTTCCATGCGGCGGTGCTCCGCTACAGCGTGGAGCCGCATCATTTTCCGGAGCCCCAGCGGGATCTGATGTCGGCTATCCGCATATTGAGGGAAAACGGGGACATCTGGGGAATCCATGAGGACAGAATCGCCATCATCGGATTTTCTGCGGGAGGGCATTTATGCGCCAGCGTAAGCACCCTATGGCATCTGGCGAAAAGGGATGCAGCGCTGTACAAGCCCAATGCGGCGATTCTATGTTACGCCATACTGACTGCCCGGCTGAACCACTGCCGCGAGTTTCTGGAAGACCATGTGGGAAGGGACGAAAGGAAGCTGAAGCTGGCAGCCTGTGAGGAACAGGTAAGCGGATATACCCCGCCCACCTTTTTATATGGCACCTTCGAAGACACACTGACCAATCCGGAAAATGTACTCTACTACGCGGAAAAACTTTGCGAACACGGCGTACCCTTTGAGTGCCATATCTTTCCAAGGGGCAGCCACGGCGCGCCATGGTGCGACGATACCATCTGGGCCAAGCCCGCGGGAGAAAGGGACTGCAATTACATCCGCATGTCGGTGGAATGGATGCGGGAATTATTTGGATTGTTGTAGATGCTGGCAATTCTTGAAAATCGGAGTGTATCTGTACTGCAATGCTCCATACCGCTTTCCGACTCACGAAGGAATGACTCCCGGGAAGGCGGCAGATTTTACGCTCGTAAGCATAGATGCGATGGGCGGGACTGGAAGGGATGGAGAAAACAATATGAATATAGAAAATGCGGAAATCTACCTGAAGAAGAACGGAAAAAAGCTGCTGACAGGCGGCAAGAGCAGAGCCCGGGTATATGACATCGGAGGGGCGTATGTGTTGAAACAAATCTACAGGGCGGAACTCGGAGACGACGCGCTGTATGAAGCTTACCAGAAGGAAGCCTGGTGGTACGCCGCCGGAGGAAGGGGCCTTGGCTGTCTGCCGGCGGTGTTTGATCTGCGGAATACAAAAGACGAAATTTCGATTCTGATGAAACGCTATCAAGTACCCTCGAGACAGGAAATCAATGCAGACCTGCTGGAAAAAATCATGAGGAGCCTTGCGCTCGTACATGCCGCGGAGATTCCGCCGCTCCTGAAGCAGCCCCATACTGCCCAGCTCCTGTCCGAGAAAGAAATCTGCGTCTCCATGGAGGGCTGGTACGCCGTGCTGGAGGAACATCCCGGCGCTTTTGACGGGGCACCGCTGGAGCGCATTGCGGAAACGATAAACCGAATTATTCTGTGGCATGATTCCGAGGAGACCGTGCTGAATCATGGCGACTTCCATTGGGACAATCTGCTCCTGGACGAGTCCGGCGCAATCCTGATCTGCGACTGGCAGGGCGTGGGAACCGGAGCGGCGTCCGGCGATCTGAGCTTTTTCTTCAGCAGACTGCGGGGGGACGGCATACGGATAAATGAGCGGGAAACCGTCGAAGCCTATGGCCGGGAGCTCAAGCGGCTTTCCGGGAAAAAGGTTACATGGGCGGAAATCGACGGCCATATCCGGGCGGCCAATGTCATCACTTCCTTCATCTGCTGGCACGAGTATCTGCACGGGAGCGACGAGGGAAGGGTCAGGGAAATTTATGGGAAAATGGTGGCGGACAGCGTTGGTCTCTGCTGAAAACCAGCGGCATATGCCGGATGGGAAAGCATAGGAAGACATGGGAAACGAAAATGGTTGCCTGCAATCTTTCTATCATGTTCTAACGTTGCCATCTGAAATTTTGTCACAGACAGCCATCCCCTTCGTATAAATTTCAGTTCCTCAATTTATCCACTGCTTACCTCTTTTAAGCATATCATATCAGTCAATCAATATCAATACTTTTTCCACTATTGGAAGAAATTATTCAACATACAGAGTACTTGTTTGCTGTAAACTTGTAACAATATATGTTCAGTAGGAGATTCGCATATGGAGATGCTCGGAATCGGTGAAAAACTTCGGAATTTACGTACATGCAAAAAATTATCGCTCAAACAAGTTTCTGAAAGGCTCGGAATCTCTGTAAGCGCCCTTTCTGCATATGAATTGAACGAAAAAAATCCTTCTTACAAAAATTTGTTAAAGTTGGCAAGGTTATATAGTGTATCTTGCGATTACCTTATTGGAAATACAGAGAATCGTACTCTTGATGTATCCGGACTCACTGACCGTGAAATTGATTCTATTACCGAAATCATTTCGCTTTTCAAAGAAAACAAAAAATAACTATTCTGTTATGATCGTTTTATCGATTAACCGACAATTTACAATTAAATAAACGCGGAAATAAAATCTAATACATGTTTCCAACCCTCGTACTCTGCACTATCCCCCCAAAGCGGTTTTGTTAAATCCTCCAATCTATCAATATTTTGCCGAACCTGTCTCACCATTTCTTTTCTTTTTTCCAATGGTATACTTTTTAGTCTTTCATCCTCTATTTTGATACCAGCGCTTTGCAAGAAATTACATATATCACAATAAGCAGCATCATCAGACTTAAAAACAGTATATTCCGGGAATACCTTTATTACATTTTCAAAAGCTGTTTTTAATTCAGGTAAATTAAGCTTATCTAATGCTGTAGGGATGTAAGGAACAAAGTCTGCCTGCTCACATATCAAAAACCACCAACCGTCCCCTTTCCAATTCCCTATCATATTGATACCAACATGAAGATAAAAAAGGTCGGGACTAACTGTCTCTTTTATCTCCTCTAAACGCCCTATTTTCCATAGCTTATCAGAAATCTTAAACAATTCCGATTCATCTATACCGGATACACCATCCATCATTTCTTTAATTGTAATCATCTAACCTCCTCTAAATACCAATTTTTATTGCTGACTATCATACCACAATCACGTTGATATTGCTATCACATATCCAATAAAATTTCTTCCTAAATTTCTTCCTCCGTTTCACTTTGCCCTGCTGTCTGTTATGCTGTTGGCTCTCGTTCTGTAGCTCTCTCAAGGTTCTTCTTATTTTACAATGGGAATTGAACGCCGGTTGGCTTTGTGCTATACTTGAGCATAATCATTTGACAAATTGAGACAGAAAAAGGGAAAGATATTATGAAAAAACGGAAAACCCTTCCGAAAGAGATAAAGGAACTTTTAGAGAATGGCGATATTGCGGCATTGAAGGAGCAGTTTTTACGGTGTGACCCTAACGCTGTTACCGGAAAATACGGTTCCAACATTTTCTCCCTGACGCCCCTCTCCCATGATTTTGCTTTTTGGGCAAAGGAGCAAGGCGCAGATGTGAATTTCAAGGACTACTACGGGAAAACGCCTATTTTTAATCATGCTTCCTTCTGGAACGGTGATGTCCAGCTTCTTATTGACCTGGGCGCGGAAGTCAATGTGGCTCAGGACGACGGTACGACACCCCTCCATCTGGCCGCATTGTATGGCCGTGTGAACGCAGTAAAAGCCCTGTTGAAAGCCGGCGTGGACGTGAATGTCAAATCAGGCCCCATGGCCTGGCAAGGATTTCATACCCCACTGGAAGAAACACTTCTGCAAAACCGTCTGCCCTATCTGCAGCTGTTGGAAATCTGCCAGATTCTACTGGATCATGGGGCAGAGATCACAGATCAGTGCCGGGAGTTTCTGGGTAAGTCTGCGGAACATTTTCAGCGGGTCAGGCGCGGAATTACAGACCCGGAGTTTCTGCGCGGTCAAATAGAAGGGCTGGAACAGCTCTGCCAAATCTTTGATGTGGAACCTGCAAAAGAGGTCGCTTTTCATGATGGAGTTTCCTCAATCCTTGTGCCGGAGGAATGCAAAAACGAGGCATTTCGATGGCTTTGGGACTACCTGGTCCCGCCCAGTGGAAAAGCCCAGACCGCCCAAGGGGAGGCTATCCGTATTGCGGGGCGTGTTGACCACGAAATTACGTCCAACGGCGGCATGAACTGGGACAGCGATTACAGAAAAATGCTGCGGATATTTCCCCTGTATCTGCGTTTGGGGAATCCGCTCAAAGATGAGGATATTGCCCAGGCGGAACGAATCGCCCATCTTTTGAAGGACAGCCGGGATGATGGTACTTTGAGCATGCAGTTGTGCGCTTATGCGGTCGCCTGGGTGCTGTTGAATCCGAAGGTATTGCCACCGTTGGAAGCCGACTATTCAAGATAATACCGTTCTTAACGATATGCGCTTAATGATGGACGGACTGGGTATTGTATTTTGGAGAAAATCCCGTGTTCCCTTTTATCGGAAAAGGGGCATGGGATTACTCCATAGAAAGTCTCGCAGTGGTCGACCAGCTCTTAGAGGAATTGAGCAATTATGAGCTGGATGAAGATGCCCTTTACAATACTGCTTCTATGGTTGGATGCTATGTATTTGAGACAGCGCGGAAAAATTATGGCGCGGAATATTTCTGGATACAGAAAGAACAGCAGCCTGTCCTGATTGCGGATTTGCCGGACTTTCAGGTGTCTGTCCGGGCATGGGAGAAAGTCAGGAGCCGTCTGATAAACGGCGAGGAAGACATATAGATCATTCAGTTTCTATATGCCCTAACGCTGTTACCTTACTTGATTTTAATTGATATGATTGATTACGCTAACTGCATAACCTCGGCTTCAAGTTCTTTTAATTCGTCAAATGACAGAGAAAATACACAATCTGCAATTTCTTCAAGTGTCATTTTCCCCTTTCTTATCATTTGTTCGGCTGTTTTTCTTTCTGTTTCTTTTTCAATGTCTTTTGCATAAGTCCTCATAATCTGCTCATCATCAAATAAACTCATCATAATCGTTATTACCTCCACTTCCTTGCTGCTTAGATACTGTTTTAAGATATTCCTGTCCTTGCAAATACGGATTGTTTCTGTAACCGCCAGTTTTGTCATTCCATGCTCTTTTATCTGTTCATTAAAAACTTTGCAAAAAACAATGTATTCATTGATAATATTGTCCTTGTCGCTCTCATAGATTACTTTGGCTTAGGCAACTTATGATTTTCACTGGCTTCATTATATGCTATTTCATGGAAGAACTCAAACTTCCCATGCCGCAAGGCGTGTTGAACCTTGAAGACTTCAATACTTTATCTGGACGCACTAGGAATTGTCGGAAAATAACTGATGCAGCTTCTTTAGAAGAAAGCCCGGAAATACAAGGGAAACGGCTATAAACTCGCATCAGTTATTTGTAGACAATTCCTTACGAACCGCCGGCAAAAACCTTCATCTGAATCCACCCCACAGCCAGCGGCATGAGCAGCAGGACACCTGCGGCATATGCTATATTCACAAGCTCCACCCTACCCATCTCCCCTATGGCAAAGATGCATTGCACTGCTCCTCCTGCCAGCGCCAGCTTCCACATATAGCGGAACAGATATCCCATTCTGACGAGGATATACTGTTTTCTGCTGACCGGGAGATATTTCAGTTTGTCATAGGTCATATTCCGGTTGTTCTTTGGGCGTTCAAAAGCATCCGTAATATTGATATAAGGCAGTAGGATAAAATACGGAAGCAGAACGCAGACCATAAATGCCATCACCCCCAGGTAATTGTCCTCGCTTCTGATTTCCTGTACAGGTATGCACATCAATCCCAACACTGCAAAGGAAAAGATTCCCGGCACAAGCCAGGCAATCTGCCCCGTATAGGAAAACAACTCCCTGTCAAATTCCCGAAGACGTTTTCTCTGTTCCGCGTCCTTCGCCTGCCGCTCTTTTAACGCTTCCCGTCGTATTTTCATTTTCTGTCCCTGTTCTCTCTGTCCCACGCTTCCCTGTTCCTGACTTTCCCTTTCTCCGTTTTCCTGTTTCAGCCTTTCCCCTTCCAGCCTTTCCATTTCCACGCTTCCCTGTCCCAGCCTTTCCATTTCCACGCTTCCCTGTCCCGGCCTTTCCATTCCCACGCTTCCCTGTCCCAGCCTTTCCATTTCCACGCTTCCCTGTCCCAGCCTTTCCCTTTCTGCACTTCCCTGATTCTGATTTTCTTCGCTCATGTTATCCCCCTCATCGCTTCACCGAAAATACCTTTTTTAAACTATTTATACTGCTTAACAGTTAAACCCTAGATGACCCCCAAAAGTAGTACCACATCAGGGAACCATCATCAGAG
>CAJUFI010000014.1:52341-77826 GCA_910585665.1 uncultured Acetatifactor sp. | reverse complement strand
AGGGAGTGCCTCTGGTGGCATAATATTACTTAATTATTAATGCAATAATGTACTAATGGGGTATTAGTAGGTTTTAATGGTTCAAAAAACAGTTTCTATAATACCACAAATCGGAAAAGATATAATGTACATAAAATAGTTTTTCCGATTCTGGATTTATTACATTTGTTTAGAAAATTGGTATGCTTTGTATTTATCTTAACATATCCGGGATATTTTTCAACTAAATTCTGGCTTTCCTGCCTGATAAATTCCACCGCGCATATTTTCCGCTCCCCACGCATATCTATCTATAAAGAGAAATGACTGGATAAAGGTTAAGGGGAATATGGATGAGTGCTAAAACCAAAATTGTCGTACTTCACATGAAAGAGCTGATTTATACCGCAATCTTCGCCGTGCTGGGAATCCTGTTCATCGTCCTGCTGGCCATGATGTTCCTGCCAGACAAGGATAAGGACGGAGGGTCCAGAGCGGAGGACAGCTCCGGTCCAGAGCCTGTCATGGCGGAAGTCTCCTCTCTCTACATACCGGGCGTCTATACCACGGAGCTGGTGCTGGGCAGCGAATCCATCGATGTGGAGGTCATCGTGGATAAGGACTCCATCACCTCCATACGCATGGTGAACCTGAGCGATTCCATCGCCACGGTCTATCCGCTGCTTGAGCCCACCCTGGAGTCCATCTGCGAGCAGATCTACGCACAGCAGTCCCTGGATTCCGTCACCTATACTTCCGAAAGCAAGTATACTTCACTCGTGCTGCTGGAAGCCATTCAGGCCTCACTGGATAAAGCCCGGGCAGACTCGGATGCCGCTGAATGAACCAAAAAAACACCAGGCAGGAATTCCGGGAACGGATTTCTTGCCTGGTGCATTTCACCTTTGATTGCGCCATTTATCACAAACTGCCCAATCTCCGGTCGCCCAATCATATCCAGAATATTCACCATGTCAAACTGTCTCATTTGGCTGTATCTTCCTTCGCCATCAGCCGCCTGACAGCGCCTTCCCTCTGTCCCATTGCCTTTGGCCGCAGGCCCCTTATGCAAGCTTCTCCACCTCGTCCAGCCACAGCCTTGCGCTGGCATCCGAGGGCATACGCAAGTCCCCTCTGGGCGAAAGCGCCACGCTTCCCACCTTAGGCCCGTCCGGCAGACAGGAGCGCTTGAACTGTTGGGCGAAGAACCTTCTGTAGAACGCCTTCAGCCATTTCAGAATCGTCCCGTCCTCATACTGCCCCTGGAAGGCAAGCTTCGCCACCCGGTACACCTTCGCCGGCGGATACCCGCAGCGCAGCATATAATATAGGAAGAAATCATGCAGCTCGTAAGGCCCCACCAAATCTTCCGTCCGCTGGGAAATCACGCCGTCCACCGGCGGCAGCAGCTCCGGGCTCACCGGCGTGTCCAGCACGTCCGCAAGCACAGCCGACAGGGCGCTGTCATTACAGGTATCCGCGTAATACTGCACCAAATGCCGTACAAGAGTCTTCGGCACGCCGGCATTCACGCCGTACATGGACATATGGTCGCCGTTGTAGGTGGCCCAGCCCAGCGCCAGCTCCGACATGTCCCCCGTGCCGATGACCAGGCCGTTCCTGTGGTTGGCTATGTCCATGAGCACCTGGGTCCGCTCCCTGGCCTGGGCATTTTCGTAAGTCACGTCATGGTTGTCAGCATCCTGCCCGATATCCCGGAAATGCACTTCCACCGCCTGTCGGATATCCACTTCCTCCAGCGCAGCCCCCAAAGTCCGCGCCAGCTGGCACGCATTCTCGTAAGTCCTGTCCGTGGTGCCAAAGCCCGGCATGGTCACCGTCACGATGCCCTTTCTGTCCAAGCCCAGCATGTCGAAAGTGCGCACCGTGACCAGCAGCGCCAGGGTGGAGTCCAGGCCGCCGGATATGCCTAAAACAGCCGTGGTCAGGCCTGTGTGTTCATACCGTTTCTTCAGGCCGTAGGACTGGATGGACAGAATCTCCTCGCAGCGTCTTCTGCGCGTCTCCTCATCTCCCGGCACGAAAGGCATGCTGCCGAAGCTTCGCTCCAGCACAGTCTCCGCCACCTCCAGCCGGAACGGCACTTTCACATAAGCCCCCTCCGGCTCCTTGCCGAAAGTCCCCATGCGCCGTCTCTCCAGCAGAAGCTTCTGGACATCGATGTCGCTGTAGATGGTCTCACAGGTGAATTTCTTGATCTGCGCCAGTATCACGCCGTTCTCCGCAATCAGATTATGGCCGCCGAACACCAGATCCTGAGTGGACTCCCCTTCCCCGGCGGAAGTGTAGACATACCCGCAGATCAACCGGGCGCTGACGGACTTCACCAGAAGCTCCCGGTACTCGTCCTTTCCCACGGTCTCGTTGGACGCGGACAGATTGGCCACAATGGTGGCCCCCTTCAGCGCGTGGTTCACCGCCGGGGCGTCCGCCACCCACAGATCCTCGCAGATTTCACATCCTACCGTAAGTCCATGGACGGTTTCGCAGTCAAACAGGATGTTGGTGCCGAAGGGAACCGTTTTCCCGCCTATGGAAAAAGGGACAGGCGCCGTGTTGCCCGCCGTGAAATGCCTGCCCTCGTAGAATTCCGCGTAGGAGGGTATGTTGGCCTTGGGCACCAGCCCCAGAATCTCTCCGTTCCAGAGCACCGCCCCCACATTGTACAGTCTGCCGTCACGCTCCATGGGCAGCCCCACCATCACCAGCGCGTCCTTCCCCCGGGTATGTTCCGCAATGCGCAGCAGCTGCCTGGAAGCCTCCTCCAGCAAGAGCCCCTGAAGGAACAGATCGCCGCAGGTATACCCGGTAATGCACAGTTCCGGGAAGACGATGACCTTCGCTCCCTTCCCCCAGGCTTCCTCCAGCTTCTCACATATCACGCCCCCGTTGTAGACCGGGTCGGCCACTTTGATCCTCGGCGTCGCCGCCGCCACCTTGACAAATCCCTGCTTCATGTCCTTCCTCTCTTCCCGCCTGTTCCTGTCGTTCCCTTTCCCGGCACCGCTTTACGGCAGCCTGCTTTTCCGGTACAATGCTTTCAGTTCCTCTATGCTGAAAGTATGCTTTTTATTGCAGAAATGGCAGTTCACTTCAATCTCCTGTCCATCATCAATCATGTCCTGTATCTCTTTCTTCCCAAGGCTAATCAATACTTTCTCAATCCTGGCCTTGCTGCAGTTACAGAAATACGCCACCGGACTGGTGTCCGTCACTTCGCAGTCCAGCCCTTCCAGAAGCCGCTGCAGCATCTGTTCCGGCGTATCGCCCCCGTCCAGCATGGCGGTGACGGAAGTGACGCCGGAAAGGTTGCGCTCCAGCCTGTCGATTACCGCGTCCTCCGCAAAGGGCATCAGCTGAATCAGGAATCCCCCCGCCTGTTTCACGGTATTGTCCCGCTCCATGAGCACGCCCAGGCCTACGGAAGACGGCACTTGCTCGGAGGTGGCGAAATAATAGGTCAGATCCTCAGCGATTTCACTTGTCTGCAGTAAAGTCTGCCCAATGTAAGGCTCTTTTAACCCCATGTCCTTGATGACCTGGAGGGTTCCATGGCCCAGGGCCCCGGCCACGTCCAGCTTTCCCAGGGCATTGGCCGGCAGTATCACGTCCGGCACATTGGCATAGCCTTTCACATTTCCCTTTGCGTCCGCCGTCACCAGCAGCCCCTGTACCGGGCCGTCCCCCTTGATCTGCAGGGTCAACAGGTCGTCCTCCCCTTTCTGCATGCTGCCCATCATGGCACCGGCGCACAGGAGCCGCCCCAGGGCCGCCGTGACTACAGGGCTGGTATCATGTGCCTGTCTCGCTGTCTCCACCACGCCCCTGGCAGTGCAGGCAAATGCACGAATCTGCGCCCCCGCCCCGGTGGCGCGTACAATGTAATCTGTCATTTTATCCTCTTTTCTCCTCTCGTCCGGACAAGACGGAATCAAAACTTCTCTATCTGTCCCCCGTAGCAGTTATTTGTAGACAATTCCTTAGGAAGCCGCCGGATTCTTTTTCTTTTCCCGGGCCACCACACACACCCGCTGGCTGGTGGAAGCAGCCTCCTCCCCGGTGTCCGCGTCCCTGACCTCCAGCACTTCCATGCCGGCCTGCTCCGCCAGCCCGATCATCTGCTCTACCGTGTAGCCCCGCTGATAATGAGTCTCCGTGAACCGGCGGAACAGCTCCCCTTCCGCCCTGACGAAGACAGTCAGGTCATACTCATTGATACCCTCTTCCACATCGTAGAAATTATCCCAGATGAAACTGCAGTCCTCCCTGCTCTCGGCGATGGTGGCGTCCCCGATTACCTCCCGGAACTTATAGTCCGTATTGAAATCGAAAATGAATATCCCGCCCGGGAACAGGTAATTGTCCACCCGTGAAAATACGTCCAGTAGTTCACTTTCCTCCAAAATATAGTTCAGCCCGTCGCAGACACAGAACACCGTGCCCACTGTGCTGTACAGCTCCAAATCCCGCATGTCCTGCTGGAGATAGAGGATTTCCGAGCCGCTCTTCTCCTTTTTCTCCATGGCCACGTTGAGCATGTACTCGGAGGCGTCCACGCCGATCATGTCATAGCCCTTCCCGTACATCATCTCCGTCAGCGTCCCTGTGCCGCAGCCCAAGTCCACCACCAGATTCCGCTCGGATTCCAGAGGGCTCTCCGCATCCCGCTTCGGCTTCGACACCCCGTACTTCCGGATTAGATTGTCCAGATATCCGCCCCATTTCTCATAGGGGATGTTGTCCATAAACCTGTCATATACATCTGCAAATTCCTGATATACTCCCATGTCTGTCCCTCCGGCTTTCTCTGTATTGTAACTGTTATTACATCTGAAAAAATCCCTGTCCCATCGGATGCCAAAAAATGACTCTCCTATGGTCTCCCGCATCTCTTCCAAGAATAAACCTCCCCGCAGCAAACAGCGGGGTATTAGCCCCAACCTCGCTTTGCTTGGTAAAATTCTGGTCGCAGCAAGCTGCGGGGAATGTACCCTCTTTTTGATTCAGTAAAGAACAGCACGTTTTTTCGTCATTCTCCAAGCTTCATGGCAATCACGATGCCCACGCCCAAAGCGATCACGCCCGTCACCGCGCTCAGCACGGTCACCGCCGGGAATGTCCCCATCAACAGGATGGCGATGGGCGATGACACAATCAGCCCGATGATGGCCCAATAGGCGTACAGCGGAAACTTCTCAAAGATGATCTCCACCAGCTTCGCGATGCCGAAGATTCCCACCACCACACCGATGCCAAAGGGAATCAGGATGCCGCAGCCCCGCAGAATCCCGTCTATGTTCAATGCCGCCAAATCCTTGAAAAAATCCTTGATGGCGTTCAGCACCGGATAATAGAACCCCATCAGCATCAGCACCATGGAGCCGCTGACGCCGGGAATCACCATGGTGGCCGAGGTGATGACGCCTACCATCAGGAGCACCGCCACATTTCCCAGGCTGAAGGACAGATCCGCCGAAGCCCCTTCCGACTCTCCCATAGCCGCCATGCCCACCACCAACACAAAGAACAGGACGCATGCCAGCACATGCCCCGCCTTGACGCTGTTGCCTTTCACATTCTTCCAGATAGCCGGAAGACCTCCCAGAATCAGGCCCACGAACAGCAGATTCGTCTGGATCGGGAGATTCTCGAAGAGATAGGTGAGCCCGAAAGAGCTGGCCGCGATGGCCGCCACCATGCCCACCGCAATGGGCAGCAGGAACAGTACGCTCTTCTTGAACTCGCTGAACAGATGGGTGATGCAGTGAATCAATTTGTCATAGATTCCCATGGACACCATCATGGTGCCTCCGCTGACGCCGGGTACGATGTTGGCGATGCCGATCACGACACCTTTGAAAAAACTTTTAATCATGCTATTTCTCCATTCTTTATAATGTGATAAGTCCCTTTTCCGCAGTTTTTCACGCTTCCGTCATGGCCGCCCGCCGGAATGCCCCACATAATCCCGCAAAAACCCCAGCAGCCTATCCATCTGCTCGTCCGTCCCTATGGTGATGCGCAGGAAATCGGAGATCCTGGGTCTGTTCCAGTGGCGCACGTAGATATCGGCTTCCCGGAGCGCAAGAAACAGCTCCCGGGCCGGAATCGACTGGTGGGTGGCAAAGAGGAAGTTCGCCTTCGAGTCCGGGAAGGTGAATCCCAGTTCCCTCAACTCTCCCTTGACCCGCTCCCTGGTGGCCGCAATCTTCGCTGTAGTGGCCCTGAAATAGGCATCGTCCCTCACCGCCTCCGCCCCCAGTATCTGGGAGGGCAGGTTCATGGTGTAGGAATTAAAGGAGAACTTCACGTCATTCAGATACCCGATCAGCTTCTCGCCGCCGATGCAGAAACCGATCCGCAGGCCCGCCATTGCACGGGATTTCGAAAATGTCTGCACTATCAGCAGATTATCGTATTTCTCCACCAGGGGCAGAGCGCTTTCGCCCCCGAAGTCCACATAGGCCTCATCCACGATGACCACCGCGTCCCGGTTGGCCCGGAGGATTTCCTCCACTGTCTCCAGGCTCTCCAGCAATCCCGTGGGCGCGTTGGGATTGGGAAAAATCACGCCGCCGTTTGGCTGCCTGTAATCCTCCGGCCGAATGTGCCAGTCCTGGTCCAGCGGACAGGTCTGGTAGGGAATCCCGTGAAGCTCGGCCCACACATCGTAAAAGGAATAGGTCACGTCCGGGAACAGGATAGGCCGCCCGCTGTTGAAAAAGGTCATGAAGGCCATGGAAAGCACATCATCGGAGCCCACGCCCACGAACACCTGCCTGGGATTTACATGATAATATGCCGCCAGCGCGTCCACCAGCACGGTGCTGTCCGGATCCGGATACAGCCGAAAGGCGCTGCAGTCCATCTGTGCCGCCATTCTTTCCACTCCCGGCGCAGGGGGGTAGGGGCATTCATTGGTATTTAGTTTAATCATGCCCGGTTTATTGGGCTGCTCGCCCGCCACATAGGGCACTGCTCTTCGTACATTTTCTTCCCAGCTCACTTTATCGTCCTTCTTTCTGTATTTTCCTTCTTTCTGTATTTTCCCTCTTTCTATATTTTCCCTTGGAACTGTGCAGAAATGAATCTGTTCTTTCCCCAGAAAAATCCTGTAGATTTATTTCTTAACGATTCCTTGTATCTAATCCCGGACATCTTATCTACATATGATAAATGCCCGGAGTTCCGTTGATGTACACAAACTATGGGGATGCGTTCTGGCGTTCCGTCTAACCTCCCATGCATCCTGGTGCTTTATCTGCTACTTTATCTGGTGCTTTATAGGTACTTTATCTGGTACTTTATATAGATGCACCCTCTCTCTTCTGCAGCTCCTCCCGGTAAATCTCCGCCTGCTCCGGGCATTCCAGAGCCTCGTAGCACCGAATCAGCCCCTCCAGGCTCTCCTTCCCGCCGGACTGCAGCGCCAGAATCGGCTGTGTCTCGTAGACAGCATTGTAGTACCAGATGGCCGCCTCCTCCCAGTCGCCTTCCTCCTCATAGAAATGCCCCATCTCGCAGCAGATTTCGGAACAGGCCTCCTCTGCAATCACCTTGGATGTATATTTGAAGAAATTCACCGTGTCCTTCACCAGCCTGGCCGCCTTCGCCACCACGCAGCAGGACTGGGCCATCTCCTCGCTGTCCCGCCCGTTGTCCGCCGCCGCGTCCATGAAGGCCCCCGCCGCGTCCACCAGATCCTCCTCGTCCCCGGCCAGCAGCAGCTCCCTGGCGTATAGGCCCAGAAGCCGTTTCGGCAGCCGGTAGCCGGACTCCCAGTGCCTGCGGAAATTGGCCAGGTCCCGCTTGGCGTGGCTCTCTTCCTGCAGGTGGGTGATGACTATATCGCTGTCGTACACTACAGGCTCCAGCCGCACTGTCTCGTGGATCGGCCCCTCCCACACGAAATCCCGCTTTCTCTTGAATAGCTTGGGGCGGTATTCCTCATCGAAATTGTAAACTGTGCCGAACTGCAGCTGATTGGCATACTTCATCTGGACGATTTCAATCTCCGGAAGCAGCGTCTCCTTCAGGAGCCGGAATCTGTCCCGGTTCTCCGGCGACAGCACCTCATCCGCGTCCGCAGAATATATATATTCTTTCGTCGCTTTGGAAAATACATCATTCCGCGCGGCGCTGAAATCGTCTATCCATGTGTAGTCATAGACATGTTCCGTATACTGTGCCGCAATCGCCCTGGTGGCGTCCGTGGAGCCGGTATCCGCAATGATGATCTCATCCACCAGATCCGCCACGCTGTCCAGGCATCTTTTCAATATCTTCTCTTCATTCTTCACAATCATACATAAGGAAATCGTAATCATCTCTTCCCTCGCTCCGCCACTGGCCGCGCCGAAGAACCGGCTGCACCGCTTCCTATTCAATTGCACCAATAAGATAATACCAAAAAGAGCCCGCAGACACAACCATTATTCTCCAAAGAAAAGAAATATTCTTCCCCGGACAGACATAAAAAACGAATATACCCATACAATGACAAAGGTGTCAAAAGGTTCCGGCGAAATTCATACAAACATGTGGAAGCAAATCTTAAAAATCAGTTGCAGGTGACACAGGAATATTTCACAGCAAAATATGATGTGGATGTTGAGATTTTTGAATAAATATGGTACAATGGATTCGTGCCGTGGAGCAATGGCTGCCGGACGGCCTTGCTTTATTGCAATAATTATTAGGAGGACTGCATTATGTTTATCGTATTAGGCGGAGGTTTGTTGATTATCATCATCGCTGTGGTCATATCCGTGGTTTCCAGCGTAGTCTCGGCAGTGGCTGCGGATGTGGATGACGCGGAGGATTGAATTAAGGAAAAGCTATTTCTAATTCAGAGACACTTGCCGTGTCACCCACGCCGCAGGTGTTTTTTTCATGTCCTCAAACTGATTCCCACCAGGATTTGCTACGCCTTCCCTCTAATCCCTTACTCCGCCGGCCGGCATAAGCGAATCAAATCCTCCACCCTGGCAGTGGCCAGACATTCCACCGTATCGGAGGCTCCGTAATAGATTTTCACCGACCCGTCCTCTTCCAGAATGAGGCCGCCCGGGAAGATTACATTCGTCCGGAATCCTTCCTCCACCTCATACGCCGTCTCCGGCGCGATGAGGGGTTCACGGTACATGCCGATAATCTTAGACGGATTCCTCACCGGAATCAGGCTGCCAAGGGGAATCTGAAAGGGCAGACAGTCGATATCCAGATAATTGCGGTTACCGGTGCTGGGATGCAGATCTATCCTGTAGGCGCCGATTCCCACGGAATCCCGGAAATTTTCCGCCTTATCGCTCCCCCTCGCTTCCTTGCCCACATGTTCTTCCAGTATGGTGAATTCCGCCTTAATTCTTCTCGATTCCCGGATATATGAACTGTCCGCCTACCCAGTCCGTCTCCTCGGTCAGCAGAACGCTGCAGCCTGCCTGGAGCGCCGCCAGAGCAGCGGCAGTCCCCCCTGTGCTGGCTCCAATAAGGCGGAGGCTTTCGCCCCCGCCCATCTTGATAAGGAACTTTACATAAACGGATTCTCCGTGGGATACAGCACACCCTTAGGCTGGTTGTAGTTCAGATCCTCCACCGGCACGCCGATGTACTTGAACACCTCGTACAGGGCCTTTCCGAAATGGCCGAAAGCCACCGCGCCGTGGTGAGGGTAGTTCTTCTCAATCAGCACATGGCGGTAGAAGCGCCCCATCTCCGGGATGGCGAACACGCCGATGCCGCCGAAGGATTTCGTAGCCACCGGAAGCACCTCGCCCTGGGCGATGTAGGCCCGCAGCTTGTTGTCCGCAGTGGACTGGAGACGGTAGAAGGTGATGTCCCCGGGGATGATGTCCCCCTCCAGGGTTCCCTGGGTCACTTCCTCGGGAAGGTTCCTGGCCATGATCATCTGGTACTTCATGCTGCAGGAGGACAGCTTCTTGGTATTGGTATTGCCGCAGTGGAAGCCCATGAAGGTGTCGTTGTGGGTATAGCTATGCTTGCCGCTGATGGCCTCCTCATACATGTCAGCGGGCACGGTGTTGTTGATATCCAGCAGCGTCACGATGTCCTCGCTGACACAGGTGCCGATGAACTCGCTTAAGGCTCCGTAGATGTCCACTTCACAGGACACGGGGATGCCCATGCCGGTCAGGCGGCTGTTCACATAGCAGGGCACGAAGCCGAACTGGGTCTGGAAGGCGGGCCAGCATTTTCCGGCGATGGCCACGTACTTGCGGTATCCCTTGTGGGTCTCGATCCAATCCAGAAGAGTCAGCTCATACTGGGCCAGCTTGGGCAGAATCTCGGGCTTCTTGTTGCCCGCGCCCAGCTCCTCTTCCATCTCTTTCACTTTGGCGGGAATCCTCTCATCCCCCTCATGCTTCTTGAAGGCCTCGAAGAGATCCAGCTCGGAATTCTCCTCGATTTCCACGCCCAGGTTGTAGAGCTGCTTGATGGGCGCGTTGCAGGCCAGGAAGTTCAGAGGCCTGGGGCCGAAGGAGATGATCTTCAGGCTGCTCAGCCCCACGATGGCCCTGGCGATGGGAACGAACTCATGAATCCTGTCCGCGCACTCCGCCGCGGTGCCCACGGGATTCTCGGGGATGTAGGCCTTCACGTTGCGCAGCTTTAAGTTGTAGCTGGCGTTGAGCATGCCGCAGTAAGCGTCGCCGCGGCCGCCCACCAGGTCGTTCTGGCTCTCCTCGGCAGCGGCTATGTACATGGCGGGGCCGTCGAAATGCTTGGCCAACAAAGTCTCGGAAATCTCCGGGCCGAAGTTCCCAAGGTACACGCACAGGGCGTTGCAGCCGTTTTTCCTGATGTCCTCCAGGGCCTGTACCATGTGAATCTCGCTCTCCACGATGCACACGGGGCACTCATAGATGGCATCCGCGCCGTACTTGGCGGTGTAGGCTTCCACCAAAGCCTTCCTTCTGTTCACGGACAGGCTCTCCGGGAAGCAGTCGCGGCTCACGGCTACGATGCCGATTTTGACTTCAGGTAATAAATTTAACTCTGTTAAATTATTCATGTCTTGCTCCTCCTAAATCAGTTTATTGTTTGGTTCTAATATGAATTATAACTGTTTTGTCTCTGCTTTTCCACATTTTTTACAAAATCGCTGCAAAATAGCCGAAATCTATGTTTCGTTTGGGATTTCCAGATCCAGGCTCTGGAAATCAATGGAAAAATCCTCGAAAATATTGACTATGACCTGACATGGGACGGCCTGTCTAAGCGTTACTGTATTTCTCCCTTGATGAACGGCAGCGCCTATTGTACCGTTCCTGATTCTGATATCTGCCCCAATTGATGTATCATATCAGTCTCTCTGTTTTTTCACTATATGTTCAGATTTTCCGGTATAGACATGCTTACCGCCATTGGCTAAGATTGGCAAGCATCTTTCCACGAATCCAGGCGATACTAAGCCTGACGCCGAAAGGTCTGCTTCTGTCGCTGCAGCAGCTGCAACACACGCTGTTACAGCTAATTCCGTTGCAGCAAAGTTGCAGCAAATATCATTGCGGCAAATATCGCCAAAAACGTTGCTGCGCATCCACGAAAAGCAGTTCCTTTCCAGTGTCGTGGCAGAACCATGAATTTTTTGATTGAATCGCCCTCCCAGAGGGTATGCCCTCCCGGAGGGTATGCCCTTCCAAGGGGCAGAAAGGATAAATCAATGGAAAACAACATGAAAGATACAAGTCTCAACGCCGCTCTGGCGCAAAATACGCTGGACGATATTCCTGAGCCCAAATCCGATGCCCGGGAAATCGTCGGTCTCGTAAAACACAGCGGCAAAATCGACGGCTACCAGCTCTCTGACGGCTCTACCGTCACCAAGGAAGAGGGTGTCCGGATGGCCAAGGACGGCGACATCAAGGGCGTGGGCGTGGCCCACAGAGGAGATTCGGAATACCTGAAGGCCATCCCTGACGGCTCCGATGACAACAACCTGGGCAGCCTGCCCTCTATTTCTGGATAAGCCTGAGGCTACCACAGCAGAAACAAAAGCTGAGACCAACGCAACAGAAATGATAAGGCAAGGGGCCGACGCAGCAAGGGTTGCTCTCTGCAAATCGCAGAAATCCCTCCCTGCGTCAGCCCCATCAACTTTTCAATCTCCACTTCAGCACAGCTTCAATCGAATCCCCTCGCCCTAAGGCTTCTACACGACGGAATCCGCCACTAGCATATGGGGTAAGCTGTCAGCGACCAGGCAAAACAATAATCATACCAAAGTTCGTATTTTTTTAATATGCTCCTAAGTTCTTCCTTGACATGTCCTGCAATCCCCAGGATTGCAAAATTTTTCCACCTGTGCGGTTGCAATCCAATGGCTTGTCTGCATGCAAGCTATTGCAATGCAGACGGGCCATTGGATTAGCAACCCACTTCCAAATGAGCAAAACGCGGCTGCGAATGCAGACGCAAGAGCGCGCAAGCGCGAGTTTTGCGAATGCGGAAGTGGGTTGGATGCTCGAATGAGCATCCAACCGCACAGGTGGAAATTTTTTCGTTGGAGGAACGAGCGCCTGTCAGCGTAAAGTCCTCTGCAAAACCGCCCTCTGGGGCCGCCCCGGAATCAGCCGGGTGCCGTCGGAATACCCCTCCTCGCGTTCTGCCAGCTCCCGAATCAGATGCCCGCGCAAAACGGAAATCCGCTCCTGGTTGGCGGCATCCCGGATTCCATCGTGCATCTCCCTGGGATCCCCTGCCAGGTCGAAATACTGCTCCCTGCCGCTCTCGGTAAACCAGCAATACTTGTCTGTTTTGGTCACAATTACCTGGTTGCCGATGTCGCCGCCGCTGTGTTCGCCGTGGAGATATTCCCGGCCATTGGGGCGAAGCATGGAGATGCCGTCCAGGCATTCGGGGACAGTCTCCCCTGCCAGTTCCAGGAACGTAGGCAGCAGATCCCGCAGCTCCACCAGATTGTCCTGCTGCCCCCGCAGTCCTCCATTGAAAAGAATCATGGGCACCCGGATGCTTCCCTGATAAGGCCGAATCTTCCGGTAGGTATGGTGGTCTCCCAGCAGCTCCCCGTGGTCGGAGCAGAACAGGATGACCGTATCCTGCAAGATTCCCTCACCGGCCAATTCTATCAGAATCCGCCCCACCTGATTGTCCACATGGGAAATGCAGGCGTAATATCCTGCCTGGGCCTGCCGCAGCAGTTCCGGGTCGATGGGGCCGGTGTCGGAATCCACCACCCGGCCGCCCCGCTTAAGCCTCCCCTCATCGGCCCAGTCGCCCACGGGAGGCGGCGTCAGCTCCTTGTCCCGGTACAGGTCGAAAAAGCACTGGGGCGCGTCAAAAGGCGGATGGGGCCGCACAAAAGACGTCATCAGGAAAAAGGGCTTCGAGCGGTCCCTGCTGCGGAGAAAGTCCAGGCTGCGGTCGGTCACCCAGTTGGTGGGATGGTATTTCTCCTCATAGGGCCAGGGGCGCGCCACCCAGGAATTCGCCTCTATCCCAGTGTCCGTCACATCCCTGTCCATCCCCAATTCGCACCTGAGCCAGTGGAAATAATCGTCCGCCACTGCCTGGTGCTCGTAAAAGGGCGTATTCCACCGCCGGTAGTTGCCCAGATAGCCGTCATGGAGCTCGATGTGGTGGAATCCCAGGAGGTTCCGCAAGGGATGGACGTGCATCTTTCCCACGCATTTGGTGTAGTACCCGGCCTTCGCCAGCTCTCCGGGCATGGTCACCGGATATTCCCAGGGAACCCTGTCCTGGTACCCTACCCGGCCATGATGCGCAGGACTAAGGCCGGTCATGAGCCCGCACCGGGCGGCAATGCAGGAGGGCACCGCTGTGTAGGCGTTGGGGAACCATGCCCCCTGGGACGCCAGCTGGTCCAGGTAGGGCGTCTTGACATCAGGGTGGCCCGCTATCCCCAGACAGTCTCCCCGCATTTGGTCTGTCATAATCAGTAGGATATTCGGTTGTTTTTTTGATTTTGCTTCCATGCTTTTCTCCTTTTTAAGGTATTGTCTGCAAATAACTGATGCGTCGTTTTCCTTGCATTTTCGGGCTTTCTCCTACGGCACGATGTAGCCGTGCAGAATATCAGCTTTTTCGGTAAATGCCTGATAGACCCGCTTTGTATCTACGTCCAGTTTTGCCGCAACATTCTCAATGCAGAATACGGCAAACTCCAGCTCTCCGGAGTTTTTGATTTTTCCGTCCGACATCATCATATGCCCTCCTACAGCATTTTCCTCAGATCATCAAAGGTCTCACCGGCTGGCGCAAGCCTGCCGTTTCTTACATCATCTTCCGCTTCGGACAGCATTTCAAGCAATTCACTCCTTGCTTTCATTCGCTTATATTGTTCATAGGCTACGAAACCGTGTCGCTATGGTCTTATTGTTCTGTTTTCCTTATAGACATATTATATCCTGATTTGTATACGTCTTCAAGGAAAAACTTCCATAAAATAGCTTTCAATGTAGGATATCCATGTATCAAAATCGCAGGAACTTACATAGGCAAGTATTTCCGCATAATAATCCTCCTGCATGCGGTAAAAATCATCAAAACCGCTTTCCCCGGCAAACTGCACGGTTTCTTTCGCCCATAGATTAAGCCTGTGCGAATCGTCCTTGGATCTGCACAAGTTCTACTCTCTTATTGATTTCCGCTTTCATCCGGAACTCCCCCTCTCCCCCGATTTCCAGGACATCAGCCATCCTTTTCCATAAACACATTTTATCATCATATGCCTTTCTGTATAATAAAAATAATTCGCCCAAAATCCCTATTCCAAAAAGACGCAATGTGATATATAATAAAATTCAAGAGAGGATTCTATTATCATGTATAATAGTGTCCAGGCACCGCATAGGGCCCAAAAAACAATTTCAGGAGGAAACAACAGGAAGTGACTGCCAGGGAAACGTTAAAACACTACTTCGGATACGACTCCTTCCGGGAGGGACAGGAAACTATCATATCATCCATCATGGCGGGCCGGGACGCGCTGGCCATCATGCCCACCGGCGCGGGCAAGTCCATATGCTATCAGGTTCCGGCGCTGATGCTGCCGGGCATCACTTTGGTGATATCGCCGCTGATTTCTCTGATGCAGGATCAGGTGAAGGCCCTGAACGAAGCCGGCATCCACGCCGCCTTCATCAACTCCTCCCTGACGGAGACCCAGATAGGCATAGCCTTAAGCCGGGCGGCGGAGGGCATCTACAAAATCATCTATGTTGCGCCTGAGCGATTGGAAACTTACGGTTTTACGGACTTCGCAGGCCGGGCGGACATTTCCATGGTGACGGTGGACGAAGCCCACTGCATCTCCCAGTGGGGCCAGGATTTCCGCCCAAGCTACCTGAAAATCGTAGACTTCATCAAGAATCTTCCCAAACGTCCCATCGTCAGCGCCTTTACCGCCACCGCCACGGAAGAGGTGAAAGAAGACATTCTATGCATCCTGAATCTCATGAATCCCAATGTGACAGTGACCGGCTTCGACAGAGAGAATCTCTACTACAGCGTGGAGAGCATACGACGGAAAGACGATTTCGTAACAGGCTACATAGAAAAGCATCCCACGGAAAGCGGGATTATTTACTGCGCCACCAGGAAAAACGTGGACAAGCTCTGTGAGACGCTGCGAAACAGGGGCGTCCCCGTCACCAGGTACCACGCCGGCCTTGACAATGACACCAGGAAGCAAAACCAGGAGGACTTCATCTATGACCGCGCCCCCGTCATCGTGGCCACCAACGCGTTCGGCATGGGCATCGACAAGTCCAACGTCCGGTATGTGATCCACTACAACATGCCCCAGAGCATGGAAAACTACTACCAGGAGGCCGGGCGCGCCGGGCGGGACGGGGAGCCTTCCCAGTGCATTCTGCTGTTCTCGGCACAGGATATCATCATCAATAAATTTCTGCTGGAAAAAAAGGATTTCTCCGGACTGGAATACGAGGACGCGGAGCTGATCAAACAGCGGGACCTGCGCCGTCTCCAGATCATGGAGGGGTACTGCCGGACTACCGGTTGTCTTCGTAACTATATCCTGAACTACTTCGGCGAGAAGCCCCGCCTGCCCTGCGACAACTGCGGCAATTGCCACAGGGATTATAAGGAGACGGACATGACTGCGGAAGCAAAGCAGATCATCAACTGTGTGGCGGAGACAAGGGGGCGCTACGGCCTGACCATCGTCACCGGAACTCTGCTGGGCGCTGACCGGGCCAGGCTGCGGGAGCTGGGCACGATTCATTATAAATCCTACGGGGCGTTGAAGGATCGCAATGAAGCCCTGATACGGAGCCTGATCAGCCAGCTGGTGGAGGAGGGCTATCTCTATCAGACAGAGGATCAGTACAGCGTGCTGAAGATGGGGAATATCGCGCCGCTGAAAGAGGAAGGCACCCGGGTCATCATGCGGCTTTATGAGGAGAAGGAGCCTGACCGTAAGAAGGCTGCCCACCGGAAAAGCACCGATTCCCTCACGGCCGCGGGGTACGACCTGTTCGAGGAGCTGCGGGAGCTCCGGCTGGAAATCGCCAGGGCGGAATCGCTGCCGCCTTACATTATCTTTAACGATAAGACCCTGATCGACATGTGCGTGAAGCTGCCCAGGACGGCGGATGACATGCTGAACGTCTCCGGCGTGGGCGAAAATAAGCTGGCGAAATACGGCGGGAAATTCCTGACGGCAATCGCCTCCTTCGTGGAGGCCCACCCGCATGCGGTGATCAGCATGGAGACGGCGGCCGCCGATACGGACAACGGTACAGGGACAGCCGCTGCCGCCGCAAAGCCTGCGAGGAACAGGAAAGGGAAAAAGGCCGATTTCCGTCTCGGCGAGAAGGACGCGGCGCAATTCGTCTACCAGGATTTGTACTACATCAGCGACATCAAGAATGAGCTGAACCGCATCTGCACCGTAGACGGCGTGAAGAAAGTCACCATCGGCATCATCTGGGAATATCTCGTATCCCAGGGCCTGACCCATGAGGAAGGCGTCAACGGGGTTTTCGTCAAAAAGCCCACCGCAAAAGGGACGGAATATGGAATCCTGCTGGAGGACAAGGTGACTCCCTCGGGCGTTCCCTACCAATTGATCAAGTATCCGCCGAGTGTCCAGAAAATGATAGTGGACTATCTGGCCGGGCCAGGGCGTGAAGAGGACGGGAAGCTGAAAGAAGAATATCTGTCCGGTATCAAAATAGCGGAAATCGCCAGGATACACGGCAGTACCCCGGACGACATCCGCTCCAGGCTGAAAAGGCATGGGTTGATAGAATAGAGCGTCACAGCTCACACTCCAGCTGGCAGTCATAGGGTTCCGCCTCCACATGCCCCTGATGGTACTTCTCCGCTTCCACGCAGCCCATGGCCTTGTAGAAAGCCTGGCTCTCCACGGCGGAATGGGCGGATATGTAAAGCTTCCGCCCGCCGCGGGCCCTGGCCCAGTCCTCTGCAGCCAGGAAAAGGGCCTTTCCGATTCCTTTCCCCCGCGCGTCCTCCGACACATGGATACAGGACAGATCCAGGTATCCCTGCTCTCCGCCGAACAGCGCGGGCTCCACCGAGGCAAAGCCTTTCAGGGTGCCGTCGCAGAAAGCCGCGAATACAAAGCCCCCTGTGGACGCGGTATTCTTCAGGCACTTGACTAATATCCGATACTCTTCTTCCGTCCAGTCGTCAATAAATGGTGCATCCCGGATCACCCACTCGCCCTTCTCCCGCCGCCAGCACTTCGTCACGACCTGATGGCGGATGAATCCGGCGAACAGTTCCCTGCATATCTCTTCTTCCTTTAAGATTCGGTATACAATCATATTTCCTCTTCCTTCCTGCCCCTGGGGCCAGAAGCATCCCTTGTTTTCTTATCTCTGCAGACTTACGCCATCTATCACATCCAAAATAGCCTGTTTCATTTTCTCATGTAAATAAGCTTTGTTCAGCCTGCTCTTGTTAGCCAGCATTTGAGTCCTCCACCACCACAACCTCCGGCTCCACTTTGCCGGAAAGCGCTTCCGGGCTGTAAATATGGTACAATTCGTTATAGGTTCTTTTCAAATCATGGTACCGGCCAGAAGCATGAATGCCGTAAATCTCTTCCACCGAATAGGGCAGATTCGGCAGATTCTCTCTTGTGACAATCACAAAATAATTATCTGAACCTTTCACCGCAGCGGCAAATTCCTGAGACTTCACGAATCGGTTTTCCTCATCCAGAAAGAGAATCTGCCCATGGATATTGGGCAGAACAAGATTCCAGTCCTTTCCGCCCAGCGTCCTGCACGGACGCTCACAAAAGACATCCACGCCCGAACTCTCCCCAAGAGCGGCCGCCTGCTCCAAAAGCTGAATCAGCTTCGTCTTACCCGTGGCACTGTCCCCCCGAATGATGGTAATATTTCTCCGAATGTCCAATTCATAGCGGAGTTTATTATTTTGTATGACAATATGATATTTCCCTTTCATCCATCAGCGCTCCTTTATTCTGATTGCTTCTTCCAGATACTCCCCATAACTGTGGACGACTGCGCCGGTATTCAGCATTACGGCTTCGAACATCTGTACGGAGCTGAAATCCATCACATGGTGGAGATTAATGGTCAAGTCCTTCTCCCTGCTGATTTCCACAATCCATTTCACGCAATTGTCCCCGCAGGCGGATGCATTAAAAATCCTGCCGCTCTGGTCAAACGCCATCAGAATCAATGTCTTGACGCCACCGGAGATTTCCTTTGTGGATATGGGGCCCAGCACCGGACTTTGTATCAAATGTGTGCCGACGACATCTGATTTGTCGATATCCTTGATCATGGCCACCGACAAGGGAGCAGTGATCCACTCGTCTTCGTACCGATTGTCAAAATATGTGGGGGGATGATAAACCGCGTTTTCCACATCTCCAAATATGATTTTCAGCATCGCTCTGTCCTCCTCATTCCTTTCAACCCATTCATTTCTCCGCATTTATACTCTACCTCATTTCACGCTTCTGTGCAAGTATCGGTCCACAGGTTCCTCTTTATAAATATTTTATTTGACAAATGGCATTTCTGTATTAAAATAGTTCTAAAAAGAACAAAAGGGAGCCTGGGCAAAATGATACCGCTGAATCCATGGGAACATCAGAACGCAGTCAAAACGCTTTATGGAAAATTTGTAGGCGGGGTCTGCGCAAAGCATGGAATGGCCCGGATAGAATTGGACATCCTCCTCTTCCTGGCCAACAATCCCTGTTTTGACACAGCCACTGACATCATCGAAATCCGGTATCTATCCAAATCTCAGGTATCTGCCGCCGTAAAGCTCCTGGAGGAAAAAGGATATCTTCGGAAAGAATACGCGGACGGCAACCGGAAGACGGCGCACCTGAAGCTCTGCCAAAGCGCCGGGGACATCATCCGTGACGGAAAAGCCGCTCAGGAAGCTTTCGCCGCGGCCCTGCTGGACGGCTTTTCCCAGAGCGAAATCCATGTCATGAAGCAATATAATGAGCGTATTTTGGGAAACATCCATTCCCTTTTATCTCAATGACGCCTGTGCTGACTGGAGATATTCGGTAAGATAGCGGCACGGGAATCCGCAGAACTGGAACAGGAGACTTGCTATGTTTAAATTTCTGATCTGTTTTATCGCTGGAATAGGCGCCGGTCTTGGCACCGGCTTCGCGGGCATGAGCGCTGCCGCCGTTATCAGCCCCATGCTGATCACCTTCCTGGGCCTTCCGGCCTATGAAGCCGTGGGCATCGCCCTGGCCAGCGATGTCCTGGCAAGCGCGGTCAGCGCGTACACTTATGGCAAGAACAAGAACCTGGACATCCGAGGCGGCGTGGTCATGATGGGGGCTGTCCTGGTTTTCACGCTGGTGGGCAGCTTTGTGGCGAGTGTGGTGCCCAATACCACCATGGGGAGCTTCTCCATGTTCATGACGCTGCTGCTGGGCATCAAGTTCATCGTAAAGCCGGTCATGACCACAAAGGAATCCATGGCCTCGGTCAGCGCCAGGAAACGCATCCTCCAGTCCGCAGTCAGCGGCACCATCGTAGGCTTCATCTGCGGTTTCGTAGGCGCGGGCGGCGGCATGATGATGCTTCTGCTGCTGACCAGCGTACTGGGCTACGAATTGAAGACGGCTGTGGGAACCAGCGTGTTCATCATGGCATTCACCGCTTTCACGGGAGCGGCCAGCCACTTCGCCATCGGCGGCATGCCCGATATAGGGTGCCTGGTCTTCTGCGTGGCGTCCACGCTGCTGTGGGCCAGGATTGCCGCCAAGTTCGCCAACAAGGCCAGCGCGGCGACCCTGAACCGGGCCACAGGCGTTGTGCTCACCGTTCTGGGGATAGCCATTTTATCGGTGAATTATTTACGGTGATGCGGATGAAATTCCGCCTTATTTTCTATAACTGTAAAACCGATACATTTGCTCTGTCTCATCGTCAATATCCTGATACAGTTTTTTCTCTGTCAGCCTAAATCCGGCTTTTTCTATAGTCCTCCAGGATGGAACATTGTCTTCCCTGATGGTCGCGATGATTTCGTCCTGCTCATACTGCTGCAGGAAATACCGGACATATGCCTTTGCCGCCTCCGCCGCATATCCATGATTTCTGTATTCCCTTCCCACGAAATACACAATGCCGACTTTTTCCATATCTTTATAATAGGAGCATCCAACCGAACCAATCACTTCATGCGTATCTTTCAGTTCCACGGTATAAGCCAGATAATCGGCAGTGGATTCTGACTTCATTTCACCGACCGCAATAACGGCGTGTCGCTCTCGCCGGAATACCCCAGGCATTCCACTTTGCCAAACCCCGCTTCCCTCAAAAGCTCCATCTCATGCTCCAGGGTCAGCGGCGTGTCAAAGTGCACGAAGGTGTCCTCGGGAATCCCGCATTTCTTTCGCCTGCGGGCACATTCCGCGAACAGATACTCCTCCATCTCCTCCGATTCCGCTATATAGTCCACTTCCAGATAGCAGCCGCCGGGCTTCAGGCTGTCATACAGTTTTTTGAATACAATGAGCTTAGGAATTGTCGGAAAATAACTGCTGCAATTGCTTCAGGCAAAAGCCCGGAAATACAATAAAAATTGCCATAAACTTGCAGCAGTTATTTGTAGACAATTCCTTATCCTCTGGCTTAAAATGATGTAAAGTCTCAAAAGAAACCGCTGTGTCAAAGCAGGCCTCTCCGAAGGGGACCTGGAAATAGTCCCCCCGGATGCACCGGAGATTCCTGCGGCCATGCTTTTTCCGAAGCCGGTCCAGCATAGCCTGCTCTAAATCAATCCCTGTGACCGCCAGATCCGGCCGGAGCCGGAAGATTTCGTCCAGCTCCAGGCCGGTGCCGCAGCCGATGTCCAGGAGGGTCTGCGTCCTTTCCGGAATCATCTGAGCCATCCACTTATAGCAGTCTTTCCAGACGGACATATGCTCTTCATATCCCTCCACCCGGGCCGCGAAAAAGCTGCCCATCTCCTCCAGCGGCTCGTCCGCCGTATCCTCAAGCCATTTCTTTATTTTCGTTAATTCGTCCATTTTAATCTGCTTTCCCGTTTCTCTCGGTTTCCCGGATGTCCAAGGTTTCCCAAGGGCTTTCCGCAATCTCTATCTCCGCCCTTCTCCCGATATAGTTCCGGGGCAGTGATATCTTCCCTTCTTTTGCCAACTGTCTGGCCTTGCTCCTGGTGATATGGCAGACTTCCGCTGCCACTTTGTCCGCCCTGATTTTCAGCTCATAGGGATTGAAGATAATCAGCAGCTTTTTGCGGCATCTTTCCGCCTTTCCATCTATAGCGCTGTTCCCCTGGCATTCCATTTCCCGGTTCTGGCATTCCTGGTTCTCATCTCCCCGGCATCCCGACCTTCGGTCTTTCGCAGGAATCGCCCCGTCCACCGGAATCACCTCATAGGAAATATCCTCCCAGTCTATCTCCGCCCTGTTCCTGGCAAAGACGCCTTTGTCAATGCCCCACCGCAGGGCGGCCTGGCCGTCATTCTCCAGGAAGCTGCGATATTCCTCCCCCGGAATCTCTTTCGGACGTACTCTCTCATATATGGCAAGATTATACGTATGCCCGCACTTTTCGCACTGGTAGATCAGCCATACGTCAACCTGTCTCCCGTTGGCATTGACGCGGAAGTTCCCGGTGCTGCCGTAGACGCTCCTGCCCCCGCAGCCGGGGCAGAAGCGCAGGATTTTATACCCGGACACCGGGCGGATTCTGTATTCAGTTTTTTCAAAATAGCACATTTTGCATCTCCCTGATCGTTTCTTTCACGGAATATGCAAAGGCCATCACAGGACTCCTCGATTTTTATTTGCAATAGCCTCTGCTATGCAAACTGCTTGGGTGTCATCATAAGAACAAACCCCTCTCTATATCCAATCCTGTCTCAGGGCAGCGGCCCCTCTTCTCCCTATGTGCCGGAGAAACCTCTCCGCCGCTTTGGTCTTCCTCATCTTATCAGAGCCCCCCGCCCTTTTCCACCTCACACTTTTTTCAATACAACTATGCTCCAAACCTGCGGCCAGCCCAAATATAAATAACTCTCCTCGGGCGCGATGAGGAGAGAACCCCTCACAAACCGAATTCTGTCCATTGATGTCAGCAACCCCCAAAACTCCCCGCAGCAAGCCGCGGGATCAAGAAAGGACCAAGCCTCTGGGCACAGCCATCTTAATCCACTCCTTCCGCCTCCCGCCTTTTATGCAAAATCTCATGCATATTCCGGAAAAATATTCATTCCGTTAATTTTTCTCCTATTTTTCGCAGAATCCATTGACATTTTATGCATTAAATGCTAGTATCTGTCCATTGGCTTTACTAAATGAAAGGCTGATGAATCTATCACGGGAGGATACATTATTTATGAAGAAACTGATTGCATTGCTATTGACTTCCGCCATGGCCCTGTCCCTGGCAGCCTGCGGCGGCACGCCTGCAGACAGCGGCAGCGGCGACTCAGAGGCCGGCTTCACCACCGCCGTACAGGGCAAGCTCACCATGGCCACCAATTCCACTTTCCCGCCCTATGAATACATAGAGGGCGGCAAGGTCACAGGCATCGATGCCGAAATCGCAGCGGCCATCGCCGAAAAGCTGGGCCTGGAGCTGCAGATTGACGACATGGAGTTCGATTACATTACAGAAGCCGTCTCCACCGGCAAGGCTGACATCGGCCTGGCGGGCATGACCATCACCCCTGACCGTGAGGAGGAGGTTGCCTTCACTGTCAGCTACGCCACCGGCATCCAGGTAGTCATCGTCAAAGAAGACAGCGACATCGCAAGTGCAGACGACCTGACCAAGGACGGCGCGAATCATGCCATAGGCGTCCAGCGCAACACCACAGGCGACATCTACGCAAGCGAAGATATCGAGGACGCGGGAAAAGGCACTGTGGACCGCTACAGCAAGGGGATTGATGCCGTACAGGCGCTGGTCACCGGCAAGGTAGACTGCGTCATCATCGACAATGAGCCCGCCAAGGCTTTCGTAGCCGTGGAAGAGGGCCTGAAGATTCTTGATACCGAGTATGCCGTAGAGGACTATGCCGCATGCATGAGCAAGGACAATACGGCGCTGTACGAAGCCGTGAATACTGCTCTGCAGGAACTGATTGCGGACGGCACCGTACAGGGAATCATCGACAAATACATCAACGCCGACTGATTCCGCCCTGCCGCGGACGGCGCATGCCCTGAACGGCTCTTCCGATATCAATAGCTAATTTAAAACGTCTGCTCCCCACGGCACCGGCCCATGTCCGGATGCCGGGCGGGGCAGATGACAAACTATAAGAAGGAGAATTGCACATGAGACCCTCCGCCTCCCAAAGCTGGCCCCTGGTGGCGCCGGATTGGATCCAGAACGGCCCTGAGTGGCTGAACGACTTCGGCTATGATGTCTATAAAAGCTTCATCTTCGACGACCGGTACCAGATGTACCTGAAAGGCCTGGGCAACACCCTGCTCCTGACCTTCCTGGCGCTGCTCATCGGAGTGGCCTTGGGAATCGTCATATCCCTGATTCGAGTCTCCTGGGACAAGAACCACACAGAGATGCACGGCCCCATCAAACCCGTCCTGGGCTTCCTAAACGCCCTGGCCAGGGTATACCTGACGGTCATCCGGGGCACCCCCGCGGTGGTGCAGCTGATGATCATGTACTTCATCGTCTTCGCCTCCAGCCGCAACAAGGTCATGGTGGCCTCCCTCTCTTTCGGCATCAACTCCGGAGCCTATGTGGCGGAGATCATCCGGGGCGGCATCATGTCCATCGACGAGGGCCAGATGGAGGCCGGGCGCAGCCTGGGCTTCGGCTATGTGTCCACCATGCGCTATATCATCCTGCCCCAGGCTTTCAAAGCCGTGCTGCCCACCCTGGCCAACGAGTTCATCGTGCTGCTGAAGGAAACGGCGGTGGCAGGTTATGTGGGCCTGACCGACGTGACCTACGCCGGCAACATCATCGGCGGCAACTGCTACGATTATCTGTTCCCGCTGCTGATGTCCGCCCTGATCTATCTGGTGCTGGTCATGTTCTTCACCTTCCTGGTAGGGAAGTTGGAAAGGAGGCTGAGAAGCAGTGAGCGCTGAGTACATCATTCAGGCCAAAGAATTGCGCAAATCTTTCGGCGGCGGCGAAATCAAGGCTCTGGACGGAGTCACCGCCGACATCCGCAAAGGCGAGGTAGTCGTAGTCATCGGCCCCTCCGGCTCCGGCAAATCCACGCTCCTGCGGTGCCTGAACCTGCTGGAGGTGCCCATGGGCGGACAGGTCCTGTTCGAGGGCGTGGACATCACGGACAAAAAAGCCGACATCAACCTCCACCGCCGGAAAATGGGAATGGTGTTCCAGCATTTCAACCTGTTCCCCCATATGACGATTCTGAAGAACATGACCCTGGCCCCCGTGAAGCTGCTGCAGAAGCCACAGGCGGACGCGGAAGCCCAGGCGAAGGCCCTGTTGGAGCGGGTGGGCCTGGCCGACCGGGCGAACGCCTATCCCAGCCAGCTCTCCGGCGGCCAGAAGCAGCGCATCGCCATCGTCCGGGCGCTGTGCATGGATCCGGAGGTCATGCTCTTCGATGAGCCCACCTCCGCCCTGGATCCGGAGATGGTGGGGGAAGTGCTGGAGGTCATGAAAGAGCTGGCCAAGGAAGGGATGACCATGGTGGTGGTCACCCACGAGATGGGTTTCGCCAGGGAAGTGGCCGACCGGGTCATCTTCATGGCGGACGGGAAAATCGTGGAGGAGGGCAGGCCCGAGGAAATCTTCTCCGCCCCGCAGCAGCCCCGGACCCGGGAGTTCTTGGCGAAGGTGCTGTAGAATCCTGTCGGGCCGCAGCATCTATGGCAAAAGGGATGTCAGATTCTGCCGTGCCACAGCAGCCTATGGCAAAAGGGACTGTCAGATTCTGCTGTGCAGCGTCATACGATGGCAATAGAGACTGTCAGATTCTGCTATGCCTCATCA
>CAJUFI010000014.1:22757-52241 GCA_910585665.1 uncultured Acetatifactor sp. | reverse complement strand
TACTATAGCAAAAGAGACTGTCAGATTCTGCTGTGCAGCAGCATACTATAGCAAAAGAGACTGTCAGATTCTGCTGTGCAGCAGCATACTATAGCAAAGGGGCTATCGGGAAACCGCATTTAAATGCGTTTTTCCACGACAGCCCCTCGTCTTTTCATTCTCTGTCATCTCCGGCCTCAATCCTTACGGCCCATTTCCCGCACGATACGCTGGATGCTCTTCTCCGACAGGAAGTACCTGTCCGCCAGTTCGCCGATCCCCGCCCCCTGCTTCCAGTCCGCAAAGATGGCTTTGTTCCTGCCAAGCAGCTCCTGCCTGATCCTGGTGCCGCTTCCCCAGGCCTGTCTGTTCTCCGCCTTTTTGGGGATGTAGATGCTCTCTCCGTCCACGTACCGCTGGATGATTTCTATGACTTCCATCGGCAGAATCTCTTCTGCTCTCCTATAGCCCATCATGCCCTCCTGAAATTGTATATTCTCCTAAGGGAGCACGGCTATAGCAAATTTATCTTTTATACTCGTGAACGCATTTAATTGCCGTTTTCAACTCCGGATTGCCGATGCGTTCACTCGTTATCCTGTACAGACGGCAATTATTGGCGTTTGTGGTTATAAATTGCGATAGCCTGTGCTACGCAATCAGCTCGGGTCTTCCCATAAAACAATCCTCCTTTTTCATATTATATCCTCTCGGAATCTCCAGACCATATATCACTCTGCTTTCCGGAATTCCTTTGGGTCGGTTCCCCCACTTTTTCAAGTGCCGTCCTGACCCAATGCCTGATTCTGCTTCCTGAAATTCCGAGAGCCTATTATTCTGTGCGAATTTATTCCATGCGAACTTAATCCGGGCAAGGAATCTGCATCCCTGCCCCACACATATGATACCGAGAAAACGCCTTCCCGTCAAGAGCCTGTCCAAGACTTTCGCCTGGCGCTATCCGCTCGTTCCAATGTACAATTCCTCGTACAGCTGGGCTACGACACCCTGTCAATTACCTGAATTTCTTCCCGCAATCTAGGCATGGAACAACGGCTTGCAGGCCGGATAGATTTCCTTAAAATACTGATACCTTTCCTCATACCTGGCGGCCAGTTCCGGCTCCGGCTCTACGGTCTCCACCACTTTCACGATTCTTTCGGCGGCTTCCTCCACGCTTTTGTACTCGCCGCAGGCCACGGCTGCCAGCATAGCTCCTCCCATGGAGGGCCCTTCCTCGCTCTCCGGCACATCCACCTTCAGGTTCAGCACATTGGCCACAATCTTTTTCCACAGGGGGCTCCTGGCGCCGCCGCCGCAGATCTTCGTGCGCTCCAGCCGGATGCCCAGGGACTTCGCCACCTCCAGGGAATCCCGCAGGGCGAAGGCCACGCCCTCCAGCACCGCCTGGGTCATGTCCGCCCGGGTGGTGTCCATGCTCATGCCCAGGAAGACAGCCCTGGCGTCTGGATTGTTGTGGGGCGAGCGCTCTCCCATCAGATAAGGGAGGAAGTACACATGGTTCTCCCCCAGCTTCTGGATGGACTGCTGCTCTGTGGCGTAGTCCTTCGTCCCGATGATTTCGTCCATCCACCATTTGTTGCAGCTGGCCGCGCTGAGCATGCAGCCCATGAGGTGATAGCTCCCATCGGCGTGGGCAAAGGAGTGCAGCGCGTTGTGGCTGTCCACCCCGAACTGCTTCGAGGAGATGAAGATGGTGCCGCTGGTGCCCAGGGAGATGTTGCACATATTGTCCCCCACTGTGCCTGTCCCCACGGCTGCCGCGGCATTGTCCCCGGCCCCTGCCGCCACTTTGACGGATGCGGGGACGCCCAGCTCCTGTGCCGCCTGGGGAAGCAGGGTGCCAACGGCCTCATAGCTCTCATAGCATTTCGCCAGCTGGGACACCTGGATGCCGCAGATATCGCACATCTCCTTGGACCACTGACGGTTCTTCACATCGAACAGCAGCATCCCTGACGCGTCCGACACATCCGTGCAGTGCACGCCGGTGAGCTTGTAGGCGATGTAGTCCTTGGGCAGCATGATCTTCGCAATCTTCGCGAAATTCTCCGGCTCCTTGTCCTTCACCCAGAGGAGCTTGGGCGCGGTAAAGCCCGCGAAAGCGATGTTCGCTGTGTACGCCGACAGCTTCTCTTTGCCGATCACCCTGTTCAGGTATTCCGTCTCCGCCCCTGTCCTGCCGTCGTTCCAGAGGATGGCAGGTCGGATTACATTGTCGTCTTCATCCAGAATCACCAGGCCGTGCATCTGGCCGCCGAAGCTGATGCCTGCCACCTGGGACTTGTCCACGTCCCGAATCAGTTCTTTGATGCCCAGAACGGTTGCCTCGTACCAGTCCTGAGGATTCTGCTCCGACCAGCCGGGCTGGGGAAAATATAGGGGATATTCCTTTGATACGATGTTGACAATCTTTCCGTCGCTGTCCATCAGCAGCAGCTTCACGGCAGATGTCCCTAAGTCTATACCTATGTAAAACATATGTCATTCCTCCTGACGATAACTTTCGCTCATTTATATCCTGACAGGCCCGGGGAATCCGGAGCCCATGGCCCGGGCTTCGGGCGCTGCCTCCTTGCTCCTGGGGCTTCGGGCGCTGCCCCTTGCTCCCGGGCTTCGGGCGCTGCCTCCTTGCTCCTGGGGCTTCGGGCGCTGCCCCTTGCTCCCGGGCTTCGGGCGCTGCCCCTTGCTCCTGGACTTCTGACCGCCCTGGCAAGGCACCGGGCAGCGTATCCTCTGCGGCCCTCAGTCCTCCAAATCCAGATTCTTTCCCTTCAGCCCCAGAAAACTCCCTTCGTCCAGGCCGCCCTCCGCATGGCCGATCAGCCACTTGTTCACGGCGGTGAGCATGGCGTCCTCATCTGTGACGCCTGCGCCGGACCGAACCTCCGCCACCTTCCTGTGGCTGCCTTTCAGGGGATAATTCGTCCCCCTGGGCAGAACGATGGCCATCTGGAACCCTTCCTCGCCTGTATGGCAGGGCGCGTAGTGCAGGGTGGTGGCATAAATCTCCACCGCGGTCCCGGCAGGCACCAGGAAAGCCTCCACCTTGGACGTGTCGTAAGTATGGTCAGCTTCTACATCCGTCAGCAGCCCCAGCAGCAGCACCGCATCCTTTGCGGCCACGTTGATTTCGGAATCCCTGTGGTACTCCAGGGCGTTGAGCCTGGTGTTGTGCCCGTTGCAGTATCCAATCTGAATCGGCATCTCCCCGTAAATCACCCTGGAGAGTTCCTCCATCACGGGCAGTGCCTCCAGCGCCTCCACTGAGGGCTCATAGACCACGTCCCCGGGGACCGGCGTCTTCTTCAGCTCCTCCACCAATCCGGTGAAGTCCACGTTCTCCACCACCCTGCCGTACCTGCCGAACGCGGGATCCGTCACTTTCAATACATTCATTTTGTCGCTCCTCCTTTTTCCTCGCTTTCTCTGGAAGCCCCTGTATCATATGCCGCTTCCACCGCGAGCCCCTATTAACTTTCATTATAGCAAAATCTCCCAATAAAGCAATGCATTTTCAGACGAAAAATCCCCGAATGTATCCGCGGTACACTCGGGGACTCAGTCCATGCCGTTCTCCCCCACAGGCATCCCGAAACATATCTGGAAGAACCACGGCATAGCTACTTATGCGGTACTGGCGGAAAGGAGGGAATTGTTGTGTTTTAAGGAAATTATTCCTTGTTACTAACCGAACCGATCCCGCCGCATGGTTCGCCGCTGCCTGCCGGATGCGCGGAAACAAATCAAGGCGCAAATCGTCTATCATCCCCCAGTCATAGACGGTCTTTTTGTAACTGTGAACCTAGGAGCTGGGCGGCACATGAATATGAAAAACGGCTGTGCCTTTTCAGAGTTCCTAACCGCCGTTCAACGGGTTTCAGTTTCCCTTGAATATCCAGTTGTTCCCCTATCATGGACTTGATTTTTTCATCAAGCCCCGTTATATCCATGACGTTGTTGGCTTGCAGAAAATTCAGCATTTTTGCCGCGTCTTTGAGGTTATACAACGATTGTGAGCAAGAATCAAGGATTAAGTTAGCTTCAGCCTGCCCTCTCGCCCAGTTTACAGCAGAAGATTTCCAGGGTTTGAGGGGGCATGGTGTGCCGAAAAGGTTTGGGGTGTCTTACTCATTTTTCCCTTTTCCTAATAATAAGTCCGGCATAAATCAAGATAATAGACAGTATTACAAGCGGAATGGTTATCACGTAAGGAATCCAGGATGACCAGCTGATGCCCTCCCTCCGCCTGTAGGAAATCGTCGCCGCTTTCATAAATGTCACAGGTCATGTCCGCTTCGTATTCCCCGCAGGCTTCCAGGGTACGCTTCATCTCCTGTAGAAAGACTTTATTGTCGTCAATAATCGCGATTTTTATCATCTGCATCCAGTCCCCTCGTCAGATTCTCCTTTTTTCCCAAACGCCGAACCGCCGCAAGCCGCGTATGTGATGCGGTTGCAGCGGTTTCCTGTGTTTCGCTGATGTGCTTTCCCCGTCAGATGCCCATGGCTTTCTTCCAGGCCTGGGCAATCAGCTCATGGCCTGCGGCGGTGGGGTGGACGCCGTCCCCTGACCAGCGGGGGGCCGGGAATTTCTTCTGGGCCTCATCGAAGGCCGCCTGTAAATCCACATAGTCCAAATGGAACTCCTCCGCCAGCTTGCGGGTCACGTCTCTGCGTGCCTTCACCTCGCCGGAGAACCTCTCCCATTCCGGATCCGTGGCGGGTCCGGGAATCACATAGGCCCCCATGAGGACCACGCGCACCTTCGGCAAAGCGGCGAAGGTCTCCCGCAGCAGAATCCGGTATACTTCCTCGAAAAGCGGCGCGTCCACCCCGTTCCGGTCGCCCAGCTCATGCCACACATCGTTCACGCCGATGAGAATCGTAATCACGTCCGGCTTCAGGTTCAGGCAGTCCCTCTTCCACCTGGCCAGCAGATCCACCACACGGTTGCCGCTGATGCCGCAGTTGAGCACTTCGCAAGTCCCGTCATTGGCCGTCAGCTCCGCTTCCAGCAGGCGGGGGTAGCCGCATCCTATGGCATAGGGATTTCCGTAGTCCCCTCTTCCGCAGTCCGTGATGGAGTCTCCTTGAAATAAATATCTCATGTCTGTCCTCTTCCTTTCGCCTGTAATTGGTATTGCCCACATTTCCTATCTTACACCATTCTCCACTATATTTCCATGAAAATATGGCGCTTTCCCAAAAGATTTCTTCCACAGATCCACGCCGATTGCCAGAATGGCAAAAACGGGATGGCAAAAAACTGCGCCCGACGGTTGAAAGCGCCGCAGAAAACAGATATAATAGAAAGGATGTGTCATCACAATCACAGGAAAAGGAAGGTAATTCTCATGAAAGCAACATCAATCAGAAAAGCCTTTGCGCTTTTCATGGCCACGGCCACCGTTTTTGCCACGGTGTCCTGTGGCTCCCCCCAGTCCTCCGGAAACGACAGTTCCCAGAGCGAAGGCTCCCAGGGAGAGAACTCCCAGGGAGAAGACTCCCAGGGAGAAGACGCCGGATCCTCCGGCATCATAAACGGCAATCCCCTGGCCGCCGACCCCCAGTCCCAGATACAGAGCCGGGGCAATTTCGCCGAAGCCCATGACGCGTTCACTACCACGCTTGTCCGGGAGGAAAACGATGACTACACTGTCCCCGCGCCGCCGGAAGGCCTCTTCGACCTGGTCTCCTACCCCTCCAAGGTGGGCGACCTGGCCGCCTATGTGTCCAGCGACCCCGGAGACGGCCAGAAGCACCCCATCATCATATGGGTGGTAGGCGGCTGGGGCAACGGCATCGATGATTTCCCCTGGTGCTATCCGGAGTGGGACAATGACCAGACAGGCTCCGCTTTCTGGCAGGCCGGCCTGCTCACCATGTATCCCTCTTTCCGGGGCGGCAACGGCAATCCCGGCCATTACGAGGCCCTCTTCGGCGAGGTGGACGATATCATTTCGGCCTATGAATACGCGGCCTCCCTGCCCTATGTGGACCCCGACCGCATCTATTTAGGCGGCCACAGCACAGGGGGCACCAGAGCCCTGTTGGCATCCGAATACTCGGACAAGTTCCGGGCGGTCTTCTGTTTCGGGGCGGTGGACGAGATCAAGTACCACAACAATTCCCAGTTCACCTTCGACACGGAAAACGAGGAGGAGCATATCATGCGCTCCCCGCTCTACTGGCTGGACAATATCAAAAGCCCCACCTTCCTGATCGAAGGCAGGGACGGCAATTCCCAGTGCCTGGAGCGGATGGAGGCGGCCACAGAAAATGAAAACCTCCACGGCTATGTGATGGAGAATGCCGACCATTTCTCGGTGCTGGCCCCCATCACCAGGGTACTGGCCCAGAAGATTCTGGCGGACACCGGCGCAGAGCCCAATATCTCCATCACCCAGGAAGAGCTGGAGACCGCCATGGCCCAGGAGCCTGTGGCACCGGTGCCTGTCATGACCCGGCGCACCCTGACGGATCCCCAGATGTCATTCTCCTGCCCTTATCTGTGGGAAATTACGGAAAGTTCTGACGGAGTGGGCTTGGATGTATACTCCCGCTATGAAGACGACAATCCCTGGGACATGGCCCTTCTCCATATTGACACCTATTCTCTGGACGAGATATCCGACCTGGCCGCCCTTAAAAGCTCCATGGAGACGGAAGGATATGAGGTGACAGACCTGACCGTTGGCGGCCAGCCTGCCATCGATACCTCCACCGTATTCCAGGACGATGAGGGCACGCCGTACTACCAGCGCTATGTGGTCATCCAGGAAGGCTCCTGCTATGTGAACTTGAATTTCGTCACCTATGAGGACTATGCGGAGGAATCGGACGTATTGTTCCAGAGCGTCATCGACAGTATCGAATTTTAAGCGGCGGCCTGTTTTCCATGGCCCCTGTCAGAGAAAGAGCTGCGGCCTGTTTCGTGCTTGGCCGCAGCTCTTTCTGGGACTGCCCTGTGGCCTCCAAAGTTTTCCTGTTCCACCTGGCCCCTTTATGCTTTTCTTCAACGCCCTGCCGGAAACTGGCGGCGCTCAGGCTGCCCGGCTCATAGTTCACCTCGAACACTGCCGTGTAACGGTTCTCTTTCCCGGCAGCCGCCCGGCCGCAGCTTTTACCGTTCAGCCACAGCTCCACTTCGTCAGCAGCGGAATACACATATACCATCCCATGGTATTTCGGATGCTGTGCATACAGCCCTGTCTCGTGGCTGCCCCAGACGATTTTCCTATAAGTGCCCTGGGGCGTGATTTTCCCGGACACCGTGATATCCGCGTCGTTGGCCAGCCGCCAGGGATAATCCGACACATGGGAGGGCGCTCCGCCATGGGCCATGTGCTGGCCGGAGACTGTGACGCCATCGTGCTGTTTTTGTCCCTTCAGGACAGTTACCTGGATCAATTGCTGTCCTCCTATGACCATCAGGACGAATTGCAGCGTTTTTTCTTTCATGCGCTGCGCAGACAGCGGAAGGAACAGAGCTATCTCCATCTCCAGCCTGCCGCCCCCCTGGCTCCCTCCCATGTCTCCCCAAATTCCCCCTGGCAGCTTTCCCGGATTCTGGAGACTTTGATTGAGGAGGACTATTTTCCCGCGGAGGGCAGCGGGGAAATCATCCGGGGCAACCTGATTCGCCTCCTTTCCCTGCTCTGCCGGAGGTACTCCATGAAGCTGCACAGTTCCGACCGGGAAAGCAGAGAAAAAGCGCTCCTTTATGAGCTGGAGCGCTATATCCGCCTGCATTTTGCCACGGTCACTTCCCGTGAGCTGGAAACGACTTTCCATTATCATCGCAATTATTACAATCTGCTGCTGCAGAAATATCTGGGCGTCAGCTTTCAGGAATATCTTCAGGACATCCGCATGAAGCAGGCGGCAGGCCTGCTGCGCAGCACGCGCCTTCCCGTCAGGGATATCGCCCTTGCGGCAGGCTATCACAACAGCAGCCATTTCCATCATCTGTTCCAGCGGCATTTCGGCATGTCCCCGGCAGACTTCCGGGCTGCCCATCCTTCGGACGGCCCGGACTGACATGTCCCTATGCGCCCTGGCGCCGGAGACGGAATTCCACAGACTCCAGCAGATATTCTCTGCCGTCTGCCCGCAGCACCGCTTCGATGCCCCGGGGCACGGTACATCGGTCAAAAATCAGATGATAATTATGCTCTTTTTTCGGAATTGTGTGAGACTTCGAACCAGGTATGCTGTGGCTCTCCAGGAATCTGCATACCTGCTTGAAGTCATACCACAGCTTCCACAATCAACTTGTCACCCAGAACTATGTCTTTCACGCCGATTTCCTTATGCTTATTAAAATTAAAGCTGAGCATGTAGCCTTTCTTCAAATGGAAATACTCCAGATAATCCGAAATCTGGGCTTCACCTCTTTCATTGTACGCATTTCCGCGCCAGATTTTCAGTTCAACTACAAACTGCTCGCCCCGATAGTCAACGACCAAATCCATCCTTTCCTGATTGCGGGTCTGGGCTTCTACATAGCTATTTCCCACCCCATTGATGATTGGCTTCAGAAATAGCATAAAATAACGCCTGCCTGCGTCCTCCAGAAAAGTCTCATTCCTGTCTCCATATAGACTGTCAAAGCTCTCCACGAACTTTTCCAGCACTCTCCTGAAGTTCAATCGCCCTTTGACAAAAACTGGTTCTTTTCCCGCAGGCCCGCATCATAAATCCTATTGTCAACATACTCTTCCGACAGGAATAAGCTGTAAAGCACCGACTCGAAAATTCTGTTGGATACCACCGCAGTCCCGTCCGCATTTTTTACAAAGCCGAACATGGTCGCCACTTCAATGGATTTATTCATCGCAGTATAAGGTATAGGCCTCCCGGTAAAAAGAAGGTCGTAAAGCACTGTCTTCAATTCCGGATAATCTTCCAGTTTATTTACCAGGGATTCATACAGGGCGTTCTTTTCGCTGAGGAGCATTTTCAGCGCCTCCTGGAAACCGGACTTCGTCCACGCGCCTCTCCCGGAGGAATCGCCCTTTTTTCCATACTGCCTCGCCCTGGTTATGGCAAAATACTGTCCGGCATCCACCATTTTCCTGACTTCCCCAAGCCGTTCCTTCAAATCGACCATATAATGCCTGTCAGGGCGACATGCCCCGCTTACATTGAATGCTTTCATATAGCCGCAATCCCCCACACATCCAGCCCCGCCACACGCAAATCATGCTTGCCGCGAACCTGGAAGTCCTTAGCGCTTCTTTTCACGCTTAGAATTCCTTCTCACACTTAGGGTTTCTTCCCACGCTTAGCCACGGAAGCGGTTCAGGCAAGCATAAAGCTCCTGAATCCTGGGCTTCACCAGGCCACAGGGCACAAAGGAACCGGCAAAGGGCTTCCAGCCCTCCCTTTCCCAGGCATTCCAGATGGTCTGCACGGTCTGGCGCACGGTCTTCTTCCCGTCCATGACCTGTTCCAGACCGTAACAGAGCATGTGGGCCAGGGCGCTGA
This sequence comes from uncultured Acetatifactor sp., assembly GCA_910585665.1. GTDB lineage: Bacteria > Bacillota > Clostridia > Lachnospirales > Lachnospiraceae > Acetatifactor. The sequence goes on along the minus strand of CAJUFI010000014.1, from coordinate 42,749 downwards.
CCTGTTCCGGATCCAGCAGCTGCTCCAGGTAGCGCACGTTAACCTCTTCCCTGTCCAGGGAGAAAGATTCCAGGCCGAAGGACTTGGTCTTCATATGCTCGTGGCGGCTGTCCCTCTGCCCGCCGCGATTGCCGTCTCTTCCTCTGCTGTCGTTGCTGCTGCCCCTTTCGCCATAACCGTCTCTTCGCCCTCTGCCGCCCTGGCTCTCTCTGCCGTATCTGTTTTCCGGCATGGCGGAGCCTCTGTAGCTGTCTCCGTCTTCCCCTCTCTCACGGCTGCCGTATCCGCTTCCGTTCTCCTCATCGCCGTTGTATCCGCTTCCCTCATAGCCGATGTTCTTGCGCCCCAATTCCTTGCCGTCCCATCCTCTGCCCCGTCCTTTCTGGGCTTTCCGGAAGGCCGGGAGCACCCTGTCGAACTCAGGCACCGCGAATCCCGGCGCTTTCACCCTGGGAGCGGTGTGACCGTCGCACAGGGCCTTCACCCGGTCCGTGATGTCCACGGGTCGGTAACAGTCCATCATCAGGATATGGTCGGCGATATAGAAGAAGGCGCCGGAGCTTCCGGCCACCAGTATGGTGGAGATTCCGGCTTTCTCATAGAGCTCCCCGGCCCGCTCCAGGAAAGGCGTAATGGGCTCCTTGTCCCGGACGATGACCTGCTGCATGAACTCGTCCCGGACCATGAAGTTGGTGGCGGAGGTGTCCTCGTCAATCAGGAACAGGCGCGTCCCGGCCTCCATGCCCTCCACCACGGCTGCCGCCTGGGAGGTGGAGCCGCTGGCGTCCTCGGTGGAGAATTTCGTGGTGTCCTTTTTGTTGGGCAGATCGTTGATGAACAGGGAGATGTCCACGTTGCGGATAGACCTGCCGTCCTCCGCCCGCAGCTTCAGGGCCGTGTCATCGGTAATGACGAATTCCCGTCCATCTCCTTCTATGTGGTCGTATATTCCCATCTGGATGGCCTCCAGCAGGGTGGACTTTCCGTGGTAGCCGCCGCCCACGATGAGGGTAATTCCCTCGGGGATGGCCATGCCGGTGATCTCGCCTTTATGGGGCAGTTTGAATGTCCTTTCCATGGACGCAGGGGACTGGAAAGGCACGCTGTCCGCCATGGGCAAATCGGAGACGCCGCTCTTCCTGGGCAGCACGGAGCCGTTGGCCACAAAGGCCACCAGCTTTTCCTCTTTCAGGATATGGCGGACTGCTTCCTGATCCTCTGCAAGGAAGACCGCCCGCTGTACCTTTCCGGCATCCAGTCTGGCATAGAACAGGCTGTTCTCCACACAGCGGGGGAGGAAATCGAACAGAATCTTGTCCAGCTCGCCCGCGTTGATGGTGCGCCCGAAGGCCGGGAAGCCTACGTGGAAACGGACTGTCAGACCGTTCTTCGTGATTTCACAGGCGCTGCGCTCCAGCACTGCCTGCCCGCAGCGGCTGATGGAAAGCAGGCCGCTTTTTCCGGAGCCTTTTGCCTTGAAATTGTACTGCTCAAACTGCTTGCCCACCTGTCTGACCAGGTAATCCTGTAAGGCGATGCGGGAACAGTCTTTTTGATAGTACGCTTCAGGAAATTTGGCCAGGGCGTGGGGAATCTCCACATGGAGACTGGAGGGGGACGCGAAGGGGTCCCCCTGTACATGGTCTATCACCAGCGTGTATCTGTCGAATTTCCACGCTCCCGCCAGGGATTTGTAGGCCGGATAGCCCTTGTGGTCGATGGAGCGAAGCAATGTCCTCAGTTCGTTCTGTGTTTTCATAGCAGTATGTTCCTCCTGGTTCCCTTTTTTGATTCATTTTCATTTTTGATTTTTCTATGATATTTGCCTAAAAAATCTCTCTTTTCGGAAAAAAGTTCCCTTAAGACCATTTTTTTGTGCGGCTTCTTTCGTTGTTCTATTTTTTCCAACAAGGAACAGTCAACACCCCTGCGCAGTCCATAGCTTCAATAGTCTTAAATTGCTGGTGTTCCATCCCTGCATCCTTTCCCAAATTCTGAGCTATATATTTGATGATACAATAGTTACAGGAGCTAAGAGGTTCCGTTCCTTGGGGAACTGGCCGGTCTCAGTGTTTCCATTCCAGAGTCTATTCTAATATACAAAATTCCCCACGTCAATGTTTTACAGTTTCAAAATACATTTGGAACGCAATGCCTTGTTCCATATCTATTGTAAATTGCAGTCAAATAACTTATAATCAACTATATAAACCGGAATTCCCGGAGACCGGGCTGCTTATTCGGGATTCGGAGCCGGCAGATGTCAATACGGAGGATAGACAATGGAGATTGAAGTGAGAAAATTGATGCCGGAAGACGCGGAAGCCTATGTGGAATTTTTTGACACGACGCCGCATGACGATCGCGACCCCAATCATACCTGTTATTGCGTGAACTGGTGCAGCGCAGACCACCGTACCCTGACCAGGCCTGACAGGGCGGAACGCCGGGCGATGGCGCTGGACTATGTACGGAAAGGAATCCTTCAGGGCTATCTGGCGCTGAGCGGCGGCAAGATCATCGGATGGTGCAATGCGAACACAAAGTCTCACTGCCGCAATTGCGCGGGACTTGTATTTGCTTTGCCGAGTCTGCAAAAGGCGGTGTCTGCGCCCGAAGAGAAAGTAAAAGCTATATATTGCTTCATGGTCGCGGAGGAGTACCACAGACAGGGCGTGGCCCGCAAGCTTCTGCAGGCGGTCTGCAGGGACGCGAAGGAAGAGGGGTTCGATTATATAGAAGCTTATCCGCAAAAGGATTCCTCCGTCCAGTGGATGCAGTTCATGGGATTTGACAAGCTATATGAAAACGAAGGGTTCCGGCATTGCGGGGATTTAGAAGACATGTATATAGTCAGAAAATACCTGTAGCGGATGCTAAGCCAGGAAGCCAGAACCTGTACCGTCCCGTAATGCCCAATGGAAAAGAAAGATTCACACATGGCACAGACAGTGAAATCAGAAAGGCGGAGAGACAATGCTGCGGCTTGAAAAAATCAACGGAAAAAATGTATGGGACATATTGAAACTGCGCGTGAAAGAGGAGCAAATGAGCTTTGTGGCAGGCAACGACATCAGCATCATTGAAGCATACACGACGATTACAGGAAGCGGCCACGCCTTTCCTTTCGGGATCTATGACGATGAGCAGCCGGTGGGCTTTATGATGATAGGCTATGGCACCGATGATTACTGGGAGGACGCGCCGGCAATCGCAGCCGGTAATTATAATCTCTGGCGCCTGATGATTGACAAAGACTATCAGCACAGGGGATATGGGCGGGAAGCCATGAGACTTGCTCTGGATTTCATCGGGACGGAGCCCTGTGGCAAAGCAGAATACTGCTGGCTGTCCTATGAGCCGGAAAACGCGGTTGCCAGGAAGCTGTATGGGTCTTTCGGCTTTGTCGATTCCAATTGAATATAGGGATTCCCTCTGTCCCTGCGGGCATAAATCTCCCGCAGGGATGAGAGCACCTCTTCCTTCGGGCACAGGAAAGGATTCCCGTGGCTTTGGAGGACGAAACGCGCCCGGAGGGCCTCCAGCGTCAGGATCAGCTCCCGCAGCAGCCCGGCGTTATGCACCACCTGCCCGTCCTTCACCGTACAGTAAGTCCCGTCTCCCAGAAAGGCATACTCCCCCATCTCCAGCCCCACGCATCCTTTCGCATGGCTGGAGGGCAGCGGGAACAGATGGACGCCGCCCTCGAAATATATATGGCCTTCCACAGCCGTTCCCCGTTTCAGGCTCCGGCAGGTATAGGCCCCCGCGTACAGCGTGTCATATTCCAGATTGGCGATGTTCCCGGTGTGGTCCGGATGGAAATGGGACAGCACGATATTCTTACGCCCCTGCAGCCCGTTGATGGCTGCGGCGGCTTCTGTCGAACTCCCCACGTCATAAATCCACCACTCTTCCCCGCAACGGATGAACCCCACATCCGCAGAAAGGGGCTCCTCGGTCGCCGGGCAGTAGGATATCTGCTCCGTTATCTTTATTCTCTCCATGAAACCCTCCCATTCCGCTATCCGCCTGTCAGGCAGCGTCAAATATTATATGCCCGAATTCGTTTCCCCCAGACCTCATCTTCTTCGGCTTGCCCAACTGCTGCTCTGTTCAGGAATCCGCTCAGGAGCCCCTGCCAAAACCGGGCAGAAAACCCGTTCGTTTCGGCTTCGACAGGGATTCCATAAGCAAAATCTTAAGGCAGCGCCAGCAGAAACAGGCTATTTTTTCTTCAGATAATAGAACCCGTAAGCCGGAATGTCCACTCCGCAGGCTTTCATCTCCCGCCCGGATATCAGATCCACATAATCCCCGTCCGTCTCGTTGATCCAGGCCGTCTTGTCAAATTCGCTGAAATTGAACAGCCCGTAAATCTTCTCGCCCTCATAATACCTGCCGATGCAGAGCACGGAATTGTCCCAGGTCTCCACTGTCCAGGCATCCGCACTGGATACGAACACTTTCTCCTGCTTCCGGATTCGCTCCAGCTGAGCCAGCCTCCCGAAAAGCTTCCCCTCCATGGTGTCCGGGTCAGAGATGTTCTCCGCCAGCTCCCAGTTCATGGCCCCTCTGTGGATATATCTGGAATCCGGCGCTTTCAGAGGGTTCTCCTTATAGCTATTGTCATTGACCTGGCCTATCTCGTCCCCGCTGTACAGCACCGGGATGCCGGACTGCATGAACATGTACGCGTGAAGCATCACATCCATCCGGACAGCCCGCTCCATGGCTTCGCTGTCCTGTTGGGAACCGGCCTTTTCGATGCCGCACATGGAGGCGGTGGTCCCGCAGAACCGGGCGTCCCCTGTGACCGGATCCGCATTGTAGAGCTCGCCCCGGCTGTTGCTGCCGCCGTCAAAGCCCTGGAAATAGTCGTTGAGATATTTTTTGTGGGCCCGCTCCGTGATGCCGTCCTTCTGCAGGGTGGCAAAGTCCAGCCCCCAGCCGATGTCGTCATGGCAGCGCAGATAGTTCAGGAACACATAGTCTTTCGGCAGGGAATTCACGATATCCAGCTGCCTTTTTAACAGTCTGACGTCCCTCGTGGCCACTGTGTGCCAGGTGGTGGCCATGGTGGTCACATTGTAGAGCATATGGCATTCCGGCTTCTCCACGGTGCCGAAATAGGGCACCACCTTCTCCGGCTCCATGACCACCTCCCCCAGCAGCAGCACGCCCGGACAGACGATTTCCCCGATGATGCGCATCATGCGCACAATGGTGTGCACCTGGGGGAGATTGCGGCACTGGGTGTTCAGCTCTTTCCAGATATAGGGCACTGCGTCAATGCGGACAATGTCCAGCCCTCTATTGGTAAGATAGAGGAAATTGTACATCATTTCGTTGAAAACCCTGGGGTTCTTGTAATTCAGATCCCACTGATAGGGATAAAAAGTGGTCATGACGAAATGCCCCGCGTCCGGCAGCCAGGTGAAATTGCCCGGCGCGGTGGTGGGGAACACCTGGGGGACCGTCTTCTCGTACAGGGAGGGCAGGTAGGAATTGTCGAAGAAGAAGTAGCGGCTCATGTACTCCCCCTCGCCCTGGCGGGCGCGCCTGGCCCACTCGTGGTCCTCCGAGGTATGGTTCATGACGAAATCCATGCACACATTGATGCCTTTGTCATGGCAGGCCGCCGTCAGGTTCTCCAGATCCTCCATGGTACCCAGGCTCTCCTGGACTTTCCGGAAATCCGACACTGCGTAGCCGCCATCGGAGCGGCCCTCCGGGGTCTCCAGGAAAGGCATCAGGTGGATGTAGTTCACATTGCATTTCTCGATGTAATCCAGCCTGGACTCCACGCCCTTCATGTTCCCGGCAAAATTGTCGATGTAGAGCATCATCCCCAGCATGTCATTGCTGCGGTACCATCCCGGGTCCGCCTCCCTGGCATGATCCAGTTCTTTCAGCCCGGCCTTCCTCTCCAGGTAAAAGTTCCTCATGTTCTCCAGCAGTTCCGCGAACATGGAGTCGTTCCGGTACAGTTCCATGTAAAGCCAGCGCAACTCGTCGTGGTGCTTTTGCAGCCTGGCCTGGAACTCCTCGTCGGATGGCGGCTCCGGGCTCTGGGCTCCGCCCTCCGGGGCGCGGGCTTCTGCGGTGTCGGCGCAAGCCTCCGCAGGCTTTTGTTCCGCAGCTGTTTCTCCTCCATCGGCTGTCATCTCTGAATCCGCGGCGGCTTCCCTGGCACCGGCTTCCGCCAATGGCTCTGTCGCTGCTTTCTTTGCACCGGCTTCCGCCAATGGTTTCGCATCCGCTTTCTGTGGTTTCTTCATCGCGGACTTTCTGTTGTCCGCACGTTTTCTGCTCATATTTTTTCCCACTCCTTTCCCTCTCCTTTTCCCGATTCGGTTTTGTCTCTATCGGCAGTCTTTTCTAACATTATGTCCAACTAAAATTATACCTGACCGCCGCCTTTTTCACAATACGAAATTTGAAAGCACCCCTTTGATGCTGCGCACCAGCCCTTCCACCGTGTCAGCAAAGAAAATGCCGCCATTGTTTATTTTTTCCTGGCTCATGCTGATGTCCCTGGGGTTCGCGGCATCCTCCAGCTCTGCCAGACGGCCCCTGTCCCATCCCAGCTCCCGGAACAGGCAGCAAGCCGTCTCGTATGTGCTCCTCTCATTGGGAGCGCCGAAATTATAGGCACCGCCCGCCAGCCCCAAAGCAGGCTCCAGGTTCCCCACCACCTCATTCACATCCGTGATGCCCCGGACATCATTGCCGGGATACCGCAAGGTCTCCGATGTGCGAATCTGCGCCAGGAGCGTCCGGAGGAAATCGCTGTGCTCCCCCTCGTTCATCGTCCTCACATCATACATCCAGGACAGCCGAAGATGCACGCAGTCCGGATTCACCTGTGTGCATTTTTCCTCCGCGTACAGCTTCTCCCTTCCATATAGATTGCCGGGCCGCAGTTCCTGCTGCTCTCTGTGAGGGCCTTTCTGGCTGCTTCCGAAATATACCTGATCCGAACTGCAGAACAGGCATTTCGCACCCACCGCCGCCGAAGCTGCCGCCAGGTTCACGCTGCCCTCCACGTTGATGTCCCAGGAGCGCTCCGGCTCCCTTTCACAGCGCCCGATATCCGAAATCGCCGCGCAGTGCACCACCGCGTCAGGCCGCCAGCCCTCCAGGCAAGAAAAGACCTTATCTCTGTTCCTGATGTCCAGTTCGCCGTGCATCGGCGCATATACCTCATATTTCCCCTTATAAAAATCCACCACTCTGTTCCCCAGGAAGCCTGATGCGCCTGTCACCAATAATTTCTTCATGCCGCCCTCCTCGTCCATATTTTTAGCACAACATAATACCGGAGCCCTGTCCTCCGCTTTCCTTTAGATTGAACTTTCCTTAACTCCAGTCAAACCCGATTCACAGGTTCCTCGCATATGGGGCTCCACTGGAAGCCAAGCACTCATACCTGACCAAGCCCTCACCACCTGCTATTCCAGGCTTCCCCTTTCTTCCGTATAACGGTATTCCATCCCATAAGACCCCTCGCTTGACTCATGGTTCAGATAATCCACCGCCGCTGCATTCGCAGCCGCGTTTTGCTCATTTGAAAGTGAATTGCAACCGCACAGATGGAAAAAATTTTTCTGTCACTCTTGTCATTTCCTACATATGGTATTATAATATCCCCATGTGCTACAAAATATTGTCATTTACTGCAAAGGCCCCAGGCTTCCACCCATGACAGCCTTATGGCAAGGAAACCTTCTTTTCAGAAAAACGAGGCAAAAGATGAATCTGTCCGACCTGGCAAGAAATTCACATATGCTGCGGGGAGCCCTGTCGAAAAAAGGCTATATGCGCTGGTGGCATTCCTTTACCGGCACGCAGCCCGAGACGGGGGAGACCCGTACCTTTTATATAGAGTTCTACATCATTAACCCGGCCCTGGGCGGCACCCGTCCTATCCTGGGGCAGCATCCATACTTTAAAAAGCGGGGCGCGAAGCCCTCTTATGTCATGGTAAAAGCCGGCGTCTTCCCCGACCAGGAGGGAAACGGCGGCAGGCAGCTGCATGCCTTTTACCCGATTTCCGCGCTGCAGGCCACAGGCAGCCCTCTGATCATGCAGCTTGAAGACGCAAATGCAGGTAAATGTTTTTACAGCGAGGACAAGCTGACGGGATATGTCGAGGCGTCCCCCAGGGAAGCCCGTCGCCGCTCCCATATGACGGACGCAGGGCGCATGGAATGGGATGTGAAAGTCCACAAGGCAGTCTCCTGCCGGGGTGCCTGGGGCGGAAGATTCCTTCAGGCGCTGAATGCCCTGGACAGTTATTGGCACGGCGAGGGCATCCGCTGCTTTTTCCAGGGCAGCGTCACACTGGACGGCGTGGCTTATGAGGTGGAGCCGGAGACAAGCTACGGCTACGCGGACAAGCACTGGGGCCGCAGCTTCAACAGTCCCTGGTTCCAGTTCGCCTGCGGCAATCTCACCAGCAAGCGTTCCCACCGGCAGCTGCGCCACTCCGCGCTGGCCATGAACTGTCTGCGTCCGCGTTTCCTACGGTTCTCCCTAAGGAGACGGCTGGTGCTGCAGCTGACTTACATGGGGGAAGATTTCGAGTTCTCCCGCTGTAAATGGGACACGAAGGAGACCTCCAAACGGTTCGTCTGGCATATCCTGGCGCAGAACAAGAAGACGGTGATAAAGATTTCCGGCAGCTGCACCAAAGCGGAGATGCAGAACCTTCTGTATGAATCCCCTGACGGGAACCTCTCAAGGCTCCCCCTCCTGGCAGGATGCGGCGGCATCGGGACGATTCAGCTCTACCGGAAGGACTCCGGCGGCAGGGAGCTGCTGGATACTTTGGCAATGGACAATGCTTTGTGCGTTTACCGGGCAGAAGAGGCGGAGGTTCACTGAACTTTCCCGCTACAGCCATAGCTCCGCTTAGTTTGCTGCGCAATAAGCTTATAATGCCGCATGACCATCTACTGCAGGTTCACTGCTTCGTTCACCGGCAGAAGGATTTCCACCAGGAACCCTCCTGTGGGGCTATGGTCGATTCGCACCTGGCCGCTGTGGGCTGCCGTTATCTGGCGCACAATCAAAAGGCCCAGCCCATGGCGCAGCTGCACCCCGCTCCCGCTGCCCATCATATAGTGGGGCGTATTCCGAATCGTCTCCAGCTTCTCGTCCGTGACCCCTACGCCGTCATCCTCGATAAGGATATGTGCGATTTGCCGTACAGGGACAGTTGACCTGGCAGATTCGGCCTGACGGGCAGCAGGTAGGACGGATGGCGTCCGTTGGGCAGATGGCGTCTCTGGGGTAAAATGCGGTTCAGATTGCATGGCGTCCTGATTTTCTATCCGCAATGTTATGCTGATATGGCACCCCTCCGGGTTATGCTGCCGGGAATTGCCCAACACGTTTACGACAGCCCGCAGGAGCAGTTCCTTATCGCCCTGTAGGATACAGATGCTTTCTTTTTCGTCACATCGGAACTCTATGGGATACTTCCCCTCTAAATCCAGATTCATGAAATCCACTGCTGCCTGCCGCAGCACTGCCTTCAGGTTCAGGCGTTCCGGCTTCACAGGCTGCATCTGGTATTCCAGCTTGGAGGCAAGGTTCAGATCCCCCACCAGGTTCTTCATCTTCATGCTCTGCAGGCGGATGATTTCCGCTTTCTTCCGGATTTCCCCGGGCAGCGCTTCATCCTCCTCCATCTCCGCCGCATACCCCATCACCATGGTCAGTGGCGTGCGGATATCATGGGACACGCCGGATATCCAGCCCGCCCGGGCATTCTCCTTTTTCCGGATGGCCCGTTCCTGGGCACGCAGCTTCTCGTTCACCCGATTCACCGCGGCCGCCACCTCCGCCAGGAACCCTTTTTCCCAGACATGGACTTCCTCCATGGGCAGCATTTCCAGCCCCTCCACCACCGGTTTCACGGAGCGGAGGATGCGCGTGGCCAGTACCATATAAATCAGGAAAATCAGGACGCTGTTCATGGCCAGGAAGCTCAGGAGCATTTTAGGCATTTCCGCAATGGACTGGTAGTCGAAGGTGTTCCACATCAGCTTCCAGTAGGCGGTCTTGGGATGCCCCAGGATGACCAGGTCGTCCCCTCTGGCTCCCACTGTGGTGGGGTAGTCCCGGATGTACCCTCTGGTGTACCAGGAAATCTCCGCCGCGGAATAGTGCAGGGGAATCTCATCCGGCAGGCCTTCGCTGTGCCAGATGACATCCCCTGTGCCGTCTTCCACCAGGATGCCCCAGGCCTGAAATTCCGCCAGTATCCGCTCGCCTGCTTCCGACAGCTGCAGGCTGCCGCCCTCATCCGGGGCCAGTTCTCTGCCTATCTCTTTAGCCGCCTCCCAGCCGCTGTTGCTGCTTCTCTCCCGGTAGGTGAAGGCAACGAAAAGAGCCAGGTTCAGGGCGAACAACATGGGCATGATGACGATTACCAATAAGATAAAGCGTTTTATCAGACGCAGCGTTTTTTTCATAGTGTCTGTCCTTTTCCGGTTCTGTCATATGGGGCCGTCTCCGAACAACTGATACGAGCTTGCGGCGATTTTCTTGAATTTCAAGGCTTTTCCTGTCCGCCGGCCCTAAGGAATTGTCGGAAAATAACTGATACAACTTCTTTAGAGAAAAGCCCGAAAACACAAGGAAAACAGCTTTAAACTCGGATCAGTTATTTGTAGGCACTTCCTTATCTTCGCAGCACCAATTTATATCCCAGCCCTTTCACGGTCAGCAAGGATGCCGGTTTTGACGGATTTTCCTCTATTTTTTCACGGATTCTCCTGATATGGGCCATCAGGGAATTCTCATAGCCGTAGGGATTGTCCCCCCAGGCCGCTTCACAGAGCCCGTCTATGGTGACGATGCGGCCCTCGTTGCGGTAGAGGACGCTGAGCAGCTCAAATTCTTTGGCAGTCAGCGGCAGACGCTCCTCCCCCCGCAGCACCTCCGCCCTGGCGAAATCTATCTCACAGGCAGCCAGCCGCACCCTGGGGGTCTCCTCTTTGTAGGAACGGCGCAGCACGGCGGCGATGCGGAACAACAGCTCCTTCGGCAGAAAGGGCTTCACCACATAGTCGTCCGCCCCCAGGCCGAAGCCCCGGAACTTGTCCTCGTCCTCCCCTCTGGCCGTCAGGAACAGCACAGGGATATCCTTCCGTTCCTTGAGCTTCTCCAGCAGCCCGAAGCCGTCCCCGTCCGGCAGCATCACGTCAAGGATGGCGAACTCCGGCTCCCACTCCCGCGCTGCCTCCAGGGCTTCCTTTACCGTCCCGGCCGTCCGGATTCGGACATATCCCTCCTGTGCCAGGATGGACGCCACCATGTCCCGCAGCTGCTCTTCGTCGTCCACCAGCAGTATCTTCTTTTGTTTCAGGTAATCACATTCCATGGCTTTCTCCATTCTGCTGTCTGCAGTCAATATATTGCAATCATTATCATACCACATTTCCCTATCCCTGCACATGCCTGGAGGAAATTGTAAGGTAATCGTAAGGTTGGGGAAAGGTTCCTGTAAACTGCGGGAACTATACTGTCCCTATCATCAGTCAGCGGCCCGGCAGATACGGAATACTGATTGCAGCGTTCCTATGCCGGAAGCAGAAAGCACAGAAATGCCGCTGATCAAAAAAGAAAGGAGCACGCAATGAACAGCACGAACATTATCGAGACCGAAAATCTCACAAAATCCTACGGCGACTTCACAGCCGTGTCCCATTTGAATCTCCACATCCGGAAAGGCAGCGTCTACGGCTTCCTGGGCCCCAACGGCGCAGGCAAGTCCACCACCATGAAAATGTTCCTGGGGCTCACCAGTCCTACGTCAGGGCGCTTCCAGATAGACGGGAAATCGTATCCCCGGAACCGAACCGCCATCCTGAAGGATATCGGCTCCTTCATCGAAGCCCCCTCGTTCTACGGGAACCTTACCGGCGAGGAGAACCTGGAAATCATCCGCCGCATCCTGGGACTGCCCAAAACCGCCGTGGCCGATGCCCTGGAGCTGGTGGGGCTTACCCAGTACAAAAAGCGGCTGACGAAGAAATATTCCCTGGGCATGAAACAGCGCCTGGGGCTGGCCGGAGCGCTGATCGGGCATCCGCCCATCTTGATTCTGGATGAGCCCACCAACGGCCTGGATCCGGTGGGCATCCATGAAATCCGCACCTTAGTCCGTTCCCTGCCGGAAAAGTACGACTGCACCGTCCTGGTGTCCTCCCATCTGCTGCCGGAGGTGGAGCTGATGGCGGACGACATCGGCATCCTGAACCACGGCAGACTGCTGTTCGAGGGGACATTGGCTGAGCTGGAAAGTTCCGCCCGGAGCGCGGGGCTCCCCACCTACAACCTGGAGGAGACTTTCCTGGCGATGATCGACGCGGACAATCAGAAGGGAGGCGGGCGCATATGATGACCACTGCGAACACCCTCACCCTGTCCACCCTGGAGACCCGGAAGCTGAAACGGACCGGCTACGTACCGGCGTTCCTGGGCGGCGGTTTGCTGGCAGCCATGGTCCCCGTGCTGAATATGGCTGTCCGCCGGGAAATTTACGTCTCCCAGTCCGGCAGTCCGTTCCACATCCTGATGGACGCCAACTGGCAGCTGATGGCACAGCTGAACATCTTTTTGCTGGTCTGCGGCGCCTGCATCCTGTACCACACCGAGTATGCCGACAATGGCATCCAGCGGGCGGAGACGCTTCCCATGAAAGCTTCCGGCTTATTCCTGGGAAAGCTCTGCATCCTGTTCTGCTCCTGTTTGCTGCCCCTGTGCCTGGAAACGTTTTCGCTGCTGGCCTGCTGTACCCGCTATTTCCCGAAAACTCCCGGACTGGGCGCTGTCATGCTGAAAGGCATGGCCTTTGAACTGGCGCTGTTGCTCCCCACTGCCGCGGCCATGCTCTTCCTCTCCTCCCTGTGCCGGAATATGTGGATGTGCCTGGGGACGGGCGTGATACTGGTGTTCCTCACTTCCATGCTGCGCTCAGGGAATCTTGTCCTGGCCGCAGTCCCCTTTGCCGCGCCCTACCGGATGCTGCACCAGTTCACTGCCGGGCAGGCGGGCCGTCTGCTTCTTCTGTCCATGGGGGAAGTGGCGCTGTTCTGTATCATTGAATGGATATATACGAAATTACGGAGGTGTTTTCAATGAAATCCAATCTTACAATACCGTACTCCTCACAGACAGGTTCCATGGAGATTGCTTCCAGGGCAGACTGTCCGAAGAGACAGTTCTCTCCCCTTGGCCTCCTCTCCCTGTTCGGAGTGGAGCTGCTCAAAATACGCCGGTCGAAAATCTTCTGGATCCTGCTGATTCCGGCTGTCATGATGTGGCTGCCCTCCGCCCTGAACGCGGATGTGAATTTCGTCATAGATGCCTATGATATATCCCCGGATTACAATTTCTTCATCCAGGGCTATATGGGCATGGCCTGGTTCATGCTCCCCGCCACGCTGGTCATCTGCAATGTGCTGCTCCACCAGACGGAGAGCGCCCACAGAGGGCTGCTGAAATGCCTTTCCCTGCCTGTGAGCACAGCCAAAATGTGCCTGGCCAAGTTCCTGGTGACAGTGCTCTTGACGGCGGTGCAGCTGTTTTTTTCCATAGCGTCCTATTACGGGGCCGCGGCGTTGGCTTCCCGGCTGTACAAGTACGATTTCTTACTTCCTCCCGCTTATGTATGCCGGTCTGCGGCGTTGATTTATCTGGCTGCATTGCCCATGGCCGCCGTGTTCTGGATGGTCAGCGTCCTCATCCGGACGCCTGTCTTCTCCGTGGGGCTGGGGCTGGCTTCCATCGTTCCCTCGGTGCTGATGCTGAACACGAAATTCTGGTGCTGGTATCCTATGGATTATCCGTTTTATATGCTGATGACCGAGTATGGACGGATTGCCCCGGAGGTCTATGACGCCAACGTACAGCTCTTCCCGCTGCTGCCTGTCAGCATCGGCGTCACGCTGCTCTGCCTTGCCATAGCGTGCCTGCGGTACAGCCATGAAGAGAAGCTCTGAATGGCCGAAACGTTCAGATTCCATCCCGGGATTTCGGCCGGCTGTCCGAAAAATTACCTATTTATAGATTGGAGATATGCTATGAAAAACAACAATACAAGGAACACTATTTTGACCGTCCTCTGCACCCTGATGCTGTTCATCCCCTGGACGATTCTGCCCCTGCGCAGCTTCCGGTGGGCCCTGGAATCCCCTGTGGCGGAAATCATGATATCCTGTTATGCGGCCTTCATGATTTTCAGCGGCCTCTTCACCGCCGTCGTGTACGCTAAAATGAAGATACAGCATAACCTTATGAAGCTTTGCGTCGTCATCAACGGTATCTATGCTCTGGGCGGCGTCATCGCCTTCGTGCTGATGGCCATGCCAAAAATGATGATATAAAATGATTCCATCCGGGATTCTAATCTGTACGGCTGGCTCGCAAAGCGACCTTGTTCCCTTGCGAGCCTGAAAAACCACTCCCTGTCCTTTTCCGATGCACCAGGATAAAGCAAAGCATATCAAATGTGATATTCCTGAAACAATTTCTGCTGGAACAGCATATCTGTCGCTGAGCGGAGCAATTCCTCCTGCTTGCCTTCCGCAAGCAGCCGTTGTATCAGCTTATTCATCCGTTTGGTGCCCTGCTCTATTCCTCTCTCTTCCGCTTCCTTTTTCAGTTCCTTCAATGCCCGGCACATATCCGCTTCCTCCTCTCCGCTTTCCCTGTTCAATGTAAAATACAGCCTACCCCTTATATCCTTTAGGAATTGTCGGAAAATAACTGCTGCAATTGCTTCAGGCAAAAGCCCGGAAATACAATAAAAATTGCCATAAACTTGCAGCAGTTATTTGTAGACAATTCCTTATGTTCGTGCATGCGTCAATGACGTCTACCGCACTCTTCGGTATCCCGGCGAAGAAGCTTCGATTCTCCATAATGTATCTCTCATAACGCCTTTTGGCCCCCGTATGTTTCATGATTCCCAGGACATACTTCAAATCAGAGCCCATCTTCCGCAAATCCTCCTCCGGTATGGAGCGCATTGGAATCAGGTGCACCCGATAGTCCCCGGCCAGATTCTGCAGCTTCCCGGGCAAATCCGCCATATCCGCCATCATGTCCCTTAAGGACAGCGGCTCCCTCCACTTCCCCTTTCCCCAGTACAAGGTCAGGTTCAGCACCGGCAAGATGCGGTCTTCCTTTTTATAACGGTATTTGAAGTCGTCCTCCTGGCCATACGCTTCCTCAGCAAGCTCGTTCCTCTCCTGAACCTCCTCAACCTCTCTTCCATAAGCCAGGTAATCAAGCTCCATAAGCCGCCACGGGTAAGTCAGATTGACGGAATCCTGGTTCTCAAGCCCCAACAGGAAACTCACGCCCTTTAACCGGGCTTTTCCCAGATAGTCCCTCTGGCGGAAGGACAGCTTCCCCTTGGAATTCCTGACGGTATAAAACCCCCTCATCTCTTCACATTCCCAGTCCTCCGGCAGTCCTGCGCCCAGGTAATACTCCAGAAGGTCGCGTATCCTTTCCGGCCTGTTCATGTACACGGCCAACGCATTGTTCGGTTCTCCCATCCTCTCCCTCCTTAAATTTTGTGTGTGGTTTTTTAAGCAGGGTTCCGATAACAGAATGACAGATGTCGCTCATAACAGGCACTGGGCCTGAAGATTTGATGTCCTGCTTATATGATTGTCTGATGTAAGGCCACTATAGCACATTTATCTCCCGAACGCAAGTTTTTTTACAATCTTTTTCAACCTTTTTTCCTCAGAAAACACCTTGCCAAGCCAATGTGCAGATGCTAATATGAACTTAAGGGCGACAAGGCCCAGCTGTGCCTGTCAAACCCCGAAGTGCTCCCCATCGTCCTGGAAAACCTGAAGAAGCACATGGCAAAGAAGCCCGCCGCCAGATACTGGTCCGTCTCCCAGAACGACAATGACGCTTACTGCCAGTGCGACAAATGCCGGGAGATGAACGAGCGGGACGGCTCCCCCATAGGCTCTGTACTGAACTTCGTCAACCGCGTGGCCGAGCATTTCCCGGACAAGGTCATCTCCACTTTGGCCTACTGGTATACGCGGAAGGCCCCCGCCGTCACCCGCCCCGCCGACAATGTGCACATCATGCTCTGCAACATCGAGGCCAACCGGGGGCTCCCCATCGAGACCGATGAACGTTCCTCCGGTTCCCGCCAGGAGCTGCTGGACTGGAAGGAAATGCGCTGCCAATCTGCGCGGAGAGATCCCTGGTATGGAATACCTTGTCCCCAGGAATCATCAGCAGATAGAACTGCGTCTTCTGCCTGTTGCACAGGAACAGATTTTTGCAGACTGTGGCTTCCAGAACCCGGTCAATGTCCCGGCAGGCCTCCATGGTCATGGCCGGCGCATGATCCACCCGCTGGTATTCCAGCCCGATCCGATCCAGTAAATCGTATACCCTTATTTCTTTTTCCAGCCGTCCGGCTTCCTTGTCCGGGCGGCCTTTCTCCAGAATCAGTTCCATCTCTTCTCCTCGCTTTTTATGACCTCCTCCCTACCTTACCACCAGGCAAAATCAAATGCAAGCATAATCCCCGTTGTGTCCGGCAAATAATCTCGGTATAATAATTATAATAATCCTGAAAATTTTTATTTTTACATGCAATGAATCTCCATTTTTAGTGTGTATATAGGTGAAGGGCCTTTACACAATGGAGAAAGGAGGATGCAATGAAAGACGAAGAGATAATCGCCCTGTACTGGGACCGGAACGAGCAGGCCATAGCCGCAACCGCAGAAAAATACGGCAGCTACTGCCGTTCCATTTCCTATAGCATACTGCGCAGCAACGAGGATGCCCAGGAGTGTCTCAACGACACCTGGCTGGGGGCATGGAGCTCCATACCGCCCCGGAGGCCGAACTGCCTGCCCGTCTATTTGGGCAAAATCACACGCAACCTCTCGCTGAACCGCGCCAGGAGCTACACCGCCCAAAAGCGGGGCCTTGGCCAGACCGACCTGGTGCTGTCGGAATTGGAGGATTGCATTCCGGCGGATAATGACGTGGAGCAGATACTGGACGAAATGATCCTGACCAGATCCATCAATCAGTTTCTGCGGGCGCAGCCCCGTCAGAAACGCAATATCTTTATCCGCCGGTACTGGTACCTTTATCCCATCCGGAATATCGCCGCCGCTTACGGCATGAGCGAAAGCAAAGTTGCATCTTTGCTTTTCCGTATGCGAAACGAATTGAAGTCATGCCTGGAAAAGGAGGGAATCACACTATGAAAAACGAAAGGATCCTGCACGCAATCGGAGAAATCGACGACGACCTTATCACCGACGCGGCCAATGATGCACGAAAAAGAAGAAACTGGATAAAATGGGGCAGCCTTGCCGCAGTACTGGCGCTTTGCGTCACCGCCGGGCTCTTGGCCGCCAATGTCCTGCATCCCGGCATTCTGCGCCTGGGCAGCCTATGGGGCAGCGCCGCCAACAGCATCGTGCTCCTGGACGTAAACCCCAGCATCGCTTTGACGGTGGACGCGGACGAACGGATCGTCACCGCCGAAGGCCTGAACGAGGACGGGCGCCTCATCCTGGAGGGAATGGATTTTACCGGAGCCGACATCACGGTGGCAGTGAACGCCGTCGTCGGATCCATGCTGCAGAAAGGATATCTCAGCGACCTGCAGAATGCCATATTGGTCAGTGTGGAAAATGACGATGCGGAGAGATCCTCCGCGCTCCAGGAGCGTGTCTCCGCCATCATCGGGAACGCTCTGCAGAACGGCAACGTG
Source organism: uncultured Acetatifactor sp. (assembly GCA_910585665.1). GTDB lineage: Bacteria > Bacillota > Clostridia > Lachnospirales > Lachnospiraceae > Acetatifactor. Next base: position 24,955 of record CAJUFI010000014.1, on the reverse strand, counting down.
GAGGGCACCGTGCTCAGCCAGAGCCTGAACGACACCGCCGGTCTGGAGCAGATGGCCCAGGCCTACAATATCTCTTTGGGCAAGGCCGCCCTCATACAGGAAGTGATGGCGCTGGACGCCACTTTGACTGCGGAAAAGCTGGCTCCCCTCTCCATCACGGAAATCGCCCTGATCTCCCAGTCCAAAAACCTTGCCCCCACAACATTGACACAGAACGGCACCGCCAGCAACAAAGCGTACATCAGCCAGGACGCGGCCATAGAAATCGCCTATGCCTATGCCAATGTGGACGCGCAGAATGTGACTGGAATCAAGGCGGAGTTCGACAGCGACGACGGAATCATGATCTATGAAATCGAATTCCGCGCCGGGACCACGGAATACGAATGCGAGATTGACGCCCGCACCGGCCAGGTAGTGAAATATGAGACCGAGAGCAAGGACAATCCCAATCCGCCGGGAACCGCCCAGCAGCCCTCCAATACACAGCCTCCTACCGGCACGCAGCAGCCATCCAATACGCAGCAGCCCGCCGGCACGCAGCAGCCATCCAATACGCAGCAGCCCGCCGGCACGCAGCAGCCATCCAATACGCAACAGCCCGCCGACCAATATATCGGCGAAGAAGCCGCGAAAGAAGCCGCCCTGGCACATGCCAATATCTCCGCCGATTCCGTGAGCTATATAAACGCCTGGCTGAGCTATGACGATGGCCGCCCGGAACACTACGAGGTGGAATTCGCTGTGGGCAGTGCACGATATGAGTATGAAATCGATATGTACTCCGGCAACGTGCTGAAATATGAATCGGAAAATACCGGCCGCCACAATTCGAACCAGCATCATACCAGTTCTTCCGCGGACATCGGGGCAGAAGCCGCAAAAGAAGCGGCGCTCTCCCATGCGGGGCTTACCGCCGAGCAGGTGTCGAAGCTGAAAGCCAAGTATGACTATGACGATGGTTACGCCTTATACGAGGTGGAATTCGAATGCAACGGCTATGAGTACGAGTACGAAATCGATGCCGCCACCGGCGCTATCCTGAAATACGAAATCGATGATTGAACAGGTCCTTTCCCCCGGACAGGCGGGCCTGCGGCCGTTCATCTATCTAAAAAACCCGGGCTGTCCCAATCAGACAGCCCTATGTTCTGCCTGAAAGCGGCAAAGATTCTGACCTATATCCCCGCCCTCCGTCCCTTACAGTTCTTTCCGGACATTTCTTCCCGCCCTACGGTCTCCATGAAATATCCGCTCTGCCGTCAGTGCAAGTACGTCCCCGCATACCGCTGTCTGTATGCGCTGGGCGTCATCCCCTGGTGCTCCTTGAAATATCTACAGAAGTAGAACTGGTCGCAGTACCCCAGCTCCTCCGCAATCTCCCCCACGGACAGCTTCCCCAATGCCAGCAGTTGCCTGGCACGGCTCATGGCAAGCTGCTGGCGATAGTCTCCGATGGACATGCCGGTTTCTTTCCGGAAGCGCTTGGCCAGCGTGCTCTCGGAGACATTCAGGCTCCTTGCCATCTCCCGCACAGGGACGGAAACCTTCAGCTGCGGCAGCAGCCCGAACAGCCGGGACACCATCTCCGAGTAATTCCGCTCCACCTTCTCCTCCACCCCCGCCATCTTCATGAAGGCCGCCACCGCATGGTAGATTTCCCCCTGGATATGGAAGAAATCCTCCGGCCTGTCACTGACGATCCAGCGTTTCATCTGCTCCACGGCGGCAGCCCCCACAGGCAGCTCGTAATAGTCCCGGCAGCCATAGAAGAGCTCCAGCCTGTCCTGCAGCAGCACATTGATATGAAAATATGCTTTCTCCAGCCTGTCCTCACAGAAATAATCGTAGGACAGTCCATTGGGAATCAAATAAACGTACCCCGGCCGCAGAACGTGGATTTTTCCTCCTCTGTCTTTCCCCGCAGCAGTCCCTTCGACTACATCCCTTTCTTCTATTCCATCTACGTTTCCATTTCCCTCGGCTCTGCCTTCCCCGACTCTTTCTCCGGCTCTTTCCCTGTCGTAATCCCCGGCCTTATCCTCAGCTCTCTCCCTGTCGTAATCCCCGGCCTTATCCTCAGCTCTCTCTCTGTCGCAATCCCCGGCCTTATCCTCAGCTCTCTCCCTGTCGTAATCCCCGGCCTTATCCTCAGCTCTCTCCCTGCCGTAATCCCCGGCCTTATCCTCAGCTCTCTC
>CAJUFI010000014.1:0-22657 GCA_910585665.1 uncultured Acetatifactor sp. | reverse complement strand
CCTTATCCTCAGCTCTCTCCCTGCCGTAATCCCCGGCCTTATCCTCAGCTCTCTCTCTGTCGCAATCCCTGGCCTTATCCTCAGCTCTCTCCCTGCCGTAATCCCCGGCCTTATCCTCAGCTCTCTCCCTGTCGTTATCCCCGTCCCTTGTCCTCAGATATCCTCGGCCGGATATCACATAATACAGCCGCGAGTAGGGGGAGCACATGTCCTCACTCCGCCAGTCTCTCCCCAAATCCGCCAGCCCAGTCTCCATCACTTCTATCCGCACCGTGTTGGCAACCCGGCCAAAGAAACCATTATATCGCACGCCCATGCTGAAATCTCCATATTTTTGCTCGAAATAGACATTGTAATCCCGCTACTCTTAATTTACACTGAAACTGCCAAATCCGCAATACATAAATTAGGCCGACTGCATAAAATTCCGAAATCCGGAACCACAGCTCTCTGGCCCAAAGCAACAGGCCGCAAAACCCAAGTTTCAGCCCCACCAAGAAAGGAGGAAATTTACATGAATTTCCGTCAAGTACATCTGGACTTCCATACCAGCGAAAAGATACCCGGTATTGGAAGCAGATTCAGCAAAGCGCAGTTCCAAAAGGCGCTGAAGACAGGCCACGTAAACTCCATCACCGTTTTCTCAAAATGCCACCACGGCTGGGCCTACCATCCCTCCCAGGCCAACGAGATCCACCCGGGCCTGGATTTCGACCTGCTGGGCGCGCAGATAGAAGCGGCCCACGAGATCGGGGTCAAAACGCCGGTCTATCTGTCCGCCGGGTTCGACGAGAAGATGGCCCTGCGCCACCCGGAATGGCTGGTGGTGGGCAAGGACGGCGGTAAACTGGTGCCCCCTGACTTCACTTCGCCCGGCTACCATCTGTTCTGCTTCAATTCCCCCTACCTGGACTATCTGCTGGCACAGATTGAAGAGGTGGTAGAGCACTACGACGCAGACGGCATCTTCCTGGACATCGTAGGCGTGCGCCAATGCCACTGCCAGTATTGCACCCGCACGCTTCTGGAAGAGGGGAAAAATCCTCTTGACGACAAATCAGTCTTGGAATTGGGCGAGAGAGTCTATGCCAATTATACAAAAAAAGTACGGGAGACCATCGACCGGATCAAGCCGGGGCTCCCCGTATTCCACAATGGCGGACATATCCAGCGGGGCCGCCGGGATCTGGCTTTCATGGACTCCCATCTGGAGCTGGAGAGCCTTCCCACCGGCGGCTGGGGCTACGACCACTTCCCTCTTTCCGCCAGGTACGTACAGCAGCTGGGCATGGACTACCTGGGCATGACCGGCAAGTTCCACGGCACCTGGGGCGAGTTCGGCGGCTTCAAGCACCCCAACGCCCTGCGGTATGAGGTGAGCCTGGCGGCCGCCAACGGGGCGAAAAGCTCCATCGGCGACCAGATGCATCCCCAGGGCGAGATGGACATGGCCACCTACCAGCTGATTGGGGCCGCCTATCAGGAGCTGCAGGAAAAGGAGGAATGGCTGGACAATGTGAAGCCTGTAGCCGACATCGCCCTCTTCTCCTGCCAGGCCTACTCCTGTTTCATGGACAAGACCCAACAAGAAATCAATCCCTATTCCGATCCGGGCGCAGTGCGGATGTTCCTGGAAGGGAAATATCTGTATGATGTGGTCGATGGGGAGTCCAATTTGGACCACTACAAGATAGTCATCCTTCCTGACTGCGAGCGGATCAATCCCGCCCTGAGAGAAAAACTGGACGCCTTCCTGCAAAAAGGCGGCAAAATCCTGGCCTCCGGAAAGTCAGGCCTGTACGCGGACAAGGATGCCTTCGCCTTTGATTTCGGAGCGGAATACCTCAGGGAGTCCCCTTATTCCCCCTGCTACTTCCGGCCGGATTTTGAGATGGAAGGGCTCTTCCGCACCGCCTATGTGCTGTACGGCCAGGCGGAGATGGTCTCCCTTGCCTGTGGCGCTTCCCTGGGCAGGCAGGAAGTCCCCTACTTCAACAGGACAGCGGAGCACTTCTGCTCCCACCAGCACGCTCCGGATTCGGGAGAAGCGGCAGGACCCGGCATGACGGAAGGGAAGGACGGCGTCTACATCGGCTGGGAAGTGTTCTCCGAATATGCGAGACATGGCGCCCTGATTGCCAAGCGCATGGTGCAGCATGCTCTGGATCTGCTGCTGGGGGAGGGCAAGACCCTGGAGACCAGCCTGGGGGCCCAGGGGGTGGCGACCCTGATGGAGCAGGAGGGCCGGTACATCAGCCATCTGCTCTACGCGGTTCCGGTGAAGCGGGGCGGCGGCGTGGAGGTCATCGAGGACATCACCCCCGTCCATGACGTAGCTGTCCGGCTCAGGCTCCCGAAGACCATTAAGCGGGTCTATCTGGCTCCCCAGAGGACGGAGATTCCTTTTACCCAAAAGGACGGGGCTGTGGAGTTCAAGGTGGAGGAAATCTGCTGCCACCAGATGGTGGTATTGGAATATTAAATATTTGTTGCCGCCAGACGGTGGTATCGAAGTATCAAGCATCCGTTGCCACCAGATAGTGGTATGGAAGCATTATGCACCCACCATGCGTTACCAGGTACCGCCTACTATTACTAACGTCCGCAGCCGCTAAGGCTCTACGGCGATACCGTCAAGGAAATATTTGCAGTCCAGCGAGAAACCTGATATAATAGGGCAAGCCGGACGGCCGCAAACTGACCGCTTTTCTGCACAGGAGGAAAGAAATGATAGACGGGCATATACATATCGAACGGGGAGCGTACACGCTTGACTGGATAAATCAATTTGTAAGCAAAGCAGTCGAAATGGAGATTGACGAAATACGTCTGATGCGCATTGCCCTGAAGATGTGGGATATAAAATCAGGGAACTGAATAGCATTAAATGTGAGCTGACTTAGGTTGGCTCATATTTTTTTATAAGAAAGCTTGAGGTGTATGTCTCTTAAGATATTTGCTAGACTATAGATCAGACCTATCGTTCCGCATGACGGAAAAGGAAGTGCATGGATATCCCAAAGGGAAAAATGCAAATTTTATATCAGGAACCGCAGGAGGTGGATTTATGGATTACAGCAGAAAAATATCTGAACGCTTATGGAATTTGCCGGATAAAGGCGAGCGGGAAAGCCGCCGGGAGGAAACTTTCATCGACGATATCATCCAGAAAAGCCATATTGAAAAGGAATTGCTTTCCCATCTGGACGGAATCGAAACCGTATTTGACGGCGGAGCCGGGAGCGGCAGATTTTCCATTCTTCTTGCAAAACAAGGATGCAGCGTCGTGCATTTTGACATCTCGCAGCCTATGATAGACAAGGCAAGAGAACTGGCCGAAAGAGAAGGGGTTCTTGACAGGATAACCTTCGTGAAAGGAGCATTGGAGGATTTGAAGGATTTTGATGATAAATCCTTTGATATGGTCATTTCCTTCGATGCGCCTATCTCCTATACCTACCCCCATCAGGAGCATGTCATCGGGGAGCTGGTGCGCATATGCAAGAAGCGCATTGTCCTAAGCGTGTCAAGCCGTTTGGGAAGCCTTCCCTATTTCGCGAATCCCATCAATAAGCGCCAGTTCCTGTTAGATGAAAACTGTGAAGACCCCTATGTCCAGTGGTGCCTGAGCAACTGGCCGAATGCCGTTAAAGCCTTTCGTTTTGAAAAAAACAGGGCCGATAAATTATGGCGGGAAGGACTTATGGGGGGCAAGGAAGAAATTGAGGAATACGAAAGGGGCGGCGCTCCCTGGTGCATCACATATACTTTCATGCCGGACGAGCTGGAAGGGATCCTTCAAAGATTTGGCGTGAAACACATTCAGCTGGCGGGGCCCGGCGCATATGCCAGGACTGTCCCCCACGAGCTGCTTGTCAAGATAATGAAGGATCTGGAACAGCGCTCAGATTTTCTTGATTTTTGTTATCAGTATGATTCCAATCCGTTTGTATGCGGTATGGGAAAAGACAACTTATTGGCCAGGGGGGAGCTGTGAAGCGGCGCAATGATTCATGCCAGGATCAAGGATGTGGATTTGAAATTTGAAACGGAACCGACCCTCTTTTCTCCCAATTCTATTGACAATGGTACCTTGGCCATGCTGACTGAAGTGGACTTTTTGCCAGGCGATAAAGTATTGGATTTAGGCTGCGGTTATGGCGTGGCAGGTATACTGGCCGGAAAGCTCATAGGAGGAGAAAGCGTCATTATGTGCGACATCTCTGAACAAGCAGTAAAGTATGCGGCGATGAACGCAACACTTAACTATGTACCGCACATTGACATAAGATTCAGCGACGGATACCAAAATGTACCAGAAAAGGATTTTACGCTCATACTGTGTAATCCCCCATATCATGCGGATTTTTCTGTTCCAAAGAAATTTATTGAAGTCGGCTTCAGAAAACTGGCTATGGGCGGAAAACTGGTCATGGTTACCAAAAGACTGGATTGGTACAAAAATAAGCTGACCTCTGTTTTTGGCGGCGTCAAAGTACAGGAAATAGGAGGATATTATGTCTTTGTTGCAGAGAAGCGAAGCCAGATTATAAAGAAGAAAAAGAAGCCGGAAAAGAGATTGTCCAAAAAATTACAGCGAAAGCAGAAACTAAACCCCCGTAGCAAGCTACGGGGTATCCACTCCTGGCTTCTTCCTTCTGAGCGCAGCAAGCTGCGGGGGAATTAGACCCGTGATGGATTAAACCCGTGATGGAATAAATGGCTCAGTCCTCCATAAGGAATTGTCTTCCGACAGTTACTAAGGAATTGACATCATTTTGGCAGCGGCTGTCCATCCCCAACAAACCGGAATCTCTAATCACAGCCCGGAGCAGACTTTGGTATCTCACCCCGCGGATTCTCCATGCAGATGCAGCAGCTTCTCCGCATTTCCTCCCAATATAGCCTCCTGCTCCCCCGCCGTAAGGCCGCTGTTCCGGACAGCAGCCACCATCTCCCGCTGCCCGCTCCAGGGGCTGTCGGTGCCGAAGAGGATCCTTTCCGCGCCATGCCTGCGCACCATCCGCAGGAACTGCTCCCCGGACAGCGGCGGGTTCTCCTCAGGCTTACGCACCGTGCCCGGGGCGGCTTCTATGGGCAGCAGGGAAAACGCGGTGTCCAGCCATACGTCCCGGCCCACGATATGCTCCTCCACCTCCTCCCAGCAGTCCCACCCGCCCATATGGGCCAGCACGAACTTCCGGGGCTTTACCGCGTCCAGCATCCGCCGGATCCGCTCCACTGAGGAAAAGTCCTCCCCCGGGAAACCGATGTCGTATCCCGCGTGGGTTATGACAATCATGTCATTTTCATCGGCGCACTCTATGATCCGCAGATACCGGATGTCATCAATCGGAACCCGCTGGAAGACCGGATGGATCTTGATCCCTTTCACGCCGTTCTCTGCAAGGAACCGCAGGATTTCCCTGTAGTCCTCGTTCTCCGGATGGATGCCGCCGAAAGATATCAGCCCCGTCTCCCCCGAGTGCCTGTTGGTCTCTATGGCGGCCCGGTTGATGTCCCCCTGCTGCCCTGTTCTGGTCACTACAGGCAGCAGCACGGAATAGTCCACCCCCGCCTCCCTCATGGAAGCGCGGAGCGCACCGGCCGTCCCGTCCAGATGGTTCCTGGCCCTGGAACTGGCGGCCAGTTTGCCGATGGCCCGCCCCGCCAGCTCCTCCGGAAATGTATGTGTGTGGAAATCTATAATCATATAAGTCCTCCGTTTTCTCCCGCTTCCAGACATGCCGGCTTCACCGGCTCAGACAATGCCATGCAGCACCTCTGTCCGTCAGTCCGTCCTCCTGCCCATATACCGTTAGCATGCTCTGATTGCGGCCCCGGTATACCAGCGCCACAGAATCCGCCAGGTGCGTATCTGCATCTCCCTTTCGGCCCGCGCCCCGGCCTGCGCTCTACACCATCAGCTCCAGTACGCTGTCAAAGCCCCTTTCCACAGCAATGTCCGCAGGCGTCTTGCCGTCATTGTTGGTGCAGCTGTAGTCGGCTCCTTTTTTGATTAGGTAGCGCGCCGTGCCTTCATCGTACTCCTGCAGGGCGTGGTGCAGCGCGGTATTGCCCTCGTTGTCCGCCAGGTTCACGTCCGCACCGGCCTGGACCAGCTCCTTTACCATGTCCTTGGAGGGATTGAGCATCATGGCAGTCCTTCCTGCGTTGTCCTTATGGTTCACGTCCACTCCCCTTTCCAGGAAGATGGGCAGCAGCTCCTTGTGGACATACCGCAGCAGCAGCAGGGGCGTCTTTCCGTCATTCCTGGGGATATCCAGGTTCTTCAGCTCTTTCAGGACAGCGGCCTTCTTTTCCATGTCGTCTCTGTCGTCCGTCCTCTTCTCCCGGAGCACATAGTGGGCGGGCGTCTCTCCCTCCACATCCTTTGCGGCGTCATCCGCCCCGGCAGCTATGAGCAGCTCCACCACGTCCTTCCTGTTTGCCGCGCAGGCTTCGTGGAGGGGCGTCATCCCCGCCCGGGCAGGGGCATCTTTCGGCAGGTTCATGTCCACGCCCTTTTCTATCATGGCCCGGAGCATGGCCACATGTCCCTTTCTTGCGGCCAGATGGACGGCGGCCTCCCCTTGGTTGTCCAGCTGCTCCATGGATTCTTTGGAAAACAGCCTTGCCGCCTCTTCGAAATAGGAATTTTCCTGCGGGCCCCAGTGGCAGTCCGCGAAGGCTACGATGTTGGCAGGAGTCTTTCCCCTGATTATAGCCGTTTCCAGATCCACGCCCAACTCCGCCAGCTTCCTGACCACCCCTGTCCCATAGGCCGGATGGAGGCATTCGTCCCGCAGGCAGAGCAAGCGGCCATGATAGTGGACCGGCATGGTGAAATCAAAGCCAGATTGTTTGAGGACGTCCAGGATACTGGCCTCCGAATCGCCCATGAGGGCATTGTGGAGGATGTTCGTCACCTCGCCCATTTCATCGTCGTCATCTGGATCTGCCTCCCGGATCAGCTTTTTCGCCAGATGCACGGCCAGGCTCTGGCCGTCCTTGTCGTTCTCATGCACATCGGCAAAGGCATTGCTGATCACCTGGCTTAAGGGGAACATTTCCATGGCGCTGTCGTCGGCGGGTGCAGCCCCGTGGTCTTTCAGGGCGATGTACATGGCCTGGTTCCGGAAGGAAATCGCATGCTGGATGGGCGTAGTTCCCTTCTTGTTGGCCACATTTATCATCTCCGGACACCGTTCCATCAGCAGGATGGCCGCCGTCCTGTGGCGGTTTTGCAAAGCCATCATCAGCAGCGTGTTGCCGTCTTCGTCCACATAGTCGGTGGACGCGCCCTTCTCCAGGAAGACGCTCACCAGCGGCCATATGTACTCCGAACAGTATTCGCTGGCCAACATGCGCTCTAAGGGCGTCAGCCCGCTTTCGTCCTTTTGATTGATGTCGCAGTCAAGCAAAAGGGCAATCTCCCGCCTTTGTTCCGTGCTTTTCTCCCAGCAGGCGCTGGCCATGGTCAGATTCGGGATTCTGGGATTTGCAAGGAAATGGTACCCGTTCATGCCCCGCTGGTCGCAGACGGATGTGTCCGCCCCATGTTCCAGCAGAAGTCCGGCCATGGCTCTGTTCCCGCAGGCGCAGGTCAGCAAAAACGGCGTCAGGCCGTGGCCTTTGCCGTCCGTCCTGTTGATTTCTTCCCCGCCTATCTTCCCGCTGTCCAGCAGTTCCTTCACCACATCGTAAAAATTGTGCCAGACCAGCAGATGGAACAGGGTCAGCCCCACGTCGCCCACCGGGGAAAGGAGCTCTTCCTTCCCGCAGCCTGCCACGCAGTCCCGGACGTCCTCCAGGTTCTTCCCGGAGAAGACGCTGTATCTGTAGATTGCTTCCTTGTGGTCTCCCTCCCACCAGGGGTTGAATTTGGCCTGGTTGTACTGCTGGCTGGATGTCACCAGCATATCTGTCAGTTCGCTTATGTTCATAGCTGCCTCCTTATCTTGAATCAGCCGCCCGGAATCTCCGAGCCGCTCTTTCCTCTATGGAATCCTGATTTTCACGCCAGGATTCAGAGCGAATCAGGAATTGTCCCAAAATAACCTGCGCAAATTATTTCGTGCCAGTTCCTGATTCCATTATAAGGGATTGCTCCGGAAAATACAATACAGGATGACTCCCTCGTCCACGATTACAAACTCGTCAATCTCTGGAACGCTTTATTATTTTTTCGCGCCGATTTTATCCAGTTTTTTCATAATGCTGTCTATCTGTTTGTATTCTGCAACTAATGCATCAACAATACGTTTGGTTCTTTTCTCTATCATTTCGCTGGCATTTTGAAATAAAGCTTCAAATTCATCCAGGTTTTCAGGTTTTGGCTTATCCCAACTATGTCCTTTGAAAAATAGTCTGACTTTATAACCATCTTCAATATCCACATCTACGAAATCCTGCATAAAGTTCTTTTCAATAAAATTATTCCAACTGCCGAAGTAATCAAGCCACAGCTTGCATGCCAATGCATTGCCGCTGCCATGGAGAAGCTCTTCTCCGAGTAATATGCATAATATTGGTTGTCTGTATCCGATTGTTGAGGCACATCAGACTGTGTTATTTTACCACAGCCGTTACCGGATGGCAACGAATATGGACGGTCGCACCTATGCAGGTTCATATAGACGGTTCTGTTAAATTGTGTTATGATTTCCATAGCGGAAAAACCGCTGCTTACAAGTATCATGATACATTTGAATCCGGATGTCGTCACTTTGATCACCCGTCCCAGGCGATTTAGAAAGCCCCTGAACATGAGCATGATGCAGCAGTTCTTCTCCCTGGAATATGCGAACCGGGGCGATTTGTTCCAGGGTTGCCTGAAAGATACTGTACAGACTGCTCCGGGCCAAATCGAGGAACTACGGTATGAGACTTTTCTTCCGGCTAAAGGCATACCGACAGAGCGAATGAGAAAATACGGTTTTGCGTTCCGCGAGAAGGAAGTACTGATCGGATAAAACAAGATAGAAGCAGAAAAGGAAAAGCTATTATGAAGATATCCACCAAAGGCAGGTACGCCACAAGGGTGATGCTGGATCTGGCGCTGCACGATACCGGCGAATGCATCAAGGCAAAGGACATCGCCGCCAGACAGGGCATCTCGGAAAAATATCTGGAACAGATCATCTCCATCCTGAACAAGGCCGGATATGTGAAGAGCGTCCGGGGCGCCCAGGGCGGCTACCGTCTGGCGAAGGCTCCCAAAGAATATACGGTGGGCATGATTCTGCGGCTGACGGAGGGCTCCCTGGCGCCTGTGGCCTGTCTGGAGGACGGCGCGGACGCCTGTGAGCGCTGGGACACTTGTGAGACGCTGGATGTGTGGCGTGACCTCTATGGGGCCATCAACCAGGTCGTAGACGGCGTGACCATCGCTGACCTGGCAGAAAAGGCCCGTTGGAACCAGGGAGAGTAAGGAAGTGTCTACAAATAACTGCTGCAAGTTTATGGCAATTTTTATTGTATTTCCGGGCTTTTGCCTGAAGCAATTGCAGCAGTTATTTTCCGACAATTCCTAAGTCAAGGGAAAGTTACGGCATAAATCTAAAACAGCGTCTGCCCATACTAAGAAATTGTCTACAAATAACTGCTGCGAGTTGAGAGCCGCTTTCCTTGTGTTTCAAGGCTTTTTCCTACAGAAGCTGCAGCAGTTATTTTCCGGCAGTTCCTAAAGTGCCGGGCGGGGCAGATGTCAAACTTAACAGAGTCCCGGCCACAGGCAAGGCCGTTCTGCGCCAGCAGCTTCTCCTGATACAGGCCATCGAAGCGTGAATCGGGTCGCTGAAAGAAGAGCTGGCGTCCATGGACGGAACATCTGCCCAATAGAAGGGAGCAAAAACATGCCCAATACCACCAAGCCGGCGCTGGAAGCGTCACTGAAAAAGCTGATGCTGCACAAGCCCCTGGACAAAATCACCATCAACGACCTGGCCACAGACTGCGGCATCAGCCGCATGTCCTTCTACTACCATTTCAGGGACATCTACGACCTGATAGAGTGGGTCTGCGTGGAGGACGGCAGACGCGCCCTACAGGACAAGAAGACTTACGATACCTGGCAAGAGGGGCTGTGCCAGGTCTTCGAGGCGGTGCTGGAGAACAAGCCCTTCATCCTGAACGTCTACCGCTCCGTCAGCAAGGACAAAATCGAGAGCTATCTGTACAAGCTCACCTATGAGCTGATTGCCAGTGTGGTAGAGGAAAAAGCGGCGGGAACCGGACTGGCCCAGGCGGACAAAGCTTTCATTGCGGAATTCTACAAGTACGGCTTCGTGGGCGTGATGCTGGACTGGATCGCGGAGGGGATGAAGGCGGACTACAGGGAGATCACGGACAGGGTCTGTACCCTGATGCACGGCAGTATCGATAATTGTATACGCAATTTCGTTCAACCGGAATCTATTTCCCATCATTCAGAAGAATAACCCCCGATCCATACACGATTCCTCCGCCGAAATGCCGGTTCAATCATTCCACTCATACTCCGACTCCAGGCCATCGGGGATGTCTGTGACATTTTTCGCTTTATATAGCATCGCCCCGCCGTCCACTGTAAGATAGTTTGCAATCCATGCAGCAAAGTGGCCACGCCGCTGCAATACGGGTATTACGGGGGGTGCCACATATCCGTCACCCTTCGCGGCGCCTATGTTGGCTGGTTTTTCCGCCTCACCGCAACCATGCGGCGTAAAATGGCTGGCTCATGTAATATCGGACTGGAAAATTTATCAAAAAGCCCCAGGTGATAAGTTTTTTATCATTGGGGCTGTTTTGTAAATTGGAAAAAGAATAAAAAGGCGTTAAGATACCATCATAAGGAATTGTCTACAAATAACTGATGCGAGTTTATAGCCGTTTTCGTTGTATTTCTGGGCTTTCTCCTAAACAAGTTGCATCAGTTATTTTCCGACAATTCCTAAAGAACAGCCGCCACACATTCTCCCGGCGGCCGCACCTGAAAGAAAAAGAAAGGACGGAATAAAAATGGCAAAGAAGAAGAATCTGGCAATCACAGCAGCGATCGCAGCCGGCGCAGGCGCCGCCGCTATCGTAGCAACCAAACATAAGACAGCACAAAAGGCGGCCGGGAAAAAGGCAGCCCCCGCCCCCGGGAAATCGGAATACCGCAACACCGAGCTGGGAAAGCATGAAAAGAACAGCAAGGGCATCTACTACTCCAACGGCAACTATGAAGCCTTTGCAAGGCCCCGGAAGCCCCAGGGCGTGGACGAGAAGAGCGCCTACATCGTAGGCAGCGGCCTGGCCTCCCTGGCGGCGGCCTGCTTCCTGGTACGGGACGGCCAGATGCCCGGCGGCCACATCCACATCCTGGAAGCCATGGACATCGCGGGGGGCGCCTGTGACGGCATCTTCGACCCCACCAGGGGGTATATCATGCGGGGCGGCCGGGAGATGGAGAACCATTTCGAGTGTCTCTGGGACCTCTTCCGCAGCATCCCCTCCCTGGAGACCCCAGGCGCGTCCGTGCTGGACGAATTCTACTGGCTGAACAAGGAAGACCCCAACTACTCCCTCTGCCGGGCCACCGTGAGCCGCGGAAAGGACGCCCATACCGACGGCAAGTTCAACCTAAGCCAGAAGGGCGCAATGGAAATCATGAAGCTGTTCATGACCAGGGACGAAGACCTGTACGACAAGACCATCGAGGACGTGTTCGATGAGGAAGTCTTCAACTCCACCTTCTGGCTGTACTGGCGCACCATGTTCGCTTTCGAGAACTGGCACAGCGCCCTGGAGATGAAGCTGTACTTCCAGCGCTTCATCCACCATATCGCGGGCCTGCCGGACTTCAGCGCCCTGAAGTTCACCAAGTACAACCAGTACGAATCCCTGATCCTGCCCATGCAGAAGTACCTGGAGGCCGCCGGCGTGGACTTCCAGTTCAGCACCGAAGTCACCAATGTGATATTTGAGAAAGAGGACGGCAAAAAGATAGCGAAAGCCATCGAGTGCAAGGTAAAAGGCGTGGAAAAAGGAATCATGCTCACGGAGAACGACCTGGTCTTCGTCACCAACGGAAGCTGCACCGAGGGCACCATCTACGGCGACCAGAACCACGCCCCCAACGGGGATGCCGAAGTCCGCACCAGCGGCTGCTGGAGCCTGTGGCGCAACATCGCCGTCCAGGATCCCGCTTTCGGGCATCCGGAGAAATTCTGCTCCGACGTGGCCAAGACCAACTGGGAGTCCGCCACCGTCACCACCCTGGACGACAGGATACTGCCCTATATCACCGATATCTGCAAGCGTGACCCTAAGAGCGGCAGAGTGGTCACCGGCGGCATCGTCAGCTGCAAGGACTCCTCCTGGCTCCTGAGCTGGACCATCAATCGCCAGGGACAGTTCAGGGAACAGGACAAGGACAAAGTCTGCGTCTGGGTGTACGGCCTGTTCACGGACGTGCCCGGGGACTTCGTGAAGAAGCCCATGAGGGAATGCACCGGCAAGGAGATCACAGAAGAATGGCTCTACCACATCGGCGTGCCCGTGGAGGACATTCCGGAGCTGGCGGAACACAGCGCCGTCTGCGTACCCACCATGATGCCTTATATCACTGCCTTCTTCATGCCCAGGAGGAAGGGCGACCGCCCGGACGTGATTCCTGACGGATGTGTCAACTTCGCTTTCCTGGGACAGTTCGCGGAGACCCCCAGGGACACCGTCTTCACCACCGAATACTCCGTGCGCACCGCCATGGAAGCCGTGTACGGGCTGCTGGGCGTGGACAGAGGAGTGCCCGAGGTCTGGGGCAGCGTCTACGATATCCGGGAGCTCCTGGACAGCAGCGTGAAGCTCATGGACGGCAAGTCTCCCCTGGAGATCCAGCTGCCCGGCCCCCTGAACGCCCTGAAGAAGCCCCTGCTCCACTTCGTCAAAGGGACTGTGGTGGAAAAGGTGCTGCGTGACCATGACGTGCTGAAAGAGGGCATGCTGTAAAACCGCTGGTTGATGTCCAGACGGCAGTAAGGAATTGTCTACGAAATCCACCCTTACCTACGCCCCTTTGACACCGGAACCCACGGATGGTATTGCCACACTGGATTTGCCGGGTGGACAGAAAAATATATTAAAATGTGGTATAAGGCTTGAAAAAAAGCATATCCTATGATATGATTTTGGCAAATCTGGAATGTGATTCCAGATTTGCCACAACCATTTTAGAATAGGGGAAATAGGATGAATTATATTTCAAGGGCACTGGAAGACCGTCTATATAAGTACGAAAAGACATACAAATCGATTCTTGTCACAGGTGCGCGTCAGGTAGGGAAATCTACGTTGCTCAAGAAAGCATTTCCCGACAGAAGATATGTGTCTTTGGATGACCCATTTCTGGAACAGCAGGCAAGGGAAGCGGGAGACATGTTTTTGACGCTGAACGCTCCGCCTGTAACCATTGACGAAGTGCAAAGGGCAAAGGAATTGTTCCGTTATATTAAGATAAAGTGCGATGAAAGCGAAGAAAAGGGGCTGTTCTTTCTGTCCGGTTCACAGCCCTTTCACCTTATGCAGAATGTTTCGGAATCCTTGTCCGGACGGATCGGAATCATTGAGCTTTCAGGACTGTCCATGCGCGAGTGCACGAGGGATGCTTTCAACAGCCATTTTCTCCCCACGATGGAGTACGTGATAGAAAGGAAAAAGACTTTAAAAAAGCGGGAAAATATCTGGGAAATCATCCATCTGGGCGGATATCCCGAGCTACAGGATGCGGATAAGGAATGGAACGCGTTTTACGCAGACTATGTAAAGACTTACATGGAGAGGGATGTCAGGGAGCTGGCGGCGGTGCAGGATCTGACCGCATTCAGGCAATTCATGATTGCGGCTGCCGCGCGGACAGGGGAAATCCTAAATTTCTCCGCTATAGCGTCAGAGATCGGGAAAGATGTGAAAACGGTGAAAAACTGGATATCCATTTTAGAAGCATCCGGGATTGTCTATTTACTGGAGCCATATACCTCCAACGTCCTGAAAAGGGCGATTAAGTCGCCAAAATTGTATTTCAGGGATACCGGTCTGGTCTGTTATCTTACGAGATGGCTGACACCGGAAACTCTGGCTTACGGCGCGATGAGCGGGCCTGTATTTGAGACATTTGCCGTGTCCGAAATTTTAAAATCCTTTTCCAATGAAGGCCTGGATTACCGGCATTTCGTATCCTATTACCGCGGGCGTGATAAGAAAAAAACAACGGAGGACGGCAAGCTGCAGGAGCTGGAATCAGAAATAGATTTAATCATTGAGGAAAATGGCGTATTATATCCGATTGAAATCAAGAAAAACACACAGGCAAAGGCAATCACGACAGCGGCCTTTGATGTTTTGGACCAGATTCCCGGAAAAAGGCGGGGGATGGGGGCGATTTTATGCAATTGCCCACAGGTCGGGGCCCTTAGAGAAAATATACTGCAGATCCCGGTCTGGTATATATGATTGACAATTCAGCTATCCGCTCCGCCGGCTTGCTGCGGCGATGACGCAGACGGCACATCTATGAGGTCGTCAGCAAAACCTAGCGCCATCTTATCGAAGAATGCCCCGCTTCCCCAACCCCCCTTTCTGATATTGCCTGAGCGGCAAGGCCGGGCAGATTCGGCTCGGCCAAAAGGTGGGCAGGAAAAAGTTCGAGCCTCTTGAAGCTTTTCCAGGTTCATGTTATGATATTCATCATAGACAGGAACCGAAGGAGGCTTGTAAATGGTTAGCCCTTCCCAAATTTAGCCGCGACGATCTCCGCATCTGGTATGACGGCTATTAACATTGAGAATGTGCGGGACGATTTAATTCTCATGGTGTCCGGGGAGCGGGTCGCTGCCGATATCGGGCAGTATAATGCTGTCTCCATGGAAAGAAATACGAAGAACCAAATTTATTCTGCCATGGTCGTCTATGGGCTTCTGACCTATGAGAACGGAAAAGTGCTTGTTCCGAATAAGGAGCTGATGGATAGCTTCTGGCCACCGGAAAGCTGCATAGGCCGTTTATGGATATGCTGCTCCATCCCCAGGGACATCAATACCTCTCTGCTCCGTTCCGTTGCTATTCTGCCTGGAATCTTCTTTTTCTCATGCAGATTGTAGAACTGGATGCTCAATTTCACGTTGTCCAGAGCGGAAAGCTCCTGGATCAGGTGGAAGCTCTGGAAGACAAAGCCGATATTCCGGTTCCTGCAGAATGCCCTCTCTTTTTCGCTCATCCCACTGGTATCCTGGCCCATGAGCGCGTATGAGCCGGAAAGGACTTGAACAGGCTATCCTGAAACAGGCGGGGCTCAGATAGCTCCGCCACCCCAAAAAGGAGGCGTTATATGAACAGATTGTTCTACCCTGCATTGTTCCACAAAGCAGAAGAGGGTGGCTTCTGGATCTCTTTCCCCGATATCCCGGAATGCCTTACCCAGGGCGACGACATGGCCCAGGCCTATGAGATGGCAGTGGATGCGCTTGGCCTTGCGCTGGTCTGCCGGGAAAAAGAGGGGCAGCCCATCCCCGCTGCGTCCAACCCTGCCGCCATCGTTCCGGAGCCTGGTTCTTTTCTGGCCGTAATCGAATTCGATATGCTCGCTTACAAAAAGCGTACCAATTCAAAAGCGGTAAAGAAGACCTTGAGCATACCGGAATGGCTGAACGAAGCCGCGATGTCCATGGATCTGAACTTCTCTCAGGTGCTACAGGAAGCGCTTCTTGCGAAAATACAGCTATAGAGCCTGTTCCTCGCCCGCCCTCTGGCGGGCTTCCTTCAGGTTCTTACGCACTCCCTCCTTTCCCGCGGTTCCCCATGCCGGGAATCAGGCCCTAATGCAGCATCGCACCAGCTCAATGCGCCTCCTTCAGCAGCAGCTCCACCCTGTTCTGGATGACCGCCGTCACATCCTCCAGGCTCTTGTCCCCTTTGTAATAGATGTCCGCCTCTTCCGCCACTATCTCGATAATCTGCTCCTCCGCCGCAGAACGGGGCCTGAAGTCCATGCCCTCTATCTGCTCCATCAGGGCATCTGCCAGGTACTGCGGAAATTCATCCACCTCGTGCCTGTCGTCCCCTATCCATATAGAGCTATGGAAAGTTGACATACCTGGCTGGGGGGCTGCCGCTTTTTCCGCCATGTCCCTGAGCAGGGATATCCGGGTCGGCAGATAATTCAGATAAAAGCTCTCCTCTGTCCCTCTGGATATATAGTATTCCAGGAAGTCCCATGCGCCTTCTTTATGAAGGCCATTAGAGACCATGCCCAGCTTGTCCACGACCCTACAGGCAGCCGTCCCCCTGCCGTCTGCTGTGGGAAAGCCCAGGAACCTGACCTTCCCGCCGATCTGGGCCTCTATCCTGAGAAGATTATTAAACGTTACGTCTCTTGCCTCCATCAGCAGGGCATCTTCCGGGGCATAATACGTCTCGTAAATTATCCTTCTGCCCGTTGCCGTTTCCGGCTGCTCCTTCTCCACATGCCCTTCCAGCCACAGCAGGAGCTCCCTGAACTCCCCGCTGTCGAAGCTGCACTCCCCGGCCTCCCAGTCTACGAACCGCTCCAGGTAATATGCCGGGAGGAACTCCTTCAGCATGTAGTCCCTTCCTTTCCCCTCGGCCCTCCCTCCTTTCGGCCCGTCCAGCCTTCTGGATCCGCTGCTGACCAGCTCCGTCATTTCCGGATAACCCTCCTACGTCATCAATCCCCCAGCCCTCCAGGCGGTCTGTCTGGCTGTCCCGGCCCACAATGGTGCTAAGGACGAAGCGCGTCGGGACGCATACCAGGCTCCCGTTTATGGTGTAGCCCTCCAGCAGCCCGTCCAGGAAATCCTCCCTGCGGACTGTCCCGCTCCCCTCCATATAGGGAGACAGGTCCTCCAGGACCCCCTTCTCCGCGTATTTATAGATGTCCACCGGCCGTAGGTCCAAGATATCCGGCGGCGATGACGACAACAGCGCGGCATCCAGGCGGACATCGGCCCCGGTGCCTCCCGTTCCCGAACCATTCCCATACTGCTCGATGATGCAATGGTACCTCCCGCTCTGCCTATTGTACTCCACCACGGCACTCCGCAGATCCTCACCGGGGCTCAAGGATGCCAGCACGACTAGCTCCTTCTCCGGCAGCTCCCCCACCGGCGTCCTGACCAGCAGGTACCATTCTTCCTGTCCATTGCTGGAATAACACTGTGCCAGGATTCCGTCCTCCCCCGCCAGACACAGCTGCTCAACGGAGGAGCTGAAGATGTCGCTGTCCTCCCAGCGCAGCACCTTCCTGGCAGCGCCTTCCTCCCCATCGAAGAGGTACAGCGTGTCGTCTGAATGTAGGGTGAAGTACAAGTCTCCGTCATGGCACCCCTGGATGTTCGTGTCCACGTTGTTCTTCCAGACAAACCCCTGTACTTCCCGCAGCCTCATGCCCCCTTCCGCCACCAGCTCCATGACTTCCCAGGCAAGATCTCCGTAACGGATTACATAATAAATTCTTCCTCCGGGCTCCCCGTACAGCCTCTCAGAAATTATGTCCCTCCCGCTTCTGTATTCCTCTATGCCCACCCTCTCTGCCACGTTGCCGTCCGCGTCTATCTTCCGGATCTCGTTTTCAGTCAGCAGCAGCAGGCTCCCGGACCCATATGGAACCATCCCGTTCACCTTGGCCCCATCCAGCGGCATCCGGTAGCACAGCTGTCCGTCCGCCCCATATCTGCACAGCATCTCCCTGCTTTCACCCACATTTATCCCGCTATATCTGTTCTCACTGACAACCGCATATATATTATAATCCTCATCAACAGTATAGTCGTACACAAAAACAGAATAACGCTGCCCTTCCAGCGCCTCCTCCGAATATGCATAATTGTCTCCCGAAAAATCCAGCAGCCTTTCCCCTGCGCCAAAATCGATTCCCTGAAGCCCCGGCATCTCTGCCCCCTCCGGAAGCGGGATTCGTTCCAGGGTACTGCCGGACTCTTCATTTCGAAGATAATACAGGCTATTTCCCAACACCTTAAGACAAGCTATTTTTCTATATGTATTGCCGTATGTATCGACAGCGGATGTATCTAGCAGCCTGGGGACATAGACATAGCCGTCTATGCCCAGCTGCGTCTCCGTAGGCTCCTCCTTCCGCCCGCAGGCTGTCAGCGCTCCTAAGGCGATGCATAATAACGCTGCTATGATGGCGTATCTGCCTGGCGCTCCATGTTCTCTTTTTGCCATGTATGTCTTCTCCCTATCAAAAGAAGAGGAGGCGCTACACTCCCCTTCTTTGGCTCTTCCTGATGAAATAGCATAGCCACGCCGGAACCCGATTCTCAAATCAATGGTTTGCACATGGCACTATCACGTCAACAGAATATCCGCACTTTGTACATTCTGTTCTATATTTATGTGAGAATGCGCCTACATGTCCCAAATCAGCTACAGTCACCCTGGAATGACTCTCTGTTCCTTTTGATTCTTTTATAGATACTAATTTATGACATGCCTCGCATTTAAGGACTTTTATACAAAATATTTCATGCTACTCTGAATCTATACTTTGATACGCATCATTTGAAGTTGATGAACTCCAATGAGAATGCGAACAATCCGCCGCTGATACAGGCATCGCAGAAAGCATCAACATGCCTGAACACAATAATGCCGATAAAGTTCTTTTTACTTTCATAAAATTCTCCTTTCATCATTCACCAGTGATTAATTGCACAAGTCAGTAAATCTATCCATCGTGTTGTATGAATTGTACCAAGCCACTTACGTGGCAGCAAGTTCTAGCTCTTTCTTTCTGCCCTGAATATGATACTTCACTTAGGTACTGTACCACAGAAAAAAGAATCTACATATACTCTTAGCAACAAACTACCCGAGTTCCATATGTGATAGCTTCTGAAAATTTAGTCCAATGGAATCACCCCCTTCGCTGCTTCGTCCATCCATCTCTTAACTCATTGCATATGACATTTTTCAGAAAGGCAATATGGTGACCTCAAGTGGTACCTTTTCCGACCTCATCCCGCAATATTTCTCTCTATTCCGTCATTTTATGCACAATAGGTTGAACACCTTCTCCGAATCGCAGAGGCAGCCATATCCTGGTTTTTCAGTCCCATAAAAAAGTACCTAACAGTACGCATAAAGGATGTGGGTATCCTGAAAACTTTGGAAGCCTGCAGAATTGTAAGGGGCGTTGGTGGGGAAGGAAAACAATTCCTCATTTCCGATTGAACCTTTCCCTGCCCCCAAAACAATCCCTGAAATGCCTTCCCCGCCAGCCACCAGCTCAATGCGCCTCCTTCAGCAGCAGCTCCACCCTGTTCTGGATGACCGCCGTCACATCCTCCAGGCTCTTGTCCCCTTTGTAATAGATGTCCGCCTCTTCCGCCACTATCTCGATAATCTGCTCCTCCGCCGCAGAACGGGGCCTGAAGTCCATGCCCTCTATCTGCTCCATCAGGGCATCTGCCAGGTACTGCGGGAATTCATCCACCTCGTGCACGTCATCGCCTATTCCTATCCGTACACTGTAATGGTCAGTCAACATACCCGGCTGGGGATCTGCCGCTTTTTCCGCCATGTCCCTGAGCAAGGATATCTGGGTCGGCAGATAATAGCTATCCTCTGCCCCCCTGGAGATAAAGTACTCCAGGAAGTCCCATGCGCCCTCTTTATGAAGGCTATGGGAGACCATGCCCAGCTTGTCCATGACCCTGCAGGCGGCCGTCCCCCTGCCGTCCGCTGTGGGAAAGCCCAGGAACCTGGCCTTCCCGCCGATCTGGACCTCTATCTGGAGAAGATCGTCGAACTCTACCCCTCTTGCCTCCATCAGCAGGGCATCTTCCGGGACATAGTCCGACACCCATGTGGTTCCGCCTATCGCCGTTTCCGGCTGCTCCTTCTCCACATGCCCTTCCAGCCACAGTAGGAGCTCCCTGAACTCCCCGCTGTCGAAGCTGCACTCCCCGGCCTCCCAATCTACGAACCGCTCCAGGTAATATGCCGGGAAGAACTCCTTCAGCATGTAGTCCCTCCCTTTCCCCTCGGCCCTCCCTCCTTCCGGACCGTCCAGCCTCCTGAATCCGCTGCTGACCAGCTCCGTCATTTCCGGATGGCTCTCCATCAGCGTGTACACGTCCTCAATCCCCCAGCCCTCCAGGAGGCCTGTCTGGCTGTCCCGGCCCACAATGGTGTTAAGGCCGAAGCGTGTCGGGACGCATACCAGGCTCCCGCCTATGGTGTAGCCCTCCAGCACCCCGTCCAGGAAGTCCTCCCTGCGAACCGTCCCGCTGCCCTCAATATAGGGGGACAGGTCCTCCAGGACACCCTTCTCCGCGTATTTATAGATGTCCACCGACCATAGATCCAGGATATCCGGCGGCGATGACGACAGCAGCGCGGCATCCAGGCGGATGCTGGCCCCTGTATCATCTCCCGTCCCCGGGACATGCCCATACTGCTCGATGATACAATGGTACCTCTCGCTCTGCCTGTTGTACTCCACCACGGCACTCCGCAGGTCCAAATCAGGACTAAAGGACGCCAGCACGACCAGCTCCTTCTCCGGCAGCTCCTCCACCGGCGTCCTGACCAGCAGGTACCATTCTTCCCTGGAGCCGGAATTTCCATTGTTGGAAAGACAGTGTGCCAGGATCCCGTCCTCCCCCGCCGGCCACAGCTGCTCGACAGAAGAGTTGAAGATGTCGCTGTCCTCCCAGCGCAGCACCTTCCTGGCAGCGCCTTCCTCCCCATCGAAGAGGTACAGCGTGTCGTCTGAATGTAGGGTGAAGTACAAGTCTCCGTCATGGCACCCCTGGATGTTCGTGTCCACGTTGTTCTTCCAGACAAACCCCTGTACTTCCCGCAGCCTCATGCCCCCTTCCGCCACCAGCTCCATGACTTCCCAGGTAGCATCTATGTAATAGATTACATAATAGATCCTTCCTCCGGGCTCCCCGTACAGCCTCTCGGAAACTATGTCCCTCCCGCTTCTGTATTCCTCTATGCTTACCCTCTCCGCCACGTTTCCGTCCGCGTCTATCTTCCTGATTTCATCCTCAGTCAGCAGCAGCAGGCTCCCGGACCCATACGGGACCATCCCGTTCACCTTGGCCCCATCCAGCGGCATCCGGTAGCCCGGCTGTCCGTCCGCCCCATACCTGCACAGCAGCTCCTTGCTTTCACTCACATTTATCCCGCTATATCTGTTCTCACTGACAACCGCGTATATATTTTGCTCCTCATCAACAGTATAGTCGTGCATCGAAACAGAATAGCGCTGCCCTTCCAGCGCCTCCTCCGAATATGCATAACTGCCTCCCGAAAAATCCAGCAGCCTTTCCCCTGCGCCAAAATCAATCCCCTGAAGCCCTGGCATCTCCGCCTCCTCTGGAAGCGGGATCCGTTCCAGGGTACTGCCGGACCCTTCATCACGATGAAGATAATACAGGTTGTTTCCCACTACCTTAAGATAATCTATTTTCATATATTTATTGCCGTATGTATCGACAGCGGATGTATCGAGCAGCCTGGGGACATAGACATAGCCGTCTATGCCCAGCTGCGTCTCCGTAGGCTCCTCCTTCCGCCCGCAGGCTGTCAGCGCTCCTAAGGCGATGCATAATAACGCTGCTATGATGGCGTATCTGCCTGGCGCTCCATGTTCTCTTTTTGCCATGTATGTCTTCTCCCTATCAAAAGAAGAGGAGGCGCTACACTCCCCTTCTTTGGCTCTTCCTGATGAAACGGCATGGCCACTGCAGAAACCCGATTTTCAAATCAATGGTCTGCACATGGCACTATCACGTCAACAGTATATCCGCACTTTGTACATTGTGTTCTATATTTATGTGACATTGAGCCTACATGACCCAAATCAGCGATAGTCACCCTGGAATGTCTCTCTGTTCCTTTTGACTCTCTTACAGTTCTGACTATTTCTTTACATGTCACACATGTATAAACCGTAGTTCCCGCTATATAATTCTTTCTACAATGTAGGGCAACATATGAAAGTTTGCATATACGTATAAATAAAGGCTTTTCAACAGTCATATGATACTAACTGCTGTAAATCTCTTTGTAGATAGAAATAAAATTAATTTCATTCTACGTAGCAGAATCAGTAGATAATTCCGCTAAACATAAATATCTGAAAGATGTAGAGGGAATTAACTAGCGGGAACTACGGATAAATCCATTTTACATAGTATTCATGCTCTTCTGAGTTTAGAGAGTCACATCCATTTTCAATTACTTCGTTCCAATGAACATGCGAACAATCCCCCGCTGATGCGGGTATTACAGAAAGCATCAACATGCCTGAACATAATAACGCCGATAAAGCTCTTTTAACCTTCATAAAACTCTCCCTTCATCATTTATCAATGAATAATTACACAACTCAGTAATTCTACCCCTCCTGTTGTATGTAACTATACCACAGAAAACAGAATCTACCTAATACTCTTTTCAACAAACTACCCTGTCATCAAGCTCGTATATGGCAGCTTCTGAAAATTTAATCCAATGGAAGCACCCCCTTCGATGCTTCGTCCATCCATCTCTTAGCCCATTGTATATGATATTTTTCAGAAATACTTTTCAAAACTCCCCCTCTTCCCAAGGATCAGCCCCTTTACAAAAGCTCCCATAC
>CAJUFI010000013.1:65415-79935 GCA_910585665.1 uncultured Acetatifactor sp. | reverse complement strand
ATAGCTTTAGTGGCATAGGCTTATTGTGCAATTTTTTAAATTTGCTCATTTATAGTAACGTAGAAAATTACACATTGGAGATTGTTCATGAAGAAAATAATCATCCGGTGATGTGTGGAAATGTATCCATACGTCACCGGATTTTTCGCGTTTCTACGAGCGGAATGCGAATTACATCGCTCATTTTTTCAAATCTCGCTCCATGGCTTCATCGATGGCTCGATTGATAAAGGCAGTTGCACTTTCACCCATTGCATCAGCGTGATCCTTAATGATGGAACGCTTCTCTGGGGTAACACGAACTTTTATTTCAACGAATCTATCATTGTATTTCTTATTAGCTCTTTTACGAGCCTCGGTAAGGCCTTTATAGGAACCAGCTTTTTCTTCACTCATAGCAGTCCTCCGGAAGTGTATTGACATAGACATGCCTGTAAAAAGTATAGCACAGGTTAGTACATAAGACTATGTAAAAATTATATTTTTGAAAGGATGACAATCTATGAAAAATCAGAAAAACAGGAGCATAAAGGTACATGCACAGAGCGGATATAACTACAAGGCAACACCTACCATCATCTTAAAGGGACAGTGGCTCCAGGAGATGGGCTTTGAGATTGGTGATTACATCAGTGTCAGCTGCGAGGATGGAAAGTTGATTATTACACCGGATGCAGAGAAAGCTGCAATAGCAAAGGCTGAGGCAGAATTTATGGAGAAGGAAATGAAGAAGCTTCAGAAGAAGTTCCAGAAGGAAAAGGAAATGATTCATGCTCAGTTTGTAGCAGAGCAGGCTCCACAGTATGTTGCGAGCATGCAAGGAAAGTAAACAGTGTCTATGAGAAATTCAGTAGAGATAAGCAAACCAAACGTCGTTATGGTCGTGCATGGAAGAGAACACGTGATAAGTATGCTTCGGAGCATCCGTTCTGTGAGCTGTGTTTTGAACGTGGACTTGCAGTTCCGGTAGAAGAGGTCCACCACAAGCTTCCTTTGAGTGAAGGTGGCACACATGATCGGAGTAATCTGATTGCGTTGTGCAAGTCGTGTCATTCACAGATTCATGCAAAGAGAGGAGACCGTTGGCATAACCACTGATGTGTATAGGGGTAGGGGCGATTCAAATCTCTACAGATCCATCTCCATAGAACGGCGGGTGGGTGTTGCGTGTGCAGTCGCGAAATGGAATATGGGGGTAGCTCACTGAAAATCCATTGACAAATCGTGAAATGATTATTATAATTTAAATGAAACTCGGCAAAATAATAAAATGCCGAAAAATATTTAAATAATCATCACGAATTTGGATATACTGGAATTGAGGTGAGAAAGATGACAAAGACTGCACAGATTTCCAATGACCAAATGATTTTTTCAGTTCAAGAGCTGAAAGATAAAGGGTTTTCCTATTATAAAATCAATCAGATGGTTGACCAGGGGATCCTGATAAAACTGAATAAAAAGTATTATGAAAATGCAAATTTTGATGGTGAGGGATCGGATTTCTACTATGCCTATGCATTTGTACCAGACGGAGTAGTTTGTCTGCTGAGTGCAGCTGTGTATTATAATCTGTCTACTTATCGCCCGGATGCCATTGATGTAGCAATTCCGAGAAAAGCAAAGGTATCAACTCTGCCGGATTGGCCGGAACTGAATGTATGCTATTTTACAGATGACCGATTTGATGTTGGTATCGAGACCGTAGAGGATGGAAATAACAGATTTCGTATATATGATATTGAGAAAACTGTTGTTGATATCGTTTTCTACAGGGAAAAAATCGGAATTGAAGAAACGAAAGAAGTTCTTACAACCTATCTGCATCGGAGTGACCGTAATCTGAATAGGCTAATCAGATATGCCGAGATGCTCAAATGTGGGGATGTAATGAAAATGTATCTGGAGGTGCTGGTATGACAAACGCTATATCCGTAAAGGACAGATTAAAGAAACAGGCGATAGAAGATGGAAAGACTATGCAGGATAAGCTGGTCACATATGGTTTGGAGAGAACAATATATAGATTATCTGTTTCAAATTATGTGGAGAGATTTACACTAAAGGGCGGTATTTTTTTGTATGCATTATTTAATGGAGAGTATGCTCGTGCAACAATGGATATTGATCTTTTGGCACAGCGTATTCCAAATGATGCTGAAGAAATGAAGAAAGTATTTAATGATATTTTTTCTATAGAGTGCGATGATGCGTTGAGATTTGATTTGAATACGCTTGAGGTTATCAATATAACTGAATTCAAGGAGTATCACGGAGTAAATGTATCTATTATGGGATATCTGGATAGAACCAAGGTCCCGGTATCAATAGATATTGGTTTTGGTGATGTGGTGTATCCAGAAAGAGTGAAAATGGAGTTCCCGGTTCTGCTGGATATGGAGGTTCCGCATGTATATGCCTATTCTATTTACTCCGTCATAGCAGAAAAGTTTGAGGCTTTTGTTTCTCTGGGCCTTGCAAATGGTAGATATAAGGATTTCTATGATATCTATGTTTTGGCTGACAGATATAATCTTAATGGTGTGGAATTAAAGAATGCGATTGTAGAGACCTTTACCCATCGAGGGACCGGTTTTGATGATATTGCAGCTTTTGATGATGATTTTACCAAGGATGAGACAAGGCAGAGAAGATGGAGAGCCTTTATCAAAAAGAAGAAAGCACTGGTGAAAGTAGAATTTGAAGAAACTATGCAACTACTAAAAGAATTATTGCTGCCCATCGTGGATTCAATTCATAACGATAATTCCTTTGAGCATACATGGAGTAAAGAAACAAAAAGCTGGATGTAATTACATAAAATTAGTAATAGGGATCATGCAGAAATGTATGGTCCTTTTATTATGCAAAAAAAAGAGGAAGGAGGGATTCCGATGGCAGGAAGAAAACCAAAGCCTACAGCGATTAAGGAACTGGAAGGCAATCCAGGTAAAAGAAAACTGAATAGCAAAGAACCGGTTCCGGCAAAGGGAATACCTGCTTGTCCTGACTGGTTAATGCCGGAAGCAAAGAAGGAATGGGAACGCTTGGCTGAGCTAATGAATCAGATGGGTGTTCTTACAGAAGTGGATATTGCAGCGTTTGCTGCATATTGTCAGTCTTATGCAAGATGGAAGGAAGCACAGGAGCATATTACCTCAGGTGGATCTACTTTTGAGACTGACAAAGGATATCAGCAGCAGACACCCTGGGTTGGAATTGCAAATACCAATCAGAAGCTGATGTTGCAGGCTGCATCGGAGTCTGGATTGACACCATCCTCGAGAAGCAGAATTATTGCTGGTAACAGCAAAGCAAAGGAACCGGAGTTCCAGTCTATCGCGGTGTATTCCCGGATGGAGCAGCTGGGGCATTTTGAATGTTCCGACCAGGCCGTGAACAAATTGGTGGAAAACAGTATCTGGAGCCAGAAGTCCAATTTCTGCGATGTGCCCACGGACTGTCCCACCAGGGAGCGGGCGGCCTGGACAGGGGATATGGGGGTGTTCGCGGAGACGGGGATTTATCTGGAGGACTGTTATCCGGTGATTCGGAAGTGGCTGGGGGAGTGCAGGCTGAATCAATATGAGGACGGAAAAGTGGCGAATATCGCTCCCAGAAATAATATTCCCAGCTTCTTCTCGAAACTCCTGGCAGGCTCTGTGGGCTGGGGGGACGCGTGCATCATTGTGCCTTATGGGCTGTATCAGAGGTATGGGGATGTGCGGATTCTGGAGGAGAATTACGATATGATGCGCAGATGGTACGCCTATCTGGAGAGCCGGGCGGGGCAGAAGGCAGCGCATGGGGCAGAGGAATCTTCCAATCTAGAGAATGCAGCCCAGAAGAGCGCAAGGCCGTTAGAGACGGAACAGAAAGTGATGCCGTCCTTTGATTTGGCGCAGATACCGGAGGAGTACCGGGCCATGGCGGCCAACATGCCGAAAGAGAAGCTGGCAGAGATGATGAAAAAGTTCCGGAAGACGGACGGGAAAGATGGGACGGACAACACGGACAGAACGGCAGAAGAGAATCCCTTTGCGGCATATGCCATTGAGACGGGAGTGGACTATGGGGAGTGGTGCGAGCCGGATGTGGAGAGCACCGAGGTCATGGGCACGCCACAGGGGAAAGTGGCTACGGCCTATTTTGCCAGGTCAGGGCGCATGCTGGCTGAAATCGCGGAAATCCTGGGCAGGGAAGAGGATGCGGCCGGATACAGGGAGATTGCCGAAAAGGCGGCGGAGGCGTTTCGCCATATGGCCACGGAGAATGGCAGAATCCGTTCCGACAGACAGGCGGAGTATGTGCGGGCTGTTTCTTTTGGCCTTCTGGGGGAGACAGAGGAGAAACAGGCTGTGGCGGATTTGAATGCGCTGGTGATTGAGAACGATTATCATTTGAATACGGGATTTCTGTCCACACCCTTTCTCTGCGCCGTGCTGGCGGAGGGCGGCTATGTGGAGACCGCCTACAGGCTTCTTCTGCAGGATACCATGCCAGGCTGGCTCTACGCCGTGAAGAAAGGGGCCACCACCATCTGGGAGACATGGGACGGGCATGCCTCCCTGAACCACTACTCCTATGGGGCTATCTGTGGCTGGCTCTTCTCCGGGGTCTGCGGCATCCGGCTGAATCAGGGGAAGATTACCATACAGCCCACGCCCCATGCATCCCTGAAGTATGCCAGAGCCTCCTATCTGTCCCCTGTGGGCGAGATAGTCAGCGCCTGGAGATATGAGGGAGAAAAAGTGGTGTACGAGATAGAGATACCCTCCAATGGGGAGGCCCTTGTCTTGCTGCCGGACGGCAGGCAGGAACATCTGTCGGCGGGCAAATATTGCCTGCGCATGTGCGATAACCTTTGATGAGGATTGTCCGGAGACCACGCCTGAGAGAACTGTCAGGTTCCGGCGGGTGAATCCGCCCCGCCGGTCAGATAAAGCAAATCCTGCGTAGAAGAGTGGTCCTCATGACCCGCTGGATTTATAATGCCGCACCCCGCATCTCCAGAGCAGATAACAGGGAATCAGGAACAGCCCCGCTGCAAAGGGCAGGAAAGCGTGCCAGGTTTCCTGCCGCCTGCCCAGCACATACAGGAGCGGATAGTACTGCACCAGCGCGAAAGGAATGAGGTAGGTCAGGACCCACAGAACTCCTTTCCCGTAAATGTCCACAGGATACTTGCCGTGCTCATTCAGCCCGAAAGTAAAAATATTGGTGAATTCCAGCCCGTCCAAAAAGAAGAAGCTCAGCGCCGCCTGTATCAGGAAAATTCCGCTGAACAGAGCGCAGCCCCCAATCAGCATGAACGCTACCGCAGCGATTCTCAGCGGCGTCCAGCAGACTTGGCTGGCAGTCACGGCATAGATGAGGATAACGATGGCCTGCAGGACTCGGGTAAAGCGCTCGATATCCAGCTGAGTGCCCAGAATCTGCAGCAGCAGGCTGCGTGGGCGCAGCATCACCCTGTCAAATTCCCCTCTGCGGACCATGCCGGGAAAGGACTCCAGGCCTCTGGCGCAGATTTCCGCCAGGGAGAATGACATCAGCACGATGGAATAGCACAGGAGCACTTCCTGGAAGGTGTATCCCTTCACATGGGAAAAGCGCTGGAACATGAAGAACACGCTCAGGAACACGGAAAAGGACGCTAAGAACGACCCCAGGGAAATCATGAAAAAGGATTTTTTATACTGCATCTTGCTCCGCAGAAGGATGGACAGGTAGTGGCGGTACAGCCCCAGGGCGCCTGTCCTCTTTGTATTTGAATTGTCTGTATGCATGGCTGCTCCTATCCGGGACGTTCCGTCCCTGGTTCGAATATGCGTATTGTCGTTAAAAATAAACAAGATATTGTCCGACAGATTGGGAAAGTTTTATTCTATGGAAAAGCCCCTTATCTTCGGCGGATTGCTCCAAGAAACAGGAAAACCATTCCAAAAGACGGTCATCCCCCCTGTATCATCAGGTTCCGCTCGGCGTTCCGGCACAGCTGCCTGCCGATCATGACCATTGCCGTCAGCCAGAATATCTGCAGAAAGATGGCCCTGTACATCTCCGCGCCGGCCAGGTCGCCGCTGTAGACGCGCAGGGGCACGTTCTGCATGGAGGCGAAGGGGAGCAGCTCCATCATCTGTCGTATTTTGCCCGGGAAGAAAGGCAGCGGGATATAGGTCCCTGTCAGGAAATCCATCAAAGAGGAGCACATCCGCCTGATTCCGTCGGAGGATACGGTGTAGAGACCGGATATGTAGATCAGCATGATGAAGGACACCGTTACCAGCACCGCCAGCGCCAGGGTCAGAAGGAAAAAGAAGAACTGCGCAGGGCCGGCCGGGGCGGAGAGCCGGTAGGAGGCGGGCAGCAGAACGGCCACCGCCAGGATAGGGATGCAGCGCAGCCCCGCGGCGGAGAGCCGAGAGGCCGTGCTCCGGGAGAACCACAGGCTATAGATGCTCACCGGCCGGCAGAGCTCATAGGCGATATTCCCGCTGCGCACGGAGTCCAGTATCTGGCTGTCGAATATTCTGGCGGAGAGCATGGCGATGAAAGCCTGCTGGAACCAGATGTAGGAACAGGTGGCTTCCATGGTCATGGGGTACGCGGCGGGGTTGGAGTCGTGGAAAGCATGCATGGCGGCAATCTCCATGAAGCCCCAGAAGAACTGTGTGACGATGCCGCCGAAGGCCGCAGCCCGGTACTGCAGCCCCATGACGAGCCACATTCGGAAATAGCTGATATATTTTTTCATGAGCGAAGGATTCCTTTCTATAATAATGCTATGGACTGAAGCGTCTAAAACCTGGAAAAAACCGGCCCATATGGAAAAGGCGTGACAGAAAGCTTTGAAAGTTCCGCCATCGCGTCTCCGCGGCTGCATGTTCCAGGGATGCTGCGGACAGGCGGCAGGGAGACTATCCTGGCTGCCTATCCGGTTTGGGGTCAGGAAATCTCGTAGGATTTATAGAGCTGCGCCAGGGTCTCGTCCATGCTGGCGCCGCCCTTTCTGATGTCTTCCAGAGTGCCGTCCATGAGAATCTCACCCTTGCCAATCAGAAGGATGCGGCTGGCCAGGGCCTCGATGTCCTGCATGTCATGGGTGGTGAGGATGACAGTGGTGCCATGCTCCCGGTTCAGCTTCTTCACGAAATCGCGCACTGCAAGCTTCGATACAGCGTCCAGCCCAATCGTAGGTTCATCCAGAAAAAGGATGCCCGGGCTGTGCAGCAGTGACGCCGCAATCTCGCAGCGCATGCGCTGCCCCAGGGAGAGCTGCCTTGCGGGAGTCCGCAGAAGCTCGCCCAGATTCAGGGATTCCGTCAATTCTTCTATGTTTTTCCGATAAATTGGGTCTGGGATAGAATAAATATCCTTGAGCAGTTCATAAGAATCTATGACCGGGACGTCCCACCACAGCTGGGAGCGCTGGCCGAAGACCACGCCGATCTGCCTGACATGGTCAATCCGGCTGCACTTTGCCGCTCTGGCGGAGGGCTTTTTGCCGGCCCGTTCCATGTCCCAAAGGGTGCGGCCGTCTATCAGCACCTTCCCGCTGTCCGGGGTCAATATACCGCTTAGAATCTTGATGGTGGAGCTTTTGCCCGCTCCGTTGGGGCCGATGTAACCCACCATTTCGCCGTCGCGTATGGTGAAGCTGATGTCGTTCAGGGCTTTGATCTCCTCATACTCTCTGTGGAAGAGAGCCTTGCAGGCCTCCCTGAAGCCCGCGTTCCTTTTTGCAACTTTGTACGATTTGCATACCTTTTCCATCGTAATCATCTTGCTTCCTCCTGGTAGTTATACTGTCCGAACTTGCGTTCGCTGCCGCGTGCACGGCTTGTCCATATCTTGCCAAGTAGGTATGGTGCGTCTGTAGGCACCAGCCCTGTCGGATTTTGCCGACAGATACCTGATAGGTAAAATATTCAGTTTTCAAAACGAAAGGAATTCCATTTTAACAAACCAAGTGCGGATTGTCAATATTTTTGTCTACAAGCGCAAATAATTGCCGTCTGTACAGTAAACGTTGAACGCATCGGCAATCCAGAGCTGAAAGCGGCAATTATACTACATAACGCCGGAATTTACCGTGCTGCACTGGTGAAACATATACGACTGGCGTTATGCAGTCGGGTTGCTCGGAAATGTTAACTGCTAAGCAGTATCAATGGGTTCACGAGTATGACGCTCTTTTGCTGCCGGCGCACATCTGATGATGCGCGCCGACGTATCCAGAGAAGGATTGCGGCTTATCTGCCATATCCAAGTCCCCGGCAAAATGGCTCAGCATCCCCGCAGCCTACAGGCGGCCATCAGCAGATCCAGCCCCCTCACCTCCTCAAGCCAAAGTTCATATTGATGGGTCCTGGATGCCAGTACCGTGTCGAAGGTATCGGACAGCAGACTCCCTGCTGCAGCCTGACAGCGGTCCCGGAGCTCTGTCTGTTCCGTCTCTTTTTCCCCCAGCAGATTTTCCAGGAGCCATGTGAGACTGTTGATCTGGTCGCTGTCTGCCAGCGCTGTCAGCCGGGTGATATCTGCCACACAGCCGCCGATTTTGATATATTTCGCGTTCTCGATTTCAATGCGCTCCCCGAAAAACAGATCCGTCATGGGCAGCGAGGGCAGCGTCTTATGCCGCATCCATTGAGGGGCCTGGGCCGTTTCGGGAGTCCCTGTCTGTCTCCATGGAGTCAGTTCCTCCGTGGCGTCCAGCACATGATAATCTTCCAGCAGCAGTAGGTGATCTGCATATTTCAGGTATTCGCCGGATCCGCCGATGACCAGTATGGTGGAAATCCCCTGTTCCTTCAGTTCCAGGATTCTGTCCGTATAGGGGATGATGGGTTCTTTCTTTACCAGGCTGCGCATGATTTCGTCCCGGATCATGAAATTGGTGGCGCTGGTGTCCTCGTCTATCAGCAGACATCGGCTTCCGCCGTATGCCGCTTCCACGATGTTCACTGCCTGGGAGACGCTGCCGCTGGCATGGTGGGTGCGGAATGCGCGCAGCTCCCGGTCGCCCGGCAGATAGGTGAAAAAGGGAGAGATGTCCGTGTCCGACACCACCCGCCCGTCCTCGGCGTACACCTTACAGGCCGTCTCGTCTGTGGCCACATACTCTCTGCCGTCCCCTTTGACATGGAAATAGATGCCCTGTTCCAGGCTGTCCAGCAGAGTGCTTTTGCCGCTGTAGCCGCCGCCGGTGATGACCGTGATTCCGCGCCTTAATCCCATTCCGGTTAGTTTCTTGCCGTCGGACAGGGTGAGGGTCACTCTAAGGCTTTCGGGGGAGCGGAAGGGGACCGCACCCTCCATGGGCGCATCCGTGTCCGCCTGTCTCGGAAGCACGCTGCCGTCCGCCACAAAGGCAGCCAGGCCGCTTTCCCTCAGGAAATCACGAATCTCCAGCTGGTCTTCGTACAGTCTCACATGCTCCGAAAGCGCCTGCCGATCCATGGCCTCCAGCCGGTCGCAGATGCAGTCCAGCATATTTTTCGTCTCTCTGTAAGTGGACTTTCCGTTGATGACATTCCCGTTGATCAGGGGAACGCGGAAATTTATCCTGAGACGGAAAGCATGCCGTTCTGCCGCGTAGAGACAGCCGTTTCGCCCGGTCACCACGGAGCTGGTGGTCTGCATGGAGAACTCCGGCTTTTCCCTGGCGTCCTTGTGGTCGTTCTGCAGACTGTCGGACAGTTCGTTCACCGCTTCTGACAACAGGCGCAGAAGCCAGTCCTCATAGGCAGTCCGGCATCTGCCGACAGGATTTCCGCCGATGACGGATGTTTCCGGTATCCAGATGAAAAGAATCATCTGCTGCATCGTCCGAAAGCCTGTGCCGCAAAACTGGAACACCACGTTCCTGTAATGGAATAGCTTTTCGTCTTCCACGGGCTGTTCGCTGCTGCTGACAGAACTGAGGTATCTATGCCTGTCGGTGTAGAGGTTGTGGAGAGCTTCCTTTTTCTCTGTGTGCGCTTTCATACAGATTTGTTTGAATTTGTTCATATACCTAACCCTTCTTTCTGCGCCGCAGGGCATCCTGCATATGCAGAGCCCCTGGCGGCTTGCCGTTGATATGTGTGCTGTTTTGCGGTATGTCCGTGAGCCATGCCGCAGTGGGCTGCAGGTGATGGAGAACAAATGCGGGGGAATGCCGAAATTCGGCAGCCGAATTTCGGCAGCCGAATTTCGGCAGCCGAATTTCGGCAGCCGAATTTCGGCAGCCGGATTCGGCAGTGCCGGACGGCGATGTCGCCGATGGGCGGAAACATATAAAAAAGACATACTTTCTGTATGTCTTCAGCCTTTCTGCAATCTGATATGAAAGCCTGCGGAGCAGGCTGTATGGATTCCTTGGATTCTCTACAGGGATTTCTGCAAAGAAGCGGCTAATATGACATTTGTCCCATATGAATTTGTTCTCGTCATATTAATCACCTCTTTTCTTTCTTCCTGCATGATGGAAATCAGTATAGCATTTGCCGCATGCTTTGTCAATCCTTATTTTTCCTGCATGATATATTGCGTAAAATTTCTTATGATTATTTAGATAAATATAAAATATTTTAGAAAAATATAAAACAAACAAAAAATACATATATTATACAAAATATAAGAGAATACACATCAAAAAAATGACAATATGGCCAATAAATCATAAGAAAAGGAAAAATGCACAGAAATCTGAAAATTTTCCTGTAAAATATTGATAAAATTTGATTATAAATTATTATACAGAAATCTAAAATAATAATTGACAAATTCATGAAAATACCCTACCATAGAAGTCGGATGACGGATTGGGAAAATGCCGTCAGAGAAAGCTGTCAATCAGGTTGATTCTGAAATCAGAAGAAAGGGGTACATACATGAAGAATTACAAGTTTTGGTTTGCCACCGGTTCCCAGGATTTATACGGAGACGAATGTCTTGCCAAGGTGGCGGAGCATTCAA
Organism: uncultured Acetatifactor sp.; assembly: GCA_910585665.1. GTDB lineage: Bacteria > Bacillota > Clostridia > Lachnospirales > Lachnospiraceae > Acetatifactor. The sequence goes on along the minus strand of CAJUFI010000013.1, from coordinate 68,973 downwards.
GGGTCATCGTGGAGGAAATCAACAAGTCGGGTCTGCTTCCCTATGAGGTGGTGTGGAAGCCTACGCTGCTCACCAATGAGATGATTCGGGGACTGTTCAACGAGGCGAACATGGACGGGGAGTGCGCCGGCGTCATCACCTGGATGCATACGTTCTCTCCGGCCAAGTCCTGGATCCTGGGCCTGCAGGAGTACCGCAAGCCCCTGTGCCATCTGCATACACAGTTCAATATGGAAATTCCGTACGATACCATCGACATGGATTTCATGAACGAGAACCAGTCTGCACACGGCGACAGGGAATACGGCCATATCGTGACCCGCATGGGTATTGAACGCAAAGTGATCATGGGGCACTGGAGCGATGAGAAGACCTTGAACAGGCTGGCGGGATGGATGCGCACGGCGGTGGGCATCATGGAGTCCAGCCATATCCGTGTGGCGAGAGTGGCGGACAATATGCGCAACGTGGCCGTCACAGAGGGTGACAAGGTGGAGGCTCAGATTAAGTTCGGCTGGGAAATCGACGCGTATCCTGTCAACGAGATCGCGGAATATGTGGCGGATGTCAGCGAGGGCGATATCAATGGGCTGGTGGAAGAGTATTATTCCAGATACCAGATTCTGGACGAGGGCAGAGACGCGGCGGAGTTCCGGCGCCATGTGGCGGTACAGGCCGGCATTGAAATCGGCTTCGAGCGCTTCCTGAAGGAGAAGGATTACCATGCAATCGTGACCCATTTCGGCGATTTGGGCTCTTTGAAGCAGCTGCCGGGCCTTGCCATCCAGAGACTGATGGAGAAGGGCTACGGTTTCGCCGGAGAGGGAGACTGGAAGACCGCGGCCATGGTGCGCCTGATGAAGATTATGACGGAAGGGGTCAAGGACGCCAAAGGAACTTCCTTCCTGGAGGATTATACTTACAATCTGGTGTCCGGCAAGGAGGGAATTCTGCAGGCCCATATGCTGGAAGTATGCCCTACCATCGCGGAAGGCCCTGTGGGCATCAAGGTATGCCCTCTGTCCATGGGCAATCGGGAGGATCCCGCCAGACTTGTGTTCACCTCCAAGACCGGCAGCGGCATCGCCACTTCCCTGATCGACCTGGGCACCCGCTTCCGGCTGATCATCAATGAAGTGGACTGCAGGAAAGTGGAGAAGCCCATGCCCAAGCTTCCCGTAGCCACCTGCTTCTGGACGCCGAAGCCCAACCTGACCGTAGGAGCGGAGAGCTGGATCCTGGCGGGCGGCGCGCATCATACCGCATTCTCCTACGACCTGACCACAGAGCAGATGGTGGACTGGGCGGATGCCATGGGCATTGAGACCGTGGTCATCGATGCTGACACCACGGTCCGCAGCCTGAAGAACGAGATGCGCTGGAACGCCGCCGCATACCGCTAAATTGTTAAAGAACTATAAAACAGCGTGTGTCCATACTAAGGAAGTGTCTACAAATAACTGATACGAGTTTAAAGCTGTTTTCCTTGTATTTCCGGGCTTTTCTCTAAAGAAGCTGTATCAGTTGTTTTCCGACAATTCCTAAAGTGCTGTGCGGAGCATACGCGGAACTGGAATAGGAGGAGCCATGGAGATTTTAGAACTGAAAAAACGTGCCAATGATGTACGCAAAGGCATCATTGAAGCGGTTCATGGGGCGAAGGCGGGACATCCCGGCGGCTCACTGTCCGCGGCAGACATTTTTACGTATCTTTACTTTGAGGAAATGCATATCGATCCGTCCCATCCAAAGATGGAAGACAGGGACCGCTTCGTCCTTTCGAAAGGACATACCGCGCCCGGCCTGTATTCCGCCCTGGCCAACAGGGGCTATTTCCCTGTGGAGGATCTGCCCACCCTGCGCCACCTGGGCTCTTATCTTCAGGGACATCCCTGTCTGCAGCATGTGCCGGGCGTAGACATGTCCTCCGGATCTTTGGGACAGGGGATCTCCGCGGCAGTGGGCATGGCCCTGGGCGCAAAGCTTTCCGGAAAGGACTTCCGGGTCTACACGCTGCTGGGAGACGGCGAGATCGAGGAGGGGCAGGTCTGGGAGGCCGCCATGTTCGCCGGCCACAGGAAGCTGGACAATCTGGTAGTGATCGTGGATAACAACGGGCTGCAGATTGACGGGCGGATTGACGATGTGTGTTCGCCCAATCCCATCGACAAGAAGTTCGAGGCATTCAATTTCCATGTCATCAATCTGGAGGACGGAAATGACATGGAGCAGATTCAGGCAGCTTTCGCCCAGGCCCGCTCCCTCAAGGGAAAACCCACGGCCATTATCGCCCACACCCTGAAAGGAAAGGGCGTATCCTTCATGGAGGGAAGCGTGGACTGGCACGGCAAGGCACCCAATGACGGGGAGTACGAGATTGCGATGGCGGATCTGGAAAGGATTGGTGAAGCATTATGTCAGATGTAAAAGAAAGCAAGACGGTTACGAAGATTGCCACCAGAGAAGCCTACGGCAAAGCGCTGGCGGAGTTTGGAGAGGACTATCCGGATATGGTGGTCCTGGACGCGGACCTGGCAGCAGCCACCAAGACCGGCGTGTTTCAGAAGAAATTCCCCGAGAGACATATCGACTGCGGCATCGCGGAAGCGAATATGATGGGCATTGCGGCCGGCCTGTCCCTGACGGGCAAGATCCCCGTAGCCAGCACCTTCGCCATGTTCGCTGCCGGGCGCGCTTTTGAGCAGGTGCGGAACTCCATCGGCTACCCCCATCTGAACGTGAAGATAGGGGCGACCCATGCGGGCATCACAGTGGGCGAGGACGGCGCTTCCCACCAGTGCAATGAAGATATCGCCCTGATGCGGACCATTCCCGGCATGACGATCCTGAACCCCTCCGACGGAGTGGAGGCCAGAGCCTGTGTGAAGGCTGCCCTGGATTTTGAGGGGCCTGTGTACATGCGTTTTGGCCGGGCAGCGGTTCCCGTCATCAACGACAGGGAGGACTACAGATTTGAAATCGGCAAGGGCGAAGTGCTGCGGGAGGGCAGCGATGTGACCATCATTGCCACCGGCATCATGGTGAGCTCTGCCCTGGAAGCGGCTGAGAAGCTTGCGGAAGAGGGTGTCAGCGCGGAAGTGATCAATATCTGCACCATCAAGCCCCTGGACAGGGAGCTGATTGCCGCCAGCGCCCGGAAGACCGGCAAAGTGGTGACTGCGGAGGAGCATTCCGTCGTCGGCGGCCTGGGCGGCGCGGTGTGCGAGGCCCTGGCGGAGGACTGTCCTGTGCCGGTGTGCAGAATCGGCATCCAGGACGTGTTCGGCGAGTCCGGCTCCGCGGGAGCGCTGCTTGCGAAATACGGCCTGGACGGCGACGGCGTCTACAGGAAGGTAAAGGGGTTTCTGTCATAGTGAATGGTCGATATCTGATATAAAACAGCATCTAATCCGACCAGCGCCCCAGAGGATTTACGGACGCATATCTACGCGGCCGGAACTGCTCTGCCAATGGCCAGGGTCTGGGAGGATTAGATGCGGAACTATAAAACAGCATCTAATCCGACCAGCGCCCCAGAGGATTTACGGACGCATATCT
>CAJUFI010000013.1:0-65315 GCA_910585665.1 uncultured Acetatifactor sp. | reverse complement strand
ACGCGGCCGGAAATGCTCTGCCAAAGACTTGGGTCTGGGAGGATTAGATGCGGAACTATAAATAGGAGGTTCCCATGGCAAAATTGTATGTGAATGAAAAAAAGAAAAAGGGATACATCAATCCGGAGATTTACGGACATTTTTCCGAACATCTGGGCAGATGCATCTACGAGGGCCTGTTCGTGGGAGAGAATTCCGACATCCCCAACAAAAACGGAATGCGTACAGATGTGGTGGAAGCTCTGAAGAAGCTTGAGATTCCTGTGCTGCGCTGGCCGGGGGGATGCTTCGCGGATGAATACCACTGGATGGACGGCATCGGTCCCAAGGAAGAGCGCAAGCGGATGGTGAACACCCACTGGGGCGGCGTGGTGGAGGACAACAGCTTCGGCACCCACGAGTTCTTCGAACTCTGCGAGCAGCTGGGCTGCAAGACCTACATCAACGGCAATGTGGGCAGCGGCACCGTACAGGAGATGTCGGAGTGGGTGGAGTACATGACCTTCGACGGAGTCTCCCCCATGGCGGAGCTTCGCCGGAAGAACGGACATGAGAAGCCCTGGAAGGTGGATTATTTCGGAGTCGGAAACGAGAACTGGGGCTGCGGCGGCAATATGACGCCGGAATACTACGCGAACCTTTACCGCAGATATCAGACCTATGTGCGCCATTACGACAAGGCCGCGCCTATTCAGAAGATCTGCGGCGGCCCCAACGTGGACGATGACAATTGGACCAAGAAAGTGCTGAAGACCTGTTTCGCCAAGCCGAATCCGGGCGGAAAGAACTTCAGCGGCTTCATGGACGGGCTGTCCCTGCATTACTATGTGCATCCGGGCGGATGGGAGCATAAAGGGAGCGCCACGGAATTCGACGAGGAGACCTGGTACAAGACCATGTACAAGGCCCTCTATATCGAAGAGCTGATCAATCTCCACGGCGCGATCATGGACCATTATGATCCCGACAAGAAAATCGGCCTGATCGTGGACGAGTGGGGCGACTGGTTCGATGTGGAAGTGGGGACGAATCCGGGATTCCTGTATCAGCAGAATACCATGCGGGACGCCCTGGTGGCGGCTGTGAGCCTGAATATCTTCAACAGACACTGCGACCGTGTGAAGATGGCCTGCATCGCCCAGATGGTGAACGTGCTGCAGTCCGTGATCCTGACAGAGGGGAAGAAGATGCTCCTGACCCCTACCTATCATGTGTTCCATATGTACAAAAGGCATCAGGGCGCAGACCTGGTGGAGAGCAGCCTCTCCGGAGAGCAAAACGTGGGAGTGGAGAACTATGAAGTGCCAGCCCTGCAGGAATCCGTGTCCGTGCAGAAGGACGGCTCCGTCCTGGTGACGCTGGCGAACCTTTCCGTGGAGGAGGACTTCCCTGTGGAGCTTATGCTCACGGAAAAGAAGCCCGAGTCCGTGAAAGCGGCAATCTTAACTGGTGAGATGCATGCCTGCAATACCTTTGACCAGCCGGAGACGGTGAAGGAAGAGGTGTTCGAGGATGTGGAGCTGACAGACAGGGGCGTGTCCTTTACGATTCCCGCCTGCAGCGTGGTAAGCCTGGAAATCAATTAGAAGACAATTCGTAGAATCTCAACGGTAGGGCAGGAATCTCTTTGCCCTGCCGTCTTTTCCATATCGTCCGGTTCTGGGTTCTCTGAAACAGCGATTTTAAGTTTGTCTAAACTATTTTAGAAATTCGTGATAGTTCACAAAAACGCTATAGTAAATTTATGATTATTTAACAAAAATAAGGCAGTTTTCAAATAAGCATTGAAAAAGAGAAAATACATGATATAATAAATACAGTATCAAAGCGGTGTTGACAGTTTGGTGAATTTGCCATCAAGGCGGAAAGCATTTCGGGATAATATTCATAAAATACAAGGGAATGTATTTCCTTTTCTGCAATATGCCAGAAGCGGGAAGAGGATGACTATAGGCGGGAATCGTTTGTCCCGCAAATTTATTGCCCGAATGTTTAGAAAATTCTAAATTAATTTACTAAGTTTATAATGGCAAAATCCGGGGGAATCAGCACGAAAGGGAATGGATGGATCTGGGTATTTGTGTCTGCGGGAGAAAGCGGCAGACACAGAAAGACATGAGGGCTGACAATGAAGAAAAGGTGGTATCTGGCTGGTATGGCAGCGACAATATGCCTGGCGACAGCCTGTGGGGCACAGCCCGCACAGGGGACAGGGGAAGCGGAAGGACAGGAGGGAAATACAGCAGAAAGAGAAAGGCAGGAGAGCGATTCCGGAATCGGGACGGAGCAGACGGAGGTTCCCTCCGGGGAAGAAGCCGCTGATAACGGGCTTCCCGCGTATCTCCAGGGAGTGGACCTGACAGGGGAGGAACCGGTGGAGCACACCTTTTCGGAAGTCTCTGTCCACGACCCTTCGGTGATCAAGGTGGACGGCGCCTGGTATGTGTTCGGCTCCCATCTGGCCGGAGCCAGGACGGACGATTTGATGAACTGGACGCTGATCGACTCGGATGTGAAAGCGGACAATGCGATCATCCCCAACCCGAAGGAGGAGCTGAAGGAAGCCTTTGAATGGGCCAAGACGGACACCATGTGGGCGCCGGATGTGATTCAGCTGGCCGACGGCAGATTTTATATGTACTACTGCCACTGCGAGGGGTCTTCCCCGCTGTCAGCCTTAGGGATAGCCGTGTCGGACAATGTGGAGGGGACCTATGAGGACCTGGGGGTCATCCTGAAATCCGGCCAGGACGCCGATATGCCGGACGAGAACGGGGACATCTTCGACGCCACCGTCGAGCCCAATGTGGTGGACCCCTGTGTGTTCTTCGACGCGGAGGGACGGCTCTGGATGGTATACGGCTCCTACTCTGGCGGTATCTACATCCTGGAACTGGATGCCCGGACCGGATTCCCCCTGGAGAGCGGCTACGGAAAGAAGCTGCTGGGGGGAAACCATCTGAGAATCGAGGCGCCCTACATTCTGTACAGTCCGGAGACGGAATATTATTATCTCTTCCTCTCCTTCGGCGGGCTCGCCTCCGACGGCGGATACAATATCCGGGTATGCCGGTCGGAGAACCCGGACGGCCCTTACTATGATTCCGAGGGCCAGGACATGATTGAATGCAAGGGCCCCACAGGAAGCTTCTTCGATGATGCCGCGGCGGGAAAGTACGGCGTCAAGCTGATGGGGAATTTCTCCTTCCCCTATGTGGAGGGAGAGAACGGGAAGTTCCGCAACGGGTATGTCTCCCCGGGGCACAACAGCGCTTACTACGAGGAATCCACGGGAGAGTACTTCCTGTTCTTCCATACAAGGTTTGAGGAGAAGGGCGAAGCCCATCAGGTCAGGGTGCATCAGATGTTCATGAACGAGGACGGATGGCCGGTGGTATCCCCTTACCGCTACACGGGAGAGAAGCTGGAAGAGGTGGATGAATCCCTGATTCCCGGCCCCTATAAGCTGTTCAACCACATGCACAACATCTCATCGGTCACAAGGGCTTCCGAGGATATCGTGCTGGAGGCGGACCATACGGTCAGCGGCAGCTATGAGGGCACATGGGAACTGAAGAACGGCCATGAAGCCGTGCTGGTATTGAACGGTATAGAGTACAAAGGTGAATGGATTCTGGAATGGGACCAGTTTGGCTATAAGAACGTCATCACGTTCACCGCGCTTTCCGACAAGGGCTATGCGGTATGGGGAAGCGGCTACGCGGCACAGTAATCATTTTTTTCAGCATAAAAAGCGGCCATTTGAGGGAACGGCCACTGAAAGGAAGGTGGAGGTATGTATCCAAGAAAGGGAAGGCATGGACGGAGGACAGCCAGGAGGATGTTGTCCTGGACGCTGGCTGCAGCGCTGGCAGCGGGGCCGATGAGCGTCTGTGCCGAAGAGGAGGCGGATAAGGCCCTGGCGGACGGTATGGTCAATGCGGAGACGGCATCCAATTACATCACGGATGACTTTTCCAATGACATGCAGGACACGAACTACACAATGGTCAGCCAGAGCCAGAGCAGCCCCTATTATCAGGGAGAGCCGATCTGTGTCCCTGCGGCAGAGAATTTCCGGGGGATAAGCGGCACGGAGATGATTCCTGACGAATTTGGAATACGGGGGGGTAACGAGGATGTGGTGAAGCTGGAAATCCATGACAGCGGCATCGTGACAGTAGACGCTCCTGAGACCGCGCGCTATTACGTTAGCCTGGACTATCTGGACGCTGGCAGCAGCGTGCTCCCTCTGGAACTGTCCATGAAGGTGAACGGAGAGTATCAGTTCTATGAACTGCGGGATCTGGAATTTGAAGCTTCCTGGAAGGATCCCGAGGAGAGCTCTTTCGACAGATACGGCTATCAGATTGTACCTGTCCCGAACAAGGTGGTGAAGTGGGAGAATAAGTATGTCCAGGACTCCAGCTACCGACATTCCCGGCCCCTGGCCATAGAGCTTCAGAAAGGGGAGAACGAACTGGAGATTGCCATGATTGAGGGCACCATGCTCCTGGGCAATGTCTATCTGACCGAGGAACCGGCCATTGCGGAATACACCGGCTCCGGCAAGGCGGAGGGCAGCAATCTCATATCGATTCAGGCGGAGGACATGACGGAGAGGAACGCTTCCTCAATCCGCGCCGCCTGTGAACTGGAGGTGGACCTGGATCCCTACAATGTGGAGATCAAGGCGCTTAACACTATCGACAACGCGTCTTTCAAGGACGCGGGTCAAAAGATTACATATGAGTTCGAGGTGGAGGAAGCCGGGACTTATTATCTGGCTCTCAATTACAAGCAGAGCGAGAAGGCTGACTTCCCTGTCTTTATCAACGTGGAGGTAGACGGGAACATTCCCAACAGCGCATTCTACAACTATGGGCTGGAGTACGGGAAGAGCTACCAGACAGAGACGCTGGCAGATGCGGAGGGCAATTATTTGAGCCTGAATCTGGACGCGGGCCTCCATACCATTTCTTTTACCATATCAGCCGATCCTATCCGCCCTGTGCTGGAAGGTATTGACAGGATTATGAGCGGCGTCAATAACCTGAACCTGGAGATCACCAAGGTCGCCGGCAACAACAAGGATAAGTACAGGGATCTGGATATCGAAAAGTACATACCGGACGCAATCACCCGCCTGGAAGAGTATGCGGACACGCTGGATGCATTGTGCGAGAGCATGAAGGTTTATAATCCCGGCGTGAAGAAGATTGGTGCGTTCTCCTCTGCCGCCGTTGCGTCGGAGCAGCTCAGGAGCCTGGCTTCGGAGCCGGACGACCTGGCCTACCGTGTGGCCGAGCTGACCACCAGCACCAACTCCGTCAACCAGTTCCTGGCGAACCTGATCGACAGCCTGAACAAGAACGACCTGGCCATAGACCGGATCTATCTGTACCAGGAGGGGGCGAAGCTGCCCAGGAACGCGGGATTCTTTACCTCCATCGCGGCCAGCGCCAAGCGGTTCTTCACCTCATTCGCTTCCCAGGCTTACTCTGCCGGCAACAGCGACCCGGAGCATATCCAGGTGTGGGTGAACCGTTCCAGGCAGTACCTGGAGATCATGCAGAAGATGATCGACGAGGACTTCACGGCCCAGACCGGCATCCAGGTGGACCTTGCCCTGATGCCTGATCAGAACAAACTGATTCTGGCCAACGCTTCCGGGGACGCGCCGGACATCGCCACCGGCATCAATTACGCGGTGCCCTTCGAACTTGGTATTCGCGGAGCCGTTAAAGACTTGACGGAATTAAGTGATTTTGTGGAGGTGGCAAACCGCTTTGAGGAAGGCTTGCTGGTGCCCGCCACCATAGGTGACGGCATCTATGCACTGCCTGAGACCATGAATTTCTGGGTGCTGTACGTGAGGACGGATATTTTCGACAAGCTGGGGCTGGAAGCGCCGGATACCCTGCAGGATGTGAAGAACCTCCTTCCCTCTCTGCAGATGCGGGGCATGAACTTCTATTATCCCACCGCAGGCATGCTGGCCATGCGCAATTTCCATGGCACGACGCCCTTGATTCTGCAGAACGGCGGTTCCCTTTACACCCAGTTCGCGGGGGATTCCAACCTGACCAGCGAGGAGTCCGTGGCGGGCTTCCGGGAGCTGACGGAGCTGTTCACCATCTATAACCTGCCCAAGGACATTCCGAACTTTTACCAGCATTTCCGCAACGGTTCCATGCCGATCGGAATCGCCGATTACTCGGTCTACAATCTGCTGCTGAACGCCGCGCCGGAGATTGCCAACAGCTGGGAGATTTACATGGTGCCCGGCACGGTGGACGAAGAGGGCAATGTGCTGCGGTATTCCGCAGGCGGCGCGGAGAGCACGGTGATGTTCACCTCCGACCCAGACAGGGAAGAGAAGGCCTGGGAATTTATGAAATGGTGGTCCTCCGCGGAGGTACAGGCGGCCTTCGGGCAGACCGTGCAGATTACCTACGGAAGCTCCTTCCTCTGGAATACGGCCAACAGGGAAGCCTTCGCCATGCTGCCCTGGAAGACCAGGGACAAAGAGACCATCCTGGCCCAGGCGGAGTGGATCAACGAATCGCCCAGACTGCCCGGCTCCTACATGGTAGAGCGCGAGATTTCAAACGCTTACAACTCTGTAGTTGTAGACGGCAAGAACCTGAGGCGTACCCTGGACAATGCGGTGAAGCGCATCAACCGGGAGACAGAGCGCAAACTGGAGGAGTTCGGCTACAATGACGCCAACGGAAATGTGATCACGCCTTACGAGGTGCCTACCCTGGAGAGGGTGCGGGAGATCCTTGGCAAGACGGGATCGGAGGAAAAGGGGGGTGAGGTTGAATGAGCGCAGCGGCAAAGAAAAACAATATCGGCAAACGCGAGAACGCGAATCCGGCGGCGAAATGGTTTTTAGCGCCTTACCTGATTCTGTTCGCCGTATTCATCATCATCCCTATGGTGATCGCAATCGCGCTTTCCTTTACGAATTTCAATACCATTGAATTCCCTGACCTGGTGGGATTCATGAACTATATCAACCTGATCACCCAGGATGAGATTTTCATGCAGTACGTTCTGCCCAATACCGTGGTCTATGTGTTGGTGGTAGGCATCGGCGGGTACGTGCTTTCCTTCTTCCTGGCGTGGATCCTGGCACAGATTTCCAGGGTGCCCAGGACCGTCCTGGCGCTGATATTCTACTCGCCCAGCATGACCAGCGGCGTGGCCATGACCGTGCTGTGGAAAATCATCTTCACCGGGGACCAGACGGGCTATCTGAACAGTATCCTGATGAAGCTGGGAGTCATCACGGAGCCTATCGTATGGCTGGTGGACACCAGATACCTTCTGCCCATCGTCATCATCGTGGCCCTGTGGTCCAGCATGGGCGTAGGATTCCTGGCCATGATGGCCGGTATCCTGAACGCGGACGAGGAGCTCTACGAGGCGGGAGCCATCGACGGCATCAAGAACCGCTTCCAGGAGATGATCTATATCACCGTGCCCACCATGAAGCCGCAGATGCTCTTCGGCGCGGTCATGGCGGTGGTGAACACCTTTGCCAACGGCGCAATCGGCGTGGCCCTGACAGGGACCAACCCCACGCCCGGCTACAGCGCCCAGTTGATCGTGAACCACATCGAAGACTACGGCTTCATCCGCTATGAGATGGGCTATGCCGCAGCCGTTTCCGTGGTGCTGCTGTTGATCGTATGGCTCTTCTCCACCATGGCGAAGAAGCTGTTTTCCGAGAAAGACTGAAAGGGGGATTGAGAAATGGCTGGATATAAAGGGAGTAGCATCAATCCCAAAAAATTTGAAAAAGGGCAGATCAAGCTGATCGTGGCGGTGACGCCTCTGGCGATTCTCATGTTGCTGCCGATCATCTTCATCTTTTGTCATGCCTTCAAGCCCATGACGGAGCTGTTCATATTCCCGCCCCGGTTCTTCGTGACCAACCCCACGCTGGACAATTTCCGGGGACTGATGAAGGCGTCCCAGACGTCTGGCATTCCCATGAGCCGCTATGTGTTCAACTCTCTGGTGGTGACGCTGTCCGATGTGCTGTTGTCCATCGTCCTGTCCACCACCGCTGGGTTCGCCCTCTCCAAACTGAAGTTCCGGGGCAAGGAAGCCCTGATGGAGATCAATAACATGGCCCTGATGTTCGTGCCGGTGGCGGTGATGATTCCCCGTTATCTTGTTATCGATACACTGAACATCACCAACAACTACCTGGCCCATATCCTTCCGCTGCTGGCCATGCCGGTGAGCCTGTTCCTGGTCAAGCAGTTCATCGACCAGATACCGGACGCGCTGATCGACGCGGCCTATATGGACGGAGCCACGGACTTCGTGGTCTATCGGAAGATCATCATGCCCATGATCAAACCGGCCATCGCCACAGCGGCGATCCTGGCTTTCCAGCAGGTCTGGGCCAATGTGGAGAGCTCCAACCTGTACATGAGCGAGGACGGGCTGCGCACCCTTGCCTTCTATATGAATACGCTGGCCAACGCCAACAACAGCGTGGCCGGTCAGGGAATCGCGGCAGCGGCAACGTTGATCATGTTCGTGCCGAATCTGGTGATGTTCATCATCTGCCAGAAGAACGTCATGAACACCATGGCACATTCCGGCATCAAATAAGGGAGGGAAAGAGCATGAAAAAATGGAAAAAATGTTTGCTGGCTTTCTTTTCCGTGTTGCTGATCCTACAGCCTGCCCTGCAGGCCAGGGCGGAAGTCCCCTACAAGACCTATACCATCGATGGGTATGGATACGTGACGGAGACCCAGACCGCCTATACACCGAAAACGACATTCAGCAAGATAGGGGAGCATTCCCTGGTAAATCCCTATGACCTAAAGGTCACGGAGGACGGATACATCTATATCGCGGACGCAGGCGCGGGCGTGGTCTATGTCTCCACCCTGGAGGGGGAGTACGTGAAGACCATCGGCGAAGGGGAATTGTCGGAGCCTTACGGCGTGTTCGTGACAGAGGAGAAGGACGTGTACGTGGCGGACCATTCCGGCAAGGTGGTGGTGTTCGATGACGACGGAGAGGTGTCCGCAGTCTACACGAAGCCCGACCACCCCCTGTACGGCAGCGGCGAGTTCAAGCCCATCAAAATCGTGGTGAACGTGGGCGGGGACATGTACATCGTCTGCGAGGGCAATTCCAACGGCCTGGTGCAGCTGACCCCCACGGAGGGCGGCACGTTCCTGGGATACTTCGGCACCAACTTCGCCTCCGTCACAGTGCTGCGGATGATTCAGGAAGCGGTGTTCACGGATGCACAGCTGGCCAAGATGGTGTCCAACCTGCCGTCCACGCCGGTGAACGTGGCCATCGATAAGCAGGGCCTGATCTACACGGTGACCCCGGGCGAGGGGCTGACCAGCTTAAAGAAGCTGAACATCGCCGGATCCAACCTGATTGAGCCGGATGCCTATGACGGCAAAGAGGCGGCGGTGGCGGTGGGCAACCACGACAATGTCTATGTGGCATCCTCGGACGGATATATCTACGAATACAATTCCGAGGGCGATCTGCTCTTCGTATTCGGCGGGCGGGACGACGGACGGTTTCGGATTGGCCTGTCCAGGAAGGTGGAAGCCATCGATGTGGACCTGGATGACAATATTTATGTCCTGGACTCCGACGCGGGGCAGGTACAGGTGTTCGAAGCCACGGAGTTCACGAACCTGTTGCACAAGGCGCTGAATCTCTACGAGAACGGACGCTATGCCGAGAGCAAGGAGCCCCTGGAGGAAGTCCTGGAGATGAACAGTCTCTTCGACTATGCCAACGAAGCCATGAGCCGCTCCTATCTGCAGGAGGAAAATTACGAGCAGGCGCTGCGCTACGCGAGAGTGTCCAAAGCCTTCAGCGTATATTCCGACTCCTTCTGGGAGGTGAGGAACGCATGGCTGCGCAGCCACCTGATCAGCGCGGTGGGCATCCTTCTGCTGATCCTCATCGTCATCTGGGCGCTGAAGAAGGTCCATCAGAAAAAGGGCATCTTCAACCCGCTGATCGAAGCCACGGAAAAGCCCAGGAACAGCGGCTACTGGCAGCGGCTGAAGTACATGGGCTATTATATGAAACATCCCATCGACGGCGCTTACGGCCTGCGCTATGAGGGCAAGAGCTCCTGGATCACGGCGTGCACGCTGCTGGTATTGACCACGGCGGTCTATATCATCAACAAATACTACTGCGGCTTCCTGCTGCGGAGTGTGCGGGAAGGCAGATATACTATCATGAATGATGTGCTGTCCATCGTGGGCGTGTTCGTGGTCCTGACGGCCTGTAACTATCTGATGTGTACCATCAATGACGGTGAAGGAAGCTTCAAGCGCCTGTTCTGCGGCTTTGCGTTTGCACTGACGCCCTACATCCTCTTCCAGCCCATATGCATCATCGTCAGCAATGTGATTACCTACAATGAAGTCTTCCTGATTGATTTCGGACAGATTTTCATTACGGCCTGGGTAGTGATCCTGATCTTCCTGACCATCAAGGAAGTCAACAATTATTCGGTGAAGGAAACCTTTAAAATCATTTTCCTGACAGCGTTCACGGTTCTGATTCTGGCGCTCCTGGTCTTTATCATTTACGTGCTGTTCAGGCAGATTGTAGAATTCATCGCAGCAGTGGCAGGAGAGGTGGTGTATCGAATTGGCAGATAACAAAATACGCAAAACAGTGAAAAAAGCGTTGGCGGCCGGTCTGACAGCAGCGATGCTGCTGGCTCCGATACAGTCCTTTGCGGCTGACGGAGAAGGGACTGACAAAGCGAAGGCGCTTGCGGAGGCTATCGTCAGGGAGGACGCGAAGACGATCAAGGACCATGAACTGGTGGCGGAGAACGATGCGATTGCCCTTTATCTCTACGAGCCTACCCTGTCCCTGATCGTCCGGGATAAGAAGACCGGTGCCATCATGGAATCCACGGTGGGGGAAAGCGACGGCACCCTGAACGCCACCTGGGAGAATTTCATAAAGTCCGGCATCGGGTTCGACATCCTGAACAATGTGAACGAAGAGCGGACGGACCTGATATCGGCCCAGGCGGACATCGATGTCGCCAAAAAGGCGGACGGTTTCTCCGCGGCGGTGAACCTGACCAAATACCAGATTTCCTTTGTGCTCAACGTGACTTTGCTGGAGGATGGAATCGAAGTGGAGATTCCGGGCGACTCCATCGTGGAGGAGCAGGACCAGGTCACCCTCGGGAACGTTTTCGTATATCCTTTCCTGGGATATACCTATGCCGATGAGCGGGACGGCTATATGCTGATGCCGGACGGCAACGGCGCGCTGATTTACCTGGAGGACAATGACGGCAGATTCACTTCCCCGCTGAACCTGAAGGTCTGGGGAGACAATGCCGGAGTGGACGAGAGCTATGTGCTGTCCCTGTTCTGGGAAGAGTACCAGACGGTGAACGACGCGGAGCCGGTGCTGGCGCCGGTGTTCGGCATGGTGCACACGGATTCCCGCTTCGCGGTGCTGGGCATCATCGAGGAGGGTGCGGAGGACGCCAGGATTTCGGCCTATCCCAACGGAGCGGTCACCAATTATAACTGGGTAGTGCCCAGGTTCACGTTAAGGCGCATCTATAAGCAGCTGATGAGCAAGGAGGGAACCAGCGCGGTACAGCTCCAGGAGGCCAAACGGGCCCAGTGCGACATCAAGCTGCGCTATGTGTTCGCGAGCGGCGAGGACGCGGACTATGCGGGCCTGGCTGTGAAATACCGGGAGTACCTTCTGGAGAACCTGTCGGCGAAAGAGGACAAATTCCGGATTCGCCTGGATTTCCTGGGGACGGACCGGGAGAACGGCATGATTTTCAAGAAGCCGGTGGTCATGACCACCACGGACAACATCCGGGACATCTATGCCGACTTAAAGGAAGCGAATGTCACAGACATTTTCTCCATCTATAAAGGATGGCAGGACGGCGGCATCTGGAGCATGCCCATCTCCAAATACAAAGCGGACTCCAAGATAGGGGGCACATCGGCGCTGACGAAGCTGATCAAGGAGTCCAAAGAGGAAGGCATAGAGCTTTACCTGTACCAGGACGCGCTGCGGGCCAACCCGGACACGGTGAACACCACCTTCAATGTCATCAAGAAACTGGACGAAAGCGTGTATGAGGAGAACACCTACAAGGAAATCTACGAGAGCTTCCGGTTCCAGACCCCTGACCAGGCGGTGAAGAAGCTGAACGAGAGCCTGAAGTCCTACGGGAAGAAGGGAGTGGACTCCCTGGCGCTGACAGGTATCACCAACCATCTGTACAGCTACAATTACAATGGAAAACAGTATAACAGAACCGAGAACCTGCAGATATTCTCCGAAGCGCTGGAAAGCGCGGCACAGGATTTCCATCTGGCCATGGAGCAGCCCATTTCCTGCTACTGGAATCTGGCGGACAGCATTGTAGGCATGCCTGTGAATACCTCCAGCTATATCTTCACGGACGAGGAGGTGCCGTTCCTTTCCATCGCGTTAAAGGGCGTGATCCCCATGTACGCGGACTACACGAACTTCGAAGCCAATAAGAGCGAATACTTCCTACAGCTGGTGGAGACAGGGATATATCCTTCCTTCTACCTGACCTGGGAGGATCCGGTGGATCTGCTGTACACGAACTCTGCCGATTTGTACACTTCCCGCTACGGGGTGTACAAGAATGAGATCATAGAATACTACACCTTGCTGAAAGAAGTCAGCGATGCCACGGCGGGGGCCGTAATCACGGACCGGGAGAAGACCGCGGACAATGTGGCGGTGGTGACCTATTCCAACGGCGTGAAAGTCTATGTGAACTATAATGAGCAACCTGTGACCTGTGACGGTATAGCCCTGGACGCCATGTCCTATCAGCTGGTGGGGAGGTGAGGACGGATGAAAGAGAACAAGAATAAGGAAAAGCAGAAGACAGCTGCGAAGAAACGTCTGTCGTTAAAACAGAGAGAAGGCATGATGGGCTATCTGTTCGTGCTGCCCTGGATCATAGGCGTGCTTATCTTCGTTCTGCGGCCGCTGGCACAGTCCTTCAACTTTGCCCTGAGCAGGGTGAGGATGACGCCTGCGGGCAGGGAGATTACATTCATCGGCATCCAGAACTTTACGCAGATTCTCCAGGAGGACGAGACGTTCCCCACGGAGCTGGCGGCCTACCTGATGAAGACGATCATGGCGACCCCAATCATTGTGGTATTCGCATTGATCATTGCCCTGCTGCTGAATTCCAAGATCAAGGGAAAAGGGGTTTTCCGGCTGATCTTCTTCCTTCCGGTGATCATCGCCAGCGGCCCGGTCATGAGCCAGCTGATGTCCCAGGGGGCAGGTTCCATCCCGGCCATGAACACTTCGGCGATTCAGTCCCTGATAGGCTTTCTTCCGGGATTCATGGTAGACGCGATCATGGGGCTGTTCGAGAACATTGTCATGTACCTGTGGTACTCCGGCGTGCAGATCCTGATTTTCCTGGCGGCAGTCCAGAAGATAGATACTTCGCTGTATGAAGCCGCGAAGATAGACGGCGGCTCTACCTGGGAGTGTTTCTGGAAGATCACGCTGCCTACCATCAAGCCCATGACGCTGCTGAACGTGGTGTACACCATCGTGTATCTGTCCAACAATGAGCAGAACAGCATCATCGAGACCATCAAGAACGCCATGTTCGGGACCACGGGCAGCAAGGGATATGGATACGCTTCCGCCATGGCATGGCTGTACGCGGTAATCGTGACGATTCTGGTGCTTCTGTTCGCGGCGGCGCTGGCACTGAAGAAGGACGTCTACGCCAAGAAAGCGAAGCAGCACAAGAAAGAGATGAAGAAACAGGAAAGACTGATCAAGAGAATTGAGAGAAGGGGGGAGCAATATGAAAAGCAGAAAGCAAAGCGAACCGCAAAAGCAGCAAAAGCCGTCCGTTAGGTACAAAGCTGCCGCGGCCCCGAGAAGGAAGATCGACAAATATACGGTGAAGAGATGGATCTTCGGATCCAAGGACACCCAGGGAGCTGGCAAGCTGGCTGTCATCTATGGGCTGCTGATCTGTATCGGTTTCGTGTACCTCTATCCTTTGCTGTACATGATAGCCAAGAGCCTGATGCAGCGGGCGGATCTGCTGGACAGCTCTGTGAACTGGATCCCCAGCACTCTCTATGTGAAGAACTATGTGGACGCCTTCACCAGCATGGATTTCGTGAGGACGCTCTGGCAGTCTGTGGTGGTGGCGGGGCTGCCCACGCTGCTGAACATGGTCATGTGCGCTGTCATCGGATATGGTTTTGCGCGGTATGAGTTCCCGCTGAAAAAGGTGATGCTGGGAATCCTGATATTTTCCTTCATCATACCGCCCCAGATCACCATGATGCCCAATTATCTGCTGTATAACGATCTGCACATCCTGGATTCCATCAAGGCGTTCCTGTTGCCGGCGTTTCTGGGGCAGGGCATCAAGGCGCAGCTGTATATCCTGATATTCTTCCAGTTCTTCCGCCAGATTCCACAGGCGCTGATCGAGGCGGCGAAGATTGACGGATGCGGGCATTTCAAGACTTTTTTCAAAATCGCGGTGCCCTCAGCGACCCCGGCCATCCTGGTGGTGTTCCTGTTCTCGCTGGTGTGGTACTGGAACGAGTCCTATCTGACACAGCTGTATGTGTGCGGCGTGCTGGGGGACAGCTACTGGAATACGCTGATGGTGGCGCTGAAGGGCTTTAACGACAGCTATTCCCAGGCCGGCGGCTCTGTCACCGGAGAAGCCATGGGCAGTCTGAACGAGGGCATCAAGATGGCGGCGACCATGCTTTCCATTCTGCCCGTACTGCTCCTCTACTTCGTTCTGCAGAAGCAGTTCGTGGAGAGCGTTGACCGGACCGGTATCACCGGTGAATAAGGCGAAAAGATTTTCTAAGGCTGTGAAGTACACAGCCTAAGAAAATCTAAGTTTCGCCCGGATATGGACGAGTCCGGGAGGGCTTGTTTGGAGATCTCATAGGTTTCTTCCTGCTCTTGCATTCGGGGGCGGGTGAACATAACACTTTTAAAAGGAGGATTATAGGATGAGAAAGAAGATTTTGAGTGCACTTCTGTGCGCAACGATGGCAGTCTCCATGTTGGCGGGCTGCGGCGACAAGCCGGATAGCTCTTCGGGCGATTCCGGGAATGACGGCGGGAATAGCGCGGCAGCGGCCGGCGATTCCGATGACGGCGGTGCTGGAGACGGGGCGGAGGACGGTTCAGGCGCGGCAGCGGCGCTTCCGGAGATGACCACCGAGGAAATCGAGCTGACTTACATGAACTTCGACAATGAGGTCCTGACCAAGTATCTTGCGGAGAAGTTCACGGAGAAATATCCCAACATCAAGGTCAACATCATTTATGTGGCGGCGGGCGAAGAGTACAATGACACGCTGCTGAACCTGGTGAATACCAGGAAGACTCCGGACTGCTTCATGATTCTGGGCAACTGCGATTTCGCTCTGTCCAACAGCTTGTTGGGCGACATGACGGAGTATTGGGAGAATGACCCGGAGAACGACAATATCCTGCCTTCCATCAATGGCGCGAAGCTGGGATATTACGGAACCAATCAGAAGCTGTCCACGCCTATGAAGTTCTTCCCGGACGCACTGTATGCGGACATGGCAGTGTTCGAGAAGCTGAATGTGGCCATGCCTCCCACCGACTGGACCTGGGACGAGATGGTGCAGGCCTTCAAGGATGTGACCTCCCCCGATGAGGGTATTTATGGATTCAACCAGTTCCACTCCATCGTCACCTATTATCCCGTGGCGGCCGATCCCAACTGCATCGGTGAGTTCGGCTGGAACGGCAAAGAGTTTGACTTGACTAACTGGGCTGTGGGCGTGAACACGCTGGGCGACCTGATGAAAGGGAAATACCGTGCGCCGATAAATGACGATAATGGTGAAATCACTGCGTGGCTGGGCTCCAATGAGTGGGCGGGTTTCTCCGGAAAAATCGGTTTTCAGATTGACGCCTTCTGGACCTATCTGAACCTGTTCGACACAGACGAGTACAGGGCAAAGGGCATCGAGTTCGTTCCCTATGCGACCCCTTCCGTAGAAGGTTCTAACGCTAAGTACAAATTCGGCGTGCTGGACTTCGGCGGCATTTCTTCCGGCACCAAGTACCCCAGAGAAGCGTATGAACTGCTGAAGTTCATGGGCTGGGGCCTGGAAGGCTGGCAGGCGAAGATGGAAGCATATAAGACCCTGACCGACCCGGCAGTGGACGACACGCCCATCTGGAAGCAGTCCATGCCCGCTCCTCTGACCATGGACGAGGCTATCTGGACAGATTATCAGACCACCTTCTTCCCTTCTCTGAAAGATACAGAGCAGGACGAGAAGGATCAGAAATACGGCAAGTATTTTGACGATTATTTCGATCAGGTGAAGCAGGGCGTCGTTCCCTTCGGCGACTGCCAGATTCCCGGATTCGCAGGTTTCGTAGGCGCTGAAGGCCCTTACGCAGGCGTGGAGGATTCCGTGTTCAACGGCGAGAAGAACGCAAGCGACTGGGTGGCTGAGCTGACCGAGAAGGCCAATGAGTACAACCGCCAGGCAATGGAAGACGCGGGCCTGACAGCTGCACAGTAACTTACAGGCAGCCGACTGTGCCGCCATAGAAAGCCCGGGGACTGCTGGGAAGACGCGTGCGTGCAAAGGGTGCGGGAAGGCATCCGGCGGCCCGGAAAGGCCGGGGACATGCGGGCCGGAGCCCAGCGGTTCCGGGATTTCGCGGGGGAAGGGGATATCCCTTCCCCTTTTCCATAAAAAAGCCGGCACCAGGCCAGGTCCGGGTGCTGGAGGGGCAGATGCGGAACTATAATAATAGGAGGGTGAGGATGTAAGATGAGCGATGACAGAATGATATGGAACAGGCCCTGGATTCTGCAGCGGGCGGATCCCTATGTGTATCGCCACGTAGATGGCAGTTACTATTTTACGGCTTCCGTGCCGGCCTACGACAGGATCGTGCTGCGGCGGGCGGGGACGCTGGAGGAGCTGGCGGAAGCCCAGGAGGTGACGGTGTGGAAATGCCATCCCCACGGCTCCATGAGCATGCATATCTGGGCGCCGGAGCTGCACTTTCTGGACGGCAAGTGGTATCTGTACTTTGCGGCGGGGACCAGGGAGGACAAATGGAAAATCCGTCCCTATGTGCTGGAGTGCACAGGGGAGGATCCCCTGACGGCGCCCTGGAAAGAGCATGGGAAAATGCAGTGCGCGGCGGAGGATTCCTTCTCCTTCCGGAGCTTTTCGCTGGATGCCACGATTTTTGAGAACAAAGGGGAGAGGTATTATGTGTGGGCGGAGAAGGTAGGCGTGGGAAAGCAGATTTCCAATCTGTACATCGCTCAGATGGAGACGCCCTGGAGACTGAAGACGGTACAGGTACTGCTGACGACGCCGGACTACGACTGGGAACGGGTGGGCTTCTGGGTCAATGAGGGGCCCGCGGTCATCCGGCACGGGGGGAAGATCTTCCTGACTTATTCCGCCAGCGAGACAGGGGCCGCTTATTGCATGGGCATGTTGACCGCGGAGGAGGATGCGGATCTGCTGGATCCCCTTTCCTGGAAGAAAGAGCGCTGGCCGGTGCTGGAGAGCAGCCCCGAAAAGGGAATCTACGGCCCCGGGCACAATTCCTTCACCACTGACAGTGAAGGGAATGATATCATGGTGTACCATGCCAGGACGGAGAAGGATATCGAAGGGGATCCCCTGTACAACCCCAACCGCCATGCCATGCTGATGAGGCTTCGCTGGGGAGAGGACGGAAGACCGGTTTTTTCCTTTGACAGCTGAGCGCCGGGAGGTCTGGGGACAGCGCAAAAAATCGGATCATATCAGCGAAAAACAGTTGCACGGAGACTCGGAAAGGGATATAATATTTTAGGAAAGTCTAAAACAAATTTTGCCATTGGGGGAGAAGGTGATTGCTGTGCTGTACATCAAGAATCTGGAGGATGGAGTAGAACTGTTCAAGGTGCTGGGATCCGAGGTGCGGGTGAATATCATTCAGCTGCTGTTGAAGAACAAGGAAATGAACATGAATGAGATCGCATGCAGCCTGAACATCACCAACGGGGCGCTGACCAGCCATATCAAGAAGATGGAGGATGTGGGGCTGATACAGGTGCGGGCCGATTTCGTCGGGCACGGCAATCAGAAAGTGTGCCGGGTGAAGCAGGAGCGTCTGCTGGTGGACATTGTTCCCGTGGAGGAGGACGGCAGCACCGGTTTCTATGAGGCGGAGGTGCCGGTGGGGCAGTACAGCAACTATGAGGTGTATCCCACATGCGGCATCGCTACCATGAACACGCTGATCGGGGAGGTGGACGATCCCAGGTACTTCGCCCATCCGGATCGGATCAACGCGGGTATCCTGTGGTTCTCCAAAGGCTATGTGGAATATCTGATCCCCAACGTGCTCCCCACCGCCCAGAAGATTGATGAGATCACCTTTTCCATGGAACTGTCCAGCGAAGCGCCGGGGGTCAATAACGACTGGCCCTCGGATATCTCCTTTGTGCTGAACGATGTGCCCATAGGCGTGTGGATCTCCCCGGGGGACTTCGGGGACGTGAGGGGAATCTTCACGCCGGACTGGTGGTTCCCCAACTGGAACCAGTACGGTCTGCTGAAGATGCTGGTAATCAATAGGCGGGGGACTTTCGTGGACGGGCTGAAGATATCGGATGTCACGTTGGACAGGTTCCAGCTGGACTATAAGAGCACGATCCGTTTCCGGATGGAAGTGCGCGAGGACGCGGCCCATGTGGGAGGGCTGACGCTGTTCGGGAACGGGTTCGGGAATTACGGACAGGGACTTAAGATACGGATGCGGTACAGCCCCATGGAGTGTGGGGCGCAGCTGTGAGGGTTGTTTTAGGAGGGCAGGGATTTTATCCTTGCCTTATTGTATTTTTGTTCCGGAGGGAAAAGGCATGGCGATGAGTGAATTTGAATTGGCGAAGAGACTGGAGGAGAGCATCAACCGGGTGTTCATCGGCAAGGAGGATGTGGTGGAGGATCTGCTGACCTGTCTGCTGGCGGGGGGACATGTGCTGCTGGAGGACGTGCCGGGCGTGGGGAAGACCACGCTGGCAGCCACCCTGGCCAGGAGCATGGAGTGCAGCTTCGGCAGGATTCAGTTCACGCCGGACACCATGCCGGGGGATGTGTCGGGGGTATCCGTCTACAACAGGAAGACCAATGAGTTCGAGTACCGGGCGGGGGCGGTGATGGCCCAGGTGCTGCTGGCGGATGAGATCAACCGGACTTCGCCCAAGACCCAGGCCAGCCTGTTGGAGGCCATGGCGGAGGGACAGGTGACGGTGGACGGGACGGTCCATATGCTGCCCCGGCCTTTTCTGGTCATCGCCACCCAGAATCCGGTAGAATTCATAGGGACGTATCCCTTGCCGGAAGCACAGCTTGACCGTTTCATGATGCGGCTTTCCATCGGGTATCCTGACCGGGAGCAGGAGATGCGGATGGCGGCTCTGTTCCTGGAGGGGCAGACGCCGGACCGGGTGGAAAGGGTATGCGGAGGGGAGGAGGTGCTGCGGATACAGGAAAAGGTCCGGGAAGTGGCGGTGCGGGAGTCCGTGGTGGGCTATATCGAGGACATCATCGCCCTGACCAGGACAGAGCCCAGGTTCGTGCTGGGGGCAAGCCCCAGGGCCATGCTGGCGCTGCTGCGCGCCTCCCAGGGGAAAGCCTTCTTACAGGGGAGGGATTTCGTGAAGCCGGATGACGTGAAGGCCGTGGCCGCACAGGTGCTGCAGCATCGGCTGGCTCTATCTTCCGAGGCCCGGATTCAGAAAGCGGATGCCCAGGCGGTGCTGAAGAGCCTGATTCTGAAAGTGAAGATACCGGTTTGACGACAGGAGGTATAAAAGAGAATGAAATTGCGTAGATTCCTGTTCCTGGGGCTGTGGATTCTGTCCCTGGCGGCCATTACCAACTACGGCGGCACGGTCAGTTACGGATTCTTTTACGGAGTGACCATGATTCCTGTGGTTTCCCTGGTATATATGGTATGCGTCTATGCCAGGTTCAAGATATATCAGGAAATCGGCAGCCGGAACATGGTCTGCGGACAGCCGGAACGCTATCTTTTCGTGCTGCAGAACGAGGACTATTTCGCCTTCACCAGCGTCAGTGTCAGGCTTTATGCGGATTTTTCCTACGTGGAGGAGATGCCGGGGGATGTGGAGTATGAACTGCTTCCGGGGGACCGGTTCTCCTTCGAGACCAGGATGGTGTGCAGATACCGCGGGGAGTATGAGGTAGGGGTGAAAGAGGTGGTGGTGACGGATTTCTTCCGGCTGTTCCGGCTGCGGTACCGCAATCCCGGCACCGTGAAGGCGTTGGTGAGCCCCAGGGTCGTGGTGCTGACGGAGCTGAAAAGCATCGGGGAATTCCAGGCCCTTCTGCGGAGGGAGATCCTGGGCGGGACGGAGATGGACGTGCTGGTGCGGGATTACCGGGAAGGGGATCCGCCCAGGCAGATTCATTGGAAACTGGCGGCCAGGGAGCAGAAGCTCAAGACCAGGCTGCGGATCGGGGAGGAGAAGGAGGGAATCGCCCTTTTCTGCGATATGAAGCGATATGACAGGGAAAGGGAGCGGAATCTTCCCCTGGAGAACAAGATGCTGGAGGTGCTGCTTGCGCTGGGGTTCTTCTTTGCCGGGAAGGACGCCGGTTTTTCGGTCTATTACAGCCAGAACGGCCTGGTGAAGAACCGGGTCCGGGGCATGAAGGATTTCGATGCCTTTTACCGGGAGATGGACGGGGTGATATTCCGGGAGGAGGAGAATCTGCACGGGACGCTGGAACAGGCCATGAGCGGCGGGAACCTGTGGATGAGCAAACTGGTGTTCTTCGTCCTCCACGACCTGGACGAGCAGATCATGGAGGTGACGGGGCGGCTGGCGGCGGAGGGGACCATGGTGGTGATCTATGCCGTCACGGACAGCAGCCAGGAGGAATATGTCAGACAGGGCAGTGAGCGGCGGAAAATCATGACGGTGCCCACAGAGGCTGCGCTGGAAGGAGTATTGTGATGACAGGGGCGGTTCGGCTGAATGAAAAAAGGCTGTATCGGGTCATGGATGCCGGCATCCTGGCCTGCATAGGGCTGATCGGCGGCGCACAGGTTCTGGGGATTCCGGAGGTGTCCTGGGCGTGGCGGGCGGCTGCAGTTCTGGCTTTCGGCCTGTTTGCGGCGGTGGATTTCCTGAAGACGCGGGAGAAGATGCTGTGTGTGTTGGCAGCGGCGGTCTGTCTGTGGGCGCTGGTGGCTTTCGCGGGGGTTTCGGAAAGCCTTCTCTTTCTCCGGGCTTTTTGGGCATGGCTATGGGGAAACGGGGAGGTGTATGAGCAGTGGCAGATGGGCTTCCAGGTGTTGACCGCATCGGTCATTGCGGCGGCTGCCTATCTGGCGGAGCTTTTCCTGGAGCGGCTTCCTGTGTTGAAGCCCATTTTCGCCGGGCTGCTGGCGGCCGGGCTGCTGTACTGCCTGTTTGCCCGCATACGGCTGCCGCACCTGGGGGTGGTGTTTCTGCTGGGCTATCTGGTGACGGTCTATGTGGAATGGAGCCAGAAGCGCTGGGAGAGGGTGCGCGGCCAGGGCGACAGGGCGCACATGCTGTGGGTCATGCCTTTTCTGGCGCTGTACCTTCTGCTGATGGCGGGGACGTCGGCGCCGGAGGAGCCTTACGGGTGGCCCTGGGTGGATTCCATCTATCAGCGGCTGCGGGAGACCTTTCTGGTATATTCCCAGAAAATCAGCTGGGGCGGAAGAGAGGGGTTCGGTCTGGCTTTCAGCGGCTTTTCCGAGGACGGGAGCCTGGGGGGAGATCTGCACCAGGAGAAGAGGGAAGTGATGACTGTCCGGATAAAGGGCGACACCGTGGAGAATGTGTATCTGACGGGGAAGGTCTACGATGCCTTTGACGGCAGACAGTGGGAGCAGACGGACAGCGGCAGCCCCCTGGGGATGCTGCTGGATACGGCCCAGACCAAGTGCGCGGTGCGGGAGTATAACCGGCAGTATCAGCGGGATTATATGAAGGAACTGGAACTGGACATCCGGTATGCGTATTTCAATACCCGATTCCTGTTTGCGCCGCTGAAGACCTGGATGGTGGAGGGGGACGGGAAAGGATTTGACTACGAGGATGTGGCCGGGAGCCTGTCTTTCCGAAAGCATAAGGGGTACGGGACAGAGTACAGGCTGCAGTATTATCGGCTGAACACCGGACAGGAGGAGTTCTACCGTTTCCTGGAGGAAGCCGCCGGGGACGGACAGTTGGATCAGGCCGTTCTGGAAGAGATGGGCAGATGGGAGAAGGATTCCGGAGAGACGGCCACCTCTGAGACATTGGAAACCTGGCGGCGGGGGATTTATGAGAAGTATCTTGGGGAGCCATCCCTGTCCCGACAGGCCGCCGATTATCTTTCCGAGATGACGAAAGGGGCGCGGACGGACATAGAGAGGCTGCGGGCCATTGAGAGGGAGCTGTCCTCCTATACCTATTCCAGGACGCCGGGCAATCTGCCGGGGGACATCTCCGATGAGGAAGCGTTTCTGGACTATTTTCTGCTGGAGAGCAGGGAGGGGTATTGTACTTATTTTGCTACGGCCTTTGTGCTGCTGGCCAGGGCTTCGGGGATTCCGGCCCGGTATGTGGAGGGATTCTGCGTGCCTGTGGAGGAGAAGGCGGAGGTGGCGGTGTATTCCGATATGGCCCATGCCTGGCCGGAGGTCTATCTCAGCGGCGTTGGCTGGATTCCCTTTGAGCCTACGCCGGGATACGGAGAGGTCCGCCATGTCTCATGGGATTTGCGGCAGCCGATGGAGGAGCTGCCGAAGGAAGAGGCACAGAGGCCTGTGACAGGCCAGGGGAAGAAGGAAGAGGGGAAGCCATGGGCTGAGCCACAGGAGGAAGAGGAGGAAGCGGCGGAAGAGGAGCCGCCGGAAAGCGCAGAAGGGCGATACTGGGGCATGGCGGCCATTGTGCTGCTGACGGTTTTTGCGGCGTGGGCGGCGGCGCTGGTCCTGAACCATGGGCTGGGCAGATATCGGTACAAAAGGATGGGCCTGGAGGAGAAATTCCGGGCGGAGGTGCACAGGAATCTGAGGATACTGGCCATGCTGGGGCTGGCGAGGGCAGAGCATGAGACGCTCCAGGAACTGCGGGAGAGAGGGCAGAAGAAAGAGGGGTTGACTGATAGAGTCAATAGAGGGGATTTGTTGCTGTTCCTGGAGAATTACGAAAACATCACTTATGGCACCGGGGCGGTTACGGAGGAAATGCTGGAGGAGGCTGTCTCGGAAGGGCGGGCTTATCTGGCATGTCTGAAGAGGGAGAGAAAATGGGCCTATGTCTATTATAGGCTGCATCCGTGGGGGCTTTTGTGACTTTTTGACGGTTTCTCCTGTGCCTGTCTGGAAATCCGTTGGAAAAACCGACCATATATGCTATAATGGGCGGGATGAGGGAAAAGGGAAATGGGAAAGGCTCTCGGAAGTTCAGGAAGCGGAAGCGGATATTTGGGCAGAAGAGTATCCGGAAAAGAAGCGAGATTGCGTAAAAGCGACTCAGGAAAGCCGTAGGCTAAGGCTAAGCGGCCTGGAGATTCCGGAAGTGTATCGGACAGGTATCGGGGGACATAGAGAAATGGCAAACGATTTTTCAAAGGGAAAAGTATGGCAGAACATCATATACCAGGCGATTCCTCTGATTCTGGCGCAGCTGGTGCAGCTTTTGTACAATGTGGTGGACCGGGTCTATATCGGCCATCTGCCGGGGGCGGACAGCATGGCGCTGACGGGCATCGGGCTGGTCTTTCCGCTGACCACGCTGATTGCGGCATTCACTTTCCTGTTCGGCTCCGGCGGGACGCCGCTGTTTTCCATAGCCAGGGGAGCCGGAGAGGAGGAGCGGGCGGAGAAGATACTGGGGAACACCTTCTCGCTGCTGCTGGGCTGTTCCCTGATGATGTTCCTGTTCTGCTACCTGTTCCGCAGGCCGGTGCTGTATCTGTTCGGGGCCAGCGACGCGTCCTATGTGTACGCGGACGCTTATCTGAGGATCTATCTGCTGGGCACGCCCTTTGCCATGCTTGCCACAGGGCTGAATGGCTTCATCAATGCCCAGGGCTACCCGAAGATGGGAATGCTGACCACGCTGATTGGCGCAGTCCTGAATCTGATTCTGGATCCGGTCTTTATCTTCGGCATGGAAATGGGAGTGGGAGGGGCGGCCCTGGCCACAATCCTGAGCCAGATGGTGTCCTGTGTCTGGGTGCTGCGGTTCCTCACAGGTAAGACGGCGCCGCTGCATATCCGGAAAGGGAATCTGCGGGTGGACTGGAAGCTGACCCGGGAAATCACGGCCCTGGGGATGGCCGGTTTCATCATGCAGGGCACCAACTGCCTGGTGCAGGTGGTCTGCAACGCGACTTTGAAGAGTTACGGCGGGGATCTGTATGTGGGCATCATGACGGTGATCAACTCGGTACGGGAGATTCTGTCCCTGCCGGTCAGCGGCCTTACCAGCGGCTCTCAGCCGGTGCTGGGGTATAATTACGGCGCGAAGCAGTATGACAGGGTGTGCCAGGGAATCCGGTTCACGGCGTGGCTGGGCATCCTGTATACGGCAGCGGCGTGGCTGGTGGTGATACAATGCCCGCATCTGCTGCTTTCCATCTTCACGGAGGACGCCGCCATGCTGGAGGCGGGGACGGGCGCGCTGAAGCTGTATTTCTTCGGTTTCTTTTTCATGGCCTTCCAGTTCTCGGGGCAGTCGGCCTTTACGGCTCTGGGGTATTCGAAGCACGCGGTCTTCTTTTCCCTGCTGCGCAAGGCGGTGATCGTTGCGCCCCTGACGGTGCTTCTGCCGCGGCTTGGGCTGGGGGTGGACGGCGTGTTCTGGGCGGAGCCCATATCCAATTGCATCGGCGGGCTGGCCTGCTTCCTTACCATGTATGTTACGCTGTACCGGGAACTGAAGAGGAAATGCCGCGTAAGCGAAAGGATGCAGAGTCCTTGATGATTCCGGACTTTGCATCCTTTGATAGACATACTTCGTTATGCGGTCGCTGTTGCGGGTTCAGGGCTCCCGGTTTCCAGCCATACCCTGTTTTCGGCGCTCTTTCCCCATGCGTCAAGGGCAAGCCTGTAGGTATCGGCGATCTGGCGGTTGAGCATGTAAAGCTCCTTTTTGATTTCGGCCTGTCCGACTTCCAGGCGATTGAGCCGCTTGTCCATGCTTGCCTGCCGGGCATCCATGCTTTCCAGTCGGGCGTCCATGCTTGCCTGCCGGGCATCCATTTCGGTAATCTTGGAAAGAATCAAATCAAGTTTCTCGCTGTCTGTCATACTTTGTCCCTCCTTAATATGATATGTGCCATAAGCATGCCTATGGCGCTGGATGGCAGCCGGCTGCATTCTGCTTTGGTAAACGTATATCAAAAAAACCAGTAAACCCGCATGTTTACTGGTTTTCTGAAAGCTGCTGACGGGAATCGGACCCGTGACCTCCGCACTACCAATGCGACGCTCTACCTACTGAGCCACAGCAGCACGTGAATATCTCTCGCACTCACAAATGATATTATAACAGGCAAAAACAGATTTGTCAACAAAAACATCTGATTTTTTTGCAAAATTTTGAAATCTGTTTTAGGGCTGTGGCCGTGGGAATCCCTCTCATAGATATTGGTTCTGGGATCTGCGCATGAGGAATTTCACAGGATAGCCCATTTCGTCGCAGATAGAACGGACGATGTCCTCTGCCATTTCCTTGGAATTGTCGTTCACGCAGATGATGCAGGTGTTCTTGTTGCGGCGGAAGATAGAGTTTTTGGGCCAGCGGATATAATAGGAAATCCGTTGGCTCAAGAGAGCTTTTTCGATGAGATGCTTGCAGTCAGGGTTGGAGACTTCGCAGAGCTCGATTTCGTTGTTCACTTTTACTGAAGTGTATAATGGCTGTTCCATAATCTGCCTCCTCATGTACCGGACAGGAAGTCCGAAAGTCTATGTCCCGAATTAAGATACGACGTCATGACAATCCACCGATTCAATCATGCCTCGAATGAATATATTATATCATAATTCGACATTAATATGCAAGGCAATCTGTAGTGTTCGACAAAAGCATGTGGTAGACAGTTTTCAAAAACTGCTATATAATACACATAGGAGCGGTAAAATTTGCCGCTATGTCCAAAAAATGGCACAAAAACCGCAGAAAGGGAGGAAACTGTGAAATGGAAATATTGGGAAATCTGGAAAAAATCGGAGAGACCCTCTCCGAAAAAGGAAAAGAAGCCGTGGATAAAGCCAAAGTGCTGGCCGAAATCGCCAGCCTCAAGGGCCAGGTGAACACATGCGAAGAAGTGATCCGGCAGAATTATCTGGAAATCGGCAGAACATACTATGAAGCCTGTCACGAATCGCCGGATGCCCTCTTCGAGAAACAGTGCAGGGCCATCGACAATGCCCGGAACGGGATATCCGAACTGCAGGCGAAGATAGAAGAGCTGAAGGAAAAGAAAAACTGAAGGCATGCCGGAAAGACCGGCAATCGGCACAAAAAAGAGGGAGCAGCCAGCTCCCTCTTCTGATTTTGTTAAGCTTTGTGGAACGGATCAATATTGCGGCGGCATGAGACCGGCCGCCTCTTCCGGGGTGATCAGCCCGGCTTCCACGTTCCGCATCACGATTTCCCATTGCTGCTGGGCGATGAGTGCAGCATAGTCAGGATTCGCGAAGAATGCGGCGTCATGCTGGCAGTGGGGCGTGTCCGTGGTGGCAGGTGTCTCCGTGCCGTCCGGGTTCTGCGTGACCGAGGAAGAGCCTTCCCACAGGGCCGGATTCTCCACAAATGGCAGGGTCAGGATGTCCTGTACAGGGAAAGGACATTCCGGGGTCGCAGGCAGCCGGTCATAATTGCAGACATTTCCCATATAATGGATATTGCAGGTGGCCTCAGGAACGGTTCCCTCCGCGAAGTACTCGCCCCTGGTCTCGCACAGGCCCGCAATAGGAGCCAGCCCGGATACTGTACAGACCTGTCCGCGGACGATTCCCGCAGGCATGGCGAACTTCTCATTGGGCAGGTTCTCGTGAATCCGGCTCATGATGGAGCGCCACAGAACCTTGGAGATATCCGATTCTTTGCCCGGGTTCTTGGTGCGCAGGCTGACATTGTTGTCATATCCGGTCCATACGCTGCAGGTGTAATAGGGGGTATATCCCGCGAACCATACATCCCAGTAATCCGTGGAGGTACCGGTCTTGCCAGCGATGGCCATGTCGCCGTTGAAATTGCAGCTTGCGCCGGTGCCGCCGACCTTCACCACGTCCACCATGGCGTCCGTCAGCAGGAAGGCAGTGGTCTCCTTGATGACCTGCTTTGAGGTGGGATTGGTATTGTCCAAAAGGACGTCTCCGTCCGTGTTGGTGACCCGGGTGTAAAGCTTAGGCTCCACATAAGCGCCCATGTTGGCGATGGCGGCATAAGCGGCATTCAGCTCATAGGGAGTGACGCCGTGGGTCAGGCCGCCCAAAGCCAGGGTCTGGTTGACATCGGTGTAGAATTTGTCCTCCCCGGTGGAAGTCCTGAGCCATTCGCCGTCGGTCAGGGTAGTGAAGCCGAAGTTGATCAGATAGTCATAGCCCAGCTGGGGGGTGATGACGGTCTCGGTCTTTACGGCGACGATGTTCAGGGACTGGCGGATGCCTTCCCGGATGGGGTTGATGCCCCGGTAACCGGAATACCAGTTCTTGACAGGCGTGCCCGTGCTGTAGTTGAAGGGCGCGTCAAGATAGGTGGTGGCCAGGGTCTGTCCGGCGCTGTCCAGGGCGGGGGCAAAAGCCGCCAGCACCTTGAAGGTGGAGCCGGGAGAGCGCTTTGCATCGGTGGCCCTGTTCAGGGTACGCCTGCCCTCCTTGGTGCCCCTGCCGCCCACTAAGGCGACCACATAGCCGGTGGACTGATCCTCGATGACCACAGCTGCCTGAGGCTGGGGAACCATGGAAATGGACTCGATGTAATTGTCTTCGTCATCGGCCAGCCCTAAGTCTGCCAGCACGGCGGTGCGGTACATCACGATGGCTTCATTGGCCGCGTCCTGGGAGCTGAAGATCAGGTTGAAGTTTTTGTCATGGTTCTCCTTGAACCAGGACATCATGTTTTCCTTGCTGAAATTCAGTTTCCCGCCGTCCGCGGTGTTGACCGTCAGCGCGTAATGCAGGTACCAGTATACGTTTTCAGGATAGTTCTCCGGATTGGCGAACTCCTCGTCGGCAATGGCCTGTATCGTGGGATCCATGGTGGACTCGATGCGCAGGCCTCCGGAATTCAACAGGGTCTCTGCCATGGAATCGCTGTAGCCTGCGATATTGATCAGATCCTCCCGCACCTGTTCATAGACCGCGTCAGAGAAATAGGTTCCAGAGGTGGTATTGGTGCTGGTGCGGTAGTCGGTATCGTGCAGCCCGATGCGCTCATATACGGCCTCCGTATCCGCAATGGCCTCATCGTACTCGGCCATGGTGATGAATTCCAGCTCCAGCATTTTGTCCAGGCATCTCTTGCGGCGACCTGCATTATCCTCCGGGTGCCGGATGGGATTGTAGCCTGTGGGGTTCTGGGTGATGGAAGCGATGACCGCGCATTCGGAAAGGGTCAGTTCACTGCAGGACTTGCCGAAGTATCTCTGGGAAGCGGATTCCACGCCCAGAGTGTTCTGGCCTAAGTTGATGGCGTTCATATAGCGCAGGAGCACATCCTCCTTGGAGAACTCCTTGGAGATTGCCAGAGCCAGGTACTGTTCCTGGACTTTCCGCTTCACCATCTTGACCAGGTTGTTGTTCTCCTCGGTCCAGGAGGTGAAGATGGTGTTCTTCAGGAGCTGCTGGGTGATGGTGCTGGCGCCCTGCTTCTCCTTGCCCAGACTGATGATGAACTGCCAGCCGGCCCGGATAATGCCCTGGATGTCGATGCCGTTGTGCTGGTAGAAGCGTTCGTCCTCAATGGCTACGAAAGCCTCCCCCAGATGCTTCGGAATCAGGTCCATATTGTTGATCTGGATACGGTTGGAATTGATGCTGACATACTGGTCCAGCTCATTGCCTTCGCAGTCATATACGATTGTCGCTTCACCAGTGGCCACCACATCGCTTAAATGGATCTCGGGAGTGGAGGACAGGATGCCTTTGAATGCACCGATCCCCGCGGAGACACCGCAGATGACCATGCCGATTATTGCCGCCAGCGCCAGCTTTACCAGGGTGAGTGCCAGTTTTCGGCCTAGTTTCTTTGTCTTGGAGTTAAGCTCTTTTTGCTTTGACCGAACTCCTTTTTTTCCATAATTCATTAGATTCGCCTTTCTGCCAAAACGCAATATATGGGACAAATGCACCGGGGGTCAGGACATGGGCATTTGTTCCAAAGATTTGGGCCACATGCGTATTTGCATATACAACTGATTACAGGAAACGCTTCGCGGACACTGTAATTAGCCTTATTATACCAAAAAGTGCTATGTAAATAAAGGATTTTATTTTCTTCTTAATAATTGTTTCACATTTTGGACAAATTATGCTATGCTTAGAGGGAGAAAAATGCCCGCCAAAGCGGGCGGATGGGGGATAAGGTGAGAGAGGATTCCTATCGTGTGCTCCTTGAGGGCGGCCAGGGGGAGTATGTGGAGAAGAAGTCCCGCTTCATCGCCACGCTGCGCAAATGTGAGAGCGAGGAGGAGGCGCTGGGCTTCCTGGAGGAGATGAAGAAGAAGTACTGGGACGCCAGGCATAATTGCTACGCTTTCGTAATCGGGGCCAGGGGAGAACTGACCCGCTGCAGCGACGATGGCGAGCCCTCCGGCACGGCGGGACGGCCCATGCTGGAGGTGCTGACGGGAGAGGGCATCCGCAATGTGGCGGTGGTGGTCACCAGGTATTTCGGCGGCGTGCTGTTAGGCACCGGGGGCCTGGTCAGGGCTTATACCCAGGCGGTGAAGGAAGGGCTGCGAAACTGCGTCACGGGCAGGATGCGCCATGGGTACGAGATGACGGTGGAGGCGGACTACGGAGATGTGGGAAAGCTTCTGTATCTGCTGGGGAATGCCGGGATAGAGCCGCTTTCCGCGGACTATGGGGAAAAGGCGGCCCTGCGCCTGAACGTCCCGGCCGAGGCGCTGGAGGCTTTGCGGAAAGAAATGGCGGATGCCACCAGCGGCCGGGCGAAGCCGGAGGGGCTCAAAGAAATTTATTACATTGACAAAGAAACAGGCTGAGGTTAAAATGAAAAGAGCGGCGCAGGTCCCGGGAGCCGCGGAAGGTTCTGAAAAATACAGCATTTCGAAAGGTGGTGGTTATAATATGAAGAGTCAGAAAATGAACAGCGACAACCCTCTTCCTGGTCGAAGTAGCCAGCCAATATTAAAACCACATAAGGAGAAATGCTATGGAGAGAAGAATCGAGTTAGAAGAACTTAGAGAGCTTCTTGCCGCCAAGAAGTATACAAATATCCGTCAATTTCTTGCCGAGCTGAACGAAGCGGACATCGCTTTCCTCATGGAGGAGCTGGAGGAGGAGGAGCGGCTGAAGGTGTACCGCATCCTGCCAAAGGATTTGGCGGCGGATGTGTTTTCCTATCTGGAGGTGGACAGCCAGGAGGCAATCATCAACTCCCTGTCCGACAGAGAGGCGGGCAATGTCATCGACAATCTGATGGCGGACGACGCGGCTGATCTGCTGGAGGAAATGCCTGCCAACGTGGTGGAGCGGCTTCTGGCCAACGCGAACCCTGAGACCAGGCAGGCCCTGAATCAGCTGCTGCGGTATCCGGAGGACTCTGCGGGCAGCATCATGACGGTGGAGTATGTGTCCCTGAAGGAGAGCCTGACGGTGGATCAGGCCATTGAGCGCATCCGGGCCGTTGGGCTGGACAGCGAGACTATCAATATCTGCTATGTGCTAGACGCCAGGCGGGAGCTGGTGGGGACAGTGGCCCTGCGCTATCTGCTGCTGAGCCAGGGGGATGAAATCATCGCCGATATCATGCATGAGAACGTGATTTCCGTCAACACCCTGATGGATCAGGAGCAGGTGGCGGAGAAATTCAAGAAATACGACTTCATCGCCATGCCCGTGGTGGACAACGAGAACCGTCTGGTGGGCATCATCACGGTGGACGACATCGTTGACATCATGGAGGAGGAGACCACGGAGGACATGGAGAAGATGGCGGCTATCGTGCCCAGCGACAAGCCCTACATGCGGACGACGGTGGGGGAGACTTTCAAAAAAAGGATTCCCTGGCTGCTGCTGCTGATGGTGTCGGCCACCTTTACAGGGGCGATCATCGCTTCCTTTGAGGACGCATTGAGCGTATGCGCGGTGCTGACGGTGTTCATTCCCATGCTGATGGACACAGGGGGGAATGCGGGCGGCCAGGCCAGCGTGACCATTATCCGCGGGCTTTCCCTGGGGGAAATCACCTATCGCGATGTGCCCAGAGTGGTGTGGAAAGAGATCAGGGTGGCCGTTCTTTGCGGCGGGACGCTGGCGATAGCGAATTTCGCCAAGCTGATGCTGTTCGACCGGGTGGGGATGCTGGTGGCCTTTACGGTGTGCCTGACCTTAGTGGCGGCGGTGCTGATGGCCATGGTGGTGGGGTGCCTGCTGCCCATCGGGGCCAAGCGGCTCGGATTCGACCCGGCGGTGATGGCCAGCCCGTTCATTACGACAATCGTGGACGCGCTGTCGCTGTTGGTGTACTTCCGGTTCGCCACTATGCTGCTGGGGATTTAAGGGACCGGAGGAGCGCCGGTAAATTCATGAGGGTAGTGTCCGGAGCGGGAAAGGCTGATATACTGCACTGGTTAAACGCATGTGGCTGGTGTTATGCAGTCGGGTTACTCGGAAATTATAACTATTAAGCAGTATAAATAGCGGAATGACGGGAGTGGTAGAAGGATACCACCCCCCTTTTTTCATGGGGGGTATGGGAAATCATCTTGCAAACGCAGGGGGCTTCCGGTAAAATGAGGGCATCTGCAGATGGTTGTGCTCCGATCTGTTTCGGGACGGTCGGAGGCCGGGCTGCCATGCCTGGTAAAATGAAAACTGCGTCTGCCAATGTCCGGGTGCTGGCGGGGCAGACGCGGAACTGGAATAAGAGGAAAGGTGGGAGCGAGATGAAAAATTTTAGGGAGAAAAAATTTCTGAAGAAATTAGGGAAGGTACTGGGATGCAGATGGTTATGGTCGGCGCTGGGGATTGCCTGGATTCTGTACTTAGGTCTGGCGATATATGGAGGGCCCCGCAGAGTGTGGAAAATTATCCGCTATTGCGACGTATGGGTTCCTATGCTCCAGCTTTGTATCATTGTACTGATTCTGTACCAGGCCGGAATGGTGAAGGATTTCTTCCGGGGATTTGCAAGAGCCTTTGCCAGGAAAGGGAAGGGATGCTCCAGGATGGAGCTGCGGAGGTCTGTGGAGGCGGTCCGGTGTGTGGAGAAGGCGGCTGTGGTAGCCTGTATCATCACATTCCTGATGAATATTATGGATATGCTCGCCGACGGGTTTTCCGCAAACATGCTGGGAAATGCGGATATGTTTGTCACGGTAGTCTCTCTCCTTACGGTAATGATGAGCGGCGACATCCTGTTTACGGCGGTTCTCATTCTTCTGCTGATGCCTGTGAAGTTCAGGCTGGAGCGGATGCTGATCTCCTACATGGAGGAGCCCCAGGACAGCGAGGCGGAACGGGCGGAGGCGGACGGCCAGAGAGTGTACTTTGGGCTCAGGGCCATGGGGCTTACGGACAGGGAGTCGGAGGTGGCCAGGCTGGCGGCAGGCGGCATGAGCAACCGGGAGATCGGAAAGGAGCTGTACATCGCGGAGGGGACTGTGAAGAAGCATATGACCCATATCCTGGAGAAGGCGGGGTGCGCGGACAGGGAGGCTCTGGCGGTGCAGGTCAGGAAGCTGTAGGGTTAGAATGAAGACAAATGCATAGTGGTATTTCCCGTAAAGAAAGCAGCCGGAATGGGGATGGAATCCCGGTTCCGGCTGCAGCTTTTATGTGATTAATGCTATATGGGGCCAGGCGCGGACATCGAGCAATGATAGCTTGGGAATTCATGCACCAGTGTACTGGGCGGTCTCGAACTTCAGGGGCATCTGGCTCTGTCCCACTGCAGCCTCCTGGGTCAGGAAGTCATACTGTGACATGTACAGGTCATAGTAAGCGCCTTTCTGCGCCACCAGCTCCTCATGAGTGCCCCGCTCCAGGATGCCGCCCTTGTCGATGTACATGATGCAGTCCGCGTTCTGGATGGTGGAAAGCCTGTGGGCGATGATGAAAGAAGTGCGCCCTTTCAGCAGCTCGTTCAGGCCCTTCTGCAGCAGAATCTCCGTTTCAGTGTCGATGCTGGAGGTGGCCTCGTCCAGTATCAGGATCTTCGGGTCGGCAAGCAGTGCCCTGGCAAAGGAAATCAGCTGCCGCTGTCCTGCCGAGAGCCTGCTGCCCCGCTCGTTCACCTCCGTGTAGTAGCCGTTCTCCATCTGGGAGATGAAGTCATGGGCGCACACGGTCTTGGCGGCGTTCATGACTTCCTCGTCCGTGGCGGACAGGTTGCCGTAGCGGATATTGTCCATGATGGTGCCGGAGAAGATGA
This sequence comes from uncultured Acetatifactor sp., assembly GCA_910585665.1. Lineage (GTDB taxonomy): Bacteria > Bacillota > Clostridia > Lachnospirales > Lachnospiraceae > Acetatifactor. Next base: position 31,548 of record CAJUFI010000013.1, on the reverse strand, counting down.
AACTGTCCTGCATCATGACGCCCATCTGTTCCCGCAGGGACCGGATGGTCACAGTGGAGATGTCCGTGCCGTCTATGAGCACCTGGCCCGAGTCCACATTGTAGAACCGGGAGATCAGGTTCACGATGGTGGACTTCCCTGCGCCGGTAGGCCCTACGAAAGCGTAAGTCTCACCCGCCTTGGCGGTAAAGTTGATGTTGTCCAGGATGCGGTGCCCTTCTTCGTAGCTGAAGCATACGTCCCGGAATTCCACCTGGCCCTGGATGGCCGGCATGACCGTGGCGTCCTCCGCGTCCTTCACCAGGACGGGCTCATCGATGGTCTCGAAGATGCGCTCCAGGTAGGAGATGGCGGTCAGCAGCGAGTTGTAGAAGTTGGCCAGCGTGTTGATGGGACCCCAGAAACGTCCGATGTAGGCGGTGAACGCAATCAGGATGCCTACGGTCATGGTGGCTTCGGGGGCCAGTATCCAGCGGATGCCCAGCACGTAGATGAAGGCCGTGGTGACGATGGAAATCATGTCCACGCTGGGTCCTAAGGTAAAGTTGAACTTGATCGCGTGCATCCAGGAGCTCCGGTACTTGCCGCTTAGATCATTGAAGATTTGGTTGTTCTCATTCTCCCGGACAAAGGACTGGGTGACCCGGATGCCGTTGATGCTCTCTGCGATATAGGCGTTCAGGTTGCTCTGCTTGTTGGACTGGATCTGCCAGGCCTTGCGCTGCTGCTTCTTGATGAACACGATCACCAGTGCCAGCACGGGCAGGCCGCAGAGACAGACCACCGTCAGCCTGGCGTCGCAGAAGAGCATGAATATAATAATGAAGAAAAGATTGCACAGATCCGTGATGGTATTCACGATACCGTTGCTCAAAAGGTCGCTCAGGCTGTTCACGTAGTTCACCACGCGCACCTGTATCTTGCCGTGGGGCCTGTCGTCATAGTAGGAGAAGGGCAGCTCCTGCAGGTGGTTGAAGATATCCGTGCGGATGGCATGGATGATGTTCTGGCCCACCGTGCTCATGATTTTGATCTTAAAGCGCATGGAGACACCGGAATAGGCGGCCACGCCTAAGGTAAGCATGCTGGCCATGAGAATCCTCTTCATGTCCTTCGCAGGGATATAGATGTCCATGATTCTCTGGAAGAAAATGGGGATCATCATGGTCAGTGCGGAGGCGCTGAGCATCAGGACGATGACTCCCGCCATTTTCTTCTTATAAGGGGCAACATAGTGCCCCAACCGTTTCAGCTGCCGGATGTCAAAGCTGTCTTCCAGCACTTCGTCCATATCATATCGATTGCGTGCCATGATTTGTCACCTCCGTTATGCTCTCTTTTTCTGGTTCAGCAGGTCATAGGGAATCTCCCCGTACTGGCTGTGGAATGTCTTCGCATAGTATCCGTTCTTTGCCATCAGCTCGCTGTGGCTGCCCTGTTCGATGATCTGGCCGTTGTCCATGACCAGTATCAGGTCCGCGTCCTTGATGGAAGAGATGCGGTAGGCGATGATGAATACCGTGCAGCCGTCCTTGATGCTCTTCAGCTGCTTCTGGATATAGCTCTCCGTCTCCATGTCCACGGCCGAGGTGGTGTCGTCCAGTATCAGGATGGCAGGATCCTTCAGCAGAGCCCTGGCCAGGGAGATGCGCTGCTTCTGGCCGCCGGAGAGGCCCATGCCCCGCTCGCCGACGATGGTGTCGTAACCGTCCGGCATGGCGGAGATGAAGTGGTTGGCATCGGCCATGATGGCGGCGCGCTTGACCTGCTCGAAGCTACAGTCCGGCCTGCCGTAGGCGATATTGCCCTCTATGGTATCCGAGAACAGGAACACGTCCTGCATGGCCATGCCGATGTTGTCCCGCAGATTGTACAGGTTCATTTCCCGAACATCTGTTCCACTTACCAGCACCTGGCCGGAGCTGGTGTCGTAGAACCGGCAGAGCAGGTTCATCAGGGTGGACTTGCCGGAGCCGGTGGAGCCGATGATGCCCACGGTCTGGCCGGGCGCCACCCTAAAGTTGATATTCTTCACAAGCTCTTCGTTGTTGTCGGAGGCTTTGTAGGTCACGTCCTTGAACTCCACCTCGCCGCGCAGCTTCTCGTGGGGATAGCCGAAGGTGTCGGCATGGTTCCAGGCGAAGCGGGGCGTCCGCACTTTCGGCTCCTCCATGTAGGTGGAATAAATCTTCTCCACGGAGGTATTGAAGTTCTGGATGTCGTTGACCCACCAGGCCGCCATTCGCAGAGGCGAGTTCAGCATCCACAGATAGCCGTTGACCTTCACCAGGTCCCCCAGCGTGACTTCCCCCTGGATGACCAGGTATCCGCCGTAGAGCTGTAGGATGACGGACAGAGAGTAGGCCAAGATCTCGAAGATGGGGACATATTTCATCCAGACCCGGGAACCTTTGATCTGGGCGTCCCGGAACCGGTCGTTCTCCACCTGGAACTTTCCTTTTTCATATTCTTCCTTGGAGAAGGCTTTTACCACCCGGTTGCCGCTGATGTTCTCCTGGACGAAAGTGTTCAGCGAGGAGAAGCAGTCGCGGTTGCGCTGGAAGGCGGGCTTGACTTCCCTGGACTGCTTGAAGGTGGCGATGGCAGTGAAGGGCAGCACCACGATCATGCACAGGGCCAGCTTCCAGTTCACAAGGAAAATCATGATCAACGCGAAGACGAACAGCAGTATGTTCTGGTAGATCGCGTAGATGACATAGGACGTGAAATACCGGATCGCGTCCATGTCACCTGTCTGACGGCTCATCAGGTCGCCGGTGCGCTTCTTGTTGTAGAATTCCATGTCCTCTTCCAGGAACTTCCGGTACACTGTGCTGCGCATGTCGTAGAGGACGCCCTGGGAGGCGGACTCGAACATGAGCTGGTACAGGAAGCGCAGGACGCAGTTCAGCAGCGTGATGCCTATCAGGCAGGCGATTAGCTTCGGCAGCAGGCCATAGTTGCCCGCCACGATGACATCGTCCACCATGATGCCTGATATGTAAGGGTTGATGATGGACAGGGCCGCGATGACCGTGGTCAGGAACAGGCCGCCGATCATCAGTTTCTGGTACTTCTTCAAGAAGCCGTAGAACCATTTCAAAGGTGTCATACATAGATCCTCCCCGGAATGTGTATTCTCGTCTCGTTTACATTCCTTCTGCCCGGTGGATTTTGGGCTTATGGTACATTGTACTTTTTGGAGTACAAAAAGAAATGGAATATCTTGCACCCTTGATGGAAAATTTTGTACCCGGAAAAGAAAGTCAAAAATGATTTTACTTTTTTCAGTAAAAAGGTTAAAATACAGATGGAACACCTTACACGGCAAGGGAAAAGGGGTTAATATGGAAAATCAGCAGACTGGCAAAATATCCATAGATGAAATGGATCCCACGTTCTTGTTCATATGGAAGGGGACCAGGCCTAAGGACAAGAATCCTGCGGAATACAAGAGCCACGACTATCTGGAGGTGGCCTATGTCTTCTCGGGGGAGGGGAAGTACCGTATCGAGGACAGAATCTATACCGTGCAGGAGGGGGACCTGGTCATCATCAATCCCGGCGTCCGGCACCAGGCTCTGTGCTGCCCGGAGGTGGAGATGCCCAGCACGGAGTTCTTCGTGGGCTTTTCGGATATCCGGATCACGGGCTGCCCGGACAATTTCCTGCCGCTTCCGGGTGGGCAGCATGTCCTCCACACCTCGGGGGAGCTGCGCCAGCGGCTTCTGAAGATCTGCTCTGCCATGGAAGCGGAGAATGCCGTCCGCAGGCAGGGGCGGTATTTCATGTTGAAGGCCTATCTGGTGCAGATGCTGCTGCTGATCATCCGGGAGCAGTGCGAGCCAATGGAGCGGCCCACGGGCTGTGCCTTCGAGTCCGCCAACAAGAAATATGTGGTGGAGCAGGTGGTCAACTATATCGAGGACCATTACAGCGAGAAGATTTCCCTGGACCAGATTGCGGAGAATATGTATTTAAGCCCGTTCTATATTTCACGGATTTTCAAGAGTGAAACGGGGAACGCTCCTATCAGGCATCTGATCAACATCCGCCTGGAGAAGGCCAGGGAGCTGCTTGAGAACGGCTATCAGGGCAGCATCCAGGAGGTGGCTGCCAGGGTGGGCTATGACGATGCCTATCATTTCAGCAAGCTGTTCAAGAAGCGCTACGGGATCACGCCTTCCCAGGCCAGGAGGAGCGGCTGAGAATTTTAGGTATAACTTATCGGAAAGCGGTTTTCAGATAAGCTTATTTTTGGTATAATCATTTGTAAGGGACAGAGTAGTTACAAAATTGGACGGAGGTATGAGATGAGGTATTTCTTTCAATCGGTTGTAGAGAAGAAGGACAAGGGCTACATGATTCAGATTCCCTTCAATGTATGGGAAGTGTGCAAGCAGCGGGACATCATCCAGGCGGAGGTGATTCTGGACAACAAGATCATCGAATGCGAGCTGCTGCCCATAGAGAATGGAAAGAGTTCATTCCAGGGGAATTACGAAATCCATATCGGAGACGACGACGCGGTGAGCGTAGAACTGGGGGTGCCCCACAAAATTCTGCTCCATATATCCGGCTCTTTGATTCGGATGGATCAGAACAGCCCCTACAGCTTCGAGAATCCGATCCGCAGGATTGACGGCATTGACGTCATCATCCAGCCGGAGGACGGGCTCTGCGGACAGTCCTGCGTGGCCATGCTGGCGGGGAACACCATCGCGGAGGTAATCAGCGTCATGGATTGTAGGGAGTGGCAGGCCACCATGGGGATGATGATTTCCGCCCTGAACTATTACGGAATTGACCACGCGGATGTCATCAACTATACGGAGGGCCGTGACACCGTGCTGCCCAAGTGCTGTATCATGATGGAGAAGATGGGTAGGTTCTGCCATTATCTGGTGCATTTCGACGGAAAATACTATGACTCCAACCTGGGCGTGCTGGAGGAGTACGATATGTCCAAGCTGTTGGGGTATCTGGAGATTAAGTGCTAGGGGGATGGTAACGCGGAGAAGCTGGCATATGTACGAGACATATGCCAGCTTCTCTGCGTTTTTGGAGCATTTGCTCAAAAGGTATACTCTTTCGACCGGCGGTAATAATAGGTCTGGAGCCTGCTCTGCCTGTCATAGGTCACGGTATAGCATTCTTCCGGACAATTCTCTGCCGTAGCCTTGCCGCGGGTGGTCTGGAAAGAGTCTGGTCTGGAGGTCTGGGGGTCTTGCTGCCCGGAGCCTTTCCGGTCTCTTTTCAGCTTCCCTGCGCCGGATACCATTTGAACGGGGTACACTTTGAAATAGCTTTGAATTCCGTTTGCTGCGTCAATCCCTCCTTGGATGTATATTTCAATAGTGTCAGGTCTTGGTTCTATAAGGTATATCGGCCAGAAAACCGGGAAAAATTAGAAACTGTGGAAGATAATGTTCATTTCTAAAATAAATATTAAATCAACCCATAGGAAAGAAAGTAAGATAACGAGAGAAAACAAGAGATAAAGAGAGAAAACAAAAGGAAAACTTTTTTTGGATTTCCGCGAATATGTTTGCAAAGATTTCCATATAAAACTATTATATGTCTTATCGATTAGCACTCAAATCAAATGAGTGCTAACAAAGAAAAATGAAGATAACAGGAGGCAACCATCATGAAATTAGTACCTTTAGGTGACAGAGTCGTATTAAAGCAGTTAGCCGCAGAAGAGACCACGAAATCCGGCATCGTCCTTCCCGGACAGAGCAAGGAGAAGCCCCAGCAGGCAGAAGTGGTAGCGGTAGGCCCCGGCGGCACGGTTGACGGCAAAGAAGTCAAGATGGAGGTCAAGGTCGGCGACAACGTGATCTACTCCAAGTATGCGGGTACGGAAGTGAAGCTGGACGAGGAAGAGTTCATTATCGTGAAGCAGAACGATATCCTTGCCGTCATAAACAACTAAGGAAATCTAAGGCCTGAAAGTACCAGGCCTAAGATTTCCTAAGTTGTTGGAAGAAACGCGGGGCGTTTCTTCCGGGAGCCGTCGTGGCGGGGGCGGAATAGGGAAGTGGTTTTATGTTCTGGGCTTTGCTTTTCGGGAGCCGTCGTGGCGGGTGGAATAGGGAAGTGGTTTTATGTTCTGGGCTTTGTTTTCCGGGAGCCGCCGTGGCGGGGGTGGAATAGGGAAGTGGTTTTATGTTCTGGGTTTTGTTCTTCCGGGAGCCGCGGGGTGGGGCTTGGAATGGAGTTTTGGTATTGGTGAGTAATAGGTAGATTTAGAATAAATCATTTAGAAAATGGAGGCATGAAGAGTCATGGCAAAAGAGATTAAATATGGAGCAGAAGCCCGTGCGGCATTGGAGTCCGGTGTCAATCAGTTGAGCGATACCGTGAGAGTGACCCTTGGACCTAAGGGAAGAAATGTGGTACTGGATAAATCCTTCGGCGCGCCCCTGATTACCAATGACGGCGTGACCATCGCGAAGGAGATTGAACTGGCTGACGCTTTCGAGAACATGGGCGCTCAGCTGGTGAAGGAAGTGGCTACCAAGACCAATGATGTGGCAGGGGACGGTACTACTACGGCTACCGTTCTGGCCCAGGCAATGGTGAACGCGGGGATCAAGAACCTGGCGGCAGGCGCGAACCCTATCATCCTGAGAAAAGGTATGAAGAAGGCCACCGAGTGCGCCGTGGAAGCTATCTCCAAGATGAGCCAGAAGGTGAACGGCAAGGAGCATATCGCAAGGGTAGCCGCTATCTCCGCGGGAGATGAGGAAGTAGGCCAGCTGGTTGCGGACGCTATGGAGAAGGTCAGCGGAGACGGTGTCATCACCATCGAAGAGTCCAAGACCATGCAGACCGAGCTTGACCTGGTGGAAGGCATGCAGTTCGACAGAGGCTATATCTCCGCTTATATGGCTACGGATATGGACAAGATGGAAGCCACCCTTGAGAATCCCTGTGTCCTGATTACAGATAAGAAGATTTCCAATATTCAGGAGATTCTGCCTATTTTGGAGCAGATTGTACAGTCCGGCGCGAAGCTGCTGATCATCGCCGAGGACGTGGAGGGCGAGGCCCTGACCACATTGATTGTCAACAAGCTGCGCGGCACCTTCAATGTAGTGGCTGTAAAGGCCCCCGGCTACGGTGACAGGAGGAAGGATATGCTGCAGGATATCGCCATCCTTACAGGCGGTACCGTCATCAGCTCCGATTTAGGGTACGAGCTGAAAGATGCCACCATGGATATGCTGGGACATGCCAAGTCCGTGAAGGTCCAGAAGGAGAATACCGTCATCGTGGACGGCGAGGGCAACAAGGACGAAATCCAGGCCCGCATCGCCCAGATCAAGAAGCAGATTGAGGAGACCACTTCTGATTTCGACAGGGAGAAGCTTCAGGAGAGACTGGCCAAGCTGGCCGGCGGCGTTGCCGTGATCCGCGTAGGCGCTGCCACCGAGACCGAGATGAAGGAGGCCAAGCTCCGCATGGAGGATGCTCTGGCAGCTACCAGGGCAGCCGTGGAGGAAGGCATCATCTGCGGCGGCGGTTCTGCTTATATCCATGCGGCCAAGGAAGTCAGCAAGCTGGCCGATACCTTGGAAGGCGATGAGAAGACAGGCGCTAGTCTGGTTCTGAAAGCTCTGGAGTCCCCTCTGTACCACATCGCGGCCAATGCAGGTTTAGAGGGCAGCGTCATCATCAACAAGGTGAGAGAGTCCGAGCCCGGCGTAGGCTTCGACGTGCTGAAGGAAGAGTATGTGAACATGGTTGACGCAGGCATCCTGGATCCCGCCAAGGTGACCAGAAGCGCCCTGCAGAACGCTACCAGCGTGGCAAGCACACTGCTCACCACCGAGAGCGTCGTGGCCAACATCAAGGAAGAGACCCCCGCTATGCCCGCAGGCGCAGGCGGAATGGGCGGCATGATGTAATTTCCTGACGGCCGCAGGCAACAGACCGTGATAGAACAGAAGTTTCAGTAATAGGTTTCAGTCATAGGAAAAAGGAGCTGGCGCGAAGACAGACATATCATCTGTCGAAGCGGCGGCTCCTTTTTGATTATGTCGAAATCGACAGGAGGAAAAATCGATGAACCGTTTTGAATATGTCGTTGTATCGATAGACGGAGACTATGCCAATCTGAAGCGCACAGATATAGAATCCGATGAGGTGAAGCTGGTGGCCAGGGCGCTTCTGCCGCCGGAGATCACCGAGGGGACCAGGCTCCTCTATGAATGGATGAGCTACAGCATCCTATGAATCCATAACCTCTTACGCGCCTACGGCAACCTCTTGCGCATAACCCATTTACAATTCTGCGTTTTTCGGTATACTGGAATCATCAGCTTTGGAAGTGCGCCGGTGGATTTCAGAAAAATGCTGTGACAGTAAAGGAAAAGATATGAAGGTAAAGATTGAGATTGAGGAAGGGCTGCCAGAGGATGAGGTCATCATCCGATGCGCCCGGCTGGACGATTCCATCGTAAGCCTGCAGAACTACATACTGAAGCAGAGCAATGGAAAGAGATGCCTGCCGCTGAAAATCGATGAGACGGAGTTCTATGTCCCTCTGGAGGAAATCTACTTTTTCGAGACGGAGGGAAGGGAACTGCGGGTCCACACGGCGGAGAAGTTCTTCTACTGCAGCTATAAGCTCTACGAACTGGAGGAGCTTCTGCCGGGGAATTTCATGCGGGTGTCGAAATCCACCATCGCCAATCTGGATTTCATCTACTCGGTTACCAGGAACCTGACCGCGTCCAGCGTGTTGGAGTTTTCGGGGACGAACAAGCGGGTGATGCTGTCCAGGGCGTATTTCAAGGTAGTGACGGAGCGGCTGAAAGCCAGGAAACTGGGACTATGACGGCGCGGCGGCCGAAAGTCCGGCGAGAGAGGTAGGAGAAGAGGATGAGAGAAAAAGGGAATGTTTTTTGGGGCATAGCGCTTTTGATGGCGGCAGCGGCGCTGGTGCTCGGCAAGCTAGGATTCTTGGAGGGGATTGGGTTCTGGACGATTCTGTGGAACGTCTGCCTGGCGGCAATCTTCGTCAACGGCATCCTCAAAGGAAGCTTTGGGACCATGTTGTTTTCCCTGATAGGCCTGGCCATTTTGAACCAGGATTTGATTAAAAGTTTCGGATTTCTGGAGGGAATCGGGATTTGGACGATTCTGTGGAGCGTGTGCCTGGCGATATTTTTCGTCAAGGGCATAGTCAAGGGAAGCTTCGGGATGATGCTGTTCTCCCTGGCGCTCTTCGTCATTCTGAATGACAGGCTGCTGGGGATGGAGTCCATCACGCCCTGGCCGGTCCTGGGCACCGCGCTCCTGGGCTCCATCGGACTGAACCTCCTGTTTCCGGGCTTTGGAAAGCGCCGCATTCTCCGGAACGCATTTCGCGGATGCGGGGGAAAAGGCCTGAAATCCATAGTGGCCATTGAGGGGGAGCACAGCGGCAGAGTAGAGTCCTATGATCACAACGGCGCCAATGTCTCCTGTGAGAATGCCTTCGGCGAATCGGTGAGGTATGTCTCGGGGGAGATCGGCTGGGTGAATCTGGACAATGCCTTCGGCACGCTGCAGGTCTATTTTACGGAAGCGTATCTGCAGGGAGGCCGCGCGGACGTGAGCCTGGATGTGGCTTTCGGGAAGACGGTGCTCTATGTCCCCTCCAACTGGAAGGTGAACCTGAGCCTGGATAAGGCCTTCGGCAGCATTCGGGAAAGCGGACAGCACGAGCCGGACGGAGCGAATGTGCTGATGATAACAGGGGATGTGGATTTCGGCAGCCTGGAATTGGTGTATGTGGGCGCGGGGGTTTAGAAAAATTTAAGAAAACTATTGACATTTCAGACTTTTAGGTTTAAAGTGTAAATAGTTAATGATGATAGTAGTATTAGAGTAAGAGTGGTGCAAGCCACTCTTACTTGCATGTTGGAAGCTTTTGCCAGGAGGCCCCGGGGGCGGCGCAAAGGCATATTGGATGGAGGAACATAATGTCCCGAAGAGAAGAGTATGAAACGAAGACACAGGCCCTGCTGGAGCCGATCGCCGAGGCCAACGGGGTATCCGTCTATGACGTGGAGTATGTGAAGGAAGGCGCGGACTACCATCTGTGCGCCTATATCGATAAGCCGGAGGGCGTGAACATCCAGGACTGCGAGAACGTCAGCAGGGCCCTGTCGGACGCGCTGGACAGGGAGGATTTCATTGCGGATGCCTATATATTGGAGGTCAGCAGCCCGGGACTGGGCCGCGCCCTGAAGAAGGATAAGCATCTGCAGGCGGCCCTCGGGCAGGAAGTGGAGATCAAGCTATTCAAGCCTGTCAATAAATGCAAGGAATTTTCGGGAGTGCTGGACGGTTTTGACACGGACAGCATCACCATACTGGAGGGGGACGGCGCGAGGACATTCAGGCGCACGGAGATAGCGCTGATTCGTCTGGCAATCGATTTTTAATAAGACAAGAGGAGACAAAGGGATTGGCGAACAGCCGGAATGGAGGAAATGATGAACAAGGAATTGATGGAGGCTCTTGACATTTTAGAGAGGGAAAAAGAAATCAGCAAGGAGACCTTATTCGAGGCAATCGAGAACTCGCTGCTGACTGCCTGCAAGAACCACTTTGGCAAGGCGGACAACGTGCGCGTGGAGATTGACCGGGAGACCTGTGATTTCCTGGTATACGCCGAGAAAGAGGTGGTCCCCACCGAGGAAGAGGTGGAGGACAATTGCCTGCAGATTTCCCTGGAAGATGCAAGGGAGATTTCCACCAGGGCCCAGGTGGGCGACATGCTCCATGTGGAAATCAAGTCCAAGGAATTCGGACGCATCGCCACCCAGAACGCCAAGAATGTGATCCTCCAGAAAATCCGAGAGGAAGAGAGAAGCGTCATCTATAACCAATATTATGAGAAGGAAAAAGATGTGGTCACCGGGGTGGTACAGCGCTACCTGGGCAGGAACATAAGCATCAATCTGGGCAAGGCGGACGCCATGCTGAACGAGAGCGAACAGGTGAAAGGAGAGGTGTTCCGGCCTACGGAGCGCATCAAGGTCTATATCCTGGAGGTGAAGAACACTCCCAAGGGCCCCCGCATCAACGTCAGCCGCACCCATCCGGAACTGGTGAAGAGGCTGTTCGAGTCAGAGGTGACGGAGATCAAGGACGGCACTGTGGAGATCAAGAGCATCGCCAGAGAGGCCGGCAACCGTACCAAGATAGCCGTGTGGAGCAACAACCCCAACGTGGATCCGGTGGGCGCCTGCGTGGGCATGAACGGGGCCAGGGTGAACGCCATCGTGGACGAACTGCGGGGCGAGAAGATAGATATCGTGAACTGGGACGAGAACCCCGGCAACCTGATCCAGAACGCCCTGTCTCCGGCGAAAATCGTGGCCGTGTTCGCGGATCCTGACGAGAAGACGGCCAAGGTGGTGGTGCCCGATTACCAGCTGTCCCTGGCCATCGGCAAGGAGGGCCAGAACGCCAGGCTTGCCGCCAGGCTGACCGGTTACAAGATAGACATCAAATCCGAGACCCAGGCCAAGGATGCCCCGGGCTTCCGCTACGAGGATTACATTGAGGAAGACTACGGCGATTATGAGGAATATGAGGAAGGCATCCTGGAAGACGGCGAAGGATACGCGGAGGAAGACGGGCAGAGGATGCCGGAAGGCTACGGGGAGGAGGCCTACGGAGAACCGGCAGGGTATGAGGAAGACGGGACCTACGAAGAAACTGCGGGCTATGAAGGAGACGGAACCTATGAAGAGCCTGCGGGCTATGAGGAAGGCGGGATTTACGAAGAATCTGCGGGCTATGAGGAAGACGGAACCTACGAAGAACCGCAGAATTATGACGGAAATACCGTATATGAAGGGCCGGAGTACGATGAGGACGGCGAATCTGAGACCGTGGATGAGGAGTAAAGAATATATATGGCAAAAAAGGTTCCTTTAAGGCAGTGTGTGGGCTGCGGCGAGATGAAGGGAAAGCGGGACATGATGAGGGTCCTGAAGACTGCCGAAAATGAAATCTGTCTGGACGTAACAGGCAAAAAGAACGGAAGAGGCGCATATGTTTGTAAGAGCAGGGAATGCCTGCTCAAGGCCAGGAAGAACAAGGGCCTGGAGCGCTCCTTCAAAATGAGTATTCCAAGTGAAGTGTATGATACTTTAGAGGGGGAGTTTGAGAAGCTTGAAGCAGAATAGAATCTTATCGCTTTTAGGAATCGCCATGAAAGGCCGCAACCTGGTCAGCGGCGAATTCCAGACCCTGGATGCAATCAGAAAAGGCTCCGCCATGCTGGTAATCATTGCGGAGGATGCGTCGGGCAACACCAGGAAGTTGTTCACTGACAAGTGTTCCTATTACGGAGTCCCTGTGGAAATCTTCGGGACGAAGCAGGAGCTTGGAAGGGCTATCGGGAAGGACTTCAGGTCATCGCTGGGCGTATGTGACGCAGGATTAGCGGACGTGATCATGAAACAGCTGAAAGAGAATCAAAACGCCGTTTGAGGCAGAAATGGAGGGAAGCATGGCGAAAATAAAGGTACATGAGCTTGCAAAGGAACTAGAGGTGCAAAGTAAAGACATATTGGGCTTTTTGCAGGAAAAGGGGATAGAAGCGAAAGCTGCGCAGAGCTCTATTGATGAAGATGCCTCACAGTTGGTGCGCAGGGCATTCGGCAAGGGCGCAAAGAGCGCGCCGGAGAAGACAGGAGCGCCCATAAAGAAAGAAACGGCAAAGGAAGAGACGGCAAAGGAAGAAATGGTAAAAGAAGAGACAGCCAAAACTCCTGCGAAGGAGAAGACAAAGCCTGCGAAGGCGGCGGACGCGCCGGCAAATGGCGTGCCGAAAAAGAAGAAGACTATCATCGTTGTGAACAATCCTCAGAACTCCAGGATGCAGGGGCAGCGCCCGGCACAGGGACAGGGCGGCAACGCCAGGCGGCAGAACGGCCAGGGCGGACAGCAGGGAAAGTCCCAGCAGAGCGGCCGCAATGACCGCAGGACGCAGGCGCAGCAGCCGGTGCGTCCTATCAAGCCTTTGACGCCGCCGTCTCCGACGCCTGCAGTCCAGATGGTTCCGCCGAAACCCCAGCAGCCGAAGCCGCGTCCTGAGCAGGTCCAGGAGCGCAAGGCGGAGGCACAGGCGCCGGTGACGGCTCCTGTGCGGGAGACAGAGGCGAAAGCGCCTGTCAAGAAGCCCCAGGAGGAGCGCCGTCAGAACGCGAATGCCCAGAACGAGCGTCCGCAGAACGACAGGCCCCAGGGCGAGAGGAACCAAAACGACAGGCCCCAGGGCGAGAGGAACCAGAACGACAGGCCTCAGAGCGAGAGGAACCAGAACGACAGGCCCCAGGGCGAGAGGAACCAGAACGACAGGCCCCAGGGCGAGAGGAACCAGAACGACAGGCCCCAGGGCGACAGACGCCAGAATGACAGACATCAGGGCGGCAGGCCCCAGAATGCGGGGAACGGTCAGGACAGACCTGCCAGAGAGGGCCGCTATCAGGGCGACAGACGTCAGGACGGCCAGGAGAACCGGAGCCGTGACAACCGCGGCCAGGGCGGCAGCCGGGGCAGCGGTTCCCAGGGCGGCCAGGGAAGGACGGACCGGGGACAGTTCCAGTCAAGAGGAGGCCAGAATGGCAGACCACAAGGCGACAGACAGAATGGATATCAGAGAGGCGGCAGGCCTGGTGCTGGCAGCGGCATGGGCGATCGCCGCGGTCCGGGAGCTGGTCCGGGCGGCAGCCGTAATTTCAACGGCAGTACGCGTGACGGTCGAGGCAATGGAGGACAGGGAACCGGATACAGAGATAACAGACCGGGCAAGGGCTTCGCTGGAGAAGCTCCTGCAAAGGATATGGAGAAGAAGCGCGAGGAAGAAAAGAGGCGCGCAAGCAGCCAGGAGAAGGGCAAGCGCTCCAGGAAAGACCACATCTACGAAGAAGACGAGGCATTGAAGAATAAGCCGGGCAGATTCATCAGGCCCGAAAAGAAGAAGGAAGAGGCGGCAGAGGAAGTCATCAAAGTGATCACTTTGCCGGAGACGATTACCATCAAGGAATTCGCTGAGAAGATGAAGGTGCAGCCTTCTGCAATCGTGAAGAAGCTGTTCCTGGAAGGCAAGATCGTGACGGTGAACCAGGAGATTTCCTATGAGGACGCGGAGAATATCGCCATGGAGTACGATATCCTCTGCGAGAGGGAAGTCAAGGTGGACATCATAGAGGAACTGCTGAAGGAGGACGAGGAGGACGAGGCTTCCATGCGGGAGAGGCCGCCCGTCATCTGTGTCATGGGCCATGTAGACCACGGCAAGACCTCGCTTTTGGATACCATCCGGAAGACCCATGTCATCGACAAGGAAGCCGGTGGTATCACACAGCACATTGGTGCGTATACTGTAAATGTGGACGGGCGCAGGATCACGTTCCTGGATACGCCCGGGCATGAGGCCTTCACTGCCATGCGTATGCGCGGAGCAAACGCTACGGATATCGCAATCCTGGTGGTGGCGGCGGACGACGGCGTGATGCCCCAGACGGTAGAGGCCATCAGCCACGCGAAAGCGGCGGGTATCGAAATCGTGGTGGCCGTGAACAAGATAGATAAGCCCTCTGCCAACATCGAGCGGGTGAAGCAGGAACTGACAGAGTATGAGCTGGTCGCCACCGATTGGGGCGGCAATACGGAATTCGTCCCTGTCTCCGCCAAGACCGGCGACGGCATCGAGAATCTGCTGGAGACCATACTGCTGACGGCGGATATCCTGGAGCTGAAAGCGAATCCGGAGAGACGGGCCAGAGGCCTGGTGATCGAGGCGGAGCTGGACAAGGGAAGAGGCCCTGTGGCCACCGTCCTGGTACAGAAGGGCACGCTGCATGTGGGAGATTTCATCTCCGCAGGTGCCTGCTACGGCAAGGTAAGGGCCATGATCGATGACAAGGGCAGGCGGGTCAAGGAGGCGACGCCGTCCATGCCGGTGGAGATATTGGGATTGTCCGACGTGCCCAGCGCAGGCGAGGTGTTCCTGGCCCACGAGAACGACAAGACGGCCAAGTCCTATGCCGAGACCTATCTGGCACAGAACAAGGAGAAGAAGCTGGAGGAGACCAAGACGAAGATGTCCCTGGACGATCTGTTCTCCCAGATCAAGGAGGGCAATCTGAAGGAACTGAACCTGATTGTGAAGGCGGATGTGCAGGGAAGCGTGGAGGCTGTGAAACAGTCCCTGCTGAAGCTGTCCAATGACGAGGTTGTAGTCAAATGCATCCATGGCGGCGTAGGAGCGATCAATGAGTCGGATGTGACTTTGGCCAGCGCCTCCAACGCAATCATCATCGGCTTCAATGTAAGGCCTGACAGCACTGCGAAGACTACGGCGGAGCACGAGGGCGTGGATGTAAGGCTGTACAAGGTCATCTATAAGGCGATTGAGGACGTGGAAGCTGCCATGAAGGGCATGCTGGATCCTGTGTTCGAGGAGAAAGTCATCGGACACGCAGAGATTCGTCAGATATTCAAGGCTTCTCAGATTGGAAACATTGCCGGTTCCTATGTGACGGACGGCATCTTCCAGAGAGGCTGCAAGATCCGCATCTCCAGAGAGGGAGAGCAGATTTACGAGGGCGGCCTGGCTTCGCTGAAGCGATTCAAGGACGATGTGAAGGAAGTGAAGGAAGGCTTTGAGTGCGGCCTTGTATTCGAAGGATTCGACCAGATTCAGGAGCTGGATACGGTGGAGGCCTATATCATGGTCGAAGTACCACGCTGAGGAGTTCTGCTAAGGCGGGAAAGCGCTTCACTGCATTCCAATCGGGGTGCAAGGGAGGCCGGCTTGGCGGCTTGGATGGATGGACATTTTTTACAGGCGGCCTGGCCGTCTGCGGATAGGAATGGTGTATGAGAAAAAATAGTGTGAAGAATACCCGTATCAACGGGGAAGTGCAGCGCGTCCTGGCAGAGGCTATCCGGGGGGAAATCAAGGATCCCCGGATCAGTCCGTGGACAAGCGTAGTGGCGGTGGAGGTGGCTCCGGATCTGAAGAGCTGCAAGGCCTGGATCAGCGTGCTTGGCGATGAAGAAGTCAGGAAAGCCACGCTGGAGGGACTGCAGAGCGCGGTGGGCTTCATGCGCAACAGGCTGGCCCGGGAGATCAACTTGCGCAACACGCCTGAGATTACCTTCATCATGGATCAGTCCATTGAGTATGGGGTGAACATGTCCCACAGGATTGACGAGGTCATCGCGCGGGATGATGAGAATGCAAAGCTGCGCGGTGAGGAAGAGCCGGAGGACGGCCAGGAAGATTCGGTTGAAGTTGACTTGGAAGAAGAATGAGGGGTAGATGAGCTTGGATTTATTGAAAGAATGCAAAGACGCAAAACGGATCGGCATCAGCGGGCATGTCAGGCCGGACGGCGATTGTGTGGGCGCCTGCCTTGGCTTGTGGCAGTATCTGGAGAAATGTTTCCCTGCGGCAGAGGTGCAGGTATTTCTGGAGAGACCCGCGGATATATTCAAGGATATCAAGGGGTTCGGGGAGATCGATTCCGATTTCCCCGAAGAACCCCCTTTTGACGTGTTCTTCGTGCTGGACTGCGCCGCCGACAGGTTGGGAGAAGCGCAGAAGTATTACAATACAGCGGGCAAGACGATCAATATCGACCATCATGTCAGCAATAAGGGATGCGGCCAGCTGAATCATATCCGGCCGGAGGTGGGATCCACCAGTGAGTTGATATATGATCTGATGGATACGGAGCGGCTGGACAGGGAACTGGCCATGGCATTGTATGCGGGGATCATCCATGACACGGGCGTGTTCCAGTATTCCAATACCACTCCTGCCACCCTGGAGAAAGCGGCGAAGCTGATCGGATATGGATTTGACTTTCCGAAGCTGATTGCGGAGACCTTCTATCAGAAGACTTATGTACAGGCCCAGGTCATGGGCAGGGCGCTCATGGAGAGTATCCGCTTCCTGGACGGCGCCTGCATCGTCAGCGCGATTGACCGCAAGACGATGGATTTCTACAATGTGGAGCCCAAGGATCTGGACGGCATCGTGAGCCAGCTGCGCAATATCGAAGGGGTGGACTGCGCCATTTTCATGTATGAGACAAACGTGCTGGAGTACAAGGTGAGCCTGCGTTCCAGCGAGAAGCTCAATGTGGCGGAGGTGGCCGCGTATTTCGGCGGCGGTGGACATGCCCGTGCCGCGGGATGCAATCTGACGGGAACTTTCCATGACTGTGTGAACAATCTGTCTTTACATATTGAGAAAGCATTGAAGAAATGGGAATCGGAACATGATGAACGGGATAGTGGTTGTTGATAAGGCAGCCGGATTCACCTCCCATGACGTGGTGGCGAAGATGCGGGGCATCTGCGGCCAGCGGAAGATCGGCCATACGGGCACATTGGATCCCATGGCCACGGGAGTGCTGCCCGTATGCCTGGGAAACGCCACGAAGCTGTGCGATATGCTTGCCGACAAGGACAAGGAATATGTGGCACGGCTCCTTTTAGGGGTGGAGACTGACACCCAGGACGTGACGGGACAGGTGACGGCGCGGCGGGATGTGGCGCTTACAGAGGAGCAGGTGCGGAGCGCGGCGGCATCCTTTGTGGGAGAGTATCTGCAGGTGCCGCCTATGTATTCCGCGCTGAAAGTGGACGGCAAGAAGCTTTATGAGCTGGCCCGGGCCGGAAAAGAAGTGGAGCGGAAAGCCAGGCCTGTGGAAATCCGCGAGCTGGAGATACTGGATTGCAGGCTGCCGGAGGTAGGTCTGCGGGTGGTCTGTTCCAAGGGGACTTATATCAGGACCCTCTGCGCGGACATGGGGGAGCGGCTTGGCTGCGGCGGCACCATGAAGAGCCTGCGCCGCACCAGAGTGGGCGGGTTTTCGCTGGAAGGCGCTTATCTGCTGGAGGAGCTGCAGCAGCGAAAAGACGCGGGCAGCCTGCAGTCGGCGGTCCTTTCCACCGAAAGCGTGTTCGGTGGTTGCCCCGTGCTGCATGTGAGCGAAGGCGCCTGCAGGCTGCTGGACAATGGCAATGCCGTCCTACCGGGGCAGACGGCGGAGCAGAGGGCTTACGAGGAAGGGCAGTGGGTCAGGATGCATCGGCCGGACGGAAGCTTCGCGGGCATTTACGCCTATGAGACGGCCCGGGGATGGTACAGGCCCGTGAAAATGTTTTTGGAGAAAGAGTGATTTACGCTTGGAAATCATTGCTGGCACGACACAGATTCAACTGGGGAGGGAGACAGCGGCCGCCATCGGGAAATTCGATGGGGTGCACATCGGCCACAGAAGGCTGCTGGAGGAAATCCTGTCCCGCAAAAAGGACGGCCTGGCGGCCTGCGTCTTTACGTTCGACCCGCCTCCGGCGGTCTTTTTCGGCTGCCCGGACGGGAAGGAGCTGACGACGAAGGAAGAGAAGCGCCTCCTGTTCCAGCGGATGGGCGTGGATGTCCTGATTGAGTTTCCGCTGAATGACAGGACGGCTGCTACGCCGCCGGAGGAGTTTGCGAGGGAAATCCTCGCCGGGCAGATGCAGGTGCGCTTCCTTGCCGCGGGGACGGATCTGTCTTTCGGCGCGAAGGGGGCAGGGGACGCGGCTCTTCTGCGGAAATTAGGGCCCGGGCTCGGCTTTGCGGTGGAGACCATAGGCAAGGTGTGCCTGGAGGGCCGGGAAGTGAGCTCTACCCTTGTGCGCGCCCAGGTGGAGAGCGGGGACATGGAGTCGGCGGAGCGCCTGCTGGGGATGCCTTATCTGGTGGCAGGGCAGGTGGTTCCGGGGAAGCAGCTGGGCCGCACGCTGGGATTCCCTACGGTGAACATTCTGCCCAGGGACGAAAAGCTCCTGCCGCCGAAGGGAGTCTACCTCTCCCGAGTGCGACACAAGGATAAGGTATACCGCGCCATCAGCAACGTGGGGAATAAGCCAACGGTCACCCGGGAGAGCGTCATAGGCGTGGAGTCCTATCTATATGATTTTGCCGGGGATCTCTATGGAGAGCAGATAGAGGTGTATCTCTGCGCCTTCCGGAGGCCGGAGCGGCGCTTCCAAAGCGTGGAAGCCCTGCGGGAACAGCTGAAGGAAGATATCGCCGCAGGAAAAATATTGTAGGCCCGTCTGCATTGCAATAGCTTGCATGCAGACAAAACATTGGATTGCAACCGCACAGGTGGAAAAATTTAGAAGTATACGTCAAAGCATAAAATAAAGATACGATTCGGGAGAAAATCAGATGAGCGCAAATATCATTTTGTCAATGGCAGGAGGCCTGGGGCTCTTTTTGTTCGGCATGCGCGTGATGAGCGATTCCATAGAGAAGGTCGCCGGCGCCAAGCTGCGGCGTATCCTGGAGATCTTCACCACCAACCGTTTTTCGGGCATGGTGGTGGGCGTCGTGTTCACTGCCATTATCCAGTCCTCCTCTGCCTGTACGGCTATGGTGGTCAGCTTCGTGAACGCGGGGCTGATGAACCTGTACCAGGCGGCGGGAGTGATCTTCGGTGCCAATATCGGTACCACAGTCACATCGCAGCTGGTGTCCTTCAACCTGTCAGCCTACGCGCCCCTTATCCTGCTGGTGGGGGTGCTGGCCGCCATGTTCTGCAAAAATGAGAAGATCAAGAAATTTGCGGACATCATCATAGGGTTCGGCGTCCTGTTCCTGGGACTGAGCACCATGTCGGGCTCTATGGCCGGCATGCGGGACGTGCCGGAGGTAGTGAACCTGATCGGTTCGCTGCAGAATCCTTTCATGGCCACGCTGGTGGGGCTGCTTCTGACCACGGTCATCCAGAGTTCCTCTGTGACGGTCAGCATCGTGCTGCTGCTGGCGAACCAGGACCTGCTGGCGCTCCATGTGGCTTTTTACATCATCCTGGGCTGTAACATCGGTGCCTGCACCACGGCGCTGCTGGCGTCCCTCTCCGGCAAGAAGGACGCAAAGCGGGCCGCCCTGATTCATTTCTGGTTCAATGTGATCGGCACGGTGATCATATATGTCATCCTGTTCCTGGCAGAGGAGCTGGTGATGAAGATGATCTGGACCGTCTCTTCGGATAAGGGGCGCTTCGTGGCCAATGCGCATACCATCATCAAGATTTTCCAGGTGATCATCCTGTTCCCGTTCTCGAAATGGATTGTGAAGCTGTCTTGCCTGTGCGTGCCCGGAGAGGACGAAAAGGTCAATTACCGCGAGTGCTATCAGCTGAAATACATAGGCGACAAAGTTGTCTTCAACCCTGCCACCGCGGTGGTGGAGGTGGTGAAGGAGCTTGACCGTATGGCTTCCCTGGCCAGCGAGAACCTGACCCGGGCCATGAATGCCCTGATTACGCTGGACGAGGAGGACATCGCGGAAGTCTATGAGGTGGAGAAGAACATCAATTTCCTGAACCACGCGATTACGGATTATCTGGTGAAGATCAACCAGACTACCCTGCCCATCGAGGATCTGAAGAGCCTGGGCGCCCTGTTCCATGTGGTGAACGACATCGAGCGGATCGGAGACCACGCGGAGAATGTGGCAGACGCGGCCAGACAGCGCAAAGAGTCAGGCATCGTCATCAGCAAGGAGGCCCAGGGCGAGCTGGGCGAGCTGCTGGACATGGTCATCAAACTGATCCGCTATTCCATGGACATGTTCGCCAGAAGCGATGAGAGCCATATGCGGGAGATCATCGGCCTGGAGGACAAAGTGGACGCCAAGGAGAAGGAGATGCAGAGAGCCCATGTACAGCGCCTGACCAGGGGGGAGTGCTCCCCGGAGGCGGGCATGATGTTCTCCGATATCGCCTCCGGCCTGGAGCGCGTGGCGGACCATGCCACCAACATCGCGTTTGCGGTCATAGCGGCGGAGAGGGACACGGAAGAGACCTGAATCGAAAAATATTAAAAAAATGTCATAAAACGGTTGACAGAAAAAGCCCCTGCCTGTATAATTTCCTTTAGATGTAACAAATTCGTAATAATTCTGTCAAATCTTTAAGAAATTATGTTGTATGACGCGATATAACTGAAAGGTTGAGAGATGCGAGAGGGAACGTTAAGTCAGGATGTCCGCCGGAGCGGACGGAAGGGGATATACATGAGACAATTGAAGAACCAGAAGATAGCGGCGGCTTCCGCGGGCCTGATGCTCTGCATGGCATTGTGCCCTTTGTCGGCCTATGCCGCGGAAGATGACGGAAAGCTGATGCTGGCGGCCGGCGTGACCACTGTACTGGAGACCAGCCGGTCCACGGAGGAGTACATCCAGCTGGCCCAGCAGGCCCAGGGAGCGGCGTGGGGCTATACGAACATAGGCATCGCCAATGTGGAGAGCGGGAACCTGAATGTGCGAGCCACCCCTTCCACCGACGGCAAGATGGTGGGGAAGATGCCGAAGGATTCGGCCTGTGAAGTATTGGAGAGCGCGGACGGCTGGGCATATGTCAAATCCGGCGAGGTAGAGGGCTATGTGAGCCTGGATTACCTCCTGACCGGCCCGGATGCCAAGCTGAAGGCCAATGAGCTGGTGCGCACGGTGGTCCTGGTCAATACGGACGGCCTGAATGTGCGGGAGGAGCCTAACACGGAGAGCGCTGTCCTGACACAGGTGCCTCAGGGGGAAGAGCTGGAGTATGTGGAGACGCTGGAGGGATGGATCAAAGTGGCCATCGACAGCGACGAGGCATATGTATCCGAGGAATATGTGACCGTCACGGAACGGCTTGACACTGCCATCACCATGACAGAGCTCCTGTACGGCCTCGGTGTGTCCGATGTCCGCGTGGAGCTGGTGGAGTATGCGAAGCAGTTCGTGGGCAACCGCTATGTGTACGGCGGCACCAGCCTGACGAACGGTGCTGACTGTTCCGGCTTCGTGATGAGCGTGTTCAAGAAGTTCGGCGTATCCCTGCCCCATCACTCTGGTTCCCAGGCAGGCTACGGCACAAAGATATCCGCAGGGGACCTGCAGCCCGGCGATCTGATTTTCTATGGGAACAGCAGGGGCACCATCAATCATGTGGCCATCTATATTGGCAACGGCCAGGTAGTGCATGCCAGCAACAAAAAGACGGGAATCAAAATCAGCAAATATAATTACCGTTCCCCGGTGAAGTATGTGAGGATCCTGCAGAATTGATGCGAGGGCAGGAAATGGATTCGAAAAGGAATCAAATCTTTAAAATAGGGTTTACATTATTTAGGTAATGTGTTATGATAGCAAAGTGTGAAAGACGAGAAGGCTCGTCGCAGCCGATGCTCGGATCAGGGAGATTCCGGCCCGGTCTTAGTGTCAGGCGGTCAAAAGTTTAGGAGGAAAGAGAAATGATTTCTAAGGAAAAAAAGACGAACATTATGAATGAGTATGCCAGAACGCCTGGTGACACCGGTTCTCCGGAGGTACAGGTGGCAGTGCTGACCGCACGTATTCAGGAGCTCACAGAGCATCTGAAGGTGAACCCCAAGGATCATCATTCCCGCCGCGGCATGCTGAAGATGGTAGGCCAGAGGCGCGGTCTTTTGGAATATTTGAAGAAGAGAGATATCGAGAGATATCGTGCTTTGATTGAGAAGCTTGGACTGAGGAAATAAGACAGAGGTAAACGGAGCAGACTTGAGATGCAGAGCATCCCGGGTCTGCTTATTTACCTTATAAGAAAGTCCGTTGCCAGACGGATATGGAATCATAAGGTGCCGCAGGCACTTTTTTATGAATCTCCTTTTTCGAAACTGAAAATTTGGAACAGAAGAAAGTCCCGAGACCGCTGAAAAGAGTGCGGCTTCAGGCGTATTTTTTTCAGTAGTTTCGGCACCTTCTGTTCCTGATTCAAGGCGGCGGGTGAAGAATCCGTTTGCCTATAGAGAAGAGCCGCGTCCGCGCGGCGGAATGGAGGAAGAAATTATGTACCAGAGCTATGAGATGGAACTGGCCGGACGCACATTGAAAGTCGATATCAACCGTGTAGGCAAGCAGGCCAACGGGTGTGCGTTCATGCATTACGGGGACACGGTGGTGCTCAGCACCGCGACCGCGTCCGAGAAGCCCAGAGAGGGAATCGACTTTTTCCCGCTGAGCGTGGAGTTTGAGGAGAAGCTGTATTCGGTGGGCAAGATACCCGGCGGCTTCAACAAGAGAGAGGGGAAGGCCAGCGAGAACGCCGTATTGACCAGCCGTGTCATCGACAGGCCCATGCGCCCGCTGTTCCCCAAGGATTACCGCAATGACGTGACCCTGAACAACATGGTCATGAGCGTGGATCCCGCCTGCCGCCCGGAGCTGGTTGCCATGCTGGGTGCGGCGATTGCCACCTGCATTTCGGACATCCCCTTTGACGGCCCCTGTGCCATGACCCAGATGGGCATGGTGGACGGTGAGTTTGTAGTCAATCCTTCCCAGGAGCAGTGGAAGAACGGCGACCTGAACCTGACCGTGGCTTCCACCAAAGAGAAGGTCATCATGATCGAGGCCGGCGCCAACGAGGTTCCGGAGGAGAAGATGATTGAGGCCATCTACAAGGCCCATGAGGTCAACCAGACCATCATCGCCTTTATCGACAAAATCGTGGCTGAGGTGGGCAAGCCCAAGCATTCCTACACCAGCTGCGCCATCCCGGAGGAAATGTTCGAGGAGATCAGGAAGATTGTGCCGCCTGAGGAGATGGAAGTGGCAGTCTTCACGGATGACAAGCAGACCCGAGAGGAGAACATCCGGAACCTGACGGCGAAGCTGGAGGAGTCCTTCGCTGAGAAGGAGGAGTGGCTCGCTTTGCTGGGAGAGGCGGTCTATCAGTATGAGAAGAAGACCGTGCGCAAGATGATTCTGAAGGATCATAAGCGTCCCGATGGCCGTGAGATTACCCAGATCCGTCCTCTGGCAGCCGAAGTGGACATCATTCCCCGGGTACATGGCTCCGCTATGTTCACCCGCGGCCAGACCCAAATCTGCAATGTGTGTACCTTGGCGCCTCTGTCCGAGCAGCAGAGAATCGACGGCCTGGACGAGAACGAAGTGAGCAAGAGATATATGCACCACTATAATTTCCCTTCCTATTCCGTGGGCGAGACCAAGCCTTCCCGCGGACCCGGAAGGCGTGAGATCGGCCACGGCGCGCTGGCCGAGAGGGCGCTGATTCCGGTGCTGCCCAGCGAGGAGGAGTTCCCCTATGCCATCCGTACCGTATCCGAGACCTTCGAGTCCAACGGATCCACGTCCATGGCCTCCACCTGTGCTTCCTGCATGTCCCTGATGGCGGCAGGCGTGCCCATCAAGAAGATGGTGGCGGGCATTTCCTGTGGCCTGGTGACGGGAGAGACAGATGAGGATTTTGTGCTGCTGACCGATATCCAGGGGCTGGAGGACTTCTTCGGCGATATGGACTTCAAGGTGACCGGCACCACGGCGGGCATCACCGCCATCCAAATGGATATCAAGATTCACGGACTGACCAGGCCCATCGTGGAGGGCGCTATCGCAAGATGCCGCGAGGCTAGGCTCTTCATCATGGACAATTGCATGAAGCCCGCCATCTCCGCCCCCAGGCCGGAGGTAGGCCCCTATGCGCCCAAGATTGTCTCCATCCAGATCGATCCTGAGAAAATCGGCGATGTGGTAGGCCAGAGGGGCAAGACCATCAATGAGATTATTGCCCGCACCGGCGTGAAAATCGACATCACCGATGACGGAAACGTGTCCGTATGCGGCACCGACAAGGAAATGATGGACAAGGCTATAGAAATGATCAAGATGATCGTGACGGATTTCGAGGAGGGCCAGATATTCCAGGGCAAGGTAGTCAGCATCAAGGAATTCGGCGCGTTCCTGGAGTTCGCTCCCGGCAAGGAGGGGATGGTCCATATCTCCAAGATTGCCAGAGAGAGGATCAACCGCGTGGAGGACGTGCTGACCCTGGGCGATGTGGTCACCGTAGTATGCCTGGGCAAGGACAGAATGGGAAGAATCAGCTTCTCCATGAAAGATGTGGCTCAGAAATAGAAACCAGCAATCCCCTGGCCGTTCCGAAACGTTCGGCGGGGGATTTTCTGCTTTTTGGCTTGGGTAGATCAGAGATGAAGAGAATCGTAAAATATGACTTATTGCGTGTGGTTTCCTGTTTTGCAATCGTGTTGCTCCATGTTTCCGGCAGCTATTGGCATGCGGTAGATGTGGAAAGCAAAGATTTTGCCACCATGACCGTGTATAACAGCCTGACCAGATTTGGCGTCCCTGTGTTTTTTATGCTGAGCGGGCTTTTTGTGTTGGATCCGGATAAAAGCTTTTCTGTGGACAAGTGGGTGAAGAAGACTGTCAAACTGGCGGCGTGCTTTTTTATCTGGTCGTTTTTTTATGGGTTCCAGAGCGTGCTGTTCCATGGAGTCCTGTCTGGGTGGAGCAGTGTGGGCCCGGAGATGTGGTCCAGTGCGGTCAACCGGCTGGTAACGGGGCATGCGCATATGTGGTATCTTCTGGATTTGCTTGGATTCTACCTGATTCTTCCGATTTTGAGAAAAATATGTGAGGATATCAGGATTGCGGGGTATTTTTTTCTGCTTTGGGTCACTGTCCAGTTCGTGATTGCGACAGTGCTTCCTGGGGGGGCAGAGCGCTTGCGTTCGTGGCGGGCATGCATCTCTATCTGTTGACAGGGTATATCGGTTATTTTGTAGGAGGATTCTGGCTTGACAAAATTGCTTTGCCCAGAGGCTGGAGATATGCGCTGTATGTATCCGGAATGGGGGCCCTCCTATTCACGATGTGGAGGACGATAGCAGATTGCAGGGCATCTTCCACCTATGACGAACGCTGGTTCAGCCCCAGTAATATCAATGTATTGATAATCAGCGCTGCGGTATTTGTATTTTTCAAGCATTTGGAGCTGCCGCGGCGTTTGACGGATTCAGGCGGTATCTCGATGATGGCGAAAAGCACTTTTTTCGTATACATGATACACCCTTTCTTCATCGAAAAGCTGAATCTTTTGGGAATTAAGGTAATTGCGTTTCCGGTGGCGCTTTCAATCCCGGTGATGTCGATCGGAATCTTTGCAGTGTGCATGTTCCTGGGACATCTGGTGAGCAGAATTCCGGTAATCGGAAAAATCGTTTTATTTTAATCGAAAAAACATCGATTCATACCCACAAACGTAATTAATTGCCGTCTGCACAGTAAACGTTGAACGCATCAACAATCCAGAGCTGAAAGCGGCAATTAAATGCGTTCACGAGTATAATATAAAAATCAGCAATATATCAGATAAAATGCAGAGGAGGTATTTTATGTTATCAAAGGAACTGGCAAAGGAAGCCCTGAGGCGGGCTCTGGCTACCGGCGCGGACTATGCGGAGGTATTTGCGGAGCACACCTTAAGCAAGAACATCAACATCATATCCGGTAAGACGGATAAAATCGGCGATGCGGTCATATCCGGCGTAGGCATCCGCATCTTCAAGGGAACCAGGTGCGTGTCCGGTTCAGCCTCGTCCCTGGCGCCGGAAGCAGTGCTGCAGTGCGCTTCCAAGGTGGCGGACGCCCTGACGGGAACGGCGGCGATAGAAGACATCGTGCTGAGAGAACGGCTTTTCGGAGACATCCATCCGGTGAGGATCGTCCCCGGGGGAGTGGAGAATTCCGAAAAGATAGACTATCTGCGCGAGGTATGCCAGGCGGCAAAGGACTACAGCGATGAAATCGTCCAGGTGAACGGCAATTTCCTGGAAGTAGACCACAATATCCTGATTGCCACCAGCGAGGGACTCTTCGCCCAGGACAGGCAGATCCGCAGCAGAGTATCCGTGTCCTCCGTCGCCAGCAAGGATGGAGAGAACCAGACAGGCAGCGAGGCCCCGGGGTCAAGGAAGGGGCTGGAGCTGTTCGAGGACTTCGACCCCAAGGAGCTGGGGAAAAAGGCATCGAAACAGGCCGTCACCATGCTCCACGCGGGATACTGCAAGGCCGGCACCATGCCCGTGGCCATTGAGAACGGATTCGGCGGCGTCATTTTCCATGAGGCCTGCGGCCATTCTCTGGAAGCGTCCTGTGTGGCCCTGGGACAGTCCCAGTTCGTGGATAAGCTGGGGACCCAGATTGCCAATCCCAAGGTGACCGCCATCGATGACGGAACCATCCCCAACGGCTGGGGCTCCATAAATATCGATGATGAGGGCACTCCTTCACGGAAAAACGTATTGATTGAGAACGGCATCCTGAAGAGCTATATGATAGACAAGCTGAACGGCCGCAGAATGGGGATGGAGTCCACGGGAAATTCCAGACGTCAGAGCTATCGGTTCGAGCCCACCTCCCGGATGACCAATACATATATCGCAGCGGGCCAGGACAGCGATGAGGATATCATCGGTTCCATCGAGTACGGCCTCTACGCCAAGAGCATGGGCGGCGGTTCCGTGAACCCTACCACAGGACAGTTCAACTTCTCGGTGAGGGAAGGGTATATCATCAGGAACGGCAAAATCTGCGAGCCTGTCCGGGGCGCGAGCCTGATCGGCAAAGGATCGGATATCATCATGAACATCGACATGGTGGGAAAGAACGTGGCCAGGGCCCAGGGGATGTGCGGCGCGTCTTCCGGAAGCATCCCTACGGACGTGGGACAGCCCCTGATTCGCGTGTCCTCCATCACGGTAGGCGGACGCTGAGGATGGCAAGACGGTAGAGTGAACGGAAGGAAGCATCGGTTCATTGAGTGTCTGTGCCGCCGAAGCGGCATGGCGGGAAATTTCAGGATATAGAAAGGTATGGGTAATCAAATGACATATCAGGAGTTTAAGGAAGAGGTAATCCGGATAGCGTCCCGTGAGGGGATTGCGGATTACGAATTATATTATACAGAGAGCGAATCCACTTCCGTGGAGATATTCAAGGAGGAAGTGAAGGGCTACAGCATCGAGGACAGCATGGGCATCTGCCTGCGCTGCATCATAGACGGCCGGGCCGGATACGCCTCCACAGAGAATCTGACGGCGGAGGAAGCGGCATCTCTGGTGAGCCGGGCCGTGGACAACGCCAGATCCATTGAAAGCCAGGAGGAATCCCCTCTCCATCACAAAGGCGACGCCTATGCCTCCCTGGAGAAAGGACAGTGCGAAGCGCCTGACGGCACGGCGCTGGTGGACGCGGCCCTGAATCTGCAGAAAGAGATGTACCAGGTGGACTCCCGGGTGGCGGACGGGACGCAAAGCTATCTGGGACATGTATCGGAAAGATACGCGCTGTGCAACTCCAACGGCCTGGATCTGGAGGACAAGGTTTCCTACACGGTGGGTTTCGGCATAGCCCTGGTGTCCGACGGCGGGGAGATGTACGATGGCAGCGAGGATAAACGCGGGAGACTGCAGGATTTTGACATGAAGGAAATCGCCGGAAAGGCTGTGGAGGAGGCCCTGTCCACCATCGGAGCCGGAAGCGTCCCCAGCGGACAGTACACAGTGGTCTTTTCCAACAAGGCCATGGCTACGCTGCTGGGCACCTATTCCGACGTGTTTTCCGCGGAGCAGGCCCAGAAGGGAATGTCCCTGCTGAAGGGCAAGGAAGGCGAAAAGGTGGCGGCGGACATCATCACCATCGTGGACGATCCCCTGTACAAGGACAGCGTGACCAAGAGGACTTTCGACGGGGAGGGCGTCGCCACATATGCGAAGAATGTGGTGGAGAACGGCACGCTGACCACGCTGCTCTACAATCTGAAGACCGCGGCCGTGGCGGGCGTGAAATCCACCGGAAATGCCAGCAAGGCATCCTACGCCTCTGTGGTGGGCACCAGCCCCTTCACGTTCTTTATCCGGCCTGCGGAGGTGGAGTGCGGCCTGGAGGATATGCTGGCGGCGGCAGGAAGCGGGATATATGTGACGGAAGTCACGGGGCTCCATGCGGGGGCCAATTCGGTCACGGGTGACTTCTCCCTCTCTTCCGTGGGGTTCCGGATCGTGGACGGCAGAAAGGACGCCCCGGTGAAGAACTTTACCGTGTCCGGCAATTTCTTCACCCTGCTGAAGGAAATCGAGAAGGTGGGCTCGGACCTGGACTTCTCCCGCGGAAAGTTCGGCGCTCCTTCTGTGCTGGCCAGGGACATTTCCGTGGCTGGCAACAGCGAAGGCTGACGTATATTGGGCGGCGTGACGGCGCCATAGCGAAAAAGCGTGTGTCAATGATTTGGCACGCGCTTTTTTTAAATTTTCTTTATAGTTATTTAATTGTATTTCCCATAAAAAAGTTTAAAATGTTACGTAGCAGTAAAGGAAGAGTCGGTGGGGGTTCATGAGGAGGAGATCAGTATGAGAGAAAAAATGCAGCGCTTTATGTGGGGCCGTTACGGAACAGACCGTTTCAATCAGTTTCTGATGGTCTGCGCCATGGTCTGCCTTTTGATTTCGTTTTTCGGCGGCGGCGTATTTTATCTGGTGGCAACGGCGGTGATGGTTTATGCGTATTTCCGGATGTTCTCCAGGAATGTGAGCAAGCGCACCCTGGAGAACCAATGGTACCTGAAAAAGGAGATGAAGGTGCGCAGCTTTTTCCTGAAGAAGAAAAAGGAACTGCTGCAGAGCAAAGAGTACCATATCTATAAATGCCCCAAGTGCAAGCAGAAGATCCGTGTGCCCAGGGGGAAAGGAAGAATCGCGATCAGTTGCAGGAAGTGCGGGAACGAGTTCATCAAGAGGAGCTAAGGACATCCATGGAGGTCTGCGATGTTTGGATATATTGCTGTAAATAAGTCTGAGATGAAATTCAGGGAGTTTGACATATATCATTCTTACTACTGCGGCATCTGCCGGGAACTGAAGAAGAAGTACGGAGGATTAGGACAGCTTTCCCTCAGCTATGACATGACTTTCCTGGCCATTCTGCTGACGGGGCTCTATGAGCCGGAGACCCGCGTGGGGAGCTGTAAATGCGTGGCCCATCCTTTCGAGAGCCATGAGACCAGGAACAATATTTTCACGGAATACGCCGCGGACATGAACATGCTTTTTGCCTGTTATAAATGCCAGGATGACTGGGAGGACGAGCGGAAGTTCGGGAAGTATGCCTATGGGAGGATGCTGGAGGCGAAGGCCGGCAGGCTGAAGAAGGAATACGCGGACAAGGTTCGGACAATCAGCCTGATGATGCAGGATTTCTCGGATGCGGAGAGGTCCGGGGACGCGGACATCGACACCCTGGCAGGGCTGTTCGGCAGAATCATGGCGGAGATCATGGCCGCCCGGGAGGACGAGTGGGCCGACAACCTGCGCAGGCTGGGGTTCTTCTTGGGGAAA
Source organism: uncultured Acetatifactor sp. (assembly GCA_910585665.1). Taxonomy (GTDB): domain Bacteria; phylum Bacillota; class Clostridia; order Lachnospirales; family Lachnospiraceae; genus Acetatifactor. The sequence continues at coordinate 1,269 of CAJUFI010000013.1, read as the reverse complement.
TTCATCTATCTGTGCGATGCCTACGAGGACGTGGAGAAGGACATCCGGAAAGGGATGCCCAATCCGCTGAAGCAGAAATTTGAAAGCCCTGATTTCGAGGAGGAGTGCAAGACCATCCTGATGATGATGATTTCGGAGTGCTGCAAAGAATTCGAGAAGCTTCCGATTCTGGAGAATGTGGAGATTCTACGCAACATCCTGTATTCGGGCGTCTGGGGCCGGTATGAAATCGTCCATGAGAAAAGGCAACAGAGCCAGTCCCAGGTGACGGCCCTGGACAACTAGAGCGGTCATGACAGCCCTGGAAAGCCCCGATCCGGCATAAAAAATAGGCGGGAGGAAACTATGTACGATCCTTACAGCGTATTAGGCATAAACAGAAATGCCACCGAGGAAGAAATCAAAAAAGCATATAAGGGATTGAGCCGGAAGTACCATCCGGACGCCAATGTGAACAATCCCAATAAGGCCCAGGCTGAGGAAAAGTTCAAGGAAATCCAGGCGGCATATCAGCAGATTATGAAGGAGCGCACCTCGGGTTACGGCGGGAGCTATGGCGGTTCCGGCTACACAGGGAACGGTTACGGCAGAAGCGGCTATGGCGGGGCTTCATCCGGCGGCCAGGGCGGCCAAGAGGGCTATGGCAGCCAGGGCGGCGCGTTCTGGGGGTTCGGAGGTCCCTTTGGGGGCTTCGGCGGCTTCGGCCAGGGGATGGACACCGGCTATGAGGAGAACAACTATATCCGTTCCGCGGGGAACTATATCCGCAACGGCTATTATAAGGAGGCGAGGACTGCGCTGGACGGCATGAACGAGCGTGACAGGAACGCGAGATGGTACTACTACAGCGCCATCGCCCACTCAGGCCTGGGGAACAATGTGGCGGCGCTGGAGCACGCCAAGCGGGCCTCTGCCATGGAGCCGGACAATATGGATTACCGCAGCCTGGTGCAACAGTTCGAGAACGGCGGCAGCTGGTATGAGCAGAGGCGGGCCCAGTACGGGTATCCAACGGTGGGCGTGGGCAATCTCTGCGCCAGGTGGCTGTGCACCTTCATGATGTGCAATATGTGCTGCTTCGGGGGTGGCTGCTGCGGAGGGCATGGGATGTATTACTATTAGCGGCTTCCGGCCCGGAGCAGGGAAGATTTCAAGGGAGTTTTATCGTACTTATAATTTCATATAATTTGCCTGTTCAATGGTATTGACAAAAGACCTGTCTTTGGTAGTAAAGACTGAAAAATGGTGCAAACTGGAAGTAAAATCAGT